>NZ_JBKESZ010000006.1:0-115346 GCF_056355775.1 Bifidobacterium sp. LH_743 | reverse complement strand
CCCAATGTGGCCGGTCGCCCTCTCAGGCCGGCTACCCGTCGTAGGCTCGGTGGGCCGTTACCCCGCCGACTACCTGATAGGACGCGACCCCATCCCATACCGATAGAATCTTTCCCAGAGGACCATGCGATCAACTGGAGCATCCGGCATTACCACCCGTTTCCAGGAGCTATTCCGGTGTATGGGGCAGGTCGGTCACGCATTACTCACCCGTTCGCCACTCTCACCACCAAGCAAAGCCTGATGGATCCCGTTCGACTTGCATGTGTTAAGCACGCCGCCAGCGTTCATCCTGAGCCAGAATCGAACCCTCCACAAAAAACCTTTTCATGAAGAGACATCGACATGATGACTCTCAAAATAAGAAAATTGACGATCGCCTTATAAGGAAAGGCGCATCGCACAAAAACCTCACCGTCGTTTGACCGATCCCTCGGCACCACACGCGAACGCGTGGCCGACGATGAACTGGCAATCATTGACTATAAAGAAGTAGTACAAATACGCTCTTGAGTTCTCAAACCACCACCACTCACCCACCTCGCGACCCGGAACCTTCCGGGCCACTCGCTGAGCGGCAGCAAGAGATAAACTTACAGCACCGGGGCGATCCACGCAAATCGACGTCCGCCGGCATGGCGTGAAACGTTGCAAAAACGCGCATCTGTCGGCGTGTCGAAAATGGGCCGGACACGACCCGGAACCCATCATGGGACGCCAAAACCACGGCCACGCGGACACGGAAACAACAACACACGGCGTGTCGGGAACGACGGAACCGGGATTTCCCGCACTCATCGGCAGTTGAATTGATACAGCGCCCAGCCTTTGGCATTGGAAGACAAGTTGGAGTAATCCTGAATCTTTGTCATCGTGCCGTCGTTCGCATACTTGTCGATCAGCTGCTGGTCGTGGAACGTGTCGTACTGCTGCTTGAACGTGAACATCTGAAGACTCGGTGCCTGGGCGCCCATGCTGAGGAAGTATGCATCGCCATCTTCGCTCAACGGACATACGGTGTTCGTCAATTCCTTGCCGTTGCCCGAAGCGAACGCGCGTTCCGTCTGCCCATAAATCGCACCGTTCTTCTCGGCCTTCGGATTGTAAATGGGGAACAGCATATCCGCGCCATACATCGCGGTGGCATACATGGAGCCGTTCAACGGATCGGAAACCACGATCGAATCGGTGCCGGTCTCCCCCACCATCTTCTTGAGAATCCGCTCCTTCGTGGAAGTGAGCTGCTCATCCGGCTGCGAATCGTCGATCGCCATATTCGAGTAAACGGCATCGGACAAGCCGGAACGGACGGTATTGCCGAATTGGCAGGAAACGACGAGCGCCGCAAGTACGATGACCGCGACGATTTTCGTCACGTTCGGCAAACGGCTGGAACGCAGCAGAACGACCGCGGCAAAGACGACCAGCGACACCACACCGAACGGAATCATGGTGAGCGGCCGGGTCTCGGCACGATACCAAGCGGCGGCAACGATATTGGGGAACCACCCGGTCAAAGCGGTCGAACAGACGTAGACCAGGCCGACCAGGAAGAAGACCAGTGCGATGGCGATCGCGTCGCGGCGAAGACGGGACACCTCGGAACGAGGGGTATGACGGGCAGCGGAAATCCGGCGATTCCCAGATCCGGTGGAAGCGACGGCAGTGGCCTCAGCCGAGTCACCGGCGGAAACCGTTTCGGAAACGGCGGATTGCTGCGATCGCTTCGCCGCGATATCGGAATTACGAGCGACGAATATCTGCGGACGGACGATCGCAGCGATGGTGATGACCAGCGAAATCAGAACGATTGCCGCCATGAACCAGCCCTGCACGCCGGCGATATTATCGGTGAGGTAGACGCGCAGCGCCTCGGGGACCGTGCGATTCGGCACGAAGGTATGGAACCAGCTGGCGGGGTTGAAATAGCGGTCCGATTGATAGCTGGACATCATGTACGCGAGGAACGCGCCCGCGCCGAGCACCACCACGACCGCGAGGCCCGCGATGGCTTTCCATGGCAGACGGGTCAATACGAAGGGGGCCATGAGCAGCAGCCAGGTGAAGACGATGCGCGGATGGGCGAACATGCAGATACCAGCCGTGGCAAGGAACAGCAGACTCCATTTGACGAGGTGCTCGCGAACGGCGATCGCGTCAAGCAAACGAAGCGTGGTATACAGCCAGAACGGCAGAAGCGTGGTGGCCAGACCGAAAGTGATCAACGGACCGGAAGCCAGCATTTGGAAGGGATGGCATGCGGAAGCGACAGCCAAAGAGGGGATGATGAGCGCAAGTACGGCGGGAAGCAGCGCTGTTGCGATCGCGCGGACGGAAACATTGGAATGCGGGGAATGCTGCGATGCCGTCGACCGGCATGTAGATGCGGAACGTGCGGATCGCACGGCATCGTCCGGACCCGACAGACGCCTCGTGAAATAGGAGGCGTACAGCTGAATCGAAATCGGCCATACCAGACCGGAAGTGGCCAGCCAAACCGTGTTGAACGCCGCGTAGATCGACAGGTTGATGCCGAACAGGCCGGCAAGTTTGATCAGACCGGCCGCAAGCAGATGGAACAACGGCGGATAGTATTCGTCGTTCGGCCACAGATGGGTGGCGGCGCCGATGCCCTCGTCAAGAATCTTGCGAATGAAGTAGTAATGTGCGGGCGCGTCGATCTCATGCAACGGATTCGTCCAAGCGGCGGCACCACGCGGAAACCAGGCCCATACAATCGCGGCGGCGAGCGCGACGCCGATGACGGAGCAGACAAGCCGTGCGATGCGCGGCAGACGGGGAAAAACGGAATCGTTGGAATCGACGGAATTTTCGGCGATGCCGGAACCGGCGGAATCGATCATGACGTCGTCGCCCTTGTCCGTGGAGGCCGCTTCCCCAGCTGCGTCGGGAATCGGCATGCCCGCGACGTGTTTCTTCTGCTCCGCGTCGTAATTTTTCCTGTCGTGCTGCTTCGTGCTGTGCTGCTTCATCGCAATCCATCGTAGCCGAAACCGCGATTCCGGCCATGTTGTGGCCCGTATCCAGCCTTCGATTTTCAGGAAGTATTCAGACTTCACACAGGGGTATAACAGTGTTGCGCAAGAAAACAATCACGTTGGATGGGCAGGATGATTGCACGGGGCGCATTGCGCTGTAAGCGTACCTCGCTGTCGTTGCTTGACGGTGCGCCCCGGCCAACGCTGGCGTCGGCATGCGCCGTCGCATAACTACAGAGAACTGGAGAAGTACCGCATGTTCGTTCTCAAGAACGCATGGGCCGCGCTCGGTCGCGTCAAATGGCGCACCGCGTTAACGGCCTTGCTCGCACTGCTGGTGTCGTTCTCGGCCGCCGTGGATCTGGCGGTCCTGAGGGCAGACGATACCGCGAATAACGAAACATACCAATCGCAGAAGGCGTCGGCGACGATCCGACCAAGTGCGAAGACCTCAGCGAAACGTGATGGCGCGGACTCCAGCTATACCGCGAATTACATGACGTGGGAACTGTACAGCAAGTACGCGGAGGCCGTGCAGAAGAACAATGTGACGTTCGAATACACTCTGGCCACGTCGGTGCCGGTGCGTGCCAGCAAGTCGTTGCAGGCGATCGCCGCGAAAAGCGACACCAGTGAGGATAAAACCGGTGGCGATCTGACGCTGCAGGCCTTCTATACGGCCGAAGCCGTGAAAGTCAACGACTATGGCACGTTCAAGGTGGTCAAAGGCAAGAACCTGAGCTACAAGACGGAAAACGATGGGGTGCTGGTCTCGCAGGCGCTGGCCAAGAAGAACAACCTCAAGGTGGGAAGCAAGGTGACCGTCGGCAATCCGACGAAGCCTTCCACGACCTACAAGGCCACCGTGCGCGGCATCTATGAATACACCGGTGACGCGCCCGCCGGATATGGTTCCGACGCGAAGTACGCGAAGGACAACCGCGAGAACGTGGTGTACACGACGTACATCAATTTCGCGAAGGACGGATTGGATACGACCGATGCCAAGGGCTGGGCCGTTCCTGATCTCAATATCATCTTCTCGCTGACCAATCCGGCCACGTACAACAAGTTCGTGCGCCTGGTGAAGAAGGCCAAGCTGGACACGTCGAAGTACACGATCTCCTCGCCGTCGCTCGACGCGTACAAGAAGCGTATCGCGCCGTTGGATTCCGCCGCCGCCTCGGCACGTGTGATCCTGTTGGCGTCCGTGATTGTCGGCGGTCTCGCACTGCTGGCGCTGGTGCTGTGGGCCGCGATCGCCGGCCGCCGCGACGAAATCGGCATGGCGATGATTTCAGGCGTCACCAAGGGCCGTCTGGGATGGCAGTTCATGCTGGAGACGTTCATGATGACCGTTCCGGGCTGGATCATCGGTCTGGTGGCCGGCGCGCTGCTGGCCAAGCCGATCGGCACCGCGTGGGCCGGAGGACAGGCCGTGGCCATCACGTCCGCGTCTGTTTGGAACGTGATCTGGTACGGTCTGGGCGCGTGCCTGGTATTGGGCATCATCGCGTTCATGCGCGTGGGATTCTTCGATTTGAGCCAATTGTTCGCAAGCCGTTCCGACAAGCCGGTTGATACGACCGAAACGGATGCGGCCGAAACGACGAACCGTACGGAGGTGGACGCATGAGCGACAAGGACGTGAAGGATACCGAGAACGAAGCGCTGACGTCGGCTGACGGCGTTGACGGAAACGACGCTTCCGTATCGATCGATTCGATCGAAGCGGTCGATTTCGCGGTGGTATACGACGATACGGACGATGCCGGCGATACGGCGAATGGCGATACGGCGGACCATGCTACGTCCGGCACCGCGGAATCGCAGGAAGCCACGGCGGACAAGGACGATGCGGAAGGCATCGCCACGGAAGACAGCGTGGCCAGCGACAACGCGAACCGTGTGAACGAGACGCTCGCGCTGGGCGCGGCCGACGATCAGACGCCGCTCGCCGGCCGCGAAAGCGTGAAGGCGGATTCCGCGACGAGCGTGTCATCCCAGATCGATCGGGAGATCAAGCACCGTCGCAAAAAGGATGCGTTCTTCTTCAAAGCGAATCCGACGTTCGCGCTCGACCATGTGACGGTGAGCAACCGCAAGACCGGCCGCAATGTGCTTGACGACGTCTCCTTGGCGTTCCATGCCGGCGCGACCTACGCGGTGCTGGTGGACGCCGATGACGCCGAACAGCGTCAAGCATTGCTGGCCACCATGGTCGGCATGATGCGGACAACCAGTGGCAATGTGATGCACAAAAGCACGAATATCGCGGATGTGGAGCCGGTGGATGTGCTCGGACACCGTATCGGTTTCATTCCGCAGCGGTTCGCGGTGCGAGGCGATCTCGACGCGGAAGGCAACGTGCTGTACGCGATGGACGCGTCGAACCGTAACTTCCTTCAGCCGAAGCCGGTGATCGCACGCGAGCTGCTCAAGCGCGTGGGATTCGAAGAGGTGACGTCCGGCATGCCAGTCGGCAAGCTGAGCGAATTGAACCAGCGTCGTGTGGCGATCGCCCGAGCACTGAGCTGCGAGGCCGAGGTGATCATCGCCGACGAGCCGACCGCGGGACTGAACCGTGACGATGCCGCTGTGGTGCTTGGCCTGCTGAAGAAGGCGAAACGCGACGAGGACCGCAAGCGCGCGATTATCGTGGTGACTTCCGATTCTGAAGTGGCCGATCAAATGGAGCATTGCGCGGAACTCGACTAGTTTCGTCCTTCCGCAACGTCCTTCCACAATCCGAAAAATAATCTAAAAATAATTTGAAAAAGCCTTGTCCGGCACCGTGGTTTGCGATGTCGGACAAGGCTTTTTCGTTGCTTCTGCAACTTGCCTTTGCGACTTGCTCCGATAATCGAAAGACAAGGACGCCCGTACGAATTCCGGGATGGATTTCATACGGGTCCCGTAACTGGTTCCGTATGGGTCCGTACGAATTATTCGGCGACGCGCATGTGATATTGCTCGGCGAGCGGTTTGACGTCGAGGATGCCGTAACGTTCCAGAAGCCGCAGCCATTCGCGCTTGTTGTCCTCACCGAAACGGGCGGCCTTGCGCGTATAGGCTTCGGCGGTGAGGAACTTCGGCGGAATCGACTTGCTGTTGTACTTGTCCGCCACCATGACGACCTCCTGTTCGAGGTTCACCGGCACATAATCGGCCGGAGGCAACGGAAGGCCCTGCGATTCCACCGCTTCTTTGGTGAGTCCCACGCCCGTATGGTTGCGCGCGAATTGCGCGATGGACTCGTCGACGCCCTGTTCCAGCAGGTATTCGTAGCCTTTCAATCCGTGCTGCACATAGTGCGGACCATCGAATTTGAGCGGTTTACCATCGGAACCGTCCTGCTTGAGCAGGAAGTACGTGCCGATGTCGTGCAGCAGGCCGCCGATCACCACCAGATGTTCGTCGATGAGCCGCGGCGGGACCGTGCCGCCGGTCAGGCCTTCCGTCGACGACACCGCGGGCACGTGCAGCATGCCGAGCGATTCGGAGCCGGAATCGTCCGTGCCGAGTTCCAGCCCGAAATCGCCTGTTTTCTCAGGTGCGTCCGCAGGCAGGGTGCAGCGACGGGTGAACAGCGCGTTCTGGCGGCGTGCCATGCGTCGGGCGATGTCCGCCACGACCACGCAGTGACCATGGATGAGGTCGTATGCGGCTTGCGATTGGGCGATTTTGCGGTGCAGCTCGTCCACTTGCGCGAGTGTGGGAATGTACCCGGTGGTCGGCTGCGCCGATTCGTTCGATGTGGTCATCGATGCAGTCGCCGATGTGATCGGTTCGTTCGATTCGTTCGTCATACGCCCCATATTAGGCGCGTTTCAGGCGCGCGTCAGATGGAACGGACGCGGAATTCGCCGGTGCGGTTGGAGGCCACGATCATCTGGTCGTTGTTCAGACGGGTCCAGCCGTCCTCGGCACGCTGGTCGAAGCCGGAGCTGGCCACGACCACGCCCTTGGGCTGTCCAGCGGCACGGTCGGCTTCGGATTCGCCGAGCGCACGGTAGCGCAGCACGCGGTAGTCGCGGGCCTGCTCGCCGCGGCCGTACTGGTCGTAGATTTCGACGATGCGCTTGGAAGTGACCTCACGTCCGGCCGCGCACAGGGCGATGAACTGGTCCTGGCTTTGGATCATGCAGTTGTAGCTGGACTTCGGATAGCTTTTGCGCAGTTCGCGCACGGCCTGGGCCACCGCCTCGTCGAGCGCGAAGCCGAAACCGATGTACTGCAGGATGACCGCGAAGAAGATGGCGGAATCGGAACGGCCGCCGGTGGACTGCACCAGGCTCGGGTCGACCGGGAACGAACGGTTGGTGATGATGTTGCGGCCCTGATCGTCGGAGATGTCGCCGTTGTGGATGAAGCTCAGTCCGTTGGCGAAGAACGGCTGCTGGTTCTCCAGAATCAGCGGCAGGTTCGAGCTGGCCAGACGCAGGTGCCACAGGCCACCGCGGGCCGGGGTGTTGGCGAGCTCGTCGAAGATGGGATCGTGACGGGCCGCGACCGTGTTCTTGTAGATGGCGGTGCCGGTTTCCGGAGTCGGCGCACCGCCGTCGCGACGGTATGGCGATTCCTCCGGGACCGTGACCAGCGCGGCGCCCCACCCATCATTGTGGATTTCGCTGAGATTACGGAAATCACGTACGGTCTGCATGCCGAGCACACCGTTGAGAGTGGTGTTGCTGCCTGCCGTCGCGAATCCAAGTAATCTGCACATGGTTGATTACTCTACCGGCGGCAGGTTTCGACGCGCGTACGCCGTTATCGGAGTTGCTTATAGCCCGCGATTCACACGCGTTTCAGGCGCGGCGGACGCTCCGTGGCGAGGAACAGCGGCTGGATTTCGACCAGCGGATTGTAGGGCGCGAGGCCGAACCATTTGATCGGGGATCCGGCCAGATGGCGGATGGCGTACTTGATCTGCAGGGAGATCGCGCCCTTCTGCGAGACCTTCGATTCGGGCATCAGCGCCTTGTGGATCAGCACGTAGCGAATCGGGCCGATGTTCGGATCGGCGTCCAGCTTCGGATACCGGGTGGTCTGCTTCGGCAGATCGCCGGACTTCGACAGATCGTTCATGATCTGGTGGATGTAGGCGGGCAGCGATTGGGAGACCTTGAATCCCAGACGGATGCGCACACGGAACAGGAAGTCCGTGCCGAAGTTCTCCACCGAATACTCGCGTGTGAACGGATTGTCGGACGTCTCCACCGACACGGCCCACCAGGCGCGGGCGCGCTTCGGATGGTCGGCGAAAATCGAGAAGAAGATGTCAGTGTCGACGCGCTTCATTTCCGGATCGGACGTCAGGTAGACGATGTTGTCCGCGAAATACGGAATCGAATCGTCGTCATGCAGCTGCTGCAACACCGGAATGCAATCGGCGGGCTGCATGTGCCGCCGCTGCGCACGCTCCAGCTTCGTGCCTTCGTTCCATGTGTACATGATCAGCAGAATCGCCAGAGTCAACAGCATGGTGAACCAGCCGCCATGCAGGAACTTCGCCATCGAAGCGAAGAAGAACAGGAACTGGATGGCCAGGAACACCACGGTGAACACCACCGCGCCGACGCGCTTGCCGTCATGCCAGATATAGACCGCCAACAGAATCGTGGTGGTGATCATCGTAATGGTCAACGCGAGGCCGTACGCGGCGGAAATGTGCTCCGAATCTCGGAACAGCGCCAATACGAGCAACGTGGAGACGCACAGCACGCCATTGACCACCGGAATGTACAGCTGGCCACGGGTGCGGGCCGGGTAACGGACCTGCAGATGCGGCATCCAGTTGAGTCTGGTGGCTTCGGAAACCATGGTGTAGGCACCGGTGATCAGAGCCTGGGAAGCGATGATGCCGGCGAACACCGACAGCAGCACGGCGACGTAACGCACGGACGGGGTCATCATCTCGAAGAACGGGTTCAGACCGTGCATGCGGCGGTATGCGGAATCGTCCCAATGGTTGAGCATCCACGCGCCCTGGCCGAAGTAGCACAGCACCAACGAGATTTTGATGAACGGCCAGGTGAAGTAGATGTTGCCACGGCCGACATGGCCCATGTCGGAATACAGGGCTTCGGCGCCGGTGGTGGACAGGAAGACGGTTCCCATGACGGCAAGGCCGGCCGCATTGTGATGGCTGAAAAGGAATTTCACGCCGTACACGGGGTTCAGCGCCTCGAACACGCTCCAATCGGCGCTCAGATTCACGAGGCCGACCACGGCGAGGAACGAGAACCAGACCATGACCACGGTGCCGAAGGTACGACCGATGCGTTCGGTGCCGCGCGATTGGACGGCGAACAGTCCGACGATGATCACCACGGTGATCATCAGCGTCAGCTCCTTGTTCTCGCTCATGATCGGCTCCAGCAGCGGCAATGTTTCCAAACCTTCGACCGCGGAGCTGATCGACACGGCCGGTGTGAGTACGGAATCGGCGAGGAACGCGGCGCCGCCGAGCATGGCGGGAATCGCCAGCCATGCCCCGTATTTGCGGATCAGCGAATACAACGCGAAGATGCCGCCTTCGCCGTTGTTGTCGATGCGCATGGCGATGAGCACGTATTTGACGGTGGTGATCAGCGTGATCGACCAGAATACCAGCGACAGGATGCCGAGCACGGCGGAGCGGTCGGTATTGGCCAGACCGCCCTGACCGTTGAGGAACGTCTGCATGGTGTACAGCGGCGACGTGCCGATGTCTCCGTATACCACGCCAAGCGCCACCACGGCCATGGCCGGAGTGATCTTGTCCGGTCCGGACTGCAGCCGGCTCCACCAGCGGCCAAGACGGCCCTTGCTGGCGGCCTCGTCGAGTTTCGCAGCTTCTTCCTGCTGCTGTTCGTGCTCCTTGATGAGCACTTGACGCTCTTCTTTGGTCAGGACTTTGTGCGAGACCTTTGGCGCCTGCGTGTATGTCGCCGCATGCAGCAGCGGTCGCTCCTCTTCGTCAGGCTCGTTCGCCATAACGCTTCCTCCAAGCGGCGGGCCTTCCAACCCGCTCCCCACAATAAAACGCAAAGTGCGACATTAGGAGCCTGACAAACAGTTGTCAAATCTTCACACAAATTCTGGCATGTTTTGACAGTGATTCAAATAAACTGGATTGTTTGTTTTACCTAATTTATGAAGCGCTTCAGATGCCGTACACCTCACGCGTGGTCTCGCGTGTGGCCCGGGCTATGTTCGCCAAGGGCTTATCCAGATAATCGGCGAGCGCCTGCAGGGTGTAGGGGATCATGTATGGCGCGTTGGGACGGCCACGATACGGCATCGGACTTAAGTAGGGGGCATCGGTTTCTACCATGACGTGGCTGAGACCGACCAGCTTGGCCGACTCGCGGATGCCGTCGTTGCCTTTGTAGCTGGAGGTGCCGGAGAGGCTGAGATACCAGCCGTTCTCGCGGGCGATTTCGCCCATTTCGGCGTCACCTGAGTAGCTGTGGAACACGGTGCGTTCGGGGGCTCCGTCGGCGAGCAGCGTTTCGATGACTTCCTTGTGCGAGTCGCGGTCGTGGATCTGCATGGGTAGGTTGAGTTCCTTGGCGAGCGCGATGTGGGCGCGGAAGGCCTCGCGTTGGATTTCCTTGGCGCCTTCGCCGGTGCGGAACAGGTCCATGCCGGTTTCTCCGATGGCCACGACCTGGTCCGGGTAGGTGGTGGCGAGGCGGTGCACTTCGGCCATGGCGTCGTCGAAGGGGATGTCGTGCCATGGCTGGTATTTGATGGGCAGGCCGTCCGGTCCGGGAACGCCGCGGTGGCCGTGCAGCACGGCTTCGTTGGGATGGATGGCGATCGCCGCGTGCACCGTGCCCGAATGCTCGCGGGCCATGTCGATGGCGGTCATGAGGTTCGGCAATTCGCAGCCGCAGTCGATCACGCCTTCGACGCCGACTTTCTGGGCTTGTTCCAGCAGTTCGTCGACGCTGTAGACGGGTACTTCGCCTTGGCCTTTTTCCATGGCTTCGTGACTCATGGCTTGGGAGAAGGGCACGACGGATGCGACGTGGGTGTGGCTGTCGATGACGTGCGCGTCTTCGGGCAGCGGCTGCGGGGCCGGGGCCCAATTGCGATTGCGGTGATGCTTGCTCATGTTTTCTAGATTAGTCCCGATTGGCCCTGCACTGCGGACGAACTCTCGTTCGAGGGTTCAAACGAGGGTCCGCCCGTTTCGCGGCATACACGTCACTTAATCGTGATGGTGGTGAACGACCATGCCGGTGCCGTGTAGTCGCCGTCTGTCAGATCAATCGCGGTCTGCCGCGGCCTGGTCGGTGATTCCTCACCGACCTGTCCCGCATACGGATTGTCTCCGGCTAGGACGGTGGCCGTGGCGGATGCCGCCGATGCTGTGGAAATATTCAACTCGGCAAGAATCTGACGTAGGTCGACGCTTATTGGCGCGTCCATGGCATTGACCACGCGCACGTAGGTCTCTCCGGCTTTGTCATTACGTGATACGGTGACGGTACGCCTTGGCTCGTCCTTGACCTCCGTGCCATCCGCAATCAGCGTTCCATCGATGTACAGCTTCATGGCTTGGCCGCGATCGGTGACGTCAACGTGCACCTGCCAAGTGGTGCCCGGTCGCACTTCGTTCATGGAGACTTCGGTGCCGGCAAGCGCGTAGGCGGTGCCGTCGCGGACCACGCGCACGCTGTGCCCGCGACCGAGCGAGACGATGTTGTGGTTCTTGCCGTCGATGTCGCCGCAGATGAGGTCCATGCCCCATTTGCCTTCGTAGTAGACAACGGTGGCGTCGATGCTGTAGGAATCCGCGTGCAGGGCGAGCGGGGTGTCGGTGGTCCTGCCGTCGTAGGCCACGTCGCCGAGGTCGATCGTGTCCCCGGCTGCGGTGGTGATGGTGAGGTTGTTGAGATCGGCTTTGGCATTGCCCGCGATGCGCAGTCTCACGGTGTCCGGCAGGGTGCGGCGCAGCGTGGACGGGCCTTCGACGGTGACGGGCCACGCAGTGTCGGCCGTGGTGGTGGCGTACATCTGCTGCACCCAATAGCTGTAGGGATGGTAGGCGCGTTCGTTGTCGAAGTAGATGAGGTCCGGATTCCAGCTATGGTGCCCATTCTTGGCGAACAGCGGGGCGTAGGAGGCCATGGCCACCACATCGCCGTTGAGTTCCATGCGTCCCATGAAGGCCGCTTCGGACAGGCCGTTGATCAGTTGGGTGTTCCAGGAGCCGTATTCGCCGAGGTAGACCTTCGGCCCCTTGCGGTCCGTGTGGTCGTAGTGGTCGAGGTTGTGGAACCACCAGCTGGACGACTGGTAGGAATGTTCGTCGACGATCGGCAGACCCGCTTCGCGCGCGTACTTCCAGCCTTCCTCATAATCCTGACCGCTGGGGGCGGGACCGACGGTGCCGACGACGACGATGTCCGGATATGCGGCTTTGACGGCGTCGAAAATCTGCTGGAAGCGGTTTTTGAACACGTCGTCGATGAGATCCTCGTTGCCGATGCCGAGGTATTCGAGGCCGAACGGCTCCGGGTGACCCATGGCGGCGCGCTTGGCGCCCCATTCGGTGGCGGTGCTGCCGTTGCAGAATTCGATGAGGTGGAGTACTTCATCGATGTAAGCGGGCATATCCTCCTGCGCCACCGGCACCGGGCCTTGGCTGGTGTTTTGGCAGCTCACGCCGGCGGGCAGCACCGGCAGCGGCTTGGCGCCGATAGTTTCGCACAGGCACAGGTATTCGTAGTAGCCGATGCGGAATGACTGGTGGTAGCCCCAGAGGTTGAAGTTGTGCGGACGGTGCTCGACCGGTCCGATGGTGCGGTCCCAGTGGTACATGTTGTCCATGCCGAGGCCGTGGGTGATGCAGCCGCCGGGGAATCGCATGAATCGTGGTTTGAGGTCGGCGAGCGCCTCCACCAGATCCGGGCGGAAATGCTTGAGACCGTGGTAGGTGGTGCGCGGCTCCAAGGTGACGAAGTCGAGGTCGATGACGCCTTCGCCGGCGAAGGCCAGACGCAATGTGCCCTGTGTGGCCACGCTCGAGCCGGCATCGCCGTGCTCAGGAACGGTCAGCGAGGCTTGGTATGTCGTCCATGCCGAGGCTGAGACGGTGATGGTGTTTTCGGCGATGATGCTGCCGTCGTCTCCGCGCAGCGAGACCGTCACCGGCATCGCGCTTTCCGATCGCACGCGCATCCAGGCGGTGAAATCGTAGGTTTCTCCGGCGCGGAACACCATGCCGTCCCAGCCGGTGTTGTCCAGCGCGGCAGGGGCATGTTCGACTTCCACCGTCGCGTAATGCGGGTTTTCGGTGGCAACCGGGTCATTGTCATGGATACCGAAGGCTGCGAACGAGCCTTCCGGCACGATTTTGCGCCAGAAGCTGTAGTTGCTCCAATCGATGGAGTCGGCGCGGTTGTATTCGAAGGCGCCGTTCTGCACGAGGTCGGCGTTGAGGCCGCCGTCGCCGGAGTAGCTGATGTCTTCGAAGAAGATGCCCCACAGGTCGGTGCTGATGGCGCGCACGCCCGCTTTGTCGAGTGTGGCGGTGAGTTTGTCGGTCATGGTGTGTCCTTGAATGGTGTTGGTTGTTGGGTTGGATGGTGTTGGGGTATGTGCGATTGCACGGTTTGGCGTTCGTTTCGCGGCTATTCGCCGCCGGCTGGCGTCAGACGGGCTCAGTCGAGCGCGAACCAGAGGCAGCCGTGTGCGGGGATGGTGCCGCGGATCACGCGGTCCTCGCCTTTGCCTTCGATGCGGACGTTCGACTGGATGCCGTCGGACGATTGCGGAGCGTCGGCCCACAGGTCGGTGAGCGTCCATGGCTTGTTGCGTTGGCTGATGCCGACGAAGCTCTGCAGTTGGATGTTGCCTTTAAGCTCGTACGGCTCGCCGCCGGTCCAGAAGATCGCTCCGTAATGGCCGTGCGCGTGGGCCGACGTGGTGCCGTCGGCCCAGTCCGCCGCGTTGGCGGCCCATACGATGAGCTCGCCGATGAAGGATTCATCCACGTTCCATTCGGCGAATAGCCGTTCCCGGACGATTTCGCGATTGTTGGTCGAGCCGGCGGTCACTTCGCGCAGCGCCGGGTTGGTGAGCAGTGCGACGGTGTCGGCGCTGCTGGTGGGCAGGTCGCCGCCGACCATCAGCGGGGATCGGCCCATGCTCCACAGGGTGAGCAGTGTTTTCTGCTCGTCGAGCGTCAGTTTCGATTGGCGGTCGTCGCCACGTTCGGCGCGCAATCCGATGTGGCCGAGCGGCAGCATGTCGGCGTCGGCCCAGTGGCCGGTGCGCTGCATCGGCGCCCATCGTGCGAGCCGGGGGAACTGCTGGTAGATGTCCTCCCAGCGGTCCCAGAGATCGTCGGAGATGCGCCACATCTGCGCGACGTCTCGCAGGAAATCGACGTGAGTGCTGGCCACCCAGCCGCCCGGGGACAGCGACAGCGTGATCCGCCGGCCGTATGTGGTCTCCGCGCGTTCGATGGCGTGGTGGTAGGCTTCGATCTCCTCCGGGAAGAACGGGGTCTGCATGTCATCGACTTTGAGGAAGTCGAGTCCCCAGGAGGCGAACAGGTCGACCTGTGCGTCATACCAGGCCTGTGCGCCGGAGTCGCCGCGTTTGAGGCCATAATTGTCGTGGTTCCATACGCAGGTGTGCTCGGTGTCGGCCACGTCCCGCGCGTGCAGCGCGGTGCCTTTGACCGGCAGGTTCTCGTGCACGGCCTGCCTTGGAATGCCTCGCATCACGTGCACGCCGAGTTTCAGGCCGAGCCGGTGGACCGCTTCGGCGAGCGGGCCGAATCCCTTGCCGTCGGCCGCGCTGGGGAAGCGCTTCTCGTCGGGGATTTGGCGGCCGTATGCGTCGATGCACAGCGGCGTGCCGTCGGAGTAGCCGTGCGCGTGGGCGTTGGGATCGAACCAGCCGGCATCGATGACCAAGGTGTCCCAGCCGGCTGCCTTGAGATGTTCGGCCATGAAGCGTGCGTTGGCCAGGACCTCCTCTTCGGTGATGGTGGTGCCGTAGGAGTCCCAGCTGTTCCAGCCCATCGGCGGGCGCCAGGCTTTGACCGGAGTGGCCGAATCTGATGGTTGGCCGTCGGATGGGTTGACGGAAACGGTGGTCGGGATCGTCATTGAACCTCTCTTCGTTGGGGCTGCCGTGGCGCGTCTGAAACGAATGTCGGGCGCCATCGTGCGAACCATATAACCGTATATGTATCGTTACATATCCTAACGCAAATTCAGCAAGGCGCAATCAGCGCAATATATCGGTGAGTCTTTGTATTTCCAACGATTTTGCAGAATCACATAAATGTAATATCGTTACATATCAATCGCACGTTTTTTAAGGAGCGGCATATGACCAGCAGCACACCGACGCTACGCGACGTGGCCGCGGAAGCCGGAGTCTCCCCCATGACCGCGTCGAACGCGCTGCGCGGCAAGCCGGGAGTCAAGGCATCGACCCGCGCCAAAGTGATCGCCGCGGCGAACAAACTCGACTATCGCATCAATCTGACGGCCAGCATGCTCAAATCGGGCCGCAGCAACATCATCCACGTCATCGTCAACGAATTCGATTCGCCGTTCTATTCGAAGCTCACGCAAGCACTGAGCAACGAAATCGTGTCCCGCAGGCTCATTCCGTTCATCGAGCAGACGCAGTATTCGCCGGATGCCGCCGAGCATGCGCTGAGCAGCAACCCGTTCTCCGGGCAGCTGTTCGACGGCGAGATCCTGCACGCCACGGGCTTGGGCACGAACGTGCCGTTGGCCAAGCTCAACGGCGGCAGGCCTTTCGTACTGCTGGACGCCTGTGAGGAGACGCCGACCGTGGACGCCGTGAACTTCCCCAACGAGGAGGCCGAACGCGCGGCGACGCAGCATCTGATCGACCGCGGATGCCGCAATATCGCGATCGTCGGGCACCGGTTCGCGCCACGCGCCGACCTGGCGCACGCGCAGAACGCGTTCGCGCTACGGTTGCGCGGCGCGTACGGGGCGCTGTCCGACGCCGGACTGCCCTACGACGAGTCCACGGTGTTCGAAGCCGGGGATGTGGCCAACGGCATCATCGCCGGCCACGCGATCGCGGAACGCATTCTCGCCGCGCGCAGCGGACAAGGCGGCACCGCGTTCGACGGCGCGTGCTGCGCCAACGATTTCGCGGCTTTCGGCGTGATACGCGGGCTTGCGGACCGTGGATTGCGCGTGCCGCAGGACGTGAAGGTGATCGGCTTCGACGGCGTGACCTCCGGCTCGTACACGACGCCGACGCTGAGCACCATCCAAGTCGATTTCACGCAACTGGCGAAGTTCTCGGTCGACATGCTGTCGGAGCGCATCGAACACGGCAACGGCAATAACAGCGATGACGGCAAAACACTGCCACCCAGGCGGGCCATCATCGGCTACCAGCTGGTGGAACGGGAATCAACCGCCGTCTGAGCGGGACGCGTGGTGCAGTGCGCGGCGCAGCCATCAGCCGTAGCCGACCATCGCAGCCATCGCAGCCATCGAAAATAACACCACGACCGCAATCAATTATCACCATTCATCACAAAAACCATAGGAGCATCATGAGCATCGACACCCAGGCCTATCTGTTCGTGCATTTCATCGGCGAGGAGCGCAATCCCACCGACGAGCAGCTGTATTTCGCGCTGAGCCGCGACGGCGTGCATTGGAGGGATCTACGTCCGGCCGGCAGCCCCGCATTGACGTGGCTGGGCGGCGAGAAGGGCGTGCGTGACCCGCATATCGTGCGCGACCCGCGCGGCGGGTTCCACATCGTGGCCACCGATTTGAGCATCCACTACCGCGGCGGCTGGGGACCGAACGACGGCGCCACGACGAATGGATCGACCGGCCTGGTGATTTGGGACTCCCCTGATCTGGTCCATTGGAGCGAGCCGCGTCTTGTGGACGTGGCGTCGAAGATCCCGGGCGCGGGCATGGCCTGGGCGCCCGAGGCGAATTGGGATCCGGACCGCGGGCAGTGGATCGTGTTCTGGTCCACGAAGAGCAATGCCGAAGGCTCCACGGATCCGCTGGCCAACGAGCTGGGAGATCCGACGAACGTGTATTATGCGACGACCGTTGATTTCAGGACGTTCTCCGATCCGGTCAAGTGGATTGATCGCAAGAACGTGATCATCGATTCGACCATGCTGCGCGACGATGATGGGTGGTGGTACCGCGCGTCGAAGGATTCGGAGATCACCATCGAACGCACCCGCAACCCGTATGCCGTGACCTACGAGGTGCTGCGCACCGACGACCCGAACGAGTGGTCGTACGTGGGCACGCTCACCGACATCTTCGGCAACGGCCGGTATTCCATGCACTATCTGGAAGGGCCAGAACTGTTCCGTTACAACGATGCGGACGTGACGGAGGTCAACGGCAGGCGCATGCCGTTCGGTCTCATGTGCGACCAGTACGCGGAGTCCAAGGGCTATCTGTCGTTCCGTTCCGCCTCGCTCGCCTCGCACGATCCGGCCGATTGGCAGCGCGCCGACGACATCGATTTCGGCACGCTGAAGAAGCGTCACGGCGCGATCCTGCCGATCACGACCGCCGAATACGACGCAATCGAAGCCGCTTTCGCCCTGTAAACGACGTGCGCGCGCACGGAACGCGCCGTACATACACGAGATAAAGCCGGCAATACCCTCTGCAATGTGTCACGATTCGAAATTCCGGAGCTTTTTTCGAATCGTGACACATTACACGCCATATAAATACCCCCCGAACTGCGTCTTCCGCGCTTTTTCCGCCGTAAATATCCAGTTCGGGGGTATCTATATTTCCGTACTTGTCGCACGATTCGAAATTTTCCCCGAAAATCGGAATCGTGACACATTACGCTTACGGCTGTCACGGTATCGCGCACACGGCCGCCACAGCATCCACCGCAACATCGTGCGATCTCCGCCGTTTCTCTTTCGTCCCGCTTTTGACCCGTTATACGAATTCCGCCGTTTCAACAACGTAAAACGGCGGAATTCCAACGAAATTTCTTTTGCCTGCCATGTGCTTTTCTTTTGATTCCAGAATCAAAAGAGCGCATGTTTATTCGAAGCGCAGGTAGTTGATGAACTTGATCGGCACATCCTTGTCTTTGGTGATGTTGCTGAAGCCGAGGATGACGTCCTTGTCGGGCAGGCCCTTCATCGAGGTCCAGGTGGCCGACTTCGACAGGTCGAAGCCGACGGCCTTGTCGATGTCCGACACCGGCTTTCCCTTGGCGTCGACCAAGGAATCCTTGATGCGTTCGAGCGAGGCCGCGTCCATGACTTCGGAGGGCTTAGTGATTTCCTCGCGGTGATTGACCGCAGCGAAGGTCTTGGCATCGGCCGCGATCACGTTGACCTGCCCCGCGGACACCATGGCGAGCAGCTTGGTGGAGCCGTCCTGCCCGCTTCCGCTCGCCGTGCCTGTCAGGGAGACGGACGTGTCCATGCTGATCAGACGGCTATCCTTGATGCCTTCCGACTTGGCGAAGTCGGCGCCGAGCGAATCAAGCTGGTCCGAATAGTCGCTCATATTGATGCCTTCGAAGGCCAGGACCGGATCAGGCGCCTTGGTCAAGTACGAGACGCCGAACACCGCGGCGATGCCGACGACGAGGACCACGACAATGGTGTAAGTCAGGAAATTCTCCTTGAAATACGACCATTTCTTGCCTATCGGCAACTCGCGGAACGTCTTGAACTTCGACTGCTTCGTATACACATTGGTTTCGGCCAGTTCGGCGACCGCCGCCTTCTGCTCGTCGGAAAGTGCGAAATCTTCGCTACGCTGCTTGTTGTCGGTCATAGGTTTCCGCCTCCGTCGATCTTCACGCCCGTCCATGCACGTCCGTCCGCGCACACCCATCCGTACGCGACCTGCGCATCGCTATCCGCGCAGGAACACCGTCATTTCAGTCTCGCCACGGTTGGCCCATGCGAAGTACGGAATCAGCGTGGCCTTCGTCGCCTTGCGCTCGACGGGACGCCAATCATGATACAACGCGGAGGTCGGAGCGCCGCTCTCCATTTCGCGCCAAGCGGGAATCGTCAGCGTGGTCATCGGCATATCGACGGCGTCCACTTCGCCGAGCCCCTTCTCGTCCTGTCCGGCGGCACCAGCATGGAAGACGATATGGTCGACGCTCACACAGGACGGGTCGGCCGCGATACGCGCGGTGTCGGCGTGCAGCAAATGCAGGTTTTCACCGTTGTCGACGCCTTCGGCGCAATAGGCTAACGGTCCGCGCACGAACGCCACCTTGCCGGCGTCCTCGCGCACGAGCGGATTCGCGGCGACCATGTGGACGGGCATCGGGAAATCGAAATCGATGACGTCGCCGTCATGCCATGCGCCGGTCAGATACAGATAGCCGTCTCTGACGGTGCGGGCGATGTCGAAACGGCCGCGCACGGCGATCGCATCGGAGGCGGTTTCGCCGCCGGCCCAAGCAGGCAGGCGGAGGGCGATTGTGAAGGTCGCGTCCTCGGATTTCCCGGATTCCTTGGATTTCTTGGATTCGACAGTTTCGGCGGATTCGCCGGAAACATGGACCGCACCGAAATTCACCGTGACGGACCCCTTGCCGGACCACGGCATATCGCAATCGACGTCGAGATTCACGTCGGCACCGGAAAGCCTGGCATGAACCGCGCCTCCCATGTACAGATGCACGTACAGCGTGGCCGCGTCGTCGCCGATCGTGTAGGCGTATTGCTGCACATCCTCCACGATGCGCGCGATGTTCGGCGGGCAGCAGGCGCAGCCAAACCACTTCTGGCGTACCGGCTTGACGTGCGCCTTGCGTTCGTCGCGATGGCAGGCTTCGGGCACCACTTCAAGCGGATTCACGTAGAAGAAGCTTTTGCCGTCGAGCGCCATGCCGGCGAGCGTGGTGTTATACAGCGCCGATTCCATGACGTCCGCGTATTCGGATTTCGGCTGGATCTCGAGCATGCGGCGCGCGAAGAAGGCGAGCGCGATGGCCGCGCAGCTTTCCGAGTAGGCGGTGTCGTTCGGCAAATCGTAGTCAAAGGAGAAGGACTCTCCCATGTGGGTTGCGCCGATGCCGCCGGTGATGTAGAGCTTTCGGTCGACGATGTTGCGCCACAGTCGTTCGCAGGATGCCAGCAGGTCGGGGTCGCCGGTCAGTCGTGCCACGTCGGCGGCTCCGGCGTAGAAGTAGGCGGCGCGGACGGCGTGGCCGAGCGCCTCCTTCTGTTCCATGATTGGTTTGTCGGCCTGGTAGTAGGCGTAGTTCTGTTCGCGCGGCTCGTAGTTGCGGCCGTCCTCCTGAGCACGGCGGCGGTCTTCAAGCTCGAAGTAGAGCGGTTGCTGGCCGCGTTGGCGCACGAAGTATTCGGCGAGGTCGGCGTAGCGTTGTTCGCCGGTGGTTTCGGCCAGTTTGACGAGTGCCATTTCGGCGATTTCGTGGCCGGGATAGCCATGCAGCTTGCCGGTGGCGGTGCCGAATCGGGAATCGATGTAATCGGCGAAACGGCAGGCCGCGTCGAGCAGCTTGCGTTTGCCGGTGGCCTGGTAGTAGGCGATCGCGCCTTCGGTCAGGTGGCCGAAGCAGTACAGTTCATGATGGTCCTTCAGGTTGGTGAAGTGCCGGTCCATGCCGTTGAGGATGTAGTAGGTGTCGAGGTAGCCGTTGTCGAGCTGCGCCGCGCAGACGATGTCGATGGCGGCGTCGGCGGTCGCCTCGAGTTCGGCGTCCGGATGGTGGGTCAGCGAGTAGCCGACCGCTTCGATCCATTTGGAGAAGTCGGTGTCCTGGAACACGAAGCCGTAGAACTTGTCGGGGTCGGGGTGCTTGGGATCATCCGGAAGCGCCTCAAAACCGCGGAACGTGTATTTCGGCGGCACGAAGGCCTTGCCTTCCTTGCGGTGTTCGGCGTTCTGCGCGGCGGCGGCCTTGAAGTTGTGCATGCAGTAGCTGGGAGCGGCGCCGGGAACGTTGTCGTTCAGCGCGTCCCACTGGTAGGGAATCACCTGGGTGCGCACAAGTTCCTGGCGTGACGCCCAGAATTGGTCGGTGACGGTGGCGTCTTTCAGCGCGATGGGATGGCTGGTGTGGTTGGGGATGGTGGTCATGGGTGCAACGCTCCTTGGTGCATCATGGTGTTGTTAACGCTCACAATCCATTATTTCACGCATTTCTGCGGCACGCGTTCCGCGTGGCGTCCACCAGAGGCATGTCAGCATGTTCGGCGGAAATTCCATCGCGACCGCCAGCCCAAGATGGCCGCGCATTGGCTGCGCGACCGTTGGACCGGCATTCCGGATTACGGCCATAAGGGGCTATAAGGAACTAAAAAAGCCCGGGCCGGCGTCCACCGGCTCAGGCTTTGGCATTCAGGCCTGCGATTGCCCAGCTACTGCCATCAGACCTTGATCATCGCGTACTGCGATTCGTAGAGCCGGTAGTACGCACCATGACGGGCGAGCAACTCGGCATGGTTGCCCTGCTCCACAATCTGCCCGTGGTCGATGTAGCAGATCTCGTCCGCGTTCTCGATGGTGGACAGACGGTGCGCGATGATGAAGCTCGTGCGTCCCTTGAGCAGATGGTTCAGGCCGGCCTGCAGCGCTTCCTCGGTACGCGTGTCGATGTTCGACGTGGCTTCGTCGAGGATCAGGATGCGCGGATCGGCAAGCAGCACGCGCGCGAACGCGATGAGCTGGCGCTGGCCCGCGGACAGGGTCGATCCACGCTCCTCCACCACGGTGTCGTAGCCGTCAGGCAGGTCCATGATGAACTCGTGCGCATGCACGGCCTTGGCCGCCGCTTCGATCTCCTCATCAGTGGCATCCAGCTTGCCGTAGCGGATGTTCTCACGCACGTTGCCGGAGAAGATGAACGTGTCCTGCAGCATGACGCCCATCTGCCGACGCAGGCTTTCCAATGTCACGGAACGCACGTCGTGCCCGTCGATCGTCACCGAGCCTTCGGCGACATCGTAGAAGCGCGACAGCAGGTTGATGATCGTGGTTTTGCCGGCACCCGTAGGGCCGACCAACGCGATCGTCTTGCCCGGCTCGACGTGCAGGTCGACCAGGTTGAGGATGTTGCGACCGTCCGGCTCGTAGCGGAAGACGACGTTGTTGAAGTCAACTTGCCCCTTGATCGGCGGCAGTTCGACGGCATCGGGCGCGTTGCGGATCTCCGGCTGCACGTCAAGCGTCTCGAAGATGCGTTCAAGGTATGCGGAGCAGGTGATCAGCTGGTTGTAGAAGTTGCCGATGCTGATCACCGGGTTCCAGAAGTTGTTCGCGTAGCCGACGAACGCGATGAGCACGCCCGTGCTCACCCCCACTCCGCCGAAGCCGGTGACGCCGACGAAGTAGATGAACGCGATGGTCATGACGGAAATCGTCTGGATGCCCGGCCACATGAGGAACTGGATGTGCACGGCCTTCATCCACGAGGTGCGCACATCGTTCTGCTGCTCCTGGAATGTCTTGAACTGCGCGGCCTCCTGGGCGAAGGTCTGCGTGGTCTTCACGCCGGCGATCGACTCGTGGATGTACGCGTTGAGGTTGCTCTGCTTGTTGGACAGCACCTGATAGGCGCGGCGTTGGAAATGCTGCAGCACCAGCACCCATGCGATGAGGAACGGGAACAGCGCGAGGCTGAACAGCGCAAGCCGCCAGTCGATGACGAACATCACCACCAACGTGATGACGAACGTGAACACATCGGAGATCACGCTGATCAGGCCGGAGCTCAGCGTATCCGACAGCGTGTTCACATAATTGACCACGCGGATCAGGATCTTGCCGTGCGGACGCGAATCGAAGTAGCTGAACGGCAGCGTCTGAATATGCGTGAAAATGTCGCGACGCATGTCCTTGAGCATGAGCTGGCCGACGCGCGTGATCTCCACGGTACGATAGCGCAATCCCAGTTCGAAGATCACGATCAGCACCGCGAGCAGAGCGGTCAGTTCACCCAGCAATGTGAGGTTCTTCGCCGGAATCGCACTGTCGATCATGACCTTCGTCAGATACGGCACCACGACCGAAATGCAGCTCATCATCACCACGACCGCGAGGATGCGGACCACGCGGGCCATGTACGGCTTGAGATAGACGCCGATGCGGAGGATGTCATGCAGGTTGATCTGCTCCTCGAGCTCCTCATCCTCGCGGAACGTATTGCGTTGTGCCATGATGGTCCTCCTTCCTACTCGTCGAAACCCTGCGCGCGGCCGGCCTCAAGGCCCAGCTGCTTGTGGTAGATCTCCCAATACCGTCCATGCGCGGCCACCAGGTCGTCATGGGTGCCTCGTTCGACCACGCGGCCGTGCTCGAGCACGAGAATCAGGTCGGAATCCTTGATCGACGAGATGCGATGCGCAATCGTCACAATCGTCTTCTTTTCATCCAATTCGCGCAGATGCTGCTGAATCTCCGCCTCCGTCTCCATGTCGACGGCGCTGGTCGTATCGTCCATGATGAGGATCGACGGATTGTCGGCGAGCGCGCGGGCCAGGCTCAGTCGCTGCTTCTGCCCGCCCGACAGGCCGACGCCGCGTTCGCCGACGACGGTATCGTAGCCTTCCGGCATGCTGCGGATGAAGCCGTCCGCGCCGGCGATGGTGGCCATGCGTCGGATGTACTTCTCGTCGTATTCGCGTTGTTCGCCGGCACCGAAGCCGATGTTGCCGCCGATGGTGTCGGAGAACAGGAACGTGTCCTGCGCGACGATGCATACCTGCGATCTCAAAGTGGCGAGCGGCCAGTCGCGTGCGTCGATGCCGTCGATAAGCACGCGGCCCGCGGTCGGGTCGTAGAATCGCGAGATCAGGTTGACGAGCGTGGATTTGCCGGCGCCCGTCTCGCCGAGGATGCCGAGCTTCGAGCCGGCGGGGATATGGAAGTCGATGTCTTTGAGGATCGGGGTTTCCGGATCGTCGGGGAAGGCGAAGCTGACGTGCTGGAATTCGACGTCGCCTGCGATGCGCGCGGGGCAGTTCGCGGATGCCTCGGTGGCGCCGTTAGTGCCGTGGCTTCCGTTGTTCCCGCCGTTGACCTGGCTGACGATGGCGACCGCCTGCTTGACGCTTTCCTCGGCGCCCGGCTTCTCCTGGATGCGCGACTGCGAGGTGAGCAGCTTGCGGATCTTGATGCAGGACGCGTTGAAGCGCTGCCAATCGTTGATCAGCCAGCCGGATTGGCGCACGGGTCCGTCGATCATCCACAGATAGGAGTTGAACGCCACGAGGTTACCAAGGGTCATATGGCCCGTGATGACCAGGAAACCGCCGAGTCCCAGGGTGATGAGCTGCAGGGAGAAGCCGAGGCCGTCGAGCCACGGCATGTATTTGCGGCTGTTGTAGGCCTGGTCCATGTTGCGCTGCATGTAGTCGTCGTTGCGTTCATCGAACTTCTCGGTCTCGTACGGCTCACGGACGAACGCCTTGACCACGCGGTTGCCTTCGATGTTCTCCTCGACCATCGAGTTCATTTCCGCCAGAGAATTACGGATGGCGAAGAACAGCGGACGCGCGTGCTTCGACAATCCTCTTGTCAGGATGAACAGCGGTGGCGTGACGCAGGCGAGCGCCAGCGCAAGCCGCCAGTCAATCGAGAACATCATGGCAAGCGCGCCGATGAACATGACCACGCAGTCGAGCACCTGGTAGCTGACCCAGCTCAGCGCATGGCGGATGGCGTCCGTGTCGGAGGTCATGCGGCTCATGATGTCGCCGGTGCGGGTGTGGTTGAAGTAGGTGAAGTCGAGCTCGTGCAGCTTTTCGTATTCGTCGCTCACCAGACGGAACACGGAATTCTGTCCGAAGCGTTCCATCCACATCTGGTAGCCGTAGCGCGAGGCCACGCGCACGACGGTGAAAACGATCATCATGACGCACAGTCGGGTCAATTCGTTCACATGGCCTTGGGTGATGACACGGTCCACGATCAGTCCGGACAGCAGCGGGATGATGAGGGCCATGGTGTTGTTCACGCAGAACAGTACGACCGCGCCGGCCACGCGCGGCAGATCGGGTTTGCAGTACGGCAGAATCCATTTGAGGTTGCCCGCCTGCTGGTTACGTTTCGGATCGACGTACATACGTAGCGTTCCTTCGGATTGTTTGCTTGGGTTTTGATTGGGTTGTTGTTGGGTTGTGTTGCTGCGGCCATTCGTGGCCGCCACGATTCACGTCCGTCGTGTGTCGAGCGTCCCGTCACCGGCATGCCGCCGCCGGCCGAAACCCCTGTTCGGATTCGCAAACTCGACTTATTCTAAACGAACCGTACGCC
Source organism: Bifidobacterium sp. LH_743 (assembly GCF_056355775.1). Classification (NCBI taxonomy): domain Bacteria; kingdom Bacillati; phylum Actinomycetota; class Actinomycetes; order Bifidobacteriales; family Bifidobacteriaceae; genus Bifidobacterium; species Bifidobacterium sp. LH_743. The sequence goes on along the minus strand of NZ_JBKESZ010000006.1, from coordinate 90,076 downwards.
GATGCAACAGGTGCACATTCGGCGTGTCGCAAACATAGTAAAATCAACATATATACCGTTACATATCATCGCTTCGCGCAGGTATCGGAATGCACGTTGGAAGCCGGATCGCCGGAATCGAGACACCGCACGATAATGGAATCGGACCGCTGATGCGGGACGGGAACAAGCGTCAAGGAAAGGACGGCAAGGATGACGGACCTGAAGAGCATCCGCGCGAAGTTCGCCAAGGAATACGGGCTTACGGAGGACATGCTGAAGAACGCGGAGCGGTGGACGGAAACCACCGGCGATCTCGAGGGGGTGCCGGAGGAGCTGTTGCCAGGTATGTTGGGCATGCGATTCGGATCGATCGCTTCCGATACGCCTCGTTCCGAATTGTGGCACACGCCGGAAGGCATCGACGAGATCAACGACCTTGCATATCTGCCGGACGGCGGCTACGACAAGGCGGCCGGCGAATGCAGGGGGCATCTGCTCGACCTGTATCTGCCGCATGACGCGGTGCTGCGTGGCGGGCGCACGCTGCCGGTGTACATCGACATCCACGGCGGCGGTTTCACTTACGGATACAAGGAATTGAACCGTAATTTCAACGTGCATCTAGCGGAGAAGGGGTTCGCGGTGTTCTCGCTGAGCTACCGGCCGGCGCCGCAGACCAATCTGCGTGGCCAGCTTGCGGACGTGCAGGCCGCGTTGCGTTGGATCAAGGCGCATCTGGCCGATTATCCGGTCGATCCGCACGCGGTGTTTTTGACCGGCGATTCCGCGGGCGGCGCGTTGACGTTGCTGACGCTGGCGATCGAGAACAACGCGGAGGCCGCGGCCGCGTTCGGCGTCGACGAGCCGTCCGGCATTGGTTTCGCGGGCGCGGCGCCGATGTGCGGAGCGTACAGCTCGGCGTCGCTGGAGACCATGGGACGCAGGCTGACGGTCGGGTATGATCCGAACCGGCGCATCGGATTGGAGCAGATGCTGGGCGCCGGGTTCTTCGACGGGCTCGAGGCCGCGGATCCGAAGTTCCTCACCGCGGAGGGACTGGCGTTCAACGTGGATCTGCCGCCGCTGTTCATCGCCACCTGCGGCGACGATTTCCTCGAGGCGGACAATCTGGCGTTGGCCGCCGCTTTGGCCCGGCAGGGCGCCGATTTCGAACTGTTCGATCCGCACCCGCGCAGACATGAGACGCTGGGCCACGTGTACATGATCGGCATGCCATGGCTTGAGGAGAGCCAGGAATGCCTCGATCGCCTGCGCGCGTTCTCGTACGATCGCTGCTAAGCGACACCGTCAAACAACGCTGCCAAACAACGCGAATGGGGTGGATGCGTCACCAGAGCATCCACCCCATTCTTCTACCGTTGATGCAGCAACTGCCGTGTCAGCGGCGGGTCATCTCCTCCTCAATCTGTTCGAGCGACTTGCCCTTGGTCTCGGGCACGAAATGCATGACGAACGGGATGGACAGCGCGGAGAACACGCCGAAGATGGCGAACGGGCCGCCGACGTTGTTGCCGAACAGGGACAGCAGCATGAGGAAGAACTGGGAGACCACGAAATTACCCAGCCAGTTGGCCGCGGAGCCGAAGGAGCTGCCGATGCCGCGCACGCTCAGCGGGAAGATCTCACCGGTGATCACCCATGCGATCGGCCCCCACGACAGTGCGAATCCGAGGATGTAGCAGGCGATCAACACCATGGTCGGCACAGCCAACGTGGCCACATCGCCGGTGAAGTTGAGCACGGCCAACGCCGCGAGAGCGATGGTCATCGTCACCGATCCGAAGATGAGCAGCTTCTTGCGAGGGAATCTGTCCATGATGAGGGTGGCGACGATGGTGGCCACGAAATTGACCACGCCAATGCCGACCGACACCCAGATGGCGTCGTTTTCAGGGAATCCGAAGCCCTTGATGAACACCTGCGGCAGGAAATAGATCACGGAATTGATGCCGACGAGCTGCTGGAACAACATGATGCCGACCGCGGCGACGAGCGCCGGACGGGCGATGCGGAACAGTTCGCGAACGCCGCCCTTGGTGTTCTGCGCGGCGACGGCCTTGATGTCGTCGAGCTCGAGCTGCACCTGGGTCTGATCGACGTCCTTGCGGATAAGGGTGAGCACCTTGAACGCCTCGCGATCCTTGCCGCGGCTCACCAGATATCGAGGCGATTCCGGCAGCAGCAGACCGCCGACGAGCAGCAGAGCCGCCGGCACGAGCGCCGAGCCCAGCATCCACCGCCAGTCGCGGATGCCGGCGATGTTGTGGCCAAGGAAGCCGAGATTGGAAGCGTACGCCAGCAAGATGCCGAAGGTGATCATCAACTGAAACAGCGTGGACAGTGAACCGCGGCGCTCCTTTGGTGCGAGTTCGGCGAGATACGCCGGGGTCAACGAGGAGGCCGCACCAACGGCGAGGCCAAGGATGATGCGGGCCACGACCATCATCAGGAATCCCGTGGAGCTCGCGCACATGCCCGAGCCGAGCAGGAACAGGATCGCCGCCAGAATCAGCAGCCTCTTGCGTCCGAAACGATCGGACAGCGCACCAATGGACAGGGCGCCCGCGCAGGAGCCGATCAGCACGGATGACGTGATGAATCCGGTCTGGGCCACGGACAGACCGAAATCGGATTCAATCAACGGCGAGGCCCCGGAGATGATGCCCGTGTCAAAGCCGAACAGCATGCCTCCCAGCGCACCGAACGTGAAAATGAACGCGCTGTTGAGCGGAAAGCGCGTGGAAACACCACGCCCCACTTCCTGTTCGACGGCGTCGATCGTCGCGCCGACCTCATGGATGCCGGTTTCCACCGCATCCTCGGCGCTGTGCACCGGATTGGACGTCTGCACCGCAGTCATGATTCCACCTTCCATTCCCATCGATCCTCATCGATATGAGATGCAGCAGCAAACAAAAAAGACCTGGAACGACGTATAGTGACGTCGTTCCAGGTCTTGCCCCGCCTTGAGTAGCAACCCTGCCGCGCTTGTATGCTGCGTATATTGCATTCAAGTGTAGGTCATGGCAGTACACGACACTCCGATTTTCAGAAAACGTTTACCGGCAATATTTCAAACAAAGAAGAGCCAGAAGACGAATCAGTGAGTATTCTTTTGCCTCCCATGGAAAACATCCGCAGACCTCGCGGGAGCACAGGACAAACCATCCATGAAAAACCATCCACAAAAAAGAAAGCCGGCGGAAGAGAAGCCGCCGGCTGAGAGAGAAGAGAGAAGAAGGGTTCAGTTATGGGATTCCGGATGGAACCTCGCCAACAGCCGTAACCGTTGACATGTTCTATATAACCGCCCAACCCTTGGAGGAATGATGCGTGTTCCTGTCAATTCCCTGAAAATCACGTGACGGAAATGTCACGATGGCGCGAAAAACCACGCACCCGCGCCTCATCCGACGAATTTGTTGACCCGCCGGTCGTATGTCAGCAGACCGTTGAGCTCCTCCTCCACATCGGAAACCTGCGTGTACACATATCCCGCCAGCCCGCGGGCCTCCAACGCGGCCGCGGAAGCGAGCGCGGAACGCACCGCCGCACGCCAATCGTCAATCGAATCGTATTCGCCGTAACCGTAGGCGCGGGAAACCTCCGCATGTTCCGGCACAAGCTGCGCCAAGCCGCCGAATTCCGAAATCACGAACGCGCGCGCACCATGCCGCGCCACCGGCAGCACCGTGTAATTCGCGGCTCTGCGGTTGCGGCGATGCCGTTTCTCGAATTCGGCCACGTATCCGCGCAACGGACCCTTGTCCGGATAGATTTCCAGCGGACGGAAGTAGTTGTGCACGCTGTGGAAGTCGCCGCAACGCTGGTCGTACCATCCGCTGGTCGCGTCGATCGGACGCGTCGGGTCGAGGGCGTGGATGCGTTCGGCCGCGTCGCATGCGTCGAATTGGCCCCATCCTTCGTTGAACAGTGTCCACGTCACGATCGAGGGGTGCCCGCCGAGCATGTGCACCATCGCGTCGCACATACGCGACCAGTCGCGCCGGTAGATCGGATCGTCCGCGCCGAGCGCCGTGAAATGCTTGGCCGTGTCGTCGCGGAACTTGTTCCAGGTGGAGCGGACCAGCGTCGGCTTGCGATTCGTGGCCCACGCGTTGTACTCGCCGTCCACGCCGCCGCCGGACACCGCGTCCTGCCATACAAGCATGCCGAGTCGGTCGCAATGGTAGTACCAGCGCGACGATTCGACCTTGATATGCTTGCGCAGCATATTGAAACCGGCCTTTTTCATGGATTCGATGTCATAAATCAGCGCCTCGTCGTCGGGCGCGGTCATCAGTCCGTCGGGCCAGTACCCCTGGTCAAGCACGCCTTTGATGAACAGCGGCTTGCCGTTGAGATGGAATCGGGCGACGCCTTTCATATCGGGCTTCACTTCGACGGAACGGAACGCGCAGTAGGATTTCACGACATCCGCGAACGGCGGTTTCGCAAGGGTTTCGGCGACTTCCGAAGGGATTTGTGGCGATTCCGAAGGCTGTTTCACGGATTGTTCCACAGCCGATTCCGCGATCGGTTTCACAGGCGGCTTCACTGTCGGACCAGCCAGCAGCGTCGCGGTCACGTCATACAGATGCGGGTCGGCCGGCGACCACAGATGCTCCGCCGTCGTCCGGATTTCCGTCCGGAGCTTGCGGGTTCCGGCGGGCATCGTCTCATCCGCCACCACCGTGCCGTCCGCGGGATCGGTCACGACGATGTGCAGCTTCGCATTCGGCTTGTCGCCGCCGATTTCCGCGCGGATGAACAGTTTTCCGTCGGCGGCGCCCTTCAGCGTAAGCGTACGCAGGTAGGCGTCCGGCACGATCTCCATCCAGACGCTTTGCCAGATGCCGCTTTGCGCGGTGTACCAGATGCCTTCGCGTTCGATTTTCTGCTTGCCGCGCGGCTGCGTGCCGGAATCGTTGGGGTCGTACACGCACAATGCGATTTCGAAGGCATCGTCGGAATCGATGAACGCGGAAATATCGATGTCGAACGGCAGGTAACCGCCGACGTGCGTGCCGGCGAGCTGGCCGTTGATATAGCAGGCGCAGATATAATCGACCGCCTCGAAATGCAAGATCAGGCGGTTCGCGTCGCCGATCTGCCGGACCGCCTCCTCGTCACCGAGCGTGACGGGGTGCACGACGGTGCGGTACCACATGAGATTGTCCGGATAGATGGTCTGGTGCACACCGGAAAGCGCGGATTCCGGCGAGAACGGCACGAGGATCTTGCCGTCGAAGGTTTGCGGGATGGCGGCTTCCCTCACCGCCCGCACCGCTTCGTCGCGGGTGAGCATCGCCGCGGTTTTACGCCGTTTCGAAGCGTTCTCGTCTTCCGGAATGGACACGATCGCGTAATCCCACAGACCGTTGAGCATGGTGTGATTACTGCGCACCATGTCCGGCCTTGGATGCTCGTCGAGAATCGGCGTACGTCCTTCGGCCAGCTTGCGCTCCCCTTCTTCGGCTGGAGTGAATGCCTTGTTGCCGGCGCGCGCGGACAGCCACTCGTATTCTATCCGTTCACCCCACGGCGTCCATAGCTGCCGTAACGGCTCCCGGGATCGCATTTTCGTCGGAGCGGCCTTCAATACGCGTTTGATATCCAGCATGGAGCGTCCCTTCCTGCAGCCTTGCATGCTCTCGCCGTTCCATTGTAAACGGCGGCGCGCCACATGTCGGGAATTCCGCAGACGACCGCCCGCCACGCGTCGCCCGTCGTATTGGAATCACGATTCGAAGACGATTCTCAACTACCAATACGTCGCGACACACATCACGACGCATTGTCATCGCACGTCACAACACGTGTCCACACGTCGCCACGCGTCACATCGCACGTCATAACACATTGCAATGTGTCACAATCCGAAATTTTGGCGATTTTTTCGAATCGTGACACATTCACCAAGCGACAAATACCCCCTAACCGTCTTTTTTAGGTAAGAATGGAGGAAAAAAGAAGGTACGGGGGCATCTTTCGTATTCACGATGTGTCACGATTCGAAATTTCGCCCCAAAATCGAAATCGTGACACATATAAGGGGGTAAATAAACGTCGGGAACACAGGAAAGAACCCCGAAAAGCATTCTCGGCAGCGTCGGAAGCGCGGGAAAGTCCCCAAAAAATCGAAAAGGCACCTGCCCGGCGGACGGACAGGTGCCTTCACATGAACAATTAGCCTGAACGGCTCAGATCAGCCTTCCAGCTTCGCCTTTTCCGCGGCAAGGCGGGCTGCTTCGGCTTCCTTGCGGGCCTTCAGCTCGGCGTCGAAGCGGGCGAGTTCCTCCTCGACGGCCTCCGGCGGGATCTTCGCGAAGATCGGATGCGGCTTCGGCACCGGAGTTCCGGCAACGATCGGCTCAGACTGCCACGGGTGCACGGTCTTGCCGAGCTCGTAGTCGCCGGTGATGATCGGGTAGGTGAAGCCCGGCTTGTCGAGGTCCTCGACCTCCTCGATGTGAGGCAGCGGCGAGAACACGCCGGTTCCGCCAAGGGCCTCCCACACCTTCTGCGCGGAATGCGGCAAGAACGGGGCCAGCAGATGGTTGGCGTCGGACACGGCCTGTGCGGCGGTGTGCAGCACGGTGCCGAGGCGGGCCGGATTGTCCTTGATCTTCCACGGTTCGGTGGCGGAGATGTACTTGTTGATGTCACCGACCACGCGCATCGCTTCGGACAGCGCGTTCTTCTGGCGATGGTTCTCGACAAGTCCGCCGACGGTGTCGAACGCGGCCTTGGTCTCTGCCAGCAGGGCGCGGTCCTCGTCGGTGGCGGACGCCTCGTCGAACGCCGGAATCTCGCCGAAGTTCTTGTTGATGAGGTTGGCCACACGGTTGACCAGGTTGCCCCAGGACGCGGCGAGCTCCTCGTTGTTGTGGCGCACGAATTCGGCCCACGTGAAGTCGGAATCGGAGCTTTCCGGACCGGCCACGGAGATGTAGTAGCGCACGGCGTCAACCGGGTAGCGTGCCAGAATGTCCTTCACGTAGATGACGATGCCGCGGGAGGACGAGAACTTCTTGCCTTCCATGGTCATGAACTCGCTGGCCACGACCTGCTCCGGCATGTTCAGCGGGCCGAGCTTGCCGGTCTCGCCGCCCTTGGAGCCCTGGCCGTTGTAGGCCAGCATCTCAGAAGGCCAGATCTGGGAGTGGAACGTGATGTTGTCCTTGCCCATGAAGTAGTAGCCCGGGGTGGACGGATCGTTCCACCAGGCGCGCCATGCCTCCGGATCGCCCTTGCGGCGAGCCCATTCGATGGATGCGGACAGATAGCCGATCACGGCGTCGAACCACACGTACAGCTTCTTGTTCGGGTTGTCGATCCAGCCCTTGACCGGCACCGGAATGCCCCAGTCGATATCGCGCGTGATGGCACGCGGCTTGACTTCCTTGAACAGGCCGATGGAGAAGTTGATGACGTTGGTACGCCAGCCTTCGCGGGTCTTGAGCCACGCCAGATTCGCCTCAGCGAGCGCGGGCAGGTCGAGGAAGAAGTGCTCGGTCTCCTCGAAGCGCGGGGTTTCGCCGTTGATCTTGGAGACCGGATTGAGCAGCTCATCCGGGTCGAGTTCGTTGCCGCAGGCGTCGCACTGGTCGCCGCGGGCGCCGTCGGCGCCGCAGATCGGGCAGGTGCCTTCGATGTAACGGTCCGGCAGGGTGCGGCCGGTGGACGGGGAGATGGCGACCTTCTGGGTGCCCTTGTAGATATAGCCGTTCTTCAGGCACTGCGTAAACAGTTCCTGCACGACTTTCTCGTGGTTGCCGGTGGTGGTGCGCGTGAACAGGTCGTAGCTCAGACCCAAATCACACAGATCCTTGGCGATCACGCGGTTGTAGCGGTTGGCGAGCTCCTGAGCGCTCACGCCCTCCTTGTCCGCCTCCACCAGGATCGGGGTGCCGTGCTCGTCGGTACCCGAGACCATCAGCACGTCATTGCCCTTCATACGTTCGTATCGTGCGTACACGTCGGACGGAACGCCGAAACCGGCGACGTGGCCGATGTGACGCGGGCCGTTCGCGTACGGCCATGCAACATTCACCAAAATATGACTCATGGTGACCGATTATACAAAGCGCCATATCCCACGTTTTCGGCGTATTCCGATAGACGGAAGTGCCGTCGGACGCACCCCGTTCGGACGGTTGCGCGGGCGCGCGCATATGGCGGATATAGCGAATATATGGATATACGAAATACGGACGACGGCCAGCGCGGCCAACATCGGCAGCGGCCGACGGTTATCCACAATGTTGCATCACGAAACAATACTTATCCACATTTCCACCGTTTCGTACGAAGCGGTGGAACGGCGCTTTGAAATCCGTTACGGTACCGACATGGATTCATCACCACCCTTATTAGGCGGCGCCGACCTGCCCGGACCACTTTGCCTGAATGCCCTGCATTCCATGGGCGCGCTATGCAAACTGGACAACGAGAACGCCTACACGTACCACGATTCGCGCACGCTGTATGGCCGCGCCAGCATCATCGCGACGTTGCTGCCAAGCCGATCAGTGGCATGCGCGGGCACCGCGGCCTGGGTATGGTTGGGCGGACTGTTCCCCGAAACCATCGACATCATCGCGAAGGCGCATTGCCGCGCATTGCGATACGGCCGGAAGATCAGCGTGTTTAATCGCAAGGCACCCGACAGCCATGTCATCGCCGTCGGCCCGATCACCGTCACCACACCGCCGCGCACCGCCTGCGATCTGGCCATGAACTGCACTCCGGAAACGTTGCCGTCGGCCATGGAACTCGTCTGCATGCTCATGCAGGAATTCCGGTTCCGCCCCGAAGACTGTCTGCAGATCATGCGCGAGGCCACGCACATCCGCAACGCGCCTTGGGCACGTAATTTCTTCCGGACGATTGAAGGAAAGCTATGACGATTATGCGGCGGGCACGCCATTCACCGGAGAATGCGCGCAGAGAAAACACACGCAGAGAAGACACATGCGGAAAACGGAAATCACGCAAGGCGCACAAGGCTCGCAAAGCAGGGAAAGCGCGGCATGCGGCACGACGTTCGCCGCCGAAATATCAGCCGATGCCACGTCCGAAGGCGCTGGTCGAGCCACCCGCGCCGCCGATTGAACTGACGCCATTGGTGGCGTGCAGCGCCGACACCGCGCAGGACGTGCTATGGCATATCGCGGAGCACGCGCCAAAGCTGCGCAAGTGGCTGGTCGCCAATCCCTCGGCGACACCGGCGATGCTGGAATACCTGGCGCAGGTCGGCGGACCGGGCGTGCCCGAGGCGCTGCGGATACTGCTGAAATCGCTGGATGCGCTCGAATCGTGCGAAAACTAACCTTTCGTTCTAGTCTTTCGCTTTAACCCTTTGCTCTAGCCCTTCATCGCAAGCACGGCGTTGTAGACCTGCTTGCGGTTGGCAAGCGAGCCGTCGGACAGCGGGTGTTCGGCGACGATCTGCGAGATCGCGTCCTTGATGCGCAGATTGTCCTCTTGCGCGCGATCCACGGCCAGCACCGCCAAATCCTCGATGGACAGCGTTGCCGGAGCGGCCGCGTCGGCTTCCTCCTCGGAGGCGCCGGCGATGACCAGCACCATTTCGCCGCGTGGCGGATCGTCAGTGACGCTTTGGCGGATTTCGGCGATGGTTCCGCGGCGGATCTGCTCGTAGTCCTTGGTCAGTTCGCGGCACAGCGCCATTTTGCGATTCGGGCCGAGCACGTCGAGCAGGTCCGCCATGGACTCGTCGATGCGGTGCAAGGTCTCATAGAAGACGATGGTACGACGTTCCGATTTGAGCGCGCGCAGATGCTGCACACGTTCGCTGTGCTTGCGCGGCAGGAATCCTTCGTAGCAGAATCGGTCGGTCGGCAGGCCGGACAGGCAGAGCGCGTCGAGCACCGCGGACGGGCCAGGGGCGCAGGTGACCGGCAGCCCACGGTCGATGGCCCGGCGGACGATGGCCAGTCCCGGATCGTTGATGGTGGGCATGCCCGCATCGGATACGACGAGCACGGTCGCGCCTTGCTCCACTTGGTCGAGCAGACCGTCGGCCTTGTCACGCTCGTTGTGGTCGTGGTAGGCCACCACGCGTCCGGGCACGCGGATGCCAAGACGATTGGCGAGCGCGTACAGGCGGCGCGTATCCTCGGCCGCGACGATGTCGGCTCCTTCCATCAGCGCGATCAGCCGGGCGGAGGCGTCGGCCGTGTTACCGATCGGCGTGGCCGCAAGTACGACCGTTCCGCGTGGGATGTCGACGTCCGACACCAGTCCGTCAAGTCCGAATTCGGCGCGTTCCGTCGCTTTCGCGAGCCGTGCGGCGGAGTCGGCATCTTCGGCGGGCAGGGCTGGCTGCGCGCTCTCAACAATATGTTCGCTTGTGCTTTCCATATCTCCCAGTATCGCACCGCACTGCCGACGAAAGCCGGACGAAGCCTCGGAACGCATGGTCAGATCGGACGGGACTCGTGCACCATCTGGCGGTCGCCATAGTAGAGGGTGTCGCGCCAGGATTCGTGCCGGTCGGGCAAGGTTCCGGCGCGCACACCGTTCTCCCGGTCATGCGCCGCATGGCGATTCGCCCGCCACGTGGCGATTCGCTCCCATAGATGAGGCGTATCAGCCGGCACGAAGAACCAGCGCAGCCAGCCGACGAACATATCCTCCAGCGAATGCCAGAAGCCGATGTACGACAGCAGCGCCCACGTCGTGACGGTCGCGTTGAATCCGGCGAAGATGGCGTTACCCCAGTTGCCGGACAGCGTGTCCGCGTAGAACACCAGTGCGGAGAAGATGATGATGCCCCATGGCATCGCCACATACAGCGGCGGCGAGGCGGTGCGGTCGTTGACTTTCGGTGTGCGGGCGAACGGAATCTTCGTATTGGTCATGCCTTGCTGGATCGATTTCAGCGTGCCCGCCAGATTCACGGTCAGCAGCACGATGTTGAATCCGTAGATGCGCAGGATGTCCGACCGCTTGTATCCGTTGCGCTTCAAATCGGAGGACATGGTCAGGAAGTACGGCAACGACGCGGCCACCACCCATGGGCTCAGCAGCCGTTGGTCGAACGGATAGGCGAGCAGGAACATCAGACCGAAGCTCGACCATGCGATCGACGCCATGTAGTTCACGCGCAGGCACCACTCCCCCAGTTTCACCGGGTTGCCTTGCGCGCGTCTGGCTTTGACGATGCGGAAGAATTTGCCGATGATCAGCAGGCCGCCGTTCGCCCAACGCCGCCGCTGCACCACCAGCGATCCGAAGTCCGGCGGGGTCGAGCTGTAGCTCAGTCGTTCCGGATAATTCACCAGATGCCAGCCGTAGTAGCCCAGGTCCACGCTCGATTCGGTGTCCTCGATGACCGTACGGTCCTGGATGTAGGTGCGGATGGTGCGTGGACCTTCCGTGGATACCACGCAGATGTCGCCCAGCGCGGCCTTGCGGATCACGGCGTTCGCACCCACCCAGAAAGTCGCGTCGTAATACGTCATGCCCTGATGCAGCACGTGCTGGATGTCGGTGGTGGCCGCGGCGATGCGTTCGATGCGCGTCGGCGCACCTCGGTAGGACGAGTACGGCGTCTGGATGACGGCCACCCGCTCGTTGCCGGGCTGTTCAAGCTGGTAGACGAGTCGCAGGCAGTAGTCGCGCAGCAGCATGGAATCGGCGTCGAGCGTCAGCACATATTCGGAATCACGCATGACGAAGTCCGGCGACTCCCCCTCGCGCGCGTCACGCAGGAACACGCCATCGGCAGTCTCCTCGCGTTTGATGCGGTGCCCCATCAAACCGATGAAGGAATTGAGGTTCATGGCCTTGTTGCCTTCGGTGGACGTCGACGCGTACTGCTTGCGTTCGAACGACCATCCTTTGACGGTGAAGATCCATACCAGCCGGTTGTACAGTTGCACGATGCGTTCCGGCTTGATCTGCTGCTGCAGCATGGTTGCCTCGTTGAGCGCCTGCTCCGTCAATCGCAGGTCGCGTGCCAAGGCGAGCAGCACCTGGTCGCGGAAGAAATCATCGGTATGGTCCTCGATGACCCACGCGTCGGCCTTGCGTTCAAGCCAGGCGGCGGCGTACCGATAGTCCTCCGCGCATTGGGTGACGATGCTGCGCCGCACATACGTTTGGGCGGCGAGTTCGGCGCGCACGCGTTGCCGCGTCTGCTCGAAGCGATGCGATGGCTCGGACAGTTCACGCATGATTTTCGGGACGAGTCCGCGGCAAGCCTGCAGGATCGCACGGTTCTCGTCGGTTTTCGGATGCGGCGGATCGTCGATGAGCAGCACCACCGCCTCATCGGGGAATTCCTGCAGCGCGGCTGACCAAATCGTCTTCTCCACCACCTTCGGCTGCTCCACATACGAGGGAATCAGCACGGTGATGCCTTTGTCGTAATCGTGCGAGAAATGCTCGTCCAGCATCGCCCGCGGCACGCGTTCGTGTTGCAGGAAACGGTGCAACGCGCCTTGACGCGTCACCAGATAGACCATCGCGCTGAAAATCAGCGTGGTGACGATACCCAGGTACAGCACGCCTTCGATCACGAACCGCAGGGTGACGTGGTCGTTGTAGACGAACAGCGTCAGAATCATGGTGATCATGTAGACCAGCCATGCGATCACAGTGAAGACGATCGCCACGTAGCCAAGCACGATACATGACGGTTTCGGCTTCTCGTGCATGATGGCCAACGGCTGTGTGGTGGTCTCCGCGCCCCACTGGTGGTGGCGGACATTGCGCTCCTCATGCTCTTTGGCCACGTCTACCCCCTTATATCTTTCTGGAATATTCCCAAGAGGTAGTCACGCAATCACGACTACCCCGTCGATCATGGTCATCCAGTATTACACTGAGTAACTGTACTGCAAATTTTCTGCAACATATCGCACCATGTTGCAGACTGCAAATATTGCCGTATTTGTTTCATGAAAATTGCAGCAACACGGCAACGGGCATGTAGCGAGGAAGCCGCCATACGTACGGTTTCACACCCCAAGAAGGGAGGAATCGATGAAACCGCTGTTCCCAGGAAAGCGATTCTCGTTCTTCCGCCTGTTCGTGGCGTTGCTGTGCGTCACGCTGATCGTCGGCGGCACATGGATGTGGCTGACATTCACGCGCACCGCGGCGAAGAAGATGCCGGCGCCGTGGTTCGGCGGCTACGTGGACGTGACGGCCACACCGCAATACGAATTCGAATCGAACGTCGGCACCGTCTATCAGAACGAGATTCTGTCGTTCATCACCGGCGACGGATGCAAGCCGTCCTGGGGCGGCTATTATTCGCTCGATTCGGCGGCCCATGATCTCGATCTCGACAGCCGCGTGGCGCAGGTCTACAAGACCGGCCGCACGATCACCGTCAGCTTCGGCGGGCAGTCGGGCAAGGAGCTGGCCAGCACCTGCGCCGACGTGGACGCGTTGGCCAACGCATACCAGCAGGTCATCGACCGGTACCACATCACGTCCATCGATTTCGATATCGAGGAGTCGAATCTCGACGGTTACAGCGATGCCGCCACACGGCGGGCGCAGGCTGTGGCGAAGTTGGTCGAGCACGCGAAGGAGAAGAACGAGGACCTTGCCGTAAGCCTGACGATTCCCGCGGATCGTCATGGCATGACGAAGCCCGGTATGGAGACGATTTCCGCCTTCTTCGATTCCGGAGTTTCGCTGGCTTCCGTGAATCTGATGACAATGGATTTCAATGTGCCGTCCACCACGGAGGACCAGTCGTCGCTGATCAAGGAATCGTTGAACGCGGCGCACGCGCAGTACAAGACGATGCTGTACCAACGAGGCAAGCTGTTCAGCGACCATCAGATATGGGAATTGATGGGAGCCACCGTGCTTATCGGCCAGAACGACACCAAAAACGAGTTCTTCACGCTTGACGACGCGCAGCACGTCAATTCGTTCGCGTTGGAAACCAGTCTCGGACGCCTCAGTATGTGGTCGCTGAATCGAGACAAGCAATGCGGTGAGAACTATACGAACACCAATACCATCAAAACGTTCTGCAGCGGCGCGAAGCAGACCGACGGCGAATACGCCACCATGCTCGGCTCCGGACTGACCGGAACACCCGGTTCCATCGTCGACTTCGACATCTCCAAGATGGATTCCTCGAAGTCCAGCACCCAGAGCTACCCGACCTGGAGCGCTGGCACGCAATACAGGCGCGGTGACAAGGTGATCTGGAACGGCAACATCTACGAAGCCCTTGGACCCAGTGAGAACGAGCAGCCCGACAGCGCCGAGAACGGCGTGGACGCGCAATGGCGCATCATCGGACCGGTGCTGTAGCCGGACGGATGGGGCAAGACAAAAGCAAGGACCAAGCGGGAAGCGAGAGCGGAAGGATACATCATGGCAGCAATTCATTCCGGCGCCCGGAGCGCGCACGGCAGAAAGAGGTACGCCTCCGCAGACGCAGTCGATCCGAATCGTCTGGATCTGCCTGCCAATTGGAACGTCAAACGGCTCAGGCTCATCCTCGGCGTCATCTGCGCCGGAGCGCTGGCGCTCACCGTCATCGTCTACATGCATGAGAGCGTCCTCGCGATTAGGAAGGACCCGGTGACCGTCATCGTGTGGCTTGTCGGCATCGCCGTATGCCTCGTGTACAGCAAGCGACGCAGCCCGATTCCTTTGGCCGCCGGACACACTGCGCTGCCGCTGATTTTCGTCGCGCTGCTCATCACCGGCTACTACAGCGACCTGCTGGCCATGCTGGTCATCATCATCACGCTGTCGGCCTGCATCAGGGCGCGCAACGTACTCGTCGGCTTGCTGCACGCGTGCTCGGAACTGGCGTTGCTGCTATTGATCAGGCCATTGTTCCGGGACGATCCGCGCATGCTGTCCCTGATCGTCAATCCGCATACCAATTACACGTGGCTCAGCCCGTATTCGGTCAGGCATTGGATCATCCCATTCGTGATTGTGATGGTCGCCGCACCATGCATCCGCCTGGTATGCGACCTCATCATCTTCCTGTTCGCCGGACTGCCGTTGCGCAAGGCGATACGCGAATATTCGCTCTCGCGCATCCTTGGCGCAACCGTCGCCGATCTGCTGGCGATCGTCTGGGTGCCGGAACTCATCCGCTTCACCCATACGGCCGACGACCCCGCTTCCACGCTGTCGATGTTCCTGCTGGCAATCTGCCTGTACTCGCTCGTCCTATTGGCTTTCGACATTCTGTCGCGTCTGACGCGCTCCCGTATGGCATTGTCCAGTCTGGCGCTGGTCACCGATGCCTTGCCTTTGCCGAACGTGAATCCGGAGCAGACGGTGACTCGTCGCATCAACCGTGCGCAGAAGCGGCTTCGCTGCTTCATCAGCGATAGTTGCGAATTAGACAAGCCATGGCATGCGTATCGGTATTCGCAACGCATCGACAATGGTTCGCAGCATTTCTATATCGCTTTCGAACGCGGATTGTGGAACCGTCCGTTCCTGCCGGTCGATATGGAGGTATTGCAGACAGCCGGCGAAATACTCACCGAAGCGTTGCGTGTCAACAACGAAGTGTCGGTGCTTCGTACGGAATCGGAGACAGACGCGTTGACCGGAGCGTTGACGTATCAGGCGTTCCTGGCGCACTTGGAAAGCCTGCAGACGGAGAATGTGCACAACCACGTGGCCATCATCTATCTGGAGGTCGAGCATCTGCGCGGACTCAACACGCAGTATGGCCGCAGAATCGGCAATGCGGCCCTGCGTTGCGTGGCCGATCGTCTTCAGAACGTACGTCCGCCGCAATCAGCGCTCTACCGTGTCAATGGCGACGAATTCGCTTTGGTCATCGCCGACGAGCCGTCTCATGAGGATATCGAGCGGCTGGCCACGACCATGCGCGAGACAGCGAGCGAGCCGATGGTCACCACCATGGGCGAGGTGTCCCTATCCATATCGGTCAGCATGTCGTTCTCCAACGAGGTCACCGGATATGCGCCGCTTCTGTCTGATGCGCGCGCCCATGTGGCCGCGGAAATCAGCATGGACGAAGTCATCGAAACCGATACCGGCGATATCTCCAAAACGTTGCGCAGCGCCATCGAATCCGGCAATATCACGGTGCTGTATCGGCCGATCTTCGACCTCAACACCCGTTCCATCGATTCGCTCAGCACCGTGGTGCGCGTGCATGACGAACACGGCCACACCTTCAACCCGCATTTCGTGCTGGACGAGGCCCGCAAACTGGATATCAGCGCGAAGCTCACGCAGGCCGCGCTCGACATCTGCGCGGAGGATATGGAACGCTTCCGCGAGATCGCGCCGCAGCTCACCATCGTGGGACTGTGCATGAACGGCGGCGAGACCAACCGTTCCGGCTTCACGGACCATATCAAGGAACTGTGCGCGAGGTATCCGCACCTGCGTTTCTGCCTGCAGCTGGGCTCGCACGCCGTGCATAGCCCGTACGACGGCTTCGAGAACGCGGTCCGCGATCTGGCGGCGATGGACCAAGTGAGCATCGGCCTGACGCACACCGGTTCGTCGTATTCGGAAGTGAACACGTTCTCGCGACTGCCGATCACCTTCGCGCACATCGACGGACGCGTGGTCGGCGAATACAAGAATCCGACAGCGGCGCATCTGATGAGCAATCTGGTGAAATTGACGGACAACGACGGCTTCAAGCTGGTATTCGACGGCGTGGCGCTGCCCGACCAGGCCGAATTCGTGCATTCGATTGGAGGTACGCTGGCCGAGGGCGATCTGCTCAGCACCGCGATGACGGCCAACGAGCTGCTCATGCGATTGCAGACGACCGGCACCGCTTTGATCCGATAGCGGTTTGTCGGCAGCCGTACGCAGGCCATCGTCCGCCGCCTGACATGACGGAAGGATTGACGATTTGTGCAGATTTGCCACCCGTAGCCGCGTCACCCCGTCGTCTGCGCAGACCCGTTGGTAATCTGTGATTGGTTTACGTGGCACACCAATCACGAATGATGGAAAAGCGAGCCATATAAGCAGAACCGCGCGTCCGCGCGCAAAATCACACAGAGAGACCTATGAATATCATCAATTTCTTCGTCAACCTCATCAAGGACCCCCGTACCGCGATCGCCAGCTGGATCGCGATGGGTGTCGCCCCGACCCTCGGCTTCATCTTCCTCATCGTCTTCATCGAGACCGGTGTGGTCTTCTTCCCGTTCCTGCCGGGCGATTCCCTGCTGTTCGCGGCCGGCTTCTTCGCCGCTCCCGACGCGAAGACCGGCGTGTCCGCGCTGCCGCTGTTCGCTCTGCTGCCGGTGGTCTGGTGCGCGCCAATCATCGGCGACCAGTGCAATTACTGGATCGGCCATTTCTTCGGCCGTCGCATCATCGAATCCGGCAAGGTCAAGGCCATGACTCCGGAGCGCATCGAGAAGACCGAGAAGATGATTGAGAAGTGGGGCCCGCTGGCCGTGTTCCTGGGCCGTTTCTTCCCATTCATCCGCACGTTCATGCCGTTCATCTCCGGCATTTCCGGCATGCGTTGGAGCCGTTTCACGCCGTTTTCCGTGCTCGGTGGCCTGTGCTGGTCCACGCTGTTCACGCTGCTCGGCTATTTCTTCGGTGGCATTCCGGCGGTGCAGAAGCACTTCGAATTGGTGATCATCGCGATTCTGGTGCTGTCGCTGATTCCGACGATCGTCGGCCTGCTCAAGGCCAAGTTCGGTAAGAAGAAGCCGGAAAGCACCACGGAAGCCGAGTGATTTGCTTTCCGGTAATCGCAAGGTGGCTGTGCCAGACGATTACCGAGCAATCGCAAGGTGGCTGCCGGATGATTGTCGGCTAATCGCAGGCTGATTGCAACACGCGGAGTGCGGAATTGCGTTTTTCCGCACTCCGTACTAGTATTCTGAGAGTTGCCTTGCAGAGCAGGGTGACATCCAAGGGGCTGTAGCTCAGTTGGTAGAGCGCTTCGTTCGCATCGAAGAGGTCGCGGTTTCGACTACCGTCAGCTCCACTAAGCCCGCTGCATTCATTCCACCGCAGCGGGCTTTTTCTTTTGTTTTCCGCGATTTTCCAACGGTTTCCGCACCAATAACTCCATGTGCTAAGCCTGTCCCAATATCCAAAAAGCATTACAAGATATCAGAAATATACCCAAACTAATCACCACCCCCAGTTAGCCTTGAGCTATGGCAAGAATGGCAGGAACATGGGGCAGCATCGAATCACGCGGCAAAAAATATCGCGGCACCTACGCCAATCCCGTAAAGGGAGCTAGCCCCAGAAGGATCAAAGGCCCAATATTCGACACCAAGAGCGAAGCATATGCATGGCTAGAGCAGGAACATACGCTAGTCCGAGAGCACAAGCAAGGCATACGTCGTTGGACACCGCCAAAGGAGCGTCAACTCCAGCAGCAGCAGGAGCTACTGCGGCAAAACATCACATTGGCCGAATATGCCAAGAAATGGCTAGCGAACTATCATACGAAAGCCGGCACCGAACCAGCGGAAGCATATAAAAGAAAATTGCGCGAATACCAACGATGGCTAGAGAAAACATGTCCATTCTGGAATAGCCTGATCATCAACATCACAGAAGCCGAAGTCACACAGTGGAGGAACCACGCCGACATTCCAGCACACCCCAAAAACAAAGCCTGGTTCCAACTGAAACAAATCATGGAACAAGCGAAAAACGAGGGCTTCATCCAGCAGAATCCCGTTATCGGCACTGCTCCGAAAATGCCGCGTTCCAAGCAGGCAGAAATCCCAGAAGCAACAGCGGAACAGCTACGCATTATCTACGAAAACATGCCAATCCCCTACAACGAGACCGTTTGGCTAGGCGCAATCATGGGAATGCGAATAGGAGAGGTCTGCGCATTGCGTGTAGGCGATATCGATTTTGAGCGATCAGTAATACACATTCAACATTCTGTCGGGAAAGGCGCTGGCGATCGAGGTCCAAGGGTACTTAAGGACCCAAAAAATGAAGCATCCAAAGCCGATAAATACATGCCGCCACAAATAGCACAGCAGCTGAAACCAATAACCAAAGGGCGAAAACCAGAAGAACAGCTTTTCAAAGCCCCCTTAGCTGCGGACGGGATTATGCGCGATGTAACTTTGCGGCATTACTTCGATAAAGCAAAAGTAAAGGCAGGTCGTCCAGACCTAGTTTTCCACGCGCTTCGAGCAACAGCCATCGACACGGCCATAACCAGCGGAGCGAGCCTAAAAGACACAATGGCTTATGCCCGGCATAGCGACGCAAAGACAAGTATCGAACATTATCAGAAAGTACATGATTCACAACAAAAGAAAATCGCCGAAACCGTCGCGAGCAAATTACTTCATCCCAAGCGGACACGTGAAGAGATAACAGAAGAAATAACGAAAAAAGAAGCCGAGCTAGCCCAACTGAAAGCCGAGCTAGCCCGACTAGAGCAGAGTCAGGATGCGTAATCCCAATCCAGCATCCGGCGCACTGAATCAGTTCTTATGCGGATACTCCTAGAACCTTCGATGCGCCGCCAAATCAAACGCCCCGCTAAGCAATAGCGAGTAATCGTTTGTACGCTTACGTGCAGGTAGGCGGCAGCTTCTTTGCGAGTGCACCAATCGTCAGGAGAGAGAGCCATCAGCGACCCCCTTATCTGATTCATGGAACGGCGAAGGATTGCCATCCCACGTCAAGGGAATATAGCCATCATTAGCTTCGATAGCGCTAGCCGGAATTGAAACAACTGATTTTGCGTCGAAGTAGTTGGCAATTTGCTCCCAAGAAAGTGAATCGTCGGGGTCATCGACTTCCTTGTCCAAAAACTTTGACACGTGCTCTAAAGTCTTTTTTCCATCCCAGCCACCGACATGGTGAGGATCAACACGGTGCAGGATAGATTCCTTGAACGGCCCAGCAACCAATGCAACCGGTTCAGAAGAGGAAACAACAACGACGGTTTCCCAATTAGCCCAGAACGCGTCATTGTAGGTGCGATTGACTTGAATCGGATTACAGGTCAGCAAATCGTTCAAGCCAAGCGAAATGTCCTCTGGCGGAGTAATAGAGGAGACATACACCAATACCGCACGGGACTTTTCAGAAAGCTTTGGCTGGGAGAAGCGCCCAAAGTCATATTCGCCCCAATCCCATCCGAATCGTTCAGTAAGCCAAGCGCGTGCAGCTTCGAGCACATTATGCGAATCGTCGGGGCCAATGAGCCACACACCCCGTACGTCGCGTTCTTTCTTGCGCGACTTTTTATCCCGAGCTGCGATGGCGTCGATCAGCACATCCTTCCGCATTCCGGATGCGTATACGGCAAGTTCAGGGTCAGACAGAATGTCTTCGTAAGTGTAGCCGTCCTTCCAAATGGCATCCAGCACGAGCTTGCGATGCTGTTCCGTACGGGAAAGGTCGCCGCCGTCATCATCGCTTTTCTTAGCGCCGGGGTTACTTACGATTCCTTCGCCCAAATACTGGGGCTTCACAACCGTGGTATCTTCCTTGTCGGCATGGGCACCGGTTTTGGCCAAGTAGTCGCGCAGGTCTTCCACAGAGCCTTTGGCAACTTCGATGTCCGCTATCGGGAAAGCCCTAACGACGGTCTCTGCGGTGCAGCCAGTATTAACCGCGCACAGAACAATGTGAATGTGGTCGGTATGCTCCTCGAGGCCGCGTTCATAGCAGCAGCCGGATCCACGGTTCTTTTTCAGCTCGCCCTTGGAGTTCACACACCAGTGCCGGTTTGCCCAGTCCACTACTTCTTCGGGCTGCATGCCCATGCATTCGGGAATATGCTCGCAAGGGTTGTTCAGGGTAAGGAACCACGTTTTCCGCTTTGCACCGGCACGCAGTCCCTGCTTCTTTTCGATAGCGGCCGCTATCTTCTTGACATCGTACTTTGTTTCGGTATCGGCCATCAGAAGCCCTCCTTTCGGAGAGCTGCTATGCAGGCAGACGAAAGCACCAATGCAAAAAAGTGAACGCACTTTTCCACAGCACTTTCCAAGACGCCAAAGAACGGCAGAAAATAGCCGTTAGTCGACGAAAAGTAAAAAGTCATGTGTTTGCACGGGTAATATCCGGCATGCCAAAGGCATGCCGCCGTGCAAACACGTTCATGGCCCCCACGTTCGCCGGAGGCACGCGCAATAATATGTATCACGCACTGCGCTTATGCGTCCGATAGAAAAGGAAAGACGATGGCCAAAAAACAAAAACGTTGGAAATAAGCCATTTTCAGCAGACGCCCATTTCCAGAAATATCAAAAGCAATAGCTAATAAATATGTGATTTGCATCACATTATCCACTTTTGCAAACCAGCCAAATTTATTGGCAAATCAACGTTCTATACATTCCGGTCAAGTTCTACATCCAGCCAATTCACAGAAAAAAGCGCCCAAATCGTCATCGTTGACGGACTTTGGGGCGCAAAAGACATTTTTGAAGTGCGGGAAGTTTTTCAGTATACCGCTAACACATGTTTTGTAAACCATTCGGACGAACCCCTACGGGGTTCGGCGCGTCCTTTCGGCCGCGCATTTACAAAACATGCGTTAGCTGAAGCTTTTTTTCGTTCCCGCCCTCCAAAAACACTACAAAAAGGCAAGGCAATAGACGGTCACTAGGGAACCCCAAGTGGCCGCCCACGCCCAACCGCTACGCTAGGGGCGGGCCGGCACGCCGCTACGCGCCGTATCCAGCATGTCAGGTATTTCAGTTTCCAGAATATAGTCCCATTGCACGAATTCCGTACCGCCGTCAGGTTCCGTCATTACGGAAAGCCCCTTTCGGGAAAAAGGCAAATCAAGTGGATTCGGATCGCCTTCCGGAATGTCCCCCAAAGCAGCTTTCACCATTTCAGGAGTTGTGCATCGAAATGCAATGCGGCAAGCCGCATTATCGCGTATGCCACTAGGCAGAGCGTCCGTAGTCGGCTTTTGCGTGAGCATAATCACCACAATGCCGGCGGAACGTCCCTTTTTCACAAGTCCTTGCAGCAACCCGATAAATTCTTCAGCTTTTGCTTTGGTTTCTTTATCGTGCCCGATGGGACCAATCCATGTTTGCACTTCGTCCAGAACGACGCACAACATCTTCGAATCAGCATCAGGCCCCCAGTGCCAGAAGTTACTGTCGCCATGTTGTTCATAGTTTGTCGACAACCTATATTGCATAAGGTCATAAGCCGCGTGCATCATATCCAATACGCCGTCGAACCCGTCATCGTTTGTGTATCGTTCAACAAACGGCTTGCACCAGAACCAGTCGGCACCGCCTTTGCCATCAGCTACGAACACACGCGATAAATCAGGACGGGAGAGCAGCGCGGCAATCACAAGATCAGCGGCCGCTGTTTTGCCAGATCCAGGAATGCCGGCAGCAATAACGCCAGATATGCCGCTAAAATCTATCCAGCTATCCCCCTGTACCGTTTGTCCCACACGTACTGCAAAACCGCCTTTGCAGGCCTTTACGGGCGGTATGGAGCCTAGTACACGCGGTTCCAAGGAGTCGAGCCGATTAAGGTAGTACAATGTCGCGTTCCATCTGTGCGGGTGTGAAACGGGCGTAGGACGATACAGTTCGAAATCTTCGGCATTACATAGCGCCAGCGATTCATGCAGCACGGCTTTTAATCTTTCTTCGTTTAAGCCGCGCACAGGTAGATCGACAATTTCCAGCAGTCCGTCCGTCCATCGAGTCGGGCGGGTTAGGTATACGTGGTAATCGCGTTCGTCAGTTTTACCGACCAATCCGCTTTTTCGAATGAATTCATTGCCTAGCAGCCGTGAAGTACGGCGAATATAGATCAGATAGCCACCATAGAGGGGAAGGCAGTATCCTGCCGCACGTTTAAACGAAGCAGGCAACGGAGATACATGGATTGTCGTTAGGGCAACCAGTAGGACAAACAGCAGCACGATGGTATACCACGGGAGCCAATCAGCATACAAAGAAGCGGCAACAGCAACGCCCCATACAAGAGTACTGGTCAGGTACAGCAGCAACCATGCGCATTCGTGGGCGATAGCTTCGCCTTTAGTGTCGTTAGTGTTCAAGTATGTTCTTTCCCTAAAAAAGGGGTTCGGCCCCAGTGGGCCGAACCCCTTCAGTTCAGTCAGACTTCGGAAACTGCGGCGGCGGCAAAGCTCACGCCAGAACGTCCGTTGTTCTGCCAAGAGTTGGCGACAAGGCCGTCGAAGAGGATCGGCGCGGTCGGGCGAATATCCGGCATAACAGGAGCCGGAACCTTCACAGTTTCAATTTCGGCACGGCGGCCGGCACGCAGAACGAGGGTCTGCACCGCCCAAAGGGGCATACCGTCACCATTAGTGGCCTGCTGACCTTCCACGCGATGGCCGTTTTCGAAAACGGCCACAGGAGACGCCGAAAGGAACTGGAGTTCATCGGCAAAGCGGGCAACATCAACGGGGATACGCATAGTGGCGTCCTTTCGCTATTGCCACGGCATTTCCGTGGTCATAGGCGAGCTATGCGCGTAGAACACACCAAAGTTAAATGTCACCGATGGAATAGAGTATCCAATGCACCATCTTCCAAATCGGCAATATCGTACAAGGTATCCATCACAGCAAAAGTTTCCTTAAGGTTGCGTCGGGCGCTGTGCCATCCGCCGCCATCTGTGATCCAAACGAATTTGGCACCCTGCACGTCTTCAGCTTCTTCGGCGATCATCTTGTAGCTTCTAGCGACTTCGTTCAGTTTGGAACCGCCACCAGAGTAGAAATTGGTTTCAATCAGATATACCGTATCTGGCGTTTTTACCACAAAGTCCCAACGCTTGGTTGATGTTCCTCTGGCTGATATGGCCGAGAGATCCAACCCCCATTTGTCTTCAACTTCCGAAAGATACATTTCTTTGTAGTATTCGGTATGGGTCTTTTTAATAAAGTTTTCGACCAGACTTTCCATTTGATGCCCGCCACGGTTTTTGCGCGCATTGCTATCAAGGCCGGTTTCAATTCCCAGAACGTAATCGACAAGGTTGTTCACGATATGGTTCGCGATTAGGTCGAGCAGCCCAGTTTTTTTCATAAAAACAATGTATTGTTCGATGGAATAATTCATTTCATCGAACCGATAATCGAATGAACCATCTTCATCTTGGGCGTGGAGTTCCGCCGAGCGAATCGCCAGCAGGATAGGGATGCACTTCAGAGTTTCCGGATATTTTGTCAGAATTTTGCGGAAGTCTTCTTCGACGTTTTTTGAGCCGATAAGCGAATTAAGGATATTCAGTTCGACTTTAATGGAGTCGACCTTTTCATAGATTTTATCAAAGTCGACATAGAACTTGTATGTATTGATACTGCTGTGCATCGTATCGAGCCAAGCGTCAAAATTCCTTGTCATTCCGCGTCCTTTTGAAGTCGACGTTTTGATAATTCAATATACTCCGGTTCATTGTCGATGCCGATATATTTTCGGCCGAGTTTTTTTGCCGCGACACCGGTGGTAGAGCTACCGCAGAACGGGTCAAGGATAAGATCGCCCGGTTTCGTCGAAGCGAGGATGATCCGTTCAAGCAGATATAGAGGTTTCTGCGTGGGATGCTTTCCTTCAGCCTTTTCCCTTTGGGGGGTCAAAGGACCAGTCCACACGTCCTTCATTTGTTTGCCGCCGTTCATTTCCTTCATCAATGCGTAATTGAAGAAATGCTTCGAATGCTTGTCGTCCTTCTGCGCCCAAAGAACGGTTTCGGTACTGTGGGTGAAACAGCGACAGGCAAGGTTCGGCGACGGGTTTGTTTTCTGCCATGTTATGTTGTTGATGATTTTAAACCCCTCTTGTTCCAACGCGGCACCGACGCTGTAGATGTTATGAAGGGTTCCACTAATCCATATCGTTCCATTAGGCGTCAAAACCGTTTTGCAAAGCCTTATCCAATTGCGGTTGAATTCGTGTTTGGCTTCGAACGAAGTACCCTTATCCCATTTTCCTTTGTTCACGGAAACCATACGGCCAGAATGGCAGCTGACGCCATCGTTGCTTAGGAAATACGGCGGATCTGCGAAAACCATGTCCACTGATTCAGGCCGTATTTTAGATAACAGTTCGAAGGTGTCTCCAAGGAACAATTCTTCATTTTCAGTACGATAAGCGGGCACTATCGGTTCGGTAAACACTTCCTTCATGAAGTACCCACTATTCTTGGTAATTGGTGATGATGACTTCCTTACCAACACGCTTGGAGGCATCACGGTTAATCGCACGACGAACGGAAACGGGTTCTATATGGAAACCGTCGTACAGTTCATACACAAGGTCGACATTATGGTTGCTTAGCATCACCTTCGCCCCCAAGGCATCAAGCCT
The DNA here is from genome assembly GCF_056355775.1 of Bifidobacterium sp. LH_743. Taxonomy (NCBI): domain Bacteria; kingdom Bacillati; phylum Actinomycetota; class Actinomycetes; order Bifidobacteriales; family Bifidobacteriaceae; genus Bifidobacterium; species Bifidobacterium sp. LH_743. The sequence continues at coordinate 64,763 of NZ_JBKESZ010000006.1, read as the reverse complement.
TCTATAGAGCCGCGCCAAACGGCAGTGGTCTTCATAGGTAAAGCCATCTTTGGTGTAGTCGGTGAAACTGGCGGTTTTGCTAACTGGCACATACGGTGAATCGAAGTACACAAAATCACCGGATTGTACATCTTTGCAGGCGGCTTCAAAATCGCCTTCCCTGATTTCCACGTCGTTGTTTCTAAGGAAATTCCCCACACCACGCAGATTGTCTTCGTCCATCGATGACCCGTCCGTTTTATTGTTGTACGGAACATTGAAAAGACCTTTTGAATTTACACGATAAAGGCCATTGAAACAGTGCTTATTAATCCAGATTGTCAATGCGGCGCATTCCACGTCAAAGGCGGAGGAAGTTATTCTGTCATTGTACTTCTGTCGCATTTCAAGATATCTATTTTTATCGCAAGGAACACCATCATATTCCCTAAGCGTGTCTATCACCGCTTCAGCGTCCGCCCGTAACTGTCGATAAACATTAAGCAACTGCGCGTTCACATCATTAATCACAGCCAGTTTCGGCTGAACATCAAGAAGCAGAGCAGCGCCCCCAATGAATGGTTCATAATAACGCCGATAGGAATGTGGCATGCGTTCTTCGAGCCTGTCGAGCAGTTGCTTCTTACCGCCAGCCCACTTCAGAACAGGCTTCAGCTGTGGTTTTGCTACAGTCATGTCGGTACACTTCCCTTTCGCCAGCGCATATGCCATCATCAGAAATGCTTTCAAACAGAAAAGCATATACCCAAGATCCACAACACGCCGATATGCCCAGCTATATCACCACAAAAATATAAAAAAGCTAGAAAATGGCGGAATATCAACGTAAATTTCGACTACCGTCAGCTCCACTAAGCCCGCTGCATTCATTCCACCGCAGCGGGCTTTTTCTTTTATCTTTTTGCTTTTTCTTTCAATTCCTTGCGATTCCGTTTTCGAACATCGCACGCAGGCCTTGCACACCCAAAACCGCGTTAAACACCAGTTAACGGGGTCATTTTCGCATTTTTGACGATTTTGACCCCGTTAAAACCTGTTTTTCTGCATTTTTACCGCCCTAAACCACCCCTAATAGGCCTTTTACGTCAAAAAATACGATAAACCACCGTTTTAACGGGGTCATTTCCGCGTTTTCGACAATTTTGGCCCCGTTACACCTTATGGAGTTTCTGCAGGGCGACGGGGATATCGAGTTCTGATGGCCGCGTCGAGTTTTCTCTATTGCGGCCATTGCGATTAGCGCGATCAGACCGCACGGGCCGCGCTCAGGCCGCGTTGCGACGGCGCACGTAGGCGTCGAGCGCGGCAGCGGTGATGCCGTCGTAGCCGTTGATCGAAGCGAACTGCGGACCGTCGGAATTGTCGATGCGCATGAAGCCAGTCTGGCCAAGCGTGGTCGCGCCGGACGCGACGGCCGAGCGCAAGCCGGACATGGAATCCTCGATCGCAATGCAATAGCGCATGTCTTCCGGCGCGATGCCGAGCTTGCGGCCGGCAGAGAGATACGGTGCTGGCGACGGCTTCTTCTCGACGTCGTCATCGCCGCACACGTAGCCGGCGAACGTGCCTGCCGGCGCCTGGGCGATCAGGTTTTCCGCCAAATGGCGGGGAGACGTGGTGACGAGCATGGACGGGATGCCGGCTTCCTTCAGCGACAGCAGCACGTCCTCGACGCCGTCGATCCACGGAATGCGCTCGAATTCCTTCCGTGCCACGTAGTCGATCATGCCTTTGCCGATTTCCTCGATCGACAGTTTGCAACCGTGCTCGACCATACGGCGAGCCACATCCGGCACCGGCGTGCCGGAGCCCTGCCAGGCGAGCTCCTCATCCCAATATCCGCCGTTTTCAGCGGCAATCCTCATCTCACCCTCGTGCCAGTACGGCTCGGAATCAATCAACGTGCCATCCATGTCCCAGAACACGGCTTTGAGCATCGGTTCCGGGGAAGTCTGTGCGTTCCGGACGTTCGGCTCGTTCATAGCGGTCTCCTTGCGATAATGTTCCAACGGCCAGCCGGGCGCAATCATCGGCCCGCAACCGTCAACTGCAACCATTCCAGCAGAGCGGCGCGACGGAAACGCCCGCAAGCCGGCTGAGGACGGACGCAGGACACAGCGGGGCGCCAGCCAAATCCCGTCCGGCGTCATCGCGCGCCCCTCACGGAACAGACCGCCACAACACAAACCGCCACAACACAAAAACGTCTGGATGAATGCTCATCCAGACGTTCACAACCAATTCAAGCTTGGAACAGCGCCGCAGCCGCGACATGCACCGCAGCCAACCCCCTTAGACTACAGTACGCGCCACACTGCGGGAATCGTCCAAAACTTATTCCTGGTTATCCTGCTGCTGCTCAGCCTGCGGGGCCTTTTCAGCTTCCTCAGCCTTCTCGGCCTTCCAGCGGGCGATGCAACGCTCGACACGCTTGTATCCGATGATCTTCGGATCCAAGCCAGCCTCACGGAAAATCGCTGCAGGCGAACCACCTTCGGCATACCTGCGCATGCAATCGTCACGGAATTCCTTGGAGTAGCAAATACGATACTGGGTGACCGATTCGACGGCATCCAGAGACCCGAGATATTTACGGGTCTTCGCGGTGAACGCAACTCTTGGCACTGTACGCTCCTAACCTTTCTGTATCCACCGCACACCTCTCCCGCTTCTCCACGAGACGGGGTAGCCATATTCCATCGAAGCCCCAATATAGACCGGAAGAAATACAGTCCTCAATGCGGATATGTAACATTATTTACTACAACTACGACATAATTGCAGTCGACAATGCTCACCATCTTCAACTATATAACAGCGGACGGCTTTTTTGCATAAAAAAGGCCATTTTCAATCATTTTTGCAACCGATTTTCAGCTTTTTCAGAAAACTAATCATCAGCTGCAGGAGCGTTTCATTCTTGAAACAGTGTTCGGCCGGCTTCGGGCCAACATCAGATTGACTTCGGACCGGTCGGAACAAGGGGGTTAGTCGACACCCCAAATCACCACGGACGTGGAATTGGAACCGCTTCCCTCCCCCGCATGCACGGGCGCATCCACGGATTGCGCCGACTCACGCGACGGAAGCTGGCGCATGCGGGTCCGGATCTGCCTGCGCCACATGCGCGCGCGACGGGACTGCTCTATCTCCACGATTCCACCATCCGCGTCCGCCGCGAACACGCTGGAACCGGCCGGCTTGCGGAGCCGTTCCACCTGCCGGCGAAGCTCACGGTTCTCCTCCTCAAGCTCGAGGATGCGCGTGATTCCGGCCAGATTGACGCCGTCCTCCTGACTGAGCTGCTGGGCCTGCGCAAGGCGGGAGATGTCACGCAGCGAATAGCGGCGGGCGCCGCCCTCCGTACGTTGCGGCACGACCAAGCCAAGCCGATCGTACTGGCGCAACGTCTGCGGATGCACGTTGGCAAGCTCGCCGGCGGCGCCGACGGAGAAAACCGGCAATTCGATGTCGAAGCCGACTTCATCGGCGCCGTCCAGGTCGGCACGGCCAACCACGATCGCCATGGCGCACATTTCGTACAGCCGCTTAGCCTGCCGTGCGGCGCGCGCCTGCGAGGCGTGCGAGGTCCGCGATGAGCGTGCCACGACTGTCAGCGCTCCCGCGCGAGCTCGTCGGCGAAGTCGCCGCAAGCCTTGTCGAATTCCTTGGCCGCATGCTTGGCGACGAGGTTGGGGCGTTCCGGAACGTGGATTTCCACACGGCCGACCAAATCGCCGTTCTCATGCGGATTGACCACGCCCTTGCCCGAAATGCGCACTTCCGTGCCGCTGGACGAGCCGGCAGGCACTTTGAAGACGATTTCGTTGCCGTCGATGTCCGTGGCGGTCACTTTCGCACCGTTCACGGCCTGGCCGACGGTAATCGGCAGAGGCATGACGATGTCACGGCCGCGCAACGTGAATTTCGGGTCTTCGGCGACGGTGATATGCAGATACAAATCACCGTTCTTGCCGCCATTGCTGCCCGGCTTGCCTTTGCCGGCGAGACGGATCTTCTGCCCGTCATGCACTCCGGCCGGAATATGCGTCTTGAACTTCTTGCCGCCCGCGGACAGCGACACGGTGGCTCCCTTGACCGCCTGGCGGAAGGTCAGACGAATCTTGGAATTCCGGTCCTCACCGTCTTCCGGACGTGGCTGCTCGTATCCGGCGCTCTGCCTCTCATACTGGCGTCCGCCGGCGCCCGGGCCTCCGGCACCGCCGCCGAACATCGAAAAGATGTCATCGAAGTTCGGATTGCCGCCGCCGCTGGTCTGGAAGCGGATGCGCGACCCGTTGCCGCCCATGCCGGCGCCGCCGCCGAACATCGAACCGAAGATGTCGGAGAACGCGCCCGCGTCGAAGCCGCCTTGGCCGGAACCTCCGGCGAAGCGCGCGCCGCCCATGCCGAACTGGCGGATAGCGTCATACTTCTGACGGTTCTCCTTGTTGCTCAGCACGTCGTACGCCTCGGAGATGTCCTTGAACTTCTCCTCGGCCTCCTTGGTCTTGTTCAGGTCGGGATGATATTTGCGAGCCAGCTTGCGGTACGCTTTGGTGATTTCGGCTTCGGTGGCGTCTTTGGAGACACCAAGGACCTTGTAGAAATCCTTGCTCAGCCATTCATTCTCAGCCATGATGTGCCTCCTTTCGTGAGGTCTTCATGAAGTCTGCAGAGTCTTTCGTAAAGTCTCTTCAATGTGTTGGATAGTGGATAGTCGTGGTAGTCGTGGATAGTCGAAGGCCCCTCGTTTCAGAGGGGCCCGGCTATGGCCACGCGGGCTTCACGTGGAAGCTCACGTGGCAGGAAGTGCGGAATTCGGTCTTTGCTTTATTCCGCGTTCAGTCGCTCAGCTTTGCGGGGAAGCCACGACCACGCGGGCCGCGCGGATCACACGGTCGCCGATGCGGTAGCCGGCTTCCACCACGGTGTCGACGGTTTCCTTCTCGGCGTTCGGATCCGGCTTGTGCAGGATCGCGTCGTGCTTGGTCGGGTCGAAGTCCTCGCCCTTTTCGCCGAACTTCTCGACGCCGAACTTCTCGAACGCCTTGTCGATCTTGTTGGCCACGGCCTTGAACGAATCGTCCATCTCGCTGTGCTCGCGGATGCGATCAATGTCGTCCAGCGCCGGAAGCAGCGCGGTCAGCACGTCGATGATGCCATGCTGGCGGAAGCGTTCCTGCTCCTTCTGCGCGCGATTACGGAAGTTGATGAACTCCGCGCGTTCGCGTTGCAGCGCCTCCAGATATTCGGCGGCTTCCTTCTTGGCTTGGCCAAGCGGGGTCAGCGTGTCACCGCCCTTGCCGTCTTTGTCCGCATTGTCGGCCTTGCCGGCTTTGTCGGCATCGCCGTTGGCAGCGGTATCACCGTTGTCCTGCGATTTCGCAGTTGCGTCGGAAGCGGAGGCTTCCTTCGCGGCGGAACCAGCAGCTGCGGGCTTGTCGGCCTTGGCGGACTGATCGGTGGAGGCGGCGGAACCGGCTCCAGCGGCCGGGGCGGCCTGCCCGGACAGGTCATCCATGTCGGGCAGGTCGTTCAGGTACTCGTCCTTGTTGAAATCGGACATGATTACTTGTTGTCCTTGTCGTCATCGTCCACGACTTCGGCGTCGACCACGTCGTCGTCGGAGCCATTGGAGGCGTTGGAGGCGGAGCCGGCAGCGCCCGCGGCGCCAGCAGCACCGGCCGCGTCGGCAGCACCCTGCTGGGCGTAAAGGGCCTGACCGATCTTCTGGGCGGAGGTCATCAGCTCGCTCTGGGCGGCCTTGATCTTCTCGATGTCCTCACCCTTCAGGGCTTCCTTCAGCGCGTTGACCTTGTCGGTGACTTCCTTGGCCACGTCGTCGGAGAGCTTGTCCTTGTTGTCGTTGACGAGCTTCTCGGTCTGGTAGGCGAAGGATTCGGCCTGGTTGCGAGTCTCGGCGTCCTCCTTGCGCTTCTTGTCCTCGGCCTCGTGGGCTTCGGCTTCCTTGACCATGCGGTCGATCTCGTCCTTCGGCAGGCCGGAACCACCGGTGATGGTCATGGACTGCTCCTTGCCGGTGCCCTTGTCCTTGGCGGACACGTGCACGATTCCGTTGGCATCGATGTCGAAGGTGACCTCGATCTGCGGGACGCCACGCGGAGCCGGAGCGATGCCGGTCAGTTCGAAGGTGCCCAGCGGCTTGTTGTCGCGAGCGAACTCACGCTCGCCCTGGTAGACCTGAATCAGCACGGACGGCTGGTTGTCCTCGGCGGTGGAGAACACTTCGGAACGCTTGGTCGGGATGGCGGTGTTGCGCTCGATGAGCTTGGTCATGATGCCACCCTTGGTTTCGATGCCGAGGGACAGCGGGGTCACGTCGATCAGCAGGACGTCCTTGCGGTCGCCCTTGATGACGCCGGACTGCACGGCTGCGCCGACGGCCACGACTTCATCCGGGTTCACGGACTGGTTGGCTTCCTTACCGCCGGTGAGCTCCTTGACGAGTTCCTTGACGGCCGGCATACGGGTGGAGCCACCGACGAGGACCACGTGGTCGATGTCGGAGACGCCGATGCCCGCGTCGCGCAGCACGTTGTTGAACGGAGTGCGGCAGCGGCCCAGCAGATCGGAGGTCATTTCCTCGAAGTGCGCACGGGTCAGGGTCTCGTCCAGATGCACCGGGGTGCCGTCAGGGGTCATGGCCAGGTACTGCATGGAGATGGAGGTGCTGGTGGAGCTGGACAGTTCCTTCTTGGCCTGCTCGGCGGCTTCCTTCAGACGCTGCAGGGCGATCTTGTCCTTGCTCAGGTCAACGCCATACTTGTTCTTGACTTCGCTGACGAGCCAATCGATGATCTTCTGATCCCAATCGTCGCCGCCCAGGTGGTTGTCGCCGTTGGTGGCCTGCACCTGAATGGTGGAGAAGCCGTCATCATCCTTGCCGATTTCCAGCAGGGACACATCGAAGGTGCCGCCGCCGAGGTCGAAGACCAGGATGCGCTCGTCTTCCTTGCCCTTCTCGAGGCCGTAGGCCAGTGCGGCTGCGGTCGGCTCGTTGATGATACGCAGGACGTTCAGGCCTGCGATGGTGCCGGCGTCCTTGGTGGCCTGGCGCTGGGCATCGTTGAAGTATGCCGGGCAGGTGATCACGGCGTCGGTGACCGGCTCGCCGAGGTAGGCCTCGGCATCGCGCTTAAGCTTCATCAGGACCTGCGCGGAGATCTCCTGCGGGGTCCACTTCTTGCCGTCGATCTCGACGGTCCAGTCGGTGCCCATGTGGCGCTTGACGGAGCTGATGGTGCGGTCCACGTTGGTGACGGCCTGGCGCTTGGCGACCTCGCCGACCAGGATCTCACCGGACTTGCTGAATGCCACGACGGACGGCGTGGTGCGAGCGCCCTCGGCGTTCACGATAACGGTGGGCTGGCCACCTTCAAGCGTTGCGATGCAGGAATTGGTAGTACCCAGATCGATGCCAACTGCGCGTCCCATAACTTTGACTCCTTACATATATGTTCCGTCGGCTGCGGCGGAACGTTGTTCTCGTTCTACGGTTTCCCGCTCACGTTTCTTTCGGATCTCTCGACCCGTTCCAAAACTTGAGCCTACACCACTCAACTTTGAATCGCAAGTTATTATTCCCGAAATCGCAAAAAATCTTGAGCGCCCCTCACTCAACTTTCCAAATCCGCCTCATCCAGCCCAACTCGCCCAACCCAACTCGTCCAACCCAACTCACCGTCGGTCCAATCGCACCCATTCCACCAAACCGACGCTTACCAACCCCTCACCGTCGGTTTCGCAAAACCCATCCCATCAAACCGACGCTCAGCGCTCTCACCGTCGGTTTCATCGCACCCATTCCGCAAAAACGACGGTGAGAGCTGGCTAAGCGTCGGTTTGGCGGAATGCATGAGACGAAACCGCCGATGCTGGAAGCCCCAACAAGAGGCATCCAGCACCGGCGGTTCCGTCATTCACCAATTCACCAATTCAGCGATTCAGCGATTCAGCGATTGTCAATGATTCGGCGATTGCCCAGTCGGCAAATCAACGGCAGAGCCAGACGATCAAAGACCGAGCATCATCCGCCCGATCATTCAGCGGCCGTTTTTGGCGTCGCTCGCAGTTTTGGCGGTCTTGACGAGCATCGCGATAGCGACCAGCATGGCGATTGCGGCGGCCACGGCCAGCACCGTGGTGCCGGTTTCGCCGAGCGCGCCGAACGGGCCGACGGGCTTCGCGTTGTTGCCGACCTTGCCGGAAGCGATCACGCCGTTCCTGCCAGCGTCCTTGCCGGCATCGCCCTTGGAGGCGGAGTCGGCGGCAGGAGCCTGGAAGTCGACGGTGACGGTCTTGCCGGACTGACGACCGGTGACGGTGAGCGTGTATTCAGCGCCTTCCGTGACACCATCGAGCGCGATTGGCGTGGTCTGCGCGGTCTTGACGCGCACGCCGGACAGCGGGGTGGAGGAATCGGAAGCGGCCACGGTGGTACCGTTCTTGTCCTTCAGCTCGTAGGAGAGCACCGCGTCGCCATTGAAACCGTCGACGTCGGCCACATACGCGCCATTGTCGGCGGCGACCTTCACTTCGGCATCGGCGGACAGCGCGTTCTGCGCATCGGTGGTGGTGGCCAAGCCCAGCGCGCCAGCGATCGTGTAGAAGTTGTCGGTCTGGTCGGTCAGGCCGGTGACGCGCTGGGCGCCCGGGCCGGATGCGGCGATGCGCAGCTGGGTGCCGGTGTGTTCCATGTCGCCGCCGTTGTAGCCGCCGTCGGCGTCACGGGAATCGTCCTGCGCGGTGCCGTAGGAGACGACCATGTTGGTGCCGTCGGCGGTCTTGAGCACGGTGGACAGTGCGTAGGCCGGCTGCGCGTTGAGGATCTGGGAAGTGTGCGCATGGTCGGCGGTGACGATCACAAGCGTGTTGTTCAGATCGACGTTCTGCAGCGCGTAGGCGATGGCCTGGTCGAAGTCGTCGGTCTCGCCGATCTGGCCGCAGGCGTTGCCGGCATGGTCCTGCTTGTCGATGGACGCGCCCTCAACCTGCAGGAAATAGCCGTTCTTCTGGCCGTTCGGATTGGCGTCCAGCAGTTCAAGAGCCTTCTTGGTCATGTCCTTGAGCGAGGAGCCCTGGTTGCCGAGCCAGTCGGCGTTCGGCGTGCACACGGTCGGATTGGCGTCCTTGGCCGGATCCTTGGCAGTGGCCTTGGACGGGTTGAACTTGGTCGGCATGTTGCCGTCGCTCATCAAGGCGAGCACCGGCTGGTTGTCCTTGTACTGCAGGGCGTTCATGGCTGCCGGGTCGTTTTCAACGGTCTGGAAGCCCATTTCCTTGGCCTGTTCCCACACGGTCTTGCCCTTGTACTCGCCGCCCTGCACTGTCTGGCGGAAGTACTTGGAACCGCCGCCGATGGTCACGTCGGCGCGGGTGTCGAGCAGCTGTTCGGAGATGGAGCCGATACCGCCGTTCTCCTTGAGCTGGTTGGCCAGACAACGCTTCAGCGCATCGTTGGAGCTGCCGTCGGTCTTACCTTGCGGGCCGTAACAGGAACGTTCGGACGAGTGCGATTCGAGTACGGCCGGGGTGGCGTCTTGGATTTCGGCGGTGGTCACGTTGCCGGTGGCCTTGCCGGCCGCCTTGGCCAGTTCGAAAAGGTTGAGCTGCGGGTTGCCATACACGTCGACATCCACGGCGTTGTTGTAGGTCTTGGTGCCAGTGGCCCAGGAGGAGCCGGAGGCGGAGGAGTCGGTGACGGCGGTGATTTTGCCCGGATTTGGGTTGGCGGCGAGTTTGCCGTTGCCGTCCTTGCCGACGGCGCTGTCCTTGCTGCCGTTGCCCAGCGAGAAGGTGGTGTATTGGCCGGTGCCGGCTTTGGCGTCACCGAGCGCGCCCGGCTGGCCGACCGCGTCGAGGCCGTCGAAGTGGCCGTTGGCTCCCTTGAGATAGTCACGGGCGACGGTGATTTCGGAATCGCCCATGCCGTCGCCAAGGAAGAGGATGACATTCTTTGCTTTTTCGTTGCCGATTGAGGCGATGCGCTGTGCGCCGCCATGCTTGGCGAGTTCGGCGACGGTTTTGCCGTTGGGGCTGTAGGTGGTGTCGGCCGCGAGCGCCGGTGCGGCGAGCGCTCCGAGCGTGGCGACGGAGGCGAGCGCCGCGATGGCACCCGTGAGAGCCTTGTGCTTGCTCATGGTTCTTCTTTCTTCTGTGCGCGTGTGCGCCTTTTTTGCACGGGTCCTTCCCATGCCTTGTGTTGGATCTTGCGATGCCAACACACACGCTATGGCGTGTGGAAGTACGGGAGAGGACCCGCAGAAGAAATCGAAATGAAACCAATGTGTCTTTGCAGTGAACGCGTCGGCTCAGCTTCTGAGCAGCACTTCCTCCAGAGCGGACACCACCGATTCGGGCAGGTCCACGTCAAGGAAGTCGCCGTCGAATCGCGGTTTCTTGTTCAGCGCCGCGAACGATCCTATGGCGCGCACGCCTTCCTCGCGGATCGCGTTCAGCGCCTTTTCCTTGGCGAAGAATTGGATTTGCGCGTGCAGCAGAATGTCGTAGCAGTCACGTTCCACCGGATTTTCGGCGATTTCAAGACCGTCCACGAATGCGATGCGTAGCGATTGGTCGGTCGGCACGTCGCGCACGGTGACGGTGAGGCTCATGGTCGCTTCATCGTAGGAAATGTCGGCTGGATGCAACGTCACATCAACACTTCCGACGGAAGCCTGCACACCGTTTTCCAAACCTTCCAAACTTTCCAAACGATTGCCGGAAATGCGGGGACGGGCGACACCACGTACAGTGATCGTCCAATCGCGCGACTTGGGAGCCGCGTCGGAACTGTCGCCGCGGACCGGGTCGACGGTGAATATGGCGGTTTTACCAGTATCAGCAGCATCGCCGGCACCAGCAACAGCACCAATACCAGCAGTACCAGCGCAATCGCCCGTATCGCCATCACACCACTGCCAACGCAACGCAGTGTCGGCCGTGCGTCCGGCCGAAGCGTGCGCGTACACGCCGTCGTCCTCGCGCATCGTGAATTCGCCGGAAGCGCCCGGGAAGAGCAGCACGTCCATCGCGGTCGGATTGGCGATGGAGTTGACGTCGTCCCCCTCGCCCAGTCGCTGCATCGGCACAATCGCGCCGGCTTTGGCGAATACCGGCATGCGGTCAAGCGCGCGCCATACGGTGACAGCACGCCCCGCATCCCCGCGCGCCTCATAACGACGGCCGTCGAAGAAGTCAAACCATTCGCCCTGCGGCAACCACAAATCCGCACGGCCGCGCGCTACCTTGCGATCGGCGGCGCTGACGATCGGCGCCACGACAAGCTCGGTGCCGAAGCGGAATTCGTCGGGGTAATCGTAGGCGGCCCATGTCTCGGGCGACTGCCAGTACATCGGTTCGATGATCGGCCGGCCTTCGAACGCGGCGCGGTAGTTCATGCTGTACAGGTACGGCAGCAGCGCGTGGCGCAGGCGCAGCGAGGCGGTCATCGAGGCACGCACGTCACCCGTGTAGTTCCACGGCTCTTTGCCGGAGAACGGCGAATTGCTGGAATGCAGGCGGTTGATCGGACTGAATGCGCCGAGCTGGTACCAGCGTGCCTCGAGCTCGTCGTCGCGGTAGCCGAACATGTGGCCGCCGATGTCGTGGCTCCACCAGCCGTAGCCGATATTGGACGCGGTGGCGGTGAATTGCGGCTGGAAGGCGAGCGAATCCCAGGTGATCACGGTGTCGCCGGAGAAGCCGACCGGGTAGCGGTGCGAGCCGGGGCCGGCGTAGCGCGAGAAGGTGAGCGGCCAGCGGCCGTCGCGGCCGGAATCGAGGTAGTGCATGTGGTTGAGGATCCACAACGGGTCGAGGCCGGGCTGGCGCGTCACGCCGCCCTGCTGCCAGTCGAGCCACCAGAAGTCAACACCCTCGGCCTCAAGATCGTGGTGCATGTCGAAGTAGGCGTCCATATAGTCCGGATTGGTCAGGTCGAATTCGAGGTTCTCGCCGCTCGCCGGGTCGACGCCCATACGCTTGGCGGCCTTCGGATACGCGTTTTCGAATGCGCGGATGCCGTCGCGCGGATGCACGTTGAGCGTGGTCTTGAGCCCCTTGCGATGCAGTTCGTCGAGGAACTTCACATGGTCGGGGAACAGCTCGTGGTTCCACGTGTAACCGGTCCAGCCGGAACCGTACTTCGGGTCGACGCTGTCGACGAGATGCCAATCCATGTCGATCACGGACGTGGTGAACGGGATGCCTTCGCGCTTGAACCGGTCCATGAGCGCCAGATATTCGGGCTGCGTGTACTGGTAGTAGCGGCTCCACCAGTTGCCGAACGCGAATCGCGGCAGCAGCGGCTGCGGTCCGGTGAGCTTGTAGAAGTCCTGCACGGCTTCGATATAGCGATGCGCGTAGCCGAAGAAATATAGGTCGATGCAGCCTTTGTCGCGCGGCGAGACCCAGGAGCCGAACGGATTCGGCTTGCCGTTCACGCTGTCGGCGAGCACGATCACGTTCGATTTGGAATCGTCGAGTACCGCCCAGCCGTCGCGCGAGATCACGCCGTCGCCCATGTCGAGCGGCTGGCCGAATTTCTTGTCGCCGTCCGCTTCGTCGAGCGTACGCGCGGTGCCTTTGAGGTTACCTCTTGATTGATCGCCGTAATGCCAGGTGTTGAACTGGGTGCTGGAAATATGCTTGACGACCACGCACAGGCCTTCTTTGCTGAACGGCTTGCCGTCGTAGTCGATGTGCAGATTTTCGGTGTCGATGATGACGCGACCGTCGCGTTCCGTCACGGTGCGTTCCACGCGATGTCCGAAGTCGCGGTTGAGCACGGTTTGGGTGACGTGGTCCTCGAAATGGCCGGTGTCGGACCACTCGAAGCGGGCCAGCGCGTCGGTGAGCAGGCAGATGCGCCACCGATCGCCTTGAATGATGTTGCTGGGATTGGGTTGCGGCTGTGCGTTGCGCACGAACGCCGTGAAAACGTTATCGGTCATGCGATTCCTCGATAGTTGGCGATTGCGGAAACCTGGTAATGCACTACGAATGCAGTGTATAGGATATACCGCGACGCCCCCACCGCATATACCCGCCTATGCCGTAATAACCGCCGCGTCGGTTCCGTCGCATCCTTTCTGCCAAACCGACGCTCACCCACCTCTCACCGTCGGTTCAATCGCCCCCATTCCACCAAACCGACGCCTATCGCCCTCATCATCGGTTTCATCGAACCCATTCCGCAAAACCGACGCTCAGCAGCGCCCCACCGTCGGTTTAGCAGAACCCAACCTACCAAACCGACACTCAGCACCGCCTCACCGTCGGTTGACAGAACCCATTCCGCGAAACCGACGCTCAGCGGCGCCTCATCGTCGGTTTGGTGGAAAGTGTGCTGCACAACCGACGCCGAGCGGCCCGCTGGGAATCCATCGCAAACGCCCCTGCGATGACGGCCAGCACCGCGCCGCCAAGCACGATCCAACGCGCTCCGCCCAGCATGCCGGTCAGTGGCAGAATCACTGGAGCATCTTTGAAATACATAAATGTTCCAACAACCACATGGGTACCATTGGCGTACTCATAGCCATCCTTGCCGAATTCCCAAGGCCATTGCACCGGATATTTGTCCGTATCGGCATTGTCGATGACGAAATACTTCGGCTCCTGTTCGCATACATATCCGCTTGGAGCTTCCACTTCTACCAGCTTGTACGCCCTGTTGTAAGTGAACTCATCGGGATTCTTGAATATGGACTTATGGAGTGATAGCTGACCCTTCTCGTTGGTACGCAACGGGCTCTTTGTTTCGAGCTTCTTCCACGTGTATGGATGTTCGCTATTTTTGCCTTCCCATCCATAGAGCTCGAATTCCGCTCCAGGCAGACGTTCCGCGTTGTTGTCCGCATTCACCTTGAATACGTTGATCGGCATTTCAGCGACATCCGCTCCAGCGGCGGCTTGCGTAATATGCGCGGCGAACGTGCGGTCAGCAGGCCACGCTTTTTTGCCATTCACCTCAGCCACATTGGAAATGGCCACGTAGGAATCCTTCGCACCAATCACCTTATAGGTGTAGTCGACGATGAGCGCGGTCTTGTTCGGAACGGTAAAGGTCAGAGTGCTGGTCCACCATCCGTTATACGTATCGGTCTGTTCCGAATCGACCACATACGAATACTGACTGGAATCCAGTTCACGGACTTTGATTTTCTCGACTTCAGGAACCACATCGCCGCCGTCAACGACAGTTCCATGATTTGTGGTTATCACATTGCCCCGCTCATCGAATTTGACCCGTTCGATGATTTGCGAGCCATTCTTATCCGGCACGTAGATGTGCACGCTATCCGGGTCCAATACCAGCTGCGCATCGTTATAGCCCGCAATATGCTGGTATTTCGCCACATCCTTGAAGGTGTACGCGCTCGGCGAGCATGCTCCACGAGACTGATTATCGGATTTCTGACCGACGCACAACGAATCCGGGTTGATATTGAGCTGATACCGAGCTTCATTATCAACCTGTTCAGGGTTGCTTTGGTCGTACAGATGAATCTTGTTCATGTTCTGCTTGTCGACAAGATTCTTCCAAGCATCACGACGAATGGTCTGCTCCTGAGAGGATTCGACATCCTTGCTACCCGGGAAGGATGCGACTACCGTGTTCTCATAGGCATGGGAGACTTCATAGTCGTCAAACTGTCCATCATCAAAGGCCACACGGACGATAAGTCGCATCTGCTGGTACTTCCATCCGTCATAATTCGTCATGCCCACCTTGTCAGCCCAATTCTGCAAGGTGGCTTGCGGAATGGTGATTCTAACAGTGCCATCATCTTGGAGATCAGCAGTCGCATAGGCAGTTTCCTCACGCGGCCACCATGACGTCACATAAGTAGCTTGGCCATGATTTCCGTTGAAAGTAAATACCTTGCTTGCTCCTTTATCGTCATATTGACGCCCTTCGAGCTGCAATCCAGCTTCGCCGTCGTTAGCGGATATACCAGTCAGCAGATGTGTGCCTTTAGGCAGCTTCTCCGTCAGAACCAAGTCGCCTTTGCTTTTGCCCACCATATCCCAGCTTGGGTTGAAATCGATGGTCCACGACATATAGGGCGTCCCGGCTTTGTCTGTCGATGTAGCCGTCTTCGTCGTATTCAGCGACGTGTAATCATGGTTGGTGAAATCGGAATATGGGCCGTTCGTCTCTGCCGAATCATGCTTCACCATGTTGAATTTCGGATAATCCGGTTCCTGTGGATCAGTAGGCTTATGGTATTCCTGAATATCGGCACTCGGGCAATCCCAGAAATTACCTATATTCGCGCAATTGGTAAAACGCAATCCGTTATATTCCGTACCCAAGGCAACCGTGGAAGAATACTTGAAGGAGATTTTAG
Organism: Bifidobacterium sp. LH_743; assembly: GCF_056355775.1. Lineage (NCBI taxonomy): Bacteria > Bacillati > Actinomycetota > Actinomycetes > Bifidobacteriales > Bifidobacteriaceae > Bifidobacterium > Bifidobacterium sp. LH_743. Next base: position 49,383 of record NZ_JBKESZ010000006.1, on the reverse strand, counting down.
TTTCCTTCGGAAGATCGGTCTGCATGGTAATAGTGAACTGGTTCTTCTGCTGGCTGCCATTCGACGAACCGAATGCAATTGTGTACTCAGGGGTGACTCCAGTTCCCCTGTATGCATCGGAAATCGCGTCCTTAATCGACTTTTCGATAGCGGTCTGCTGTGCATCGGTGAAATAGTGCGGATAGGAGTGATTATCTTGCGTAACGCTCTGCAACGTATCGGTATATGTCCAAGGTCCCTTGAGGTCCCTGTCGCTGCTGCCGATGTTCAATTGCCAACTGAGATTGGCGCTACGCTCTTTAGTGTTTTGGTCCTCGAACACATTCACATTACCGATGGAGGACTTGGCAAATGGGTTCGACATGGAGTATGTCCCGCTCTTCGAAGCGCACAGGTTCCCATCCTGGGAATCTGTAGGACAAATTGAAACAGTATTGCTGAAGTCTTTCTGATTTGCCTGAGATGACTTCCCATCAATCGCAGTCGAATAGGTGAAAACGTACGTCTTGGTGTTGTCTTTGGAGAACGTCACGGGGAACGAAACTTTAGTGGCTTGTTCGGGATGTCCCTCTTCATACACCTGAACATCCTGGAGACTGTTCTGAAGGCCAGCTCCCGGCAAATCATTCAAAGTCCAGCCCTTCAAATTACGGTGATCCTTGTTGACAACCACCGTCCATTTGATTGCGCCGTTGGCATCGACTCCACTGGCAGTTTTGCTCAAATCAGGTTTGTTTTCGAACCACCAATCAGCGGAAGCTTCGCTTTTCACCTCATGGCCGTTATCGTCCTTCGATTCGACGTGGGCCGTGTTCTTGATGTCGCCATTGCCACCAAGTGCGACATTGCCAACGCCATCATACGAAATGACGATAGTATCCCCAGCCGCAAGTTGTGGCAGATAGGCTTCAAACGAATTCTTCCCATCCAAAGCATTCGCATCGATATTCTTGCCGTCGGCATCTTGCAAGACAACGGTGAACGACGAACCATCAGCATGGGTGCCCGTAACCGTCACCGGAGCTTTAATGGATCCGTTCTCCATCACATCGGACAGCTTCACTTTGCCAGGAGTGCCGTATTCCGGTGATGACACCGTAATTATGAAGGGAAGAGTCTGCGAAGCATTGTCCAACGTGCCCTTAGTCTTCTGCACGTTCAGATCGTACTTTTTACCGACATTGATCAATCCACCGTTGCCCGGCAAATCAATTTCCCCGCCCTCATGCTCGCCTTTTCTGCTGACTTGGGCTTCAAACGTCAACCATCCATTGATTACGCCACCTTCGCCGTTCTCGTCCATGGCGGTTTTGTTAAACACGATAGTGAACTGTCCGTTTTTATCCAGCGTATATGTACCGTACTTGGTATATCCATCAGTGCCAAGAACGCCGCCGGAAGATCCGGACAGAACTTTCAGACTGTCCGGGACCTTATAGGTTACCGAATCGGTATTTTTATCCTTCAGATAATACGGCTTAAGAGAATATTCAGCCCGGATTCTGTACTGCCAATTGGGGTTCTTGTCGGCATCGAAATCGTAAGAGCCATCGCTATTAGGCTCCATGGTCGTCCAAGGGCCGTACACCGGCTGCCCATTGCTGTATCCAGTAATGGTCCGGTATTCCATCTTGTAACCTGTGATTTCATCTCCAAGGCTGATTGCAGTACTGGAAGAATCGTTTGCCTGTGCCGTTCCAGAAGCAGCCACCATCGAAAACAGGCAAGCAAACGCCGCTACAAACGCAACCAGGACCTTTCCTGCGCGTCTAGCCCAATTGCAAGGCACCACTCGCCCAGACACTGATGCGACGCCACAGAATGCATGCTTGCGTCGACGTGATCGGCTCATGATGTTCCTTCCTTCCCGAGAATCCTTTTTCGTTAAAATCAATAAAGCTTATAGGTTTCTGCGATTCGTCGCATGTCGTACCGGCAACCACGATTGTCGCCTCGCAACGACCACTATGGCAATAATCGCAACGACCGCTATAACACCAACCATTACGTCGCGGTAGATTGCACTGTCATGTTGATCAGCCAACTCCGACAGTGGCGTTCTCACTCCAGAGACCAGTAGTCTGTGGGTATTCACGCCATATGGCGTGCACGTCATCAGGGTGACTCTGTCCTCACCTTGATGCACACGTAAGTACTTTGTGCCTTCCGTAGGAAGGATCACTTTGATGCTGTCCACCTTGTACCCCAAGGTCTCACCCATCACATCGATATAGAAAGCATCGCCCTTCTTCAGCTCGTCCAGCCTGGTGAACATCTCGGCGGTGACCATGCCTCGGTGACCGGTGATGACCGAATGGGTGTTCTTACCTCCTACCGGAAGAGAAGTTCCGTACAGATGGCCCGTTCCCTTGCTAAGAGCCACTTCACCAGTTCCATGGAAAATCGGCAGATTCACCGATATTTTCGGAATGCGGACGTCTCCCATCACACCCTGTCCAGTGTCCAGAAGGGATTGATATTCCTTGTCCTGCGCGGCCAATGAATCGTCCTGGGATTCGCCGCTTTTCTGAAAGGGATCCACAACCTCACCAATTGCGGATTGACCATTTCTATAAAGGCGCCGATTGTACTCACGCGCCGCTTTCAGTTGCTCCTTGGCTTGCGGATAAGGCCAGCTATCGACAACGGTCTTTGATTGGTTGACCATAGACCGCTGTCGATAACTAGAGATTGCCCTCGTTACGAAAGGGAACGATAAAACGATAACCGCAACAATAAAAATCACGATTGCGGCGATGGCGTCACGCTTCGCTCTCTTGGCAAGCTTGCGGTCAAGTTCGGCCGCTTGCTTTGCCTGTGCGGCTTCCGCAGACTCTTCGGTATCATCGGAGACTGCGGTTACCTCAATCTGAGTGCGAAGCGCTTTCGCCATCATCGTTTACTTTCAGGCGCTGCGACGGGCTGCGGACGCCTTGCGAGAGCGGATGACCAGAATGCCAGATGCGCCGAATAGCAGCACAGCAACAACGACGATCATCATCAAACCGATTCCGCCGGTGAGCGGCAGCTGAGTCAGATACTTGGCGTTGTACACGTTGAGCTGGTAAGCCGGAGTCTTTTCTGCAGCATCGGTGTATACGTAATCGCTGTTGTCGCCCTTAGCGACTTCGACAGTACCGTTCTCCTCAGCCTCGATGCCGGCCTTGCCATTCTTGTCTCCGATGGTCCAGTCGCCCCAAGCGGTCTTACCGTCCGCATCAGCCTTGCAGTATTCGCTGCACGTCCACGTATGCTGCTGGTAGCCGTTGCCAGTAGTGCCATTCGAATAATGGTACTGGGGCCAGATGGAGATCTTGAAGGTCGGCAGGGAGAATCCGATGTAGCCTTCTGGCGCCTGAATCTCAGAGACGGTATAGGTGCCAGCATCAAGGCCAACCAATCCTTCGACAATACCCTTGTCGTTAGATGTGAACACACCCTTGGATGTCAAGGTCTCATTCTTGGAAGGCTTAGCATCCAGCCAAGATACGTCATAGTGGCCCTCATCGTCCTTCGTGGTGGCAAGGTACTTGCCCTTATGCTCTGAAGTATCGCTGGCCTGCACCACGAACTTCGCGCCCTGCAGAGCTTGACCGGATTTGCCGTTGCTGCTCTTGTACGCTTCATCGGTCTTCTTCAGCTGGAACTTGAATGTATACACACATTCACTTCATCGCCCGGAAGGTAACCAATGCTGCTGCCATCCGAAGCACGGTTCGAATACACCAAAGTGACCTTATTCGGATTACCCAACGCATTGTTGGCCGTGGAAATCGCAGCATACTTGTTCAGAGTCGCCTTGAAAATCACCACGATTGTATCGCCTTCCAGCACGCCCTTGCCATTCTTCGCAGCAGTGGAGCTTGCGGTGATGTTGACATACTTGCCCAGATCGATCGTGGTCTCAGTACCGTCATTGTAGGCGGTTCCAGAATCCACAACATCCTTGAAGGCGACATCATAATCAGTGCCTTCCTGCAATATCGCATCCACATGTCCAGTTTGCGGATTGACCAGCTGCACCGATTCCACCGCTTTGGTGACGTTATTGGTCTTGCTTCTGTCAACGGTCAGTTGCTTGGATGCGGTATCGACAATATCGAGATGGCGAGTGATGGCCTTTTCATTCACTGGGATGTTATCCCACGACGCATAGTTCGAATTATAGTTCGAATTATAGTTCGGATTATATCCGTAACCAGTGTAGACCGGCACGCGGGAGTAAATACGATAGCTTATCTCATCACCGACCGCATAATCCGGATGGTCCTGGGACGTATACCCAGTGTTCGCGCTGCCTGTCACCACTTCCTTAGCAATGGAAGGCAACGTGTTCTTGACGGTGATCTCGCCAATCACGCCTCGATTGCCATAATTCACATCCACCGACTTGGTCGTTCCATCAGCAGTCTTGAACGCAACGTTCTTATACGTGGTGGAAAGCAAAATCGGGACAGACGCGTTCTCCTGAGCATTCTTTAGATTCTTTCCACTGGCCAGACCCTGATCGGAAGTGTTATCGTCCAGCAACCACATGCCTTGGGAGACTTCTTCAGGCTTGCCGTCAGATTGGAATGAAGCATCAGCAGCGTAGGTGTTATTGTCTGCACCGTCTTTTGCACGCAGCAAAGCATCCAGATTCGTGGTGAAAGCACGAAGATCAGACTTGGAGGTCTGCCAATCAACACCACCGTTCGCGACACCATTTTCACGCGCATCGCCAGAGAAATACGAAGCAAGCCAACCCATCGGATTATTTTTCTTCGTATTGTTATCGCTCACCCAATAGTTCTTATCGGCTGTGTACAAGTCATACAGAGTGGTTTGCTTACCTTTGGCATCCGAGGCAGTAGTTTTTTTCATCGCAGTCTCGATGGGCGTCACATACTTATCAATGGTGTCCATCTGGAAAGACTGAAGCAGATACTGGTTCGCAGTGGATGACAGCGCTGCGCTCACATTGGTGAGCTTCGCCAGATTCCATCCTTGGAATTGATGAATAACTGTGTATTCATCTTGATTTTTAATGGTGATTGTGCCCGTAGTCGGATTGGACTTCGGTTGTACCACATCGTCGGCGTTGGCCGACGCCGCACCTAGAGCCAGACCGCTGAGTGCAATACCCAAAGCGGCCGCGCCCGAAAGCACGCGCTTCACAATACTGTTCATATCTACCCTTCCTCCTTGCGCAGGAGATTGGCTCTTCAATTCGTGCTGCCTCGGCTGTATTCGAAAAAGCGGGAGCATCGCGGTTGCTCTCATTGCACACAGCGGTAGCGGCAAGTGCTTATTTATGTACTTATAAATAGCGCTATATTCATTATGCATTCATTTAGGGGAAACTCGTCGTCGAATACCCCCCCCCCGCCTTTTCCGCATCCCCCTTGTCAAACGTTTGACAAGCCGTAAATCAACAAAACGCCCTATACGTAAAATGACCTAACTATTCATCGATTTCGGGCGTGTCGTGCACGTTCACATAACTTCCCAGCAATCCCCAACCGCTTCCCCGCAGCCGCCCAGCCATCCCCAACCCACCTCAACCCAGCTCCCCAACCATCTACAGCCCAACCCAGCACCCAACCCCTCCTCACCGTCGACCCCATCGCCCCCATCCCACCAAACCGACGCTCAGCCACCCCTCACCGTCGGTTTAGCAGAACTCATTCCACCAAACCGACGCTCAACAACCCACGCAAAAGAAACTGGCAACTTTACTTTGCCGATTTTCTCCAAACTTGCAAAGTAAAGTTGCCAGTTTCCCATAAACTCCGCAGCCTCCATCGATTCGGCAGCATCCCTTCGCCAAATCAACCGACGCCCAGCACCCCGCCGCGTCCGCAATCACACGCGACGCATCACCAACGTCGCTGCATGCTGCTGCAACCATTCGCGCAGGTATGGAATCGTAAACTCCACATACCCGTATGTCGGCGAATAAATCACACCTGCATCAATCAGCCGCTGACGATAACGCCCGGCATACTGCGCATTCCTCCCAATTCGCTTCGCCACGTCACCCGTACGTGACGGGCCATCGTCTTGCGCCATCGCAAGCAGATACGTGCGGTCAATTTCAGACAAATCCTCCACAGCCGGTTCATGCACCGTTCCACCGAGTCTGATACGCGCCGACTCAACCCCCTTACCTACCGCACTGGCATCGACGCGTCGCGCATCGCGCGAACAACGCCAAATGTTGTATCCAACCAGCTGAATCATGAACGCATATCCGCAAGTCGCTTCGGCCGCGGCGTCGAGCGCATCCGCATCCACCGCGTATCCGCTCGATTCGAAAATTGAACGAAACGACTCTCGCACCAGATCCAGAGGAATGTCTTTCAATTCGACCGGCGTCGCACGACGCAGGAACGTCGTGACCTCGTCATGCAGCAGGAACGAATCCATGCCAGGTAGTCCGGCAAGCGCAATCGCAATATTGCGGTCCTCACGGATTAAATGCTGTGCCGCGGTCGCCAAAGCCCGTATTTCCGCCTGCGTCGCACCCTGCGTTTCATCCAGCGTGATAAGCAGCCCCCGTTCAGGATGGTGCTTGCAGATCACATTAAGATACGCGCCAAGCGAAGCTCGCAATGTCAACGGCATAGTTTGAGCATTGAATTCGATTTTGCCAAGGTCAAGGCTGCCGATGCCGTCAACAGCCACGCTTGGCAAATCAACGGATTTCACCGATTTGCGATTCAATTCCGCTTCGATGATTGCGATGAGCCGACCAACAAATCCCGGTGCCGCGGTTTCATCGATTACTTCCCATTTGTGCAATTTGGCACGTTTACCGAGTGCATTCAGTAGTGCCGTCTTGCCGATGCCGCGGCTTCCGGAGATGCGCAGAAGTCGATCCGGAGCTCCCGGACCTGACAGTAGCGATTCCTCGAATTCATCCAAGATTTCATCTCGACCGAGCAACTCCGGCGGATTCGCGCCCGCGGATGGCTTGAATGGATTGATGGAGGAAATCATGGCCGGCCTTTCTCTTTTGTTCTATCCTTTCATATTCTTTTTAATCCTTTTTTATCTTTTCATATCTTTTTTCCATCCCCTCATATCCTCAGCCATGCAACAATCACACCCCACCGTCGGTTCCATCGCATCCCTTCTGCCAAACCGACGCTCAGCAGCGCCTCACCGTCGGTTTCGCAGAACCTAATCTGCCAAACCGACGCTCAGCAGCGCCTCACCGTCGGTTTCGCAGAACCTAATCCACCAAACCGACGCTTAGGGCCCTCATCATCGGTTTGATCGCTGTCATTCTGCCAAACCGACGCTTAGCGCCACCTCAGCGTCGGTTTCGTGGAACTCCTTCTGCCAAACCGACGCTTAGCACGCCCTCAGCGTCGGTTTGGCAGAATCCATGATGCAAAACCGACGCATACACCGACTAACGGCATGCCCAGACCAGCGGCACGCACCGGCTAACGCACGGTCCGCCCAGCCCGCACCTCACGCGTGGCCTTCACCGCCACGAACACCGAACGCACCAGCAGCACGCACAGGTAGCAGGCGAACAGCACCGACCCGACGCGCGGCGTGACCGCGCCGGCGGCCCACGTGCCCAGCGGCGCGGTCACGGCCGCCGTCACACCGATGATGAGCGCGGTCTTCACGTGCGCCAACTTGCGTTTGAGGTTCGCCGCACTGGTGGTGATCGAATTCGGGAACATGGCCAGCAGCGAGGTGCCGCGCGCAATCAAGTCGGACGCACCGAACAGCATCGACAGCGCAGGCACGGCGAGCGCTCCACCGCCGATGCCCAGCAATCCGGCCAACGTGCCGATTACTACACCCAGCAATACCAGGCAGATGCCGGTCGTCACGGTCATGACGATGCGTTGGCTGCGCGACGGCACGAATCCCGCCTGGTTAATAACCACGAAAGCAAGAAATGCTACGAAAATCCACCGCAGCACAAGTTCCGGCAGACGCGCGAGCAGCCAACTGCCGATTTGCCCGCCTACGAACATGCCGCAGAACAGCAGCAGCGCGGCGATCCAGTCGACGTGTCCGCCGGTTGCGTATGAAATGACGCCGGAGATGGAGGTCGGCACGATCGCCAACGTGGACGTGGCGGCCGCGTTGCGTTGCGACAGTCCCAGCCATACAAGCGCAGGCACAATCACCGTGCCGCCGCCGATGCCGAACATGCCCGACAGCAATCCGACAGCCACGCCGACCGCCACCAGTATCGCGACCGCACGCGCGCCGCGCGCCTCCCCCGCGCCAATTTCGCCAGCAGCATCTTCCTCACTGAGTGCGCCGTTCGTTCCTTTCGCGCCGAGTTCACCGCTCGAGTCGGCAAGCCCGCCGAGCGTCTCCCCCGTGTCGAGCGCGCCACTCGCATCATCGCCTTTACCGCTCACTACCGCGTTCTCGCCATCCATCTCAATCGCATCACCCATATCGCGCTCCTTCTGCGCCCGATACTACTCACCCGTCGCATGCCATCACCCGCAGATTTCACAAAGCCGCAGAACGGCATTCCGCTCACGCGTCCGCAGACCGTTTTCTCTTCTCCCCAGCCACCACAAACTACTACGAAACTCCACCGCAACCACTCATAGCAAATCACATCGCATTCCTACATCAACGCCGACAGATCCGGCGCATACACAAAAGACTCCGGAATCCGCTCAGGCTTGAGGAACATGGTCATATACAACGGAAGATAAGTGATCGGCCCGTCCGTCTCGACGTTGCCTTTGCAAAGCACGTACGCGTCACGCAAATGCCAATCCTCAATCGCAAGCATATTATCCAAAGCCTTGTGACGCCGCCAATCGTTGCCGGATTTCACTTCGATCGGCAGCACTTTTTTGCCGCTTTGCACCACAAAATCGACTTCGCCGAGATGCGTCGAATTGTAGTAATGCAGGTCGAAGCCGTGGGCGCGCAGTTCCTGGGCGACCACGTCCTCCATGATTGCTCCCATGTTCACGTCGAGATTGCCCTGCAGAAGGTCGTATTGAATGTTGCCCATGGAGGCCGCGCACAGCAGTCCGACGTCGTTGAGAAACAGTTTGAACAGGCTGCGTTTGCTGTTGTTTTCCAACGGTGGAACCGGTTCGGAGACGTTATAGCAAGGCAATGCGACGCCGGCGTCCGACAGCCAGAGGAAGCTGCTCTCGTATCGGTTTTGACGTGCGTTTTTGGAAAGGTCGGCGAGCACGAATCTGCGGTTTTTGTCGTCTAGTTGGGATGGAATCGCGTCAAAGATGTTGCGAATTTTCGTCCGATCCTTCGTTTCGGCATATTTGGCGATGTCGAGTCGGTACAAAGTCAGCAAATCCGTTTGCAGGGACACGACCTGTCCGATGTCGTGCGTATCGACGTACCGCTGCACGACGTCGGGCATGCCGCCCACCACCAGGTAGGTCTGGAACAGGTTCATCATGGCGTTGTGCACCGGCTTCGGGACGGGGGTGCGCGCCTCGTAATGTTTTTTCAGCATGTCCAGCGTTGAATCCTGTACGCCGTTCGCCATGCAGAATTCCTCGAAATCCAGCGGATACATGCGTAGTTGCTCCTCGAATCCCACCGGATACGATGCAACCTGGCGCGTCTTCACGCCAAGCAGCGAACCGGTTTCCACATAGTCGAAGCGACCGTCCTCCACAAGGAATTTGATTGCCGTGCGCGCCGCCGGACATTCCTGGATTTCGTCGAGAAGCACCAGCGTATTGCCCGGTTCCAGCGGGACACGCAAATATGCCGTAAGATTCGCGACGATCTCGTCGGCGTTCAGCGATCCTTCAAAAATCGAGGCGGCTTTGGGATCTTCCAGAAAGTTCAGTTCAGCGAAGCACTGATAGTTGCGTTTTGCGAATTCGCGGACGATTGTCGTTTTGCCGATTTGCCGCGCGCCAGCAATCAATAGCGCTTTGTTTGCGCCGCGTTTCTTCCAATCCTCAAGATCGTTCCAAACCTTGCGTTTCAGCATGTCCGACCTCCTTGGAATGTCACATGGCATGGAATTGCGTAACGGAGCTACGTAACGAAAATCGTAACGGAATTCGCAGTTTTTAGTATATCAAACGTAACGTTTTCTGTAACGAAAGTTGTAACGTAATTGTGCAACGAAATTCTGTAACGAAATTCGAGTTCAAAAAGTGCCCAAGCGCAACGAAACTCGAGTTCCGTATAAAGCAACCAAAGAAACTGCTACGAAACTCCACCACTTTCCCGTATGGTGCATTTTGAGAGCGTACAGGGGGGCGCAGGAGGTGAAACGGAACACGCAAAACGACTACGATACTCCACCACACGTCCAGCAAATCGGTGTCCTCTCTCCCCGACCACCACAAACTGCTACGAAACTCCACCGCGCCCTCTCAAATGTGTCACGATTCTGAATTTCGAGCGATTTTTTGAATTGTGACACATCCGCCACCTCACAAATACCCCCGAATGCACATTTCCACGGCAGAAATACTCGAAAAAGGCAGTACGGGGGTATCAAGACAGACGCAAATGTGTCACGATTTGAAATTTCGGGCGATTTTGCGAATCGTGACACATTTTCTGCCGCACAAATACCCCCGAACGACCGTTTTCACGGCAGAATCGTCCGGAAATGGCAGTACGGGGGCACTTGGTCTGGCACGAATGTGTCACAATCCCGAATTTCAGCCGATTTTTCGAATCGTGACACAAAACAGCCATCACAAACTGCTACGAAACTCCACCGCAGCCACACATAGCAGGTCGCACTCTGCCCGCGCAAGCCCGGACCAACCAGAGGAAAACTACTACGAAACTCCACGGCACACTTCGCGCCTGCCACAGCACACTCACACCCAGTCGGGCCGCGACGCGGCGTGCTGGATCAGCATCCACTGGTCGCGCCGCGGGTTGAGGAGCCCGAGCCACAACCACATGCCCAGCACCGAACACCCGACGCCGATCGCCACGCGCACCGCCATGGCCCGGGCATCTTTGGCGCCGTCCGAAGCGGCCTTCGCATGCGGGATCGCCACGCGCACTCCGGAGACCAGCAGCCGGTGCGTGTTCACCCCGTACGGCGTGCAGGTCATGAGGGTGAGGCGGTCCTCACCGGGCACCACTTTGAGCTTGTCCACTTCGTTGGGCTTGATCACGCTGATGCGGTCCACCTTGTAGCCGAGCGTTTCACCCATCACGTCAAGGTACATGACGTCGCCCTTGCGCAGTTCGTCGAGCCGCGTGAATAATTCGGCGTTCATGAGTCCGCGATGCCCAGTGAGCACGACATGCGTATTTTTACCCCCTACCGGCAGCGAGGTACCGTAGAGATGGCCGATTCCGCGTGCGAGCACGTCGTCGCTGGTGCCGTGGTAGATGGGTAGATTGACGGAGATTTTGGGGACGCGCACGGTGCCGATTACGCCTTCGCCGACGTCGAGCAGGCTTTGGTATTCCTTGTCTTGGGCGGCGAGGGAGTCGTCGCCGCTGCTGTTCGCATTGCTGGACGCACTGCTGGGCGCGCTGCCGCTCGCATCGCTATTCGCATTGCCGCTGCGCCCAGCACCCCCAGAGCTTCCAGCCCCAGCACCGTCCGCATCCGGCGCCTCCAGCGGATCACGCGCCTCCCCTATGACGCTTTGACTAGTTTTTGCGAGCCGCTGATTGTACGCGCGCGCTGCGGCGAGCGCCGCTTTGACTTTCTGGTATGGCCATCCGGCCACGGTTTTGGCGGTTTGGCTGGACACATTGTCGACTTGGCTGCGCTCGAGCGCCCGCATGGCGAACGGCGTGCCTACGACCAGCACGGATCCGGCGATGAGCAATACGGCGAGGATACCGAAGAACGAGGAATGGCGTTTTTCGCGATGTTCAGCTTCACGTTCGGCGCGGCCTTCCTCGTCGATGCCGAGGATGTGCTCCCACGTAGGAAAGTCGACGGTTTCGGCGGCGGAATTCGAAGCGATATCCGACGAATTGTCCGCAACAGCCAATGTGGCGGAATCAATGGCGGCGGAATCGCTCGAAGAACCCGACGCAGCTACGTTACCCAACACCGCTGAAGCACCGGAAAACCTTGGCATAAGGGAAGTGAGCATGCTGCGCAGTCGGGCCACGATTTCGCCCGTTTTACGCGCACGCTTACTGCTCATATGCATTCCTTCGTATTGCTTTACTGGACGCGATGCCGTATTCCTTTGCACCGCGATAGTTGTGCGGATTTTCCTGACCCAATCGTCGGACAATCGGCGGACGAGTCGCGGCGACACGCATAGAGGGGTGGAACTGGGTTCCACCCCTCATGGGTTGTTTTAGGTTGGGTTGGGAGCGACCGCTAAGCGGAACTCCGGTTGGTCAGGCTCGCACGGCCCTGGTATTGGACTTGCGGGAGCGGACTGCGGCGGCCGCGCCAGCACCACCCAGCAGCACACCGACCGCGATCACGGCCGCCAGGCCCGCGCCACCGGTCATCGGTAGCTGGGTCAGGTTCTTGGCGTTGTAGACGGTGTACTGCCATGCGCCCTCGTCATCACCGTCAGCGATTGCGGAGGAATCGGTCACATAGCCCTTGTCATCGCCGGCAGCATCAGAGAACGTGGCGCCGGTGATGGTCTTTTGACCGTCAGCTTCGTCGCCCGTAGTCGAGTCGATGGTGAAGGTGAACTTCGGCAGGAACGCCTGGGTGTAACCCTCCGGTGCCTCGGTTTCCTTCACGGTGTAGGTGCCGGAATCGAGACGATCCAGGTTGATAGTGCTGTCTTCTTCATTTTCCCCATCGGGTTCAATCAGACCAACCACATTGCCTTCATCATCAGAGGTGAAGTTAGTGGCATCGCTTTCATCATCCACGTAGCTCCACGCGCCTGCATTCTCGCCTTCTTCATCATCAACCCATGCCAGCCACTTGGTGGCATCGCCCGGGGCGCTCACGTGGAAGGTCGCGCCTCCCAAAGCTTCACCGGCCTTGTCGGTCTTATGCAGACGGAAACGGTAGGTGTACACGTTGACCTCATCGCCCGGAGTGGTGTGGGTCTGGGTCAGGTCCTCCGGCTCGTTGGAGTAGGTCAGGCTGTCCTTGCTCGGGTTGCCCTGAGCGTTGGTGCTATCGGAGATCAGCGCGTTGTTATTCAGCGTGGCCTTGAGAATCACTGTGACAGTGCCGCCCTCAAGAATCTTGTCCGCCTCAGACTTGGTTCCATCAGCAAGGTTGACATACTTGGCGAGATCGATGGTGGTGGTCTTGCCGCCCTTGTACGGAGCATTGCCATCAGTAATGGACTCGGTCGTCACGGTGTAGTCCGTGCCCTTCACGAGTTCCTGCGTCGTGTTACCGCTTGTGACTTTAACGGAAACCACAGCACCCTCACCCGCAGCACGAATGGTACCAGTATCCACAGTCAGACCCTTGGATGCGATATCGGTGATCTTGTAGACACGGCCTTTGGTAAGGTCAGTCGCATTGGCAGCATAACCGGTGTAGTACGGCAGCGTAGCGGTCAACTTGTAATACACGGTGTCACCTACAGCGTAGTCGGGCTGATTCTGAGCTGTTGTACCATTCTCATCCGTCACGACTTTCTTGGTGACGGTCGGCGTAGAGTTCTTCAGAGAAACCTGTCCCAAGTCGTTTGTTCCGTCAGAGGTAAACGTCACATCCTCGTTTTCCGTCGTGGGATTGCCTTCCCCATCTTCACCAGCAACTGGAATGTTGACAGTGTAGGTGGTGGAAACAAGGATCGGAGCGGACTGGGTTTCCTTCTTCGTGTCTTCCTTGGCATCAGTGCCCGCACCAATAGTCGTTGTATCGCGCAGCAGATAGAAGCCCTGGGGGACTGTATTTTTCTGTCCGTCTTCAGAACTGGTCAAGCTCTGAACATCAGCCGACGTAGAATCCATGCCCTTGATGGCTGTGGACACCTCGGTGGCGAACTGACGCAATACGGAAGCATTGCTGCCGTCCTTGGCATCGCCACCCCAGTTGGCCTCGTCTTCATACGTATCATCAGCTTCAAACAAACCATCATCACCATAGTTCGCAAAGAACCAGCCAAGCGGATTCGGGTCACCTGCACCAGCCGCAACACTATCAGCGCATTCTTTAGCACAGTAGCTATTATCTGCTTGGTAGGACGCCAGCAACGTTTGGTTATCAACCGTGATGTTCCCCAGAGCTGTCTTAATCGCATCCTTATATATTTTGGTAGTTTCCAGCGTATATCCGGTCATCACATCGTTCTCGTCATACGAAATCGAGGTGAGGTAGCCGAGACGGTACCCGTTGAACGTGTGCTCAATCTCACCGCCGCTGATGGTGATCGTTCCAATGGCTTCGTCACCAATCGCAACGCTTGGGTAGGCGCCATTACCGCCGCCTTCGGTAGCCCAAGCGGACCCGGCGCCAAGCGCCATGCCGCTCAGCGCGATGCCCAGGGCCGCGATGCCCGAGACCATTCTTCTCAGATTCGCGTTCATCTCTTTCTCCTTTCCGTAGGGTCTTTTCCAAGACCTTTCCGCAAAATCTCTTCCGAGACCTCGTCGTAAGGCCTCTTCACGAGACCGTCAAGACAACGCGCACGCCTCACACAACGCCGCACATCGCAGTACGCCCTAATTCGCCCCTTGGCTGTTCCTTCGTGTACGTCATGGAAGCATCCCTGCTTCCCCTTTTGCGCGCCGCGCCAACATTCGCCGCTAACAGAATCGCCTCATTACGACAACCTGCCTCGGCAAAGCGTTGCCATAGTGTCAAAAGCACTACCTAGCCTAAACGTTTTCATTTCCTTTGTCAAAACCACGTAAAGTCTTATAGGGGGTAGATTTCCAGCACAACGGTGTATATCGGGGGCAATTATGTACTATATAGACCTCTTCGTCTCATCATCGGCGCACAACAGAAGCGGCAAATACAGCAAACGTTGTCACATCCTCCAAACCGCCCCCGTACGCTGAACGAACACTGCAGTCCGTCATACACACTGCATACGTATCACCACGCACGGTACCACCCGTACATGCGGTACCGTCATACAGGCGTCAGCACCCCCAGTACTAGCCCCTGCAGTTACCAGCACCACCAGCATTCCAAGCAATAACCACTAGCACCACTCACGCACGCACACCAGACGAGTGACGCGGGCCACCGCCTGCACGAACACCACCAACACCACGCCGGCCACCCACCAACGCAGCACCGGCCACCTGCCCATGCCGAATCAGCCACGACCGCCGCCACAGCCCGGCCAACCACACAACAGCACACCCAACAATCAGCACCAGCAGCCCGACCACGACCGCCGCCACGGTCGTCATCTCCCCCGGCTCGTCGTATTGCGTGGTGTCCGGGACCTTCGGGTTCGGAATCCTATGGCCGCGCACCAGCAGCCGGTGCGAGTTCACTCCGTATGGCGTGCAGGTGATCAGCGTCGCGTAGTCGCGCCCCTGCTCAATATTCAGCTTGCTGATTTCGCTCGGCAGCACCACTGAGATCTGGTCCACTTGGTACGTGTAGGTTTCGTCGAGCACATGGAATGCGAACGTGTCGCCTTTTTGAAGCTCATCCAAGCCGGTCAGCAGTCGGGCCGACGGCAGGCCGGTGTGCCCGGAGACCACCGCGTGCGTGGTCGCTCCGCCCACGGGCAGCGACGTGCCGGCCAGGTGCCCGGCGGCGATCTGCAGCACTCCGTCGCTGGTGCCGTGGTAGACGGGCAGCTTCACTTTGATGCGTGGAATGGTCACGTAACCCATGATGCCGGTGCCGGTCACGTCGAGCGTTTCGTTGTATTCGCGCTTCTGCTCGTCGGTCATGTGCCACCGGTCGCCGTTCGCGGCGAGCTGTTCGTTGTATTCGTGCGCCGCCTTGAGCATGGCTTTGCGTTCGGCACCGGACATGTCCTTGGTCTGCTTCACATAACCAGCCACGGCGTACGACTGGTGCATGCGGTTCCACCAGTCGCTGAAGGTCGGGTATGCGATGAGGCCGAGTGCCGCGATCATGGCTATCGCGGAAACAGCGATCAGCACATTGAGCAGCGCATTCGACTTCTTATGCTTGGCAGCCGGTTTGGCTTGCGCATCCGATTCGCCCTGCGCAACCGGTTTAGCCTGCGCACCCGGCTTGGCGTCCGATTCATCCGTCACGTTACTTATGCTACGCCCGCTTCCGCAGAGCCGTCTTGGCAACGATCAGCAGCACCAAGCCCGCGCCCAGGATGGCCACGGCGATCCATGCGGCCTGTTGCACGTCGGCGCCGGTGTGCGGCTGATCCGGCGTGGTGGGCGGTGTGTGCGTGTTGGTGATGTCGGTGGAGTTGCCTTCCACGTCGGAGATGGTGGTGTAGCCGTTCGGCACCACCGCTTCGACCACGGTCCAATCATGATCCGCGTCAAGATCCGTCCACGTGTACGTCCACTTGTTGGACTCGTTCAGCTTCACGTTCTCCACGGCTTCTCCATCGCGCACAAGCTTCACGGTGATGGATTCAGGACGCTTGCCGTCGGAATTGTTCCGGTCGTTCCAGATTTTGCGTACGGTGCGTTCCACGGTTTTCGGCGGTTGCGCCACGCATTCGGTTTTCGGTTCGATGCTCAGCGCGCGCGACCCGCCGGAAACGCCGTCTTCGGGCACTGCGACGAGCATGTTGCCGGACGAGCACGTCCAAGTCTGGTTCTTTCCGGAGATGCCGGCAACCTTCACGTCAACGCTGTCCGACACGGCCAAGTACAGGCCGTCGCTCAGCCCAGTGAACGTCAGATGCCCGGAAGCATTGGTAACGCCCGTTGCCGTGGCGTCAGGCTTGTTCACCGCGATGAGTCCGGCGAGCGTGTTGGCCATGTCTCGCCACGTCTGCGCGTCCTTGCCGGTCATCTTCGACCAGTCGACGGGGTACGCGGTGGAGTCGGTGAATGGTGCGACGGGCTCGAAGGTGGCGCCGCCGCTTGTCGGGATCTGTCCGACTTTGTAGAGGTTGAAGCCAGCGTCCGAAATGGCGAAGTCAGTGGAATCGCTACCCGTTTCGGAGTCCGAGCCTTTGTGTTGGTAAGAAATGGCGATGCTGCCGCTGGCAGAGTCTGTTGTTGGAGCCGCGACGGCATCGCGAGTATGGAGTGCGCAGGCTGCCGCGGCGAATGTTGCGGCGACTGCACAGCATGCGGCGATGACGCGGCTTGCGATCGTGCGTTCCTTCATTGCCGACCCCTCTTCTGTGGATTGGAAAGTAAGCATGTTCGACTCGCCCCCAACGGCGAGCCGGAAAAAATGGGAGCCAGGCTGGATGCTCAAGAAATTAGGCAGTTTACAAGGGATTTGAGGTGGTCCAGCCCAGCATATGTGGGTTCAGTTATTGTTCGGTTGTTTTTTGAGTTTTGATTTTTGAATTATGTATTGCGATTCCCGTGAGCCGCTGCTGACATATGTCAACGCGGCTCACGGGTTTCGCATGGTTACTTCAGATTCTTATGGAATCCGAACGATCAGGCGTTGCGACGACGCAGAGCCATCACCAGGGTCGCGCCAGCAAGCACGAACACGGCGATACCAGCCACGTACAGCATCACAGTGCCCATACCGCCGGTGGACGGGAGGTTGGAGCCCTTCTTGTTCACCACGTTAGCCGTGACGGTGCCAGCGATCTTGTCACCCTTAGTCTGATTAATCTTCAGAGAAGTCAGCTTCGGATCATTAGACACCACATCATGGTCAGCGGTGATGGTGAAGAGAGTGTCAGCAGCAGTGTTATAGCCGGCAGGAGTATGGCTTTCCACGAGCTTGTAATCGCCATCATCGATGCGAGAGAAAGATCCAGTGTAGGTGGGTTGCTCCTCGGTGCCGCCCTTCGTCAGAGTGATCGTATCACCGACCTTCTTCCAATCTTCGTTATCGCCATTCTTGTACTTCTTGTACAGCGTGAACTCCGGCATATCACCTTCGCCCGGATTACCTTGGTCGAAGGTCTTGTTGACGTTCAGCTGGTAGGTGAAGACGATGACCTTATCCTTCGGAGTCTCGCCAGTCGGAGAGCTTGCACCTTCGCCAGTGTAGTTCGGGTTGTTGGAGTAATCAAGCCAAGCTTCGTTCGGGTTGCCTTCAGAACCAATCACAGCACTGCTCGTCAATGTGGAAGTGTATTCGACAACAAACTTGCCGCCTGCAGTGACAGCAACATCAGCATTGTCGGAATCCTTGAGACCAAGGTTCTTGACATCATCAATCGTGATGGTAAAAGAGCCATCACCCTGTGAAGTAGGCTGACTCACAATCTTCTTATACGTCTCTGCATTAAGCGTCACAGCCCTGCCTTCATTTGTAGGGACATATTTAACAGTGAAGCTATCCTCATCGTATTTCAAGCCCTTGGACTGATCATCAGTGAAAATCAGCTTGTAGGTCTTGTAGGCCGCGAAATCTTTCTCGCTCGTTGGCAAGGTGGCGGTCAGCTGGAACGGAACATGGTCGTTCACATCGTAATCGGCGGAATCCTGCCAGCCGGTCAGAGCACCAGTCGAATCGTTGATGTCCTTAACCTTCTTTTCGAAAGTCGGCTTGTCGACCTTACGGTTAATGGTCACAACACTGTTGCCAACAACGTTGACAATATACAGCGTCTGAGCATCATAACCGGTCACGGTATTGTCTTTGTCCTTGGCCAAATAGTAGCCGGCAGGAACATTCGTTAGCGGAGCAGATGCAGTGAGATCGGAGCCATACTGAGTAGCCAGGTTTGCGAACTTGAGAATCTCAGTAAGTTTCTCCTGATCAGACTTCGAGCTATTAATATTGGCCAGCGCTTCAGCAGCTTCAGCTGGTGACAGATCCGCTCCCTGATCACCCGCACCATTATTGGTCTTAAAATCGGTGCCGGCCTCAACATTACCAAGCGCGCCGGTAGTGCCATAAGTACCGGTAAGAATCTGGTAGACGGAGTAGGTGTGGGTATCTCCGTCAGCGACCTTGATACCACCAGTTGGATCCGCCGCCATGGCGGTGGAGGCGCCGGCGAAACCGGCGACGGCCATTGCCGCGGTGGCTGCCACGGCTACGAGGCCTTTGAGAACCTTGTTCATTGTTCTCCCTTTCTTATTTGTTTGAAATCTTGGATATTCAGTTATGTGTATTCAGTTATTGCCTAGTGGGCATTGGGTCGCTACGCTACGGTCCAGTCCCCCTTCTCCTAGACGAGTTCATCATTGCCGCCTCCTGACCTTGAGGGCCATTCCAGCCGCAACAACACCTATCAACGCAGCCACCAAAGCCGCCGCGTAAATCCAATAATCGCCAGCTCCACCAGTCCCCGGCAAAACCACCCCCGGCTTGTTCTCGACGTTGCCGCCGTCGACGGTAAGCGAAGCGTCGCCGTAAGTGGATTTGCCTTCAGTGTTGAAATTGGTATTCGCATACCAATCACCGGTGATGGTGCCACGTTCCAGCGGGCCGATACGGAACGTGTGCGGAGTGGTGTCGAGATCGTATCCGTCAGGAGCCTTGGATTCGATGAGCTGATACTCACCCCAATCCAGGCCGCTGATCTGGAGCTTGCCTGCGTCACCGTTCAAATCAACGTACTTACCTTTTTGAGCAGAGCAATCGGTGACGTTGTTCTGACCGTCCACGCAGTCGGTAACCGTGCCAAGCGTGGTGTCTGAAGTGACATCGGTGTACTTGGCTACGCCATTTTCCCAAGAGAAGGTCTTGGTCTGCTTGAGGGTCCACTCGGAACCAGGAAGCGGGTCCGAATTGGCGTTATCCGAAGACACCTTGTTCCACTTCACGGTGCCAGTCTTACGAGTGTTCGCAATCTTGTTGTCAGCATTGTCCGAACCAAACGCTGGCTTCCAGGTAGCGGATCCGTTGGCGATGGTGATCGTGTACACCGTATTGGACACTTCGTAACCGTTCGGGGCGGTCTTCTCCTTCAGCTGGTACGTGCCATCCGCAAGGTCGGAAACCTTGAACTTGCCGGCCGCGGTGTCTTCATCCGCCTTGGTGGATTCAGTCTCGTTCGCCACAGTCAGCACGCTACCCTGGGTGCGCAGCACGGCTGCGACCGCGCGATGCTCGCCACTGCGGGCAGCGACACGACGGCTACGGTACGCGGCGGTAGAGGTGACAGCGCAGCCCGAAGGAGCCTCGATCGAATACGACGGTCCAGCGGAAATCACCACAACTTCAGGAAGGGTATTGCCGTTGGTGAATTTGAAGTTGTTGTCATCTTTCGGAACATCGCTAGACGAGCCACGAGCTCCGTACCACTTTTTCGCGTCACCACTGATGTACTGGAATCCGAACTGGCTGTTTACATCAATCGCCTTATCACCAGTCAACGGAATATTCGCATAGGCATAGTTGGAGCAGGAATTGTACATTTGCTCCATATTGATATCCACCCAAGCGAAGTTCTTAGTCCGGTAATGTACTTTGACATTGCTTACAGGCCAATCCGTCTGTGCCTGGAAGTAGAGCGTGAGGTACTGCTTGGCGGTCACGTTCACCTTCAGGGTGAACGTCTTATTGGCGCGAGTTTCCGTGGCCGTGATGGTGACGGGGCTTGAGGTCACGTTGTTCGCGGTCAAAGTGACGTTTGTACCAGTGTGGACGCTCAGCGAGACGTTATCCGCGCTGGAGGTGGACCATGTAACAGTGTTGTCTGCAGGAACCACAGAAGCAGTCAGATTGAGGGTCTCGCCCTTCTCAAGACTGATTGTGTCTCCATTGTTGTGGCCGTCGATCGACACGGAAGTCACTATGGTCACGCCGGTGACCGTGACGGTGAACGATGCCGTGACATTACCATCAACCGATGTAACGGTAATCGTAGTATTGCCACTACCGGTCGGGGTGACAGTGCCATCCGCAACTGATGCAACCTTGGTATCGCCGGACGACCAGCTCAGTTTGGCACCGCTAATCGCATTACCATTCTGGTCGTAGGCAGTTGCAGTAAACGTCTGCGGGGTGGTATCAGTGAACGACGCGGATGTGACAGGATTCCCGCTTGCATCCGTAATCGTAATGCTCTTGACTTCCGTACCGGACTGATCATCGGTGACGGTCCACGTCTGCTCAGCCTCAGAGCTGTCGGCAGACTTCATCTTGGACAGCGTCCATGACGAGCCAGCCAGCAGCGTGCTGCCATCAGTACCGTCGACCTTCTGCCATTCAATCGAGGAGCCGGACTTCTTATTGATGATCTTGCCGTCGGTCAGCAGCCTATTATCCGAATCCGAGCTAATCGCATTACCAGTGCTGTCAAAAACGTTGACAATGTTTGTCGCAGCCGTGGTAGTACTGCTACCGGTATTGATCTGGTAAATGTTGGTATTCTGTGTATAGCCCGTGACCGTGCCCGATTCCTTCAGGAAATAGGTGCCGTTCTTGGCCAAGTTGCTCAGCTTGAACGAACCGGCAACATCGGCATCATCGTTCCAACCGCCATCGGCGATGGTGGCAAGAGCGTTCTGGCCGTTTACCGCATCATCTTTCCTTCCATACACGGTCCAGCTGGTGCCGCCCAAAGCGGTGCCAGACTCATCCACCTTGTCCCACGCGATCGCCGCGCAGCTAGTGGAGTACGAACCATTCCAAGGCAAGTTATGGCGCTCCTGGTCCATATCCAGAATGGATGTGGTCTTTTCGCCGGATTCGTTGATGAATTCGGCACCAACGGCGTGATCCGTGCTTTGACCAGAAGTTTTCTTCACGGTCTCGTTGTTCAGCATCTCGTAATCGCCGCCGACCCACACACGACCATTGGTGGAAACGTGGCTCTGGAGGTTGCCTTTAGGAATAAGAATGCTGCCCATCCAAGCTGCAGAAGGATCGTCCGTAGCCTTCATGTCTTCCGTGGTGCCCCACGCACCATGATTGGCGTTGACGTTCGAGTTGTGGTTGCTGACAGTGATCCTGCCTGTGGCCTGACCACCGCGAATCACCACATTCGACGCGTCGGCGAAGTTCCACATGATCTGCTGCGCGTGCTTGGCATAGTTCGTGTTCTTCGTCGTCTGTTCAGTATCCGCAGCAGATGCAGCGGTGACGAAATCGTTGGCGATGTTGTCGTTATTCCACCAGAAACGCCAACCATTGTGGAAGTCGATAGTCTGTCCGCTTGCGCCAGTCACGTTGATCACAACGGAGGCATTATCCGGCACATTGACGAACTTGAAATCGATGCCCGTGTACTCAGTCCCGAGATTCAGTTCCGATGCGGGCAGGTTGAACACCTGCATGCTCTTGCTGGTATCGGTGCTGGTGAAGGTGATCAGCTTTTCCTTATCCAGCTGTCCACTATAGAACGTGAAGGAGTTGCCTTGGTTTTCGTTCTTCTTGTAGTCATATTTGTAAATAGTGTAGGAATTACCTGCCGAAGGCGCAGTACCCGTAGTGACGGTACCGGTTGCCGGCAATTTCGTTCCGTTGCTCAAATCTGTGGAGAGCTTCGAAATCTTTTCCCCGTACTTGGAATAGTCCGTTCCGTTCACATTGGACAGATTGTTGGACTGGCCCCAAGTCACCAAGGTGGAATCGGTGCCAAGAACCGGCGGCTGCTTGGACGTATCATCACTACCGCTCAATCCACGAATGGAATTAACGTTGGTAGTACCCCAAACGTTTGTGGGACTACCGGCCAAAGAAGCCTTATAACCATGGTCAGTGGTGTCGGTGGAGCTTGTTTTGCCGAGCCATCCCGGAGCGGTCCAAGCGCCGACTTTGGTGCCCATCACAGATGTGGTGGTGTTGCCGCCAACCGCCAACACGGTCTTATTGTCGGCAGGACGGAACTGGGAACCGAAACCGACCACACCCCAGCGGAAGCCACGGGAAACATAGGATTTGCCACCGGCAGTGCCCTTGTTCCACAACTTCCATGCTTCCTTCTGCGGATTCATAGCCAAGCTGCCATTCACAACCGTCAAGCCTTCGGCTTCAACGGCATAGGTGCCGTCCGGGCCAGTAGCACTGTTCAGAGCATTGGCATCAGAGGGTTTCCCACCCACATACATATCTCCGCCAACATACGTCGCGACACCGGTATCAGTGCCCGTGACGCTTGTGTCATCACCCAAGCCAACAGAGGCCGGAGTGCAGGTTGCTCCATCCTTGAGTTGTTCGTCCGCCTTGGCGTTGTAGGTGGGGATGAGGGAGGTGACGGCGACGGTGGCCATCATGGCGACCGCGACTGCGGCGGCGGTCAGCGAGCGGGTACGCGAAAAGACGCGACCGGCGGCCGATCGCGTTCCTGAATAGTGCTGCGGTACGTGTTTGTCTGCACCGTTAAGCCACTGCTTCATCCTGTACCCTCCTGCAAGGTCCTCAACCTTCGAGCCCCCTCGAAACCCGAGGATTGACGTTCCTTGCTCAATTTCCTTCACTGCACGCTCGCTATGCGTGCATACGTTTTCCTTGCCTCATCGCGGTTCCAACACCTCCGTTGGCAACCCTCTTGTTCTTCTCCAATTACCATTTGCAATGCTAACCTTTGCATCCATGAAAATCAATGAAACAAAGCCCCGCAACCACCCTTATAGCAGTGAAACCCCCCCCGTCTATTTTTTGACATGCCGTTAAACCATTGCGACTATTAGGTTTCGAGACTTTTTTAATGCTGCGAAAAATAAATCAAAGCTTGCTAAATTTTCCGGACATAAATGCCCCCGAATGTGTTTAATGAAACAAATGATTGCAAATCTGTTTCATTTTTTCATGAAACAGCCCGACGCCACCTTGCGCCAAACAGAGGCAATAATCCCCTGCAACCCTCAAGAAATCAAATCTCAATCATCCAAACCATGGCTGCAAGACGCAGCCATGGCAAGACGCAACCTTACCGCCCGTACACGGAATCGGTGCCACGCAGCACCAGCTGCGCGCGCACGATCTCATGCGCGTTCTCCAGCTGTTCACCCTCGATCAGCTTCATGGCCTTCTGCGCCGCCGCGCGACCCATCGCATACGGGTCCTGGCGCATGGTGGTCAGGTTCACGGTGTCCGCATACGGCGAATCATCAAAGCCGATGATCGAATAGTCCGTCGGCGTATGGTGGCCGTACCTGTCCAGGCGCAGCACCAGCGGAATCGCCATCATATCGGTCTGGCAGCAGATGCCGTCCGGGAACTCGTCAAGCGCCAGCAGCGCGGTCAACGCCGAATCCGCGAACGTCTTGCCACGAGGAACGGAAAGCACGCGCCACTTGAAGTCATGCGTGCTTTCCATCGTCTTGCAGGCGCGGATGAAGCCCTGCCCACGCGCGTCGATGGACGAGTTGATGGAATCCACGGCCTCGGAGCACACGTACACGATGTTCTTGTGGCCCAGATTGATCAGATGCTGCGCGGCGGTGAACATGCCGTCCTCATCGTCGATGGAGATGGTGGCGTCGAATCCGCGCTGCGATGGCGTGTTGATGCCGACGATCGGCACATGGATGCGCTTGAGCTGCTGGATCTCCTTCGACTCCACGCCGAAGGACGTCACGAACACGGCGTCCACGTTGCGGCGGACCGGCAGATTCGTGAAGAATTCCTTACGATTCTCGGCCGTGTCGACGTGCTGGAACAGCGACACGTCATATCCGGCGTCGTGCATGATGGAATCGATACCGGCGAAGACCTCCGTATTGAACCAGCTGGTGATCTCCTCGTTCATAAGCATCGCCACACGGAACGACTGTCCGGACTTCAACGACGTGGCGGAACGGGAGATGTTGAAATCCAGCTTGTCCGCGGTCTCCAGAACCTTGCGACGGGTGCGGTCGGAAACCAGTTCCGGACGCGTGAACGCTCGCGAAACCGTGGAAATCGACACACCTGCGGCTTTGGCAACCTCACGAATGCCTGCTTTGTCCATCTCTATCCCCTTTGCGGCCTCAGCACCGAAATCACAAACGTTTCCAGCATTGGAAATATTCGTTTGAGCGGCGATGCTCTCTCAATCTGTTTCCATCATACTGCGAACGTTGTCAAAAATCACGCTAGTTTTGCACAAAATGCGCAAATAATCAAAATAACCGGATACAGAGCGTAGAAAACCCACTTCGTCCAGGAATGCTTGTAGCCCAGACGGCCATTGTCGTAATGGACGAACGCGACGCCCACGCCAGGAGTGATCATCATCACCGCGCCGAACAGGCCGGCGGTGAACATCATCGAGTTCTCATACTGCCGCATAAGCTTGAAAATCAGCGCAAAACCAAGGGTCACGGCACCAATGCTCATCATGTGCTGGCGCAGTCCCACGCGCAGCAGCAGGTCCCACAGCAGGCCGACCACCACCAGAAGAACCGAGAAAACCACCTTCATGGCCTTCTGATAATGCTCACCCACCCATTCAAGCGCCGCAAGCACCGCAAACGCAATGAACAAGCCGAAAACCGGGTTCTGCGAGCCCAGATCGAAGGTCTTTCCGGACGTGGCGAGGTCATACGGCACCTCACACACCACGGCGAGTGCAAACAACTGCAAACCGTATGCAACACGGCTGTGCGTTTTCAGAAAACCCTGCACCAGAAGCCACGCGTAGATCGGAATCGCGAACCAGGAAGCCACCTCGCTGAGCACCATCGCGGTCAGCGACGTCATGTTGTTCGTATCGGAGCCGAAGAACAGCGGGACGATGGTGGTGGAGCCGGCGGACAGCACCAATGCCACCGCGCCGATGACCTTGAGCTGGAACACCGTCAGGCCACGGCGCTTCTTCTTGGCTCGGCGCGCGGCGCTGAATCCAATCTGTTCGGTCGAATCGGTTCCAGCTCCCTGATCGGCATAGCCTTCCATACGTCCTCCTGTTCATATGCGCGCCCTTGCTTGCGCGCGATTAGGTAATCGATTAATCGATACACGGCCTATGTGCGTTTCACGTGCGGCTTACGCGCGACTCGCACGTTGGACTATATACAAGCCCACGTGCGGTCAGCGCCGCGATTCACGCGTCCAGCACGAATTTCAGCAGCCCGTCGTAATCCGCGCCGTTAAACGAACATACAGCATGCTCCGATACCTGCGGATCGTTCGCCGGCGAAATCTCCGTACGGAAATATGCGGCGTCGATACCGGCGGAATTGGCGCCGATGATGTCGTTCTTCTCGTCATTGCCCACCATGAGCGCGTTCTTGGCGGTGACGAACTCGCGGTCGAGCGCCAGCATGTACAGGTCACGCGCGGGCTTGCGGATCTTTTCCTCACTGGAGATGATCACATCGTCCAGCACGCTCGACAGTCCCGTCATCTCCAATTCCGGACGCGTGTAGCAGGCCTGCGCGTTGCTCAACAGCACCACGACCACGCCGGCGTCCTGCAACGTCTGGATCATGTCCAGCGCGCCCGGATACAGGCGGATCATGCTGGTGCTGCCCTGGCGGAACGCCCATGCGGCCTTCAACGCGGCCTGCGGCAACGCCAGCTTCTTCTCCGCCTCCTCGTCGCGGTGCATCAGCAGCGAGCGGTAGACCGGCAGTATGTCGAACTCGTCCCAACCATTGCGAACGATTGCACGATTCGCCTGATGGACCATCTCACGCGTCTCAAGCTTGTCGAAACGGTCACGCATCTCTTCAACCGAGCCATATTCCGCGCCCAAATCGCGGACGCAATCGTACAAGGCCTGCCAGGCGGCGTCGCTCTGCTCGTCGGTGCGGATGTCGATCAACGTGCCGTAAAGGTCGAAAAACACCACTTCGTATCGTGGATTGTGCGCTCCGGTTCCCATCGTATCTATCGTGTCCTTTCTGGTCATCCGGCCCCATTGCCGTACGGTAACGGCGACCGCAGCTTCGCGGCCGCCGTTTGCTGCAACTACCCTATCAAGGATATTCCTGTAATGAGAGTATTACTGTAGCCGCCAGATTGCAAACGTATGCGACGGAATGATCAGATAATCGCCGTCGCCCGCGTTCACATTGCCTTCCATAGACCCCCTCGACGAGCCGAAGCCGCACCAGAAGCGCGGGGTTCCGGAAAGCTGGTCCACACCCGTGGCACCCACGTCGATCACACCGACGTGCTTGCCCGGATTGACGGCCACCAGGTAGTCGCCGACACGGTATACCAGCTCGTCGCCTTCCGTGTTGACGATCTCGCGTTCGCCGTCAAACCACCGCGGATCGGACTTGCGCAATGCGATCAGCTTCGCGTAATACCCAATCAGGTCGCGCATGCGCCACGCGCGGTGCCAATCCAGCCAGTTCAGCTCCTTGGCGGAATCGTACGAATCGGAGCTGCCGAACTTGGTGCGGGCGAACTCCTCGCCGGACAGCATGAACGGAATGCCCGCCGAGGTGAGCGTGATGCCCGCGGCCAGCTTGTTGGCGTCCATCACGTCCTGCAACGCGGCTGCCACCTTCGGATTGAGAGAAGCCAGGTTCTCGGCCGAGAAATCGGCGTCATACATGACCTTCGGCACGTCCACGGAATTCTCTTGGTCGCCTTCGGACACCGTGCTGCCCAGCGATCCGGCCGCGAGGCTCGCGCACAGCTTGTCCCATAACGTCAGGTCGTCATGCGCGGAGACGTATTGGATGATCTGCCCCGGTTTGCCTTCCGGATGCTTGCCGTTGCGCCACGCGTCCACGGCCTCGCGCACGGCTGGCGCGTTCTCGTGCATGCCGCCGTTCACGTAGCCAGGACGGTCGGAATAGAACACATGGCCCTTGATGGTGTCGCGCGTGGTGTCGCAGAAATGGCCGATGCGATCGTCAAGTTTCGGCAAGCCGCCCTTGTCGGCCAGCAATGTGTCTGCCGGCAGCGGCGAGGTGGCTCCGGCGGACCACGGTTCGCCGTACATGAGGATGTCGCGTCCGCGGCCGGGAATCTCGTCCAGCGCGGCGCGCACGGCGTTCATGGTGTCCACGTCGATAAGGCCCATCAGGTCGAAGCGGAAGCCGTCCATGTGGTATTCGCGCGCCCAGAACGTCACCGATTCCACGATGAAACGACGGAACATCTTACGTTCGGTGGCCATGTCGCAGCCGCAACCGGAGCCGTTGGAGAACGCCCCGTTCGGCTTGCGGCGCAGGAAATATTCCGGTACGGCGCGTTCGAACCAGTTGTCGGTGGAGAACATGTGGTTGTAGACCACGTCCATGATCACCTTGATGCCGGCCGCATGCAGCGCCTGCACCATCCGCTTGACCTCGCGGATGCGCGTGGTGCCGTCGAACGGATTGGTGGAGTACGAGCCTTCCGGCACATTGTAGTTAACAGGGTCGTAGCCCCAGTTATAGCGATTGCAGGTGGCTTCGTCCACGGAACCGAAGTCGTAGATCGGCATCAGCTGCACCGCGGTCACGCCAAGCTTCTTCAGATAGTCGATGCCCGTCGGAAAATCGGGATGGCCTTCCAGCGTGGTCCCATCGTCCGTGAAAGCAAGATATTTGCCACGGTGCGATGCGGGAAAGCCACCGGCCGAGTCGTTGCTGAAATCGCCCACGTGCGTTTCCCAGACCACGGTCTGCGCAAGCGGAACGTCGGGCGTGCGGTCGTCTTCCCAGCCGTCCGGATTGGTGCGATCGAAATCGACAACCATGCTGCGGCGGCCGTTCACTCCGGCGCCGTACGCCCACGGGTCGGCGACGCGGTCGACGGAACCGCAATCGCGTTCAATCAAAAAGTCGTAATATACGCCGTGCTTGTTGTCGGCGAAATCATACGTCCAGGAACCGTCGGATTCCGAACGCATCGGGTACTGTCCGATCAGAGCGTCGCCGTCTTCCCCCGTAGAGCCGCGCATGAACAGTCGCAGTGTCACCTTCTGTGCGGAAGGCGCCCAGAGAGCAAACTGGGTGCCGGTTTCAGTAACCACGGCACCCAGCGGCCGTTCCAGACACAGCGGGAACGGTTCGGCGACGCTCGTATTCGGCTGTGCGAAGCTGTCTACGAGCGTCATATCCTTTGCCTTTCTTTAGCCCTTCACGGAGCCAGCCATGGACTCCTGATAGAAGCGCTGCATCACAATGAACAGGATTGCGATCGGGATGGAGATCACGACCGCGGCCGCGGCGAAGCGGGCGTACCAGTTCTGGATGTATTCCTTCTGCAGCATGAGCCACAGGCCCAACGCCACGGTGTAGTTGGACTGCGTACGGCAGATCACCTTGGCCATGACGAAGTCAAGCCATGGGGTCAGGAAGCCGATGATGGCCTGGTAGACAATCATAGGCTTGCAGATCGGGATGATGATCTTGTAGAACACCTGGAAACGGGTGCAGCCGTCGAGCAGGGCGGCCTCGTCAAGCGAGGTCGGGATGGTGTCCATGTAGCCCTTCATCACGTAGAAGCCCGCGCCGGAACCGGCGGAGTAGACGAGGATCAGGGCCACGATGGTCATGTTGCCGTCAGCGAGGCCGAGGGCCTTCAGGATGAAGTAGATGGCGGTGACAGCCATGATGCCCGGGAACATGCCGAGGATCAGCACGACGTTCATGAAGGTCTTGCGGACGCGGAAGCGCAGACGGCTCATGCAGTACGCAACGGAGAGCACGAACACCACGGAGATCACGCAGGTGAAGCACGCGATGATGAACGTGGTGCCGAACATCTTCGGGAAGTTCAGCACGTTGCGGTCGGTGAACAGGACCTTGTAGTTGTCGAGCGTCCACTCCTTCGGGAAGAAGGAGCTGGTGTACGGGGCGGTGTTCTTGTTGAACGATTCCGCGAACACCCACACGATCGGGACCAGCCAGATGATGGCCAGGATGGCCAGGAACAGGTGGGCGAAGACATCGCCGGTGATGCGGCGGATCTTCTGGTCGTGCAGGAAGCCGTGGCTTTCTACCTTGACCTGGGAGTGATTGTTGCTCATCGGAATGCCTCCTCGTTCTTGTAGGAGCCGGAATTGCGGTAGGTGACCAGCGAGACGATGGCCAACACGATGAAGGTCATGATGCCGATCACTGCGCCGAGGTTGTAATCGTTCTTATCGACGGTCAGCTTGTACAGCCAGGTGATAAGCAGATCGGTCGAGCCTGCGGAATCGCCCAGCGGAGTAGGATCGCCGCCGGAGAGCAGGTAGATGACGTTGAAGTTGTTCACGTTGCCGGTGAAGGTGGTGATCAGGTACGGGGTGAGCACGAAGATGATGTACGGCATGGTGATCTTCGTGAAGATCTGCCACCAGTTGGCGCCATCGATCTTCGCGGCCTCGTACTGGTCGGCCGGAATGTTCTGCAGAATACCGGTGATCTGCATGATGGTGTACGGGATGCCGACCCAGAGGTTGATCACGATGACCGTGACGCGAGCCCAAGTGGCGTTCGTGAAGAACGGCAGCGGGCCGTCAATCCAGCCCCACGCCTGCAGCATGCGGTTCACGGCGCCCTGCGGCTGGAGCATGGTGTGCATGACCAGCAGGGACACGAACTGCGGCACTGCGATGGACATGGAGAAGCATGCGCGCCAGAAGCCCTTGAAATGGGTGGTCTTGCGGTTGATGATCATGGCCACGAACATGCCCAGGAAGAAGTTCAGGAAGGTGGCGAAGAAGGCCCAAATCAGGGTCCATCCCAGCACTCGCATGAACAGGCCAGCGTTGACCGTGCCGCCGCTGTTGGAGAAGACGGTGGCGAAGTTCTTCAGGCCCACCCAGTGGAACAGCACGAGGTTCTTGTGGTCGTAGCTGGTGAACGCCATGGAGATCATGAAGATCAACGGCAGCACGGTGAACACCGCGATGCCCAGCGTCGGCAGGAACATGAGCAGCACGTGCGCCTTGGCGTCGAGCAGTTCGCGCAGGTCGTCCATGAAGGAAGGCGTCTTGCCATTCTCCTCAAGCAGCACCTGCGACTTGTACGCGGCACGCACGGACATGATCCATAGGCCGATGAAGGCGGCGGTGATGACCAGCGCGGCCACGCCGTACAGCAGGATGACCACGGAGCGGTCGGGCTCGGTGTAGACCCAGAAGCCGTCGACCAACTTCTTGCCACCCTTGTTGGTGCCCAAGGTCGGCAGCTTGGACAGGTAGCCGACACCATTGGTGACCATGAACACGATGTATGCGATTTCCAGCACCAGCATGGTGATGCCCTTGACATACTGCTTGCGCACGATATTGCCAAGGCCGAACACCACGGCGGAAAGCTTGGTGAACAGATCACCGTGCTGGAACGCCGCCTTCACCGTATACGGCGACGGGGGAACGTAATCAGCGCCCTGCTTCCGGCGGCGCTTCATTTCCCGTGGGGAAAGAGTTGTTGCTGTCATTTCGACCGCCCTCTCATATGGATATTGAAAGATAAAAAAAGCTTTGCTTCCGGACAAGGGGAAGGAGAATTTAAAAACCTTGCCCGGGATGCAAAGCTCGGAGGAGGAGTGAGCCACTATGCAGAGTGGGGAGAAACACCGCGACTCGAAGCGCTTCTCAAAGTAGCAGGACGACTGGGGGGATTTGGCAGTACCAGCCGCCCTGCTTATTCAGTTATGAGTTTTCAGTTATCGGTTTGATGCACCCGAAGGCAATCACTCGGCGATCTTGCCGCCAGCCTGCTTGACCCAGTCCTGGAACTTGGCGGCAGCGTTGTCCTTGGTGATTTCCTTGTTGATCAGGGCCTTGCCGAAAGTCTCGGCCGGGGTCCACCAATCGTTCATGCCGGACAGACCGGACTGCAGGATGGCGGTGTTGGCCATGGTGTCGGCCTGAGCCTGGGCAGCGATGTCGTCCTTGGTGAGGTCGGACAGGGACTTGTCGGTCGGCGGGATCTGGCGCAGCTCGTAGTGCAGCTTCTGGGACTCGGTGGAGCCGAGGTAAGCGGCGAACTGGGCGGCGGCCTTGGCGTTCTTGGAGTTCGGGTTGTAGGCGGCGGCCTTGGTGGCGGCGAAGGACTTCATCTGCTTCTTCTGGCCGTTCACGGTGAAGGTCGGCAGGGAGGTGGCGGCGTAGTTGTCGCCCAGAGCCTTCTTCACGTCAGCAGCGGACCAAGTGCCGGAGAACAGCACGTCGGCGGAACCATCCTTGATGGCGGCGAGGCCGGAAGCGCCATCGTCGTTGGAGAAGTTCGGGTTGGCCACAACGTCAGCCAGGTAAGCGGTGACATCGCCACCGTCCTTCGGGAAGACCATGCCGGCCTTCGCGTTGTTGCCCTTCTCACCGAACAGGGTCAGGCCATCGAAGAAGCCGTTGACATACCAAGAGTTGGACAGCGGGAAGGTGACCTTGGCCTTGGAGAGGATGGTGTCGAAGTCCTTGGCCTCGTCTTCGGTGATCTTGGACTTGTTGTAGTACATGAACCAGGTGTTGTCGGTGTACGGCACGCCGTAAAGCTTGCCATCGGTGCCGGTGACGGAGTTGATCTCGAGGTCGCCGTTCTGTTCCTTCACCTGCTTCGCGGCGTCGGTGCCCAGCTGGCCGATAGCGCCGGCATCGATCAGGGTGCCCAGCTGATCGGAAGCGAACATGTAGACATCGGCGGCGGCGGACGGATCGGTGCCGACCTGCTTGGAGGCATCGCCTTCAGAGACGACGTCGTTCTTCCAAGTGATGTTGTACTCGGAGTGCTCCTTGGCGAAGTTCTCTTCGACCTTGCCCAGCCAGTTGGCGTTCTTGGCCTGGTCTTCCTGCGGAGCCCAGACGCTCAGGGTGATGTCCTGGGTGCTGGAGGCCTTCTGATCGCTACCACCGTTGTCGGAGCCGCCGCACGCAGCGAGCGGAACCAGCATGGCAACAGCAGCAGTAAGTCCGATTGCCTTCTTCCAATCGATCTTCATTGATCTTCCTTTCCTCACATAACCTTGTGCTCTGCAGCACCCTCGGTTGGATGGTATGGACCAAAACCCTGCATACGTTCACATCATCGTTTCTCGGATGATTGCCAACCACGCTGGGGCTACCGAAAATGCATCAGTGCTTGTTAGTGTAGCACGTTTCTGCCAACGTTTGCAATTCGGCGTTATGATTGTTCCAGCGAAACACCTCAAACCGCGAAATACCAAGGAGACACACCCTCATGATTTCCCCCGCGCGCAACCCCCGACCCTCGTGGCTCTCCAATGCCGTGTTCTACGAGGTCTATCCGCAGTCCTTCGCCGATTCCAACGGAGACGGCATCGGCGACATCCCCGGAATCACCGCGAAACTGGACTATATCAAGGATCTCGGCTGCAACGCCATCTGGCTGAACCCGTGCTTCGAATCGCCGTTCAAGGACGCCGGCTATGACGTGAGCGACTACAAGAAGGTGGCGGCGCGCTACGGCACCAACGAAGACCTCATCGCACTGTTCGACGCCGCTCATCAACGCGGTATGCATGTGATTCTCGACCTCGTTCCGGGCCATACCAGCGAGGAGCACGCCTGGTTCCGCCGCAGCAGCGAGGCCGAACGCAACGAGTATTCCGACCGCTATATATGGACGGATTCGTGGATTGCCGGCGGCGACGGACTGCCGTTCGTCGGCGGCGAATCGCCCCGCGACGGCACCTATATACTGAACTTCTTCAAGTGCCAGCCGGCGCTCAACTACGGTTTCGCCCACCCCACGCGCTCCTGGCAGCAACCCGCGCTCGGCCCGGAAGCCAAGGCCACCTGCGATGCGATGGTGGACGTCATGCGATTCTGGCTTTCGCTGGGAGCGGACGGCTTCCGCGTGGACATGGCCGACAGCCTCGTCAAGAAGGACGACGCCGGCAAACCCTATACGATCCGTACCTGGCAGTACATGTTCGCCCAGATCCGACCGGAGTTCCCCAAGGCCGCGTTCGTCTCGGAATGGGGGCGTCCGAACGAGTCGATGGCCGCCGGTTTCGACATGGATTTCTACCTCGATTGGCGTTGGGACGGCATTCCCAATGGCTACAACATGTTGCTGCGCAACACCGACGACCCGCTGAGCCGCGAAGGCGACACCAGCTATTTCAACGCGGATTCCGGTACTGAAATCGGCGATTTTCTGCGCGAATACGAACCTCGTCTACGCGAGACCGAAGCCTATGGAGGCAGCTTCAATTTCGTCACCTGCAACCACGACACCGCACGCGTGGCGCCACGTCTCTCCCCGCGTGAGATCGCGCTGGCCTACTGCACGCTGTTCGCGTTGCCAGGCGTGCCGTTCCTGTATTACGGCGATGAGATCGGCATGCGGTACCGCCAGCTGCCCACCAAGGAAGGCGGCTACGTGCGCACCGGTTCGCGCACTCCGATGCAGTGGGGCGACGACGGTTCGACCGACGGTCTGGCGGGCGGCGAATACCTGCCGACCGATACCGCAGCCGACGCACCGACCGTTGCGGCGCAGCAGGCGGACGAGGGGTCGCTCTGGCATATCGTGCGCGACATGCTGCATATGAAGGGGGCCAATGCCGCATTGCAGACCGACGCCTCGTTCCATGCAATCGAACGAAAAAGGGTGTTCGCTTTCGTCCGTTCGACGGATTCGCAGCAGGTGATTGTGGCGGTCAATCCGAGCCGCGATTGCAAAGCTTTGCAGTTACCAGAAGGTAATTACCGCGAGATTTTCAAAATCGGCGAAACCGAGCTCGACGGCACTTCCCTGCAACTTGGTTTGCAAAGCTTTGCAATACTCAAGGCCGAATAAAGACGTCGGACACTGCCGGAAACGGTGACGGAAGCGACAGCCGGGGGCGGCGTCGGAAGTAGCGCCGAACGATTACCGGAAGTGACGTCGGACGATAATATCCGGCACCACTTTCGGTAATCATCCGCCGCAATCCGGCATCCATCCGACATCCGTCTAACACTGCAAACGATATGCAGTCCAAAAATTGAATTTCAATTTTTAATCATTGTATAAATAGTCGCAAAAAGGCTATTTTGCAATGCATTTTGCTGCAAAACACACTTTGAAAACGATTTCAGCCATGCTATAGTTGTTGATGGTGCGACCACCGACGGCACCGTAGCGTCGGCATCGCAAAGCAATGCAGCATTCGCCGCAAAAACGGCATGGAAAGAAGGGACCAATGGCACAGACCCCGCAGACCGAAAGCGCGGAACGCATCGCACGACCGCTCATCCAACTCGCCAAGCTCAACGGCATCTCCACGTCATACATCGACCAGCTCGGCACATACGTGGAAATCCGTGACGAGGTGCTCGTCTCCGTACTGGCCGCGCTCGGCGTGGACGCTTCAAGCGACGAGGCCATCGCGGCATCGTACGCGGCGACCAAGCAGCGCATCGCCGACACGCTCGTCGAACCGACCATCGTGAAGTTCATCGGCAAGGAAGCCGTGACGCCGATCCGCGCGAAGGGCAACAAGGTCACGTTGACGCTGACGCTTGAGGACGGCACGCAATATAAGGGCGATCTGGCCGCACATCTGACGGCCGCTCCGGCCGACGCCGACGACGGACAGGATGATGGCACGCTGCAGTTGGCGCTGCCGGACGACATCCCCGCCGGATACCATACGCTGACCGTCGACGCGGGCCCGCTGCACGCCGAAGCGACGCTGATCTGCGCGCCGGCACGCATCGAACTGCCGGCAGCAGTGGCCGAAAAGCAGCGTTGGGGCTGGATGGCGCAGATGTATTCCATCCGTTCCGCCGAATCCTGGGGCGTGGGCGACTATGGCGATCTGAAGCTGCTGCTGTCCGACGCCGCCACCAAATCGCATGCCGATTTCATGCTCATCAACCCGATCCACGCCACCGCACCGGTGCCGCCGCTGGAACCGTCGCCGTATCTGCCGGAATCGCGCCGCTTCCTCAACGTGACGTACATCCGTCCGCAGGACATCGAGGAATTCGCCGGTCTGAGCGAGGAGGACCGCGCCGAAGTCGCACGGCTGCACGCCGAAGTCGCGCCCGCCAATGACAGTACCGAACCGCTCGACATCAACTCTTCCTGGTGGCACAAGCGCCAGGCGCTGAAGCTTGTCTACGCGGTGCCACGTTCCGCCGAGCGCCAAGCCGCGTTCGACGCGTTCAAGAAGGCCGCAGGCCCGGATCTGCGCGCGTTCGCCGCATGGTCGGTGGCGTTCCAGGTGTGGGGTGCTCCGTGGGAGGGCACGTGGTTCAAGGACACGAACCGTGATTCGCCGGAAGTGGCCGAGCTCATGCGCGATCACGCCGACATGGTCGACTTCGAATGCTGGCTGCAGTGGATCGCTGACGAGCAGGTCACCGCCGCGCAGAATGCTGCGCGCGAGAACGGCATGGCGCTCGGCCTCATGCAGGACATGGCCGTGGGCGTGCATGCGCTCGGAGCGGACGTGTGGTGGAATCCGGAACGCTTCGCCGTGGGCAGCGTCACCGTTGGATGCCCGCCGGACTTCTACAACCAGCAGGGCCAGGATTGGGGACAGCCGCCGTTCAATCCGAACTATCTGGCTAAAACCGGCTACGGCGTATACCGCGAGATGGTGCACAACATGTTCTCCCATGCGGGCGCGGTACGCATCGACCACGTGCTCGGCCTGTTCCGCCTGTGGTGGATTCCGCAGGGCGAGGGCGCGCGCGGCGGTGCGTATGTGACGTACAACTACGAGGCGATGATCGCGATTCTGACCATCGAGGCCTCCCGCGTGAACGGTCTGGTGGTTGGCGAGGATCTGGGCACCGTGCCGGATTACGTGCGCACAGTGCTCGGCGAACACGGTCTGCTGGGCTGCATGGTGGAATGGTTCGCCCGCGTGGACGACTCCCCCAACGCCGGCGATCCGTACGCCGATCCGTCCACGTACCGCAAGTACGCGCTGGCCTCCGTCACCACGCACGACCTGCCGCCGACCGCCGGCTACCTGCAGTTCGAGCACGTCAAGCTGCGCGAGCAGCTGCATCTGCTGAGCGGGCCGGCCGAGGAATTCGAGGCGGCCTCCCGCGCCGAACGTGACGCCATGATGGACCGTCTGGTGGAGTCCGGTCTGATCACGCCGGAAGTGGCCGGTGATGTGGAAGGCCACATCCAGGAAATCGTCGAAGCGATGCATAAGCTGCTGCTCAGGTCGCCGTCCGTGTTGCTACAGGCCGCGCTGGTGGACGGCGTGGGCGAGACGCGCACGCAGAACCAGCCGGGCACGTCCAGCGAATACTGCAACTGGCGCGTGCCGCTGGCCGGACCGGACCTCAAGGTGGTGCACACCGACGAGGTGTTCGACCTGCCGCGCGTGCAATCGCTGTCCGCCATCATGAACGGCGAAAAGTGACGATTCGGTTGCTGCGATTGTGCGCGATCGCAGCAACCAAGCCAATACACAGACTTACCTATCCCCTTTCCTCATAACAAAGCCCGGTTCGGCTTTGTCGGGACGTTCTTCGGAACGTTTCAACAAAGCGGAACCGGGCTTTTCCGTCGATTCTCGGCTACGTCAGAATCGTTGCGAACAATCAGCCGAGCAGCAGCCAGACGGAAGCGTCGGAATCCAGCTTGCCATCATCCGTCAATGGCACGGAACGTGCGATGACGACCGCATCGTCCGGCAGCGATACCGGCTCGTCGCCGAAATTGGTGATGGATAGGAAACGGCGGCCTTCCGTGGCGGGACGGGAGTAGGCAACGACGGTATCGTCCGTGTCCAGCAATTGCGCGGACGTATCGCCAGTCGCCGTCAGAATCGTCTGACGCAGCTGCAGCAACTTGCGGTACAGGTGCAACATGGAGCCGTCATCCGCCATCTCGGCATCGACGGCGAAATCCTTGAACCAGGCGGGCTGCGGAAGGTGCGCGTCGGCAACGGCATCGCCATCCAAATCACCCTGCGCATCATTCCGCGCCTTCTGAGCCTTCTGCGCCGGACCGAAGCCGAAGGTGCCACCAGTGATGAAATTGGAATTCCAATCGGCCGGATGACCGCAATCGGCGGCGTTCCAAGGCAACGGCACACGGCAACCGTCACGGCCCTTGTCGGTGAAATTGCGACGGGTGTTGAATGGCGTCGGATCCTCAAGCCGATCCCACGGAATGTCCGCCACCTCGAACAGGCCCAATTCCTCGCCCTGATACACGTACACCGAACCGGGCAGGCCAAGCTCCATAAGCGCGGCCGCACGGGCACGACGGGTGCCGAGATCGCGGTTCTCCCGATACGAGGAACCATCGCGCAGCAGCCAATCGTGCGCAAGCTGATGATACGGAGCGTCCTTCACCTGCGGAAGGCCGTAGCGGGACGGGCTGCGCGGCACATCATGGTTGTTCATGACCCACGTGGTAGTTGAGCCGTGCGTCTCCGCAGCCGA
The DNA here is from genome assembly GCF_056355775.1 of Bifidobacterium sp. LH_743. Classification (NCBI taxonomy): domain Bacteria; kingdom Bacillati; phylum Actinomycetota; class Actinomycetes; order Bifidobacteriales; family Bifidobacteriaceae; genus Bifidobacterium; species Bifidobacterium sp. LH_743. The sequence goes on along the minus strand of NZ_JBKESZ010000006.1, from coordinate 11,314 downwards.
CCGCAGACCATCCTCGATGGCCTCGCGGAATTCGTCCGCGAACCAATTCGCCTTGGCGAACTCGAAATTGAACACCTGGCCAAGTTCGTCCATGGACGCGTACAGGTGCTGAGATTCGGGCTTCACCCACGCCTCGCCGACCGCGAAACGCGGCGGATCGTACTCATTGAACACCGTGCGCCACTCGCGGTAGATGTCATGCACCTCCGGACGGTCCCACAGCGGGCTGAGCGAGCCATCCGCCGGAATCACGCACTGCACCGCGGCCGGATTCATGTCGGCCAAAGGCGTGGATTCAAGATCCTTCGCCAAACCATGCGCCACATCGATGCGGAAACCATCGGTGCCATGATCGGACCAGAATCGCAAGGTCTTCTTGAACTCCTCGTGCACGTCCGGATTCTTCCAATTGAGGTCCGGCTGCTCCTTGGCGAACAAATGCAGATACCACTGACCGTCCTCGACCTGTTGCCAGGCCGGACCGCCAAACAGCGACTGCCAGTCGTTCGGAGGCAATTCGCCGTTCTCGCCACGCCCGTCACGGAAGATATAGCGGTCGCGTTCGGCCGAACCGCGACCGGCGGCGAGCGCCTCCTGGAACATCTTGTGCTTGTCGGATGTATGGTTCGGCACGATGTCCACGATCACCTTGATGCCGGCCTCGTGCGCGGCGGCGGCCATCGCATCGAAATCGGCCATGGTGCCGAGCCGCGGATCGACGTCGCGGTAATCAATCACGTCATAACCGCCGTCGGCCAAATCGGACGGGTAGAACGGGCTCAGCCAGACCGCGTCGATGCCGAGGTTCTTCAGATAGCCCATCTTTTCGGTGACGCCGGCGATATCGCCCAAACCGTCGCCGTTCACGTCTTTGAAGCTGCGCGGATAAATCTGGTAGACGACGGCTTGTTTCCACCAATCGTCGCGCGCGTTGTTTGCGGTCATGACTCCCCTTTCCCATGGTTTTCGGCTGTGACGGGTTTTCCCAACCGTAGCGGATTCCCATCCGCCGAACGTACACCCCTCGTCACATGAACTTGTCACATGAAAACGATAACAACGGAGGCGGCGAAACGCTAACCGAATCGCAATCATTGCAACATGTCAAACGTTTGGCGAAAACGTGCTTTCAGCCGCACTCTGTTCGTACGCCGCGTCTAAGTCCAGCGCATATTGGCAGCGGCTGGTGACAGATGTCACGCACCGAGTAGAATTACGGAAGATTCGGCTTGCATACGTTACCATGCGAGTGCCGCGCGAGCCGCCATGCGGATGCTGCGTGAGCCGTCCCATGCGAATGCCGCACAATGCCAACGGTGCGGCTGCCGCACTGCCACACGAAAGGCGATTATGAAGTTCCTCTCCCCCGATTCCGGTTTCATGCGCGGACTCAGCGACGCCGTCGACGCGATTTGGATCAATGTTCTGATGCTCGTCACCAGCATTCCGATCATCACAATCGGCGCCGCACTGACCGCCGGCCATGACGCAACCCGTCGCGCGCTGGCCGGAGAAGGCACGGCGACGCGCAATTATTTCAAGGCATTCCGCGAGAATTTCGCAAAATCGACCGGCTATTGGCTGATTTTCGGCATTACTGGCGCACTTTGCATCTATTCTTGGATTTTTCTGCAAATCACGCCACTGCTTATTCCGAAATTCGCGCTGACGATTGTGTGGCTGATCGGCTTCGAATGGATTTGGGCGCTGCAGGCGCGTTTCGAGAACACGTTCTGGCACACGCTCGGCAACGCTTTCGTGTTCGGCGTAAGCAATATCGGGCATACGCTGGCTTTGATCGCGATTGACGCGGTATTCGTCGCGCTGCTCGTTGGAAGCTGGTTCTACATGCCGCAAGGCCTGTTTCTGCTGCTCGTGCTGGGCTACGGCACCATGCTGATGATCCATTCGCCCATCCTCGAACACGTGTTCCGCAAATTCATCGCCCAATAATCCGTCATCTACGATCCAATCCAAACCCAGCCACCACCTCAGCCCACACTCGTTTGCGGATTAATCAAACCTCGTGCGGATTCCTGAGGGCGCGTGCGGATTATTCGACATGTTTGTGGATTATCGCTGTCCCGTGCGGATTAATCAAACTCGTCTGCGGATTATTAAAACCCTGTGCGGATTAATCAGGTCGTTTGCGGATTTCTGAAGCCCCGTGCGGATTATCCGGCATCCGTGCGGATGGAAATCGGCAAAAGTAAGACACCTCGAAAATATAATCGTTGAAATTTCAACGATTTACAGACGATACTAATTTAGCAAAGTGATTTTGCTCGCAAAATAATCCGCACGCACGTCTAAAAATCCGCACACATATTCAGAAATCCGCAAACGATTTGGAAAATCCGCAAACGAACTAAGGAATCCGCACGAGTGTGGAATAATCCGCACACAATCTGATTAATCCACACACGGCAACGATAATCCGCAGTCGATTCGATTAATCCGCACGGCTTGGTATTAATCCGCAAACGATCTTATTAATTCGCAAATGGATATGAGGATATGAATGGGCGGGTATGAGAAACAGGACAGGACAGATACGAGAAATGGGACAGATATGGGGAGTGGGGAATGAATACAAAAACAGGACAGATACGAGAAGCAGCATGGATATGCGCAGATGGGCATGAAAAAGGGGCTGACATTAGTCAGCCCCGTATTAGGGTCAAGGTTATGTGCAGTGAATCTTGGCCAATAACCGATTAGCCAGCGTCGGCCAACGATCGGATAGCAACCAAGTGCGTCCAAAGCACACTCAAGTAGCGTCCGGGCGGCAAATCAACCCTTGACGGCTCCAGCCATGACGCCCTTGACGATGTACTTCTGGCAGATCAGGTAGAAGATGATGATCGGGATGATGGCCATGACCAGGCAGGCCATCATGGCGCCCATATCCACGGAACCGTAGCCGCCCTTGAGGTACTGCACGGCCACCGAGATGGTCTTGTACTTGCTCAGGTCGAGCGTCAGGTACGGCAGAAGGTAGTCGTTCCAGATCCACATGGCCTGCAGAATGGCCACGGAAACGATGGACGGCTTCATAATCGGCACGACGATCTGGAAGAAGATGCGCGGCACGGAAGCGCCGTCGATCATGGCGGATTCCTCCAGCGATTCCGGAATGCCCTTGACCACGCCGGTGAAGATGAACACGGCCAGACCAGCACCGAAGCCCAGGTACACGAAGCACAGTCCCCACGGGGTGTTGAGCTTCAGCATGTCGGCCAGCTTGGACAGCGTGAACATGACCATCTGGAACGGCACGATCATGTTGAACAGGAACAGCGTGTACAGCAGCTTAGCGGCCCAATTGTTCACGCGGACGATCCACCACGCGCACATCGAGGTGCACACCAGGATCAGGGCCACGGAACCGACCGTGATCAGCAGGGTCCAGCCAAAGCTGGCGAAGAAATTCGTGGTCTCGATGCCACGAGTGTAGTTATCAAGCCCAACGAACGCCTTGCCGGTAGGGATGGAGAACGTGCTGCTTGAAATGTACGCCTTCTGCTTGAAGGAGTTGATGATGACCAGCAGGATCGGGAAAATCCATGCCAGCGAGACGACCGTGAACAGCACGGTCCACAGAGCACCATGCTTGACCTTTTCTCCGGAGTTCATGCCTCCACCTCCTTGCTAGTGGTGAGCTTGTTCTGGATGAGCGCCACGATGGCCACCAGGATGAAGAACAGCACTGCCTTCGCCTGGCCGACGCCTTCCCAGCCCATACGTCCGTAGAACGTGCGGGTGATGTTCATTGCCAGGCCTTCGGACATGTTCGACGGAGCGCCGTTGGTCAAAGCAAGGTTCTGATCGTACAGCTTGAAGCCGTTGGTGACGCACAGGAACGAGCACACGGTGATCGACGGCATCATCAGCGGGATGATGATCTTGAACATGGTCTGGGTGCCGTTCGCGCCATCCACGGCGGCCGCTTCGAGCACGTCGGTCGGCAGCGACTGCATGCCGGCGATGTAGATGATCATCATGTAGCCGATCTGCTGCCAGCAGACCAGAATGACCAGGCCCCAGAAACCGTATGTCGCGCTATAGGTCAGCGCACGGCTCCAGTGGGCGAGAACGCCGTTGAGCAGCAGCATCCAGATATAGCCCAGGATGATGCCACCGATGAGGTTCGGCATGAAGAACACCGAACGGAAGATGGTGGATCCCTTGATGGCCTTGGTCAGCATGTACGCGATGGCGAACGCGGCCACGTTGATCACGATGGTCGTAACGACGGTCAGTGCCGTCGAGAAGCCCAACGCATGCAGGAATTCCTTATCGGCGAGCGCCCTCTTGTAATTCTTCAGACCCACGAATTCGGCATCGGTGACGGTGGTGAACTTGCAGAAGCTCAAATACACACCCATGATGAACGGGATCACAAACCCGACGATGAACGCGATGAACGTGGGCAACGCGAATAACGCCCACCACTTTCGTATCGCTTTGCCAGCCATGCTGATCATAGCTTGCCTGCTTTCCTTCTCCACTCCATGCACCGCTCCAACGCGGGATGGAATTCCATTCCCAAGGAAACGAGCCACAGCATTGTTGTCCATTCCCTCAGTGCTTACACGGCCATGATAGGCAGCGTTGCAGCAAATGTCAAACGTTGTCATTTTCGCATGTCCTCAGACATAAAAGATGAAACGTTGTCATATGGGCATTCCCGTCTCAAAAAGCCTAGATTCAGCGCGGATTCAGCGATGCAACCATCAAATGAAAACGTTTGTAATGATTCAGTTGCATGTCGCAACGTGCATATGCGTCTTACCGCCGGCGTGCGGTACCATTACACTATTCTCCGTAATCACGGTACAGGGGGATTTGATGAAAAGCAGTATCCAGGATGTCGCGCGCCTTGCACACGTTTCCATTTCCACCGTCTCGCGTTCCTTCACGCGGCCCGATCTCGTGTCGCAAGCCACCAGAGACAAGGTGATGAAGGCCGCGGACGATCTGAATTTCTCCATTTCGAGGTCCGCGGCGGCGCTGAAAACCGGTCGTGCGCTGCGTATCGCGGTGCTCGTGTCGGGCCGGCTCAATCTGTGGTTCAGCTCGTCCATCATCGAAGGATTGAACGAGGTCTTCCACGATGAGGGCTACGACATCTCCATCTACCAGATGTCCAGCACCGAGGAGCGCAGCGAGTTCTTCGACATGCTACCGGTACGCCGCAACGTGGACGCGGTAATCGTCATCTCCTTCGACATCGACAGCAACGAGATCAAGCAGCTCAAGTCGGTCGATGTGCCGATCATCGGCATCAATTCCAGCCTTCCGGAGGAGCGCGGCTTCAACGCGGCCGTCCGCATCGACGACAAGCAAGGTTCCGAGCTTGCGGCACGTCATCTGATGACGCTTGGACACCGTGATATCGCCTACATCCGCACCGACCGTGAGGTGACGCTGCACTTCAGTGTGCAGGGACGTTTCGAATCGTTCATGGAATGCTGCCATGCCAACGGCGTCGAGCCGCGCGTACTCGTCACCGACGAAGGCAAGAACAACGTCAGCAAGGTCGTGACGCAGCTGCTGAGCCTCGACCACATGCCGACGGCCATCGCCTGCCAGGAGGACGGCATTGCGATTCCGCTGCTGTTCCAGTTGGAGCGGAACGGCTTCACGGTGCCGAACGACATCTCCATCATCGGCTACGACGATGGCACCTACGCACGTGACCTCGGCTTGACCACCATTCGGCAGACGCCTGTGGAAATGGCACGGGAGGCCGCCCGTATGACACTCGCGCTGATTGAGAAGCAGACGATCGACGAGCCGTTCAAGACGTTCCCCGCGCAACTGATCGTACGTTCGACCACCGCACGGTTGCGCAAGTAACGTCACTTCATATCGCTTTTACGATCACCTGCGAATCCCTGCGATCGCTACGATCGCCATGGCGATTGCCGCGTAGCCGCGATCGCCCATTCCGCCCCACGCACGGCAAAACGGGCAACGAATAGGGAGAAATAGACGAAAGCCGCCATCGTGGATATGCACGGTGGCGGCTTTCGTTTTGCCATCACAAACGACTGCGGCCGAGAGAAGGAAAGGGAAACTCTCGGCCGCGGTCGCGTAATTCAGTTATCGGTCCGATCCATTGCCTATTCAGGCACGATCAGTGAATCAATCACCGGATCGCGGGATCAGTGGGCTGCGTCGTACTCGGTCTTCCAACCGTCCACGAAGGCTGTCTTCACGGCGTTCCAATCGCCGGTGCCCTGAGCGTACTCGAGGAGGGCGGAGCCGAGCTGGTTCTTCCACTCTTCGGACGGCATCATGGTGAAGTTCCAGGAAACAGCGGTCTTGCCGGAGTTCTGATCCTCAACAGCGGCCTGGGTCAGCGGGTTGTCGGACTTGACGTCGCTGAAGGACTTGAACGGGGTGGTGAAGCCCATGTCGCTGGACAGGGACTTGATGCCGGCCTTGCTGGTGATGACCCACTTCAGGAAGTCCTTGGTGGCCTTCTTGTCAGCATCGGAAGCCTTGGAGTTGATGCACCAGTAGTTCTCGGAACCGGTGGCCAGACCCTGGTTCTCCTCGCCCTTGGCGCCGATGTAAATCGGGATCATGCCGAGGGAATCGGCCTTCATGCCGTTCTTCTGCAGGTCGGACCATGCCCAGGTGCCGTTCTGATAGAACACGGCCTGGCCGAGGGAGAACTCGGAGGTGGCGTCGTCACCGGTCTTGGAGCTCAGCTGGGTCGGCTCGGTGGTGGAATCCTTCAGATACAGGTCGAAGATGTTCTTGTACTCCGGCAGATAGGTGCCCTTGATGGTGGCCGGCTGCTTGGTGACGTTGTCATCCTTGAACTCGTAGTAGAGCGGCAGGTTGGCCAGGTGGGTCTTGAAACGCCAGTCGGAGCTGGAATCGAAGCCGGCGGAGGTGAACGCGCCCTTGACGCCGAGCTGGTCCTTCTTGGCCTGGATGTCGTCAGCGACGGCCTTCAGGGTGTCGAAGTTGTCGATGTCCTTGACGTCCTTGATCTTGGCACCATCGGTGGCGATGTACTTGGCCAGCAGATCCTTGTTGTAGATCAGGCCATAGGTCTCCATGGCGTACGGCACGCCGACGACCTTGTCGCCATCCTTGAGCGCGACGTCCTTGTCGATGAGCTGATTGTACGGCTCAGTGTCCTTCATGTCATCGGTGTAGGACTTCCAGTTCTGGTAGCCGACCGGACCGTTGACCTGGAACAGGGTCGGAGCCTCGGACTTGGCGATCTCGGACTTCAGGGTCTGCTCGTAGGTGTTGGACGCTGCGGTCTGCACCTTGACCTCGACGCCGGTCTCCTTGGTGTATTCCTTGGCCAGCTTCTGCCAGGCGTCATTGGATTCCGGCTTGAAGTTCAGGTAATAGACCTTGCCCTTGCTGTCGGAACCGGAATCGGAGCCGCCGCCGCAAGCCGCCAAAGTGCCGACGGACATTGCCGCGATAGCAATCATGCCAACTGCTGCTTTAATAGTACGATTCATCATCGAACCTTTCTCTTTCCATTCCTGTTTCCCAGCCTCCACTGGGTCACATCTTGCGAAATCGCTTCATCACGATTTCTGACACGCTCTATTGTGCCGCAAAATTCGTCTTTTTGCAAACGTAGGCAGAACTTCTCATTTTTTTTGCACAAATAAAAATCGTTTGCGCTCTGTAATTCCTTTATTTTCAATAGTTTTCGGCATGCCGCCTTTATGAAAGCGTTTGCGACACGCCTGTGCGCGAAAAGCGTTGCACACGCAGGAAAAGGGGATATAGGGTGCTTGGAATCCAAGCATATCCGTACGTATCAAACAGCCTCTTCGATCGTTCGAGACGTACGGGTTCGAAACTTCACGGCCTTAAGACTTTGCGCCCTCAGCAATTCCAGTGTTCGATGACGTTGTCTCCCTTGTACCGGCCAAGCACGCAGTAATGCGCGGTGTCCAGCCTCAGCAGACGCGCGAAATGAGGGTCGACGCCCAGCCATTGCGATGTCAGGATACGCAGCACGTGCGCATGCGCCACCAGAAGCACGTCTTTGCCGGCATCAAGCAACGGCTCAACCACAGCAATCGCCTCGCGAGTACGTGCCGCGGCCTCCTCCACCGTCTCGCCGGGACCATTGTGCACGGGCACGCGTTCGCCGTCCGGCAACGTCTCCACCCAGTCACCTTCCAGCGATTCAGGCAGCGACCGCGGACCGTCACGCCACACATCCCAAGCGAAACCGCCCGCCGCGCTCACCTCCTGGCGAGTACGGCCCTCGGCGCGGCCGTAATCCCATTCCGCGATCGCGTCAAGGACTTCGAAATCGCCATATCCGGCAAGCTGAGCGGTCTGCTGCGCACGACGCAACGGGCTGGCGAACATGCAACCAGGCGCGAAACCATGCGGAAACGCCTCACGTAACCGTTCACCGGCGGCACGTGCCTGCTCACAGCCAACAGCGGTCAGCGGAATATTGGTACGGCCGGTATGCTGCCCCGATTCGCTCCACACGGTCTGTCCGTGACGCAGCAGCACCAAACGACCTGAGGCGATTGCGGAAGCCGCGTTGCTTCCCAGTTGAGTTTCTGTCATGTCTCCACTCTAGCCGACGTGGACTGCGATTTCACGTTCATTCCATCACGTGTTCCTCATGCACCTTTCCGCGCACCAGCCGTCGTCCGCCATCGGGGGCAGTCGCGTCGCCGGCGCCAGGCGCCGCTCCAATCGCCACAGCCAAGGCGTTACACTGGAGCCATGAGTGAAAAGCCAGACATGGAATCCAGTGCGGACCGCGCTGTGGCGGCCCTGCATGCCGTCGACGAGAAGGTGAACGCGTTGCGTGACCAGAGACTGAACGACCCCGATTCCTTCGGAGACAAGATCTTCAAGACCGCGACGCCCGCATTGGCTGGACTGGTGTTCGGCAAAGTGTTCGAGATGCTGTGGAAACGAAGCGTCGGACGCAAGTCCGTCCGCGCCGACGGCACCACGAATGAAGCGGCGGAAGTGGCACTCAGCATCGCTTTCACAGTAGCTTCCGCGGCTTTCGGTTCGCTTGTCGCGCAACTATCCGACCGCGGTTCGAAGGCGATTGTGGACAAACGGCACGCGCGGCAGGCGCGGCGCAAGTAACGCAAGTATCGAGGGGGCACGCAGCCGGACGAAACATGGTTTGCCGAAGCACGGACGATCGCATGAATGCATCGCAAAATCGTTCTTGCAAAATCGTTCCACGAGGGGAAGAATGGCGGTATGAGCAACATTCTTCATAATGCAACCGTCGATACCCTGCTGGAACGCCGTTCCATCCGCAAATTCAAGCCGAAGCCGCTGCCGGACGACGTCGTTGAGACGCTGGAGACCGTGGCACAGCACGCGGCAAGCAGCCAATTCCTGAACGATTGGTCCGCCATCCGCATCACCGAACCGGCCATCAAAAAACGCCTTGCCGAAATCGCAGGACAGCCGTACGTCGCGACCGCGCCGCTGCTGTACGTATTTGTGCTGGATGAGCATCGCAACGCCGCTATCGCCGCTCGTAAGGGCGTGGAAGTGGCGTCTGACGCGTTCACGCTCAACGGCAGCTATCGGTACACCCAGGCGCAGAACGATGCGGTTTTGGCATTGCATGCGATGGAAACGGCCGCGTATTCGCTCGGCTTAGGCTGTGTGATTCTCGGCTCGCTGCTTAACGATGTTCCCGCGCTGATCGATTTGCTGAATCTGCCGGAATACACGTACCCCGTGCTGGGATTGGCGATCGGCAAACCGGATCAGGAGCCGACACTCAAGCCGCGCATGCCGCGTAACATGCAGTTCTTCGAAAACGAATACCCGAACAGTGACGAAACGTTGCTGTCAGGCTTGGATGAGTTCGATGCCGAGGTGCACAAGTATTACGACCTGCGTAATACCGAACGGCCGGTGGACGCGTTCAGCGACCAGGTCGCGGCGAACGCCACCGATGACAGCGTGAATGCCAAGGCAGTGGCCACGCAGGCGAAAAGGCAAGGGTTCCGTCTGGAACGTTGAGCATGCGATGCCTGCTCGCTGCTCGCCTTCGCATGAGCCATATGGTTTGAGCATGGGTTGAGCCGGCATGGCATACTCCGATTTAATTGGCCCGGCAGATTCGATTGAAACGTCTTTGAAGTATCTGCCGGGTCTTTCCTTATGTTCACCTTCTACGTGGCTTGTAGCCCTTCTTACGGGAATGCGGCTTGAGCTGCTGGTTGAGGGGAACGTACGTGTAGCTGGACTGTGGATCGCGATGCGTGAGATGCCAGGTACCACAGAAATCACAGCGATATACCCAGAGTTCAGTACCGCGTTCGCGCCAACTCTGATCGGCGGCCTGTTGGGCCGTTGCCTTGTCGTGATACATGATCTTGTTCGACTCGGTACAACGCTTGGGTACGAAGTAATGCATAACAAATCAGTGTATGCAGTCGCTTCGATAAGACTGAAAATTCTTGGGGCCCGGCCGGAGGGAGACGAAACGCGGGAGGAAAAGGAATCCCCGAAGGATCCGTAGGATCCGGCCGGGAGGCCTAGGCGAAAGGCCCACGACGATCCGACGGCCGGGACATACGGGGACAAACAAGAAGGAATTCCCCGGAAGCCGGAAGGTCCGGTCGGAAGAACCGGAAGAGGGAGAAAAAGAGGGACGGAATATAAGAAAGGACCTTCCGGGAGCCAGCATGCGGTCCGGCCGGAAGAACCGGAAGCAAAAAGCAATGGGAATAAAAAAATGGGGTTCCCGGAGCAAGCTGCTCCACGGGAACCCCCAACGTTGAAAGCGGCGGCGTGCTACTCTCCCACACCCTCTCGAGTGCAGTACCATCGCCGCGCCTGGCCTTAGCTACCGGGTTCGGAATGGGACCGGGCGTCTCACCAGGGCTATGACCACCGCAAAACTGCAGCAGACGGAACGGAACAAGCCATTCCGGCAATTCAATTCTTCGTGGCGGTTTGGGAACCGGACAGCGGACGCGAAGCTTATCGATTGTATCGTTCAGTGACCATTCCAGCGCATATTGCCGTCGGAACGATCCAGCACAGGAAAGACGCGGAACCAACCACCATGAGTGGTTGGAATGTTATGTCGCCATCGCCCGTTAGTACCGGTCGGCTCCATCCCTCACGGGACTTCCACCCCCGGCCTATCAAACACGTGTTCAACATGCGGGCTTCAACAGTTCAAGACTGTAAGGAATCCTAATCTTGGAGCAGGCTTCCCGCTTAGATGCTTTCAGCGGTTATCCCTCCCGAACGTAGCCAACCGGCCGTGCCACTGGCGTGACAACCGGCATACCAGAGGTTCGTC
>NZ_JBKESZ010000005.1:0-132603 GCF_056355775.1 Bifidobacterium sp. LH_743 | reverse complement strand
CAGATACGACTCGAGGGACGCACCCCGGAGGAGTTCCGGGGCATGTCCCTCGCGGTCTAGGGCTGTATCCTAATTAACAGCGTCCAACAATCGGGGCGCAGTTCACTTTTCCGTCAAGTTTCCTGAGCTTCTCAGCTCAGGCTTCGTTGAGGAGCCTGGATGGCCGTCTCGCCGATCGGGGTGAGTTCGTTTCCTGAGCTTCTCAGCTCAGGCTTCGTTGAGGACGGTCGAGTCGGCCGAGGGTTTCCGACGCGGCGTAGAGGTTTCCTGAGCTTCTCAGCTCAGGCTTCGTTGAGGAATATATTTATTGAAAATGATGTTGGATGATGGAAACAAGTTTCCTGAGCTTCTCAGCTCAGGCTTCGTTGAGGAGTCAGGTCCCAGTGCAGGCCCGCGTGGAATGCGCCGGTTTCCTGAGCTTCTCAGCTCAGGCTTCGTTGAGGAGAGGTCGCCATCGACAAGCAGCTGCCGAAGGCACTGGTTTCCTGAGCTTCTCAGCTCAGGCTTCGTTGAGGATCGTTGTTGTGGAGCCATTGCCGGCGGCGGAGCGGTTTCCTGAGCTTCTCAGCTCAGGCTTCGTTGAGGATCATCTGCATGGAAATCAACATGAAAGCGAACCCCGTTTCCTGAGCTTCTCAGCTCAGGCTTCGTTGAGGAATGAACGGCGCGTCCTTGCCCGCGTGAGCCATCAAGTTTCCTGAGCTTCTCAGCTCAGGCTTCGTTGAGGAGGTATGACGTCTGCGGTCACCCACTGGCACAGCAGTTTCCTGAGCTTCTCAGCTCAGGCTTCGTTGAGGACCAGCAGTGCGCGTCCAGCTTTTCCAATTTGGCGAGTTTCCTGAGCTTCTCAGCTCAGGCTTCGTTGAGGAACGTACATTTGCTGCCCAACATGGAAGTCAGCCCACAACGTTTCCTGAGCTTCTCAGCTCAGGCTTCGTTGAGGACCAGGACACGAAGTGGTTCGCCTATCAGGAAACCGTGTTTCCTGAGCTTCTCAGCTCAGGCTTCGTTGAGGATGGAAGGAGACGACATGTCAGCTGAAGACGTGTGGAGTTTCCTGAGCTTCTCAGCTCAGGCTTCGTTGAGGAGAGTATCGAATCGTAGGCGTCGCATAGATGGTTCAAGCCGTTTCCTGAGCTTCTCAGCTCAGGCTTCATTGGGGTTGGCCTCGACTACGTCAGCAACCAGACCCCGGTCAGTTTCCTGAGCTTCTCAGCTCAGGCTTCATTGGGGTGAAATGGAACTTCTTGGAATTATTACCAATGGCGTTTCCTGAGCTTCTCAGCTCAGGCTTCATTGGGGTTGCCATGCCGCAGCGAAAGGCCACGGAGACACGGAAGTTTCCTGAGCTTCTCAGCTCAGGCTTCATTGGGGTGGCACGACCTATCAGGCTCTGGCCGCGAAGAATGGCGTTTCCTGAGCTTCTCAGCTCAGGCTTCATTGAGGATCATGATTGTGCGACTCATGACCACCTGCGCCCAGTTTCCTGAGCTTCTAAGCTTAGGCTTCGTTGAACTGAGGTCACCATCGGCCTGGACACGGACCTGGGAAGTTTCCTGAGCTTCTCAGCTCAGGCTTCGTTGAGGACAAAAAGTGAGAACGACATGATAGAATCTCCCTTGGCTTCCTGAGCTTTAAGCTCAGGCTTCGTTGAGGAATGTTGTAGTCACGGGCCTTGCTGATATCCTGCACGCCGTTTCCTGAGTTCTAGGTTCAGGCTTCGTTGAGGAGGCGGCGCATTCGTACCAGGCAACACCAACCCCAGCAAGTTTCCTGAGCTTCTCAGTTCAGGCTTCATTGAAGTGTGTCCTGGGTTGGTTGGCTGTGAAAGTCCACATTCCAGTGTCCTCCGGTTTGAATTTTGTTGAGGGGAATGCTGGTGTGGACTTTCGCAGCGTCATCGTTCGTCAGGCTTTTTGTTGCGATCTCCGTTGGACGTACTTTGGCCCCTGGTTGCTGCGGAAGTCCACATTCTCTCGATTTCCTTGGCGGTTTCATTGGAGGAGGCCGGTATGGACTTTCGCAGCGTAGTTGAGCTGGTCGTTCTGATGGAAAGCGGTGTGGAATTTTGTCATCGCATAATTTACTGGGCTTTTTATCTTGGGCTTTGCAAGGCGCGACATATCGATAGTGGCTGTGAAAGTCCACATATATTTTAGGTCTCTCGATCAGTGTTGTGCATTGACGGATTCGATGTGGACTTTCACCGCCACAACGTTTTCGAGCTTATTCGCATCGTGCTTTTTGTTGAGGGATGTTCCAGTTGACATTGGCTGTGAAAGTCCACACTTTTCTGGACTTTCTATCCGGGGCTTATTGCGGTGATTTGGATGTGGACTTTCACAGCGTAGTTGCATTGGCGGTTCTGATGGTATGGTGTGGACTTTTGCCGCCTTATCGTTTCCTAAGCCTTCTCGTATCGGGCTTTGTTATGTGAAGCGTCCCAATGATAACGGTTGCGGAAGTCCACAATTCCCAAGGTTTTATGGTCCGGGTTTTGTTGAGAGCGGATGCGGACTTTCGCCGCACGGCCGGGTCGTACTGAGGGAATTATTGTGGACTTTCGCAGCCGCATAGTCTGTTGAGCTTTTCGGTTCGAGTTCCGTCGTGGTGCGTTCCGGTTGTTAATGGCGGTGAAAGTCCACATATTTTCAGATTTTTCTCGGATTGGATTTTGTTGAAAATGGATGTGGACTTTCACACATGGCTGGGCTGTTTCTTTGGATTTGGCTCCGGGCTTTGCTGAAGAGCATTACAGCTGGTGATTGCTGTGAAAGTCCACATTCTTCCGGGTTCCTCGGTTCGGCATTTCATTGACAGATTCAGATGTGGACTTTCGCGGCTTATTGTCTGCTGACCTTCGCATTTTCGGCCTTCGTTGAAAATTGTCTTAGCTGTTGGTGGCTGTGAAAGTCCACTTTTTTAGATTCTCCCGTTTCCTGCTTTGCCGGAGAGATTCGGATGTGGACTTTCGCAGCATGGATTAGCGAGTGGTTTCATGGAAAGCGGTGTGGACTTTTGCAGCGTGACCGAGTCGTACCGGGGTCGTTGTGGACTTTCGCCGCGTGGTTGAGCATTATTTCGGAGAGGACGTTGTGGACTTTCACAGCATGCTGGACTTTTGGAGGCTTGGATTTGGTTTTGTTGAGATGTGTTCCAGTTGATGTTGGCTGTGAAAGTCCACATTCTAGGGTTTCTCAGATTTCTTGGTTCTGGCTTTGCTACGCGTCTAAGGTGTGGACTTTCGCAGCAAGATCAGGCCAGTTGTTCTGGAGAAAGCGATGTGGACTTTCACAGCCGTATCGTTTTTGAGTTTTCTCATATTGGTCCTTGTTGGGAGGCGTTCTAGCTGGTAATGGCTGTGAAAGTCCACAGTTTCCAAGGTTTTCTAGTTCAGGTTTTGGATGAGGACGGATGTGGACTTTCGCCGCTTCATTGTCTACTAAGGTTCGTGTTTCAGGCGTTGTCGAAACGTGCCTTTGCTGGTAGCTGCTGTGAAAGTCCACATTTTCAAGGTTTCTTTGATTAGATCTTGTTGATGGTGATGTGGATGAATATTTGCTTGTTTTAAGGCCATCGTTATTGCCGAAGAGGGCCAATCGTGCTGTTTGACGATTATTGCAGTTCAAGGCCATCGTTATTGCGCATCAAGGCCACCGCTTGTTAGGCTCCTTTCACCATGCGAGGCACGTGTGGTGAAAGGAGCTGCCAACATGGTAAGGAAAATCAAGGCCAAGGCGATACTCCGCCTGAACGACCAGGGCCTGTCCGGCAGGGCGATAGCCAGATCACTGGGAATCGCGAGGCAGAGCGTGGCCGAGGTGCTGTCCGCCTCGGCCTCCGCGGGAATCGCCTATCCGGACGTGGCCGCGAAACCCGACGACGAGGTGTATTCGATGCTGTTCCCCGGCAGGGGCGAACGGGAAAGCGTGTACGAGCAGCCCGACTGGGCCAGGATCCACCGCGAGCTCGCCCGCGTCGGCGTGACGCTGCGCATCCTGCACGGCGAGTACGCCGACGAATGCGCCGGCGCCGGCAGACCGCGCATGGGCTACGACCGTTTCTGCAAGCAGTACGCCGCGTACGTGGCGAGGAACGGTGTGACGAGCAGGGTCGAGCACAAGGCCGGACGCACCATCGAGGTCGACTGGGCCGGCAAGACCATGCGGATCGTCGACCCGGTCACGGGCGACGCGTCCAAGGCGTACCTGTTCGTCGGCGTGCTGCCGTTCAGCCGGTACGCGTTCGTGGAGCCGACGCTCGACATGGGCCAGAACGCGTGGCTGCGGTGCCACGTCGCGATGTACGAATGGTTCGGAGGCTCCACGCCGCGGCTGGTGTGCGACAACCTCAAGACCGGAGTGGTCAGCCATCCGCGCGAAGGCGAGGTCGTGCTCAACGACGCGTACCGTTCCATGGCCGAGCACTATTCCGCCGCGGTGATACCGGGACGCGTGCGCAGGCCGAAGGACAAGCCGTCCGCGGAGAACACGGTATGGCACGCGACCATGGCGCTGGCCGGCGCGATGCGCGACCGCTCTTTCGGATCGCTGGACGAGCTGCGCGCCGCCATCCGCGCGTGGCTGGACGAGTACAACTCCCGCCCGTTCCAGAAACGCGACGGGTCCAGGCGTTCCGTGTTCGAGTCCGAGGAGAGGCCGTTGCTGACGCCGCTGCCGGAAACGGCGTACGAGGTGGCGGACTGGATCTACGGCAGGAAGGTGCGGTCCGACTGCCATGTCGCGTACGCGCGCAACTGGTATTCCGTCCCGTACGCGTACGCCGGGGCCACCGTGGACCTGCGCGTCGGCGCCGGCACGCTCGAGGCGTGGCACGGGGGTTCCAGGCTCTGCACGCACCGGCTCCTGCCGGCCACGGCCGTCAACCAATACAGCACGAACGAGACCGACCTGCCCGGGAGGACCGTCTGGAGGCAATGGGACCGGGAACGCTGCGAGAAGTGGGCTCGACGCGTCGGCCCGGACTGCGCCTGTTTTGCTTCAATTTTTCTTAAGCAATTTCTGCACTATTTTTCCGCAGCATAGGCTGCCGGTTTCCAGCAGAAACTGCACCGTGTGACCGCCCAGACGAAAACAGGCACCAGCCCGCCGTGCCTGTATATTCCCGAGACGTGACCCAAAAACAAATCCGCCGGTTGCAGCCGGCGGCGCTCGGGAAGGAAAGGACGATGGCGATACCGATGCCCAACTGGATCGACACCGGCGAGTTCAACATGAGGCAACGGCACGGACGGTCCATGCTCGAATCCTGACCCTAGGGGGCCAGTGGCCTTGGAATGGTCCGCCACTGGCCCTCTTCGGCAATAACGGTGGCCTTGAAAGGGAATAATCAGTGGCCTTGAAAACTACGAATACTCAGTGGACTTTCACAGCATAACTGGACTGGTTGTTTTGTCGGAAGCGGATGTGGACTTTCGCCGCTTACGACTTGGTCTCTGATGGCTGTGAAAGTCCACATTTTCTGAGATTCGCGGTTTGCGTTTCATCAGCGAATCTGAAGTGGACTTTTGCAGCGTGACCGAGTGTTATTTCGGAGAGGGCGATGTGGACTTTCACCGTCGAATAGTCTGCTGAGTTCGCTGGTTTGGGTCCCGTTATGGTGTGGTCCGGTTGCTGTTGGCTGTGAAAGTCCACAATCTCTTGGTTTTCTTGGTTTGATCTTCATTGATGTAATCCGGATGTGGACTTTCGCCGCGAGGTGGAGTTGCTTCGAAGGAATCAATGTGGACTTTCACGGAATGTGGACTTTCACAGCATAATTGAATTGCCATCTGCCGTAAAGCGGACTGGCAATCGGGCATCATCGCTATTCCACTCCTGCCATAGCATGCGAGGAACATCGCTAAAACATCGCCGTGAAAGCCCTTTCCTCTTTGGGCATCGCAACGTGTCATAGATGTATTCATGGAATATGACACAGCCGTCCGGCAATGTCTCGGCAGTGAGCTGATGCGCGTCGCGGACGCCGCTTCATTCGCCATTTTCATCCGGAACGTCAGTCGAAGCGCGCGCCTTCTGGCTTGCTGGGCAGCGAATACAGGCACGCCTGGATGATCAGAGAGACGCCTAGACAGCCGAAGCTGATATGAAGCAGGATGAGCAGCTGTCCCGCGAACGTGTTCGGATCATGGAAGTCGAGCCTCATCTCATTCGGGATTATCATGATCGCGCCGATGCCGATGAACATCATGCCGACGGCGACGAAGGCCAGGATCGCAATAGCGAGGATGTTGCCGGAATGCCCCAGAAGAAGCCACCATCCACTGCGGTTCGCGTCGTGCAGCCTTCGTATGGAAATGGCCAGGAACGGCACCGCGATGGCCAGCGACCAGAGCAGTCCCATAAGCGTTCCGAAAGGCGGGAAGAGGAACGGGAGAACGGTCATCGGCACGACGAACAACATGGCCAGCCAGAATTCCCGTCTGCTGGAACGTCCTCTGAATTCCATGTAGCCTTCGAAGAACCGTTTGACGGCGTTGCCGGGACCGCATTGATGGTCGGGCATCCACTTGCCGTTCCGCCTCGGAGGAACGCCGTTTTTGTAGGAGAACCACGATTCCCTTCGTGGCCTTTGCTGGGATGGCTGTTGCGGAGACGGCTGTTGGAACGATGTCCGCATAGGCGTTCCAACGGGTTGGAATCCGATGGAACGCGTCACATACGTGGGTCGAGACGCGCATGCAGGCCCGTATGAGGACTGCGCATATGTGATTTGCGAATTCGCCGGTGGACTTCCGGGAACTGTATTTTCAGGCGGTGGATTTTCGGGATTGGGGTGGTCGTGGTGATCGCTCATTCGCTGAGACTTTCTCTGGAGTGAATGTGGGGTCGCATGTCCGACGGCGTCGGGGGAACGCCGTCATCGTATCATGCGTCGGTTTGCCCATAGCGCAACAATCCGTCGCGTCAACCGTCTGCCGCGGTTCTTCTCCTGTCACAGCAGGCCGTCCGCATGCAATGCGTCGTACATGTGGTCCAGGCATTCGGCCAGCAATGGGTACGGCATCGCCACGTTCACACGTACACAACCCTTGCCCGCTTGCCCGCACGAGCGTCCGTCGGTCAGCGCCACCTTCGCCTTGTCGAGGAAATAGGCTGCTGGATCGTCAAGGCCGAGTCCCGAGAAATCAAGCCAGCCGATGTACGTGCCCTGCGGCTTGATATAGCCGACTCCTTTGAACCGCGTGGTCATCCGCTCGTCGAAGAGATCCAGATTGCGGCGCACATAGGCGAATGCATCCTGGAACCACGGGTCGCCTTCGTTGTATGCGGTGGTGGTGGCGATTGCGCCGATTGTGGCGGTTTGGTGCTCGCTCCATTCGGCTCGTTCGGCCCACATCGCACGATCGGCGGGATTGGTGAGAATCACCTGCGCGCATTTGGTGCCCGGGATATTGAATGATTTGGACGCACTGGTGGCGGTCATCGACTGCAGCGCCGCGGTCTCGCTGATGGTCGGGAACGGAATGTGCCGTCCTTCGAACACGAACGGCGCATGGATCTCATCATTGAAGATGCGTACGTCGTATTTGGCGGCGAGGTCGCTGATGCGCCGTTCCTCGTCCAAGGTGAGTACTTTGCCAATCGGATTGTGGGGGTTGCAGAGCACGAAGGCGTGGCAGCCGGCCGCGAACGCGCGTTCGATGGCGTCGAAGTCGAACAGCCATTCGCGCTGTCCGTCGGCGTTCGTGCCTGTGGTCATTTCGATTTCGATTACGTCGATGCCATAGAGCTTCGGTACGCTCAGGAACGGCATGTACGCGGGCGTCGGCACCACGATGCTGTTGCCGGCTCCGACCAGTTCGCGCAGGAACAGTTCGTAGGCTTCCAGCACGTCGGGCACCACGCGGATGATGCCGGGGTCGACTTCCCAGCCATAATGCCGCTTCTGCCATCCGGCGCAGGCTTCGGCCACCCGGTGCTTCCACGGTTCCGGGATGTAGCCGAGTTTGCAATGGTCGCAGGCGCTGTCGATGGCCTGTTGGATGCAGGGCGCCAGACCGTAGTCCATTTCGGCGATGAACGCGCCGATGCAGCCGGGGTAGCGGGTCCATTTGTCGGAACCGACTTCGGCCAGGTCGGCGGCGGTGGTGTGGTCGATGGCGTCGGCATCGAAGCCGGAGTTGGTGTGATTGTTTTCTTCCATGCTGTCCAGCATGGTCGATTGCCGTGCGGGATGATGGTGTGTTCTTCGGCAGAATGCTGAGACTGTTATGAGGTTTGCTTATATCATGGGTTGTGGCTATTGCAAAACCATAGGTCTTGCAGTTAAGCGGTGTTGCGTTGCCGGTATTTTACTGGCGGTAGTGTTCCAGATAGCGTTGCGATGCCTTGCGAATCGCCGTTTTCACGCAGGCCACGGCTGGTCGATTGTCCGCTTTGCGCGTGACGAAGCAGACTGTGCGGTACGCGTTGTCGTCGGCGATGGGCAGCGCCACCAATTCGGGTTGCAGGCCGGCCGTCGTGGCCAGATGCGAGACGATCGACACTCCCATGCCGACTTCCACGAGATTCTGTGTGGCCCAATAGTCGTCAGTGGAATGCGTGATTTCCGGCGTGAAGCCGGCCGCGCGTGCCAGACGGACCAGATTGGCCTGACAGGTCTCGCAACCTGCAATCCATTGTTCGCCGGCCGCGCACGCCAGTTGCACGGCATCTTCCGAATCCACCTGCTCGCGCGCAATCCTGCTGTTTGCGCTGACCAGCAGCATCAGCGGATCGACGCCGAACGGGTCGACCTCCAAATCGGCTGGCTGATCGGCTATGGGCAGCGAATTGTATTGGAAGGTGATCGCGCAGTCCGCAAGCCCTTGTTCCAAGGCCTCCATGGCTTCGGGAGGCTCCATCTGCATCAGACTCACGCGGATGTCGGAGGTTTTGCCGATGTGCACGAGCACGCGTGCCACAAATGACGAGCATACGGATGGCGGGGCCACCAGACGGATGTGCGTCGAACCGTTGCGCCGATATTCCTCTACATCCTTGGCGGCTTGGATGAGACGGTTGTCGATCAGTTGGCCGTGTCTTGCCAGGATGCGGCCAACTGGCGTGAGTTTGACGCCATGTGACGTGCGATCCACTAGCTTTGCTCCGACGTCCTGTTCGCACCGCCGAATCTGCTGGCTGATGGCAGGCTGGGAGAACCCCGTCTCGCGGGCCACGGCCGAGAAGGATCCCAACCGTTCCACGTGCCATAGGGTCACGAGAATCTGCGGATTGAGGGTTGGCACGCTGGCCGACGTGCCAACTCCCTGTCCTGAAGCATCATCGGTCGTCTCGCCGCCATGCGCGTCCATGCGATTCGACACTGCCGTGATTCCGTTCAGCTTGCCAAAAACGCCGGAATCGCTTCGGCTGCAGCATAGCCGGCCCTGTACATGCGTTCCAAGCCTTCATACGACTTGCTCAACGTATTCAGGCCGTACATGCTTTCCGGAGCGAGGATGAGCACGCGGCCATCCTTCTCGTATTCCTTAGCCAACGCCACTTCGTCGTTGTATGTCTGGTACCGGTTCATCAGCTTTTCCGCGGCCTCCGGATGCGTGCGCTTCAGAATCGCGGCCGGACCCACATCCTTCTTCTGCTCACGTACGGTGTCCCTCGGACGGGTGAGAATCACCACGATGCGATCGTAGCCGTCGTCTATCGCCTTCTGCACGGGAATCGGGTCGGCGATGCCCCCATCGTAGTAGGGGACGCCGTCAATCACATACGGTTCGCAGGCCACCGGAACGGCTGAGGACGCCTTCATGATGTCGAAATTGTCGTATCCCACATCCGACTTGTCGAAGTACTTCGTGGACCCGTCGTCCGCATTGCACGCCACCACGGTGAAGCCGGTCGGATTCGCCGCGAACGCCTCATAATCCACCGGATTCTCGCCGTCATGGTTGCTCAGCGTGCTGTACACGTAGTCGAGGTTGGCGTAGTTGTGGTTCTTGATGTAGCTGTCGAGGCTCGCGTATTCCTTGCGAAACGCGTACTCGGTGTAGAACTTATGGGTGCGTCCGTGCTGGCGGGAGATATAGGAGACCATGTTGGCGCTTCCTGCGGAGATGCCATAGCAATGGTCGACATGCACATCATCCTCCAGCATGCGGTCCATCACGCCCGCGCCGTAAATCGCGCGGAATCCGCCGCCGACGTCGATCATTGCTGTCCTGTTGGCCATATGCGCCGTCCTTTCACTCCATGCGTACCATATTCGCTTCTGTTCGTTTCGCTGGTAATCCGTTTCCTGACTTTACGCGTCTTGTCGGGACATTCGCGGTCAGCGATCAAGCAGCGACCGCGACAATTTCGCTGTTTCCTCAGAGGTATCGGAATTCGACAGTTCGATGCCTCCCTGGGTGTCTTCCGGAGCGAGCTTGCCGAGCGATTCAAGCACCACTCCAAGATGGCGTACGGTGCCTTCGTTGCCGTCGATGACCGCCGCCGTATCGGGCAGCAGCTCCCGGAAATAATCGCGGTAGAACACGAAATGCGTGCATCCGAGCACGACGGCGTCGATCGTGGACAGATCGTATTGATCGAAATACCGGTGCAGGGCGCGCATCACCACATCATGGTCATCCAACTGTCCGCGCTCCACGATTTCCACCAAATCGGGGCAGGGCTGCGGAAAAATCGTATGATCCGCCTTGAAACGGTCCATCAGCACCGCGAATTTGCGTTCCCTCAACGTCAGGGGAGTGGCGGCGACGATGACGTGCTGGCGATTGCCGTGGCCTCGGTCGCATGCCACCTTCAATGCCGGTTCCATGCCGATGATCGGAATGTCGTACTTGTCGCGCAGTTCGTTGGCGGCGGCGGAAGTGGCGGTGTTGCATGCGATGACGATCGCCTTCACTCCTTGACGCACGAAACGCTCCACGATCGTGTCGGACAGTTCGCGCACCCGTTCCGGCGATTTCGTGCCATACGGCGCGTTCGCGGAGTCACCGAAGTACAGCACGCGTTCGTTCGGCATATCGCGGCGGATCTCACGCGCCACGGAGATCCCTCCCAAACCGGAATCGAAAACGCCGATCGGTGCCGTTGAAGCCATACGTCCTCCCTTGTTCCGCCTGTTCCGCGTTGCTCCGCGCGCGAGCGTATCATGCGCGCATCTCGCCAAACACTCCAATAGCCTACCGCGTGTAGAGTGAATCGGTATGAGCATTCCAAGCATTGTTTACAAAGCGCACGCCACGGGCAACGATTTCGTGGTGTATCTCGACGCTGATGGCGTGTACGAGCCTACCGCCGATGAGGTGCGATTCTTGTGCGACCGCCATTTCGGCATCGGCGGCGACGGTCTGATCCGTCTCGCGCATCCGCGGGCGGTGTCCGATCTGAGTGACGGCCAGCTTGCCGATTGCGCGGCCGGCAATGCGGATTGGTTCATGGACTACCGCAACGCCGACGGGTCGTTGGCCGAAATGTGCGGCAACGGCACCCGCGCGATCACCTTGTTCGCGCAGAGGCAGGGCATCGCCGACCAGCCGGGCGGCCAGCCGTTCCGTCTCGGCACCCGCGCCGGCGTGAAGGTCCTGACTTCACTCGGCGATGTGCCGGGCCTCGGCAAGGACGTGTTCCAGGTTGAGATGGGCGCATGGAAGCGTGGCAATCTCGATGGTTATGAGGTGACGATTCCGGGTACGGCGGGTTCCGCCCGAGGCACGTTCGTGGACATGGGCAATCCGCATGTCGTGGCTGTGCTTGAGGACGCGTTTGCCAGCCTTCCGAACGTCGAGGATCTTGATCTGACCGTCAAACCAGTGGTCTCCCCGGAGATTCCAACGGATCAGAACGTCGAATTCGTGCGCATCGACGAGCAGAGCGAAGGTGACGATGCGGGCGAGGCCACCATGCGCGTCAACGAGCGTGGCTGCGGCGAGACCTTGTCCTGCGGTACGGGACTATGCGCCACGGCCGTCACGCTGCGTGCCAAAACCGGCATCGACCATTGGACGATCACCGTGCGCGGCGGCACCCTGCGCGTCGACGTGACCGATACGGATGTGAGGCTCACCGGCAGCGCCACCATCGTGGGCAAGATCGAATTGCTGTAGTCATGTGGCCATAAGCCGGCAATGGACCATAAGCCGGCAACAACGAGGAAGGCCGACCCTGTGGGGCCAGCCTTCCTTATGTGTGTGAAACGGAATATACGGTGCCGTCCGATGTCAGGCGAACAGCATCGGACCATCCTTGACGAGGATGACCACGATCAGCGCAACGATCCACACCGCGTCGACCATCAGATCGAAATTCAGCCGATAATACTTGCGAAGCCCTACGTTCCCCGCCGGCAAATCCTGCACCGCCACCGTGGCGTGCGAGAGAGCCATGAACTGCACGGTGGTGGAGAACATGAGCGCCAGACACCATGGGCACAGCGCGTTGATGACGAACAGCGACTGCGTGGTCAGCCAATACGAGTAGGCCAATGCGGCGAGTCCGCCCAGCCATGTGCAGGTGGCGAACCAGCGCGGCACGACCACCTTGGCCAGGCCGATCACCGCGATCGTCACGAACACCGATTCGGCGGCGATGCCGAAGAACGCGTTCGGAAAACTCAGCCCGGCGAATTTCACGATCTCCGCTTGCCAGGATTCAGCCACCGTGGAACAGGACAGCACGGCGTTCACATCGCAGTTGAGCTTCTGTCCGGGATTGCGGGCCAGCTTCAACGTATCCGCGGCCAGAATGAACGATACAAACAACGCCACCGCCGAAGCGATCAGCATGATCAGATACGTCCATGTGGCTCCGTGACGCCAGCCGCGCGGTTTCGTGAAAGCGTCGTCGGTCGTGACGGCATCCACATCCGCCGTCATGGCGTCGGTCTCGTTCTCGGCGGCTTTGCCTTCAAAATCGCCCATCGTCAATCCTTGAAAATCGAAAATACAAACGTTGTCATGTCACAGTCTACGCGAAAAACCGCAGGGCGGAGCTTACGATAGTCATATGAGTCAAGTGAGGTACGTCGCGTCGCCCGCGCAAGGTTGGGACATCCACTGCCATACCGTTTTCTCCGACGGTACGGAAACGCCCGGCACGCTGGTCGAACAGGCTCGGCTACTCGGTCTGCACGGTGTGGCCATCGCCGATCATGACACCACTGCTGGATGGCGGGAAGCGCGTGCGGCCGCCGGGAAAGTCGGATTGCCGTTGCTCCTTGGCACGGAGATCACCGCCGTCGATGATGACGTGTCCGTGCACATGCTCGCCTTCCAATACGATCCGGCCAACACCCGGATTGCCGACATGTTCGCCGATACGCGTGCCGCACGTCTGCATCGCACGAAGCGCATGGTGGAACGGCTCGCGGAGGATTATCCGATTACTTGGGACGATGTGCTCGCCCAAGTGAAGGAGGGGGAGAAGACCACGATTGGACGGCCTCACATCGCCGACGCGCTGGTTGCCGCGGGCGTGTATCGGACGCGTTCCGACGCGTTCGCCGACGCGGTGAGCGCAACATCGAAATACTACATTCCCACGCCATCGCCATCTACGCATGAGGTCATCGCCGCGGTCAAGAATGCGGGCGGCGTGGTGGTCGTCGCGCATGCGGGCGATCCTCGGCGCAATCGCAGACTGCTGTCCGACGCGCAGCTTGACGCTTTGATCGATGACGGACTGGACGGTTTGGAGGTATGGCATTGTGGCAATCCTCCACAGCAGCGGGAACGGTTGCTTGCGATCGCGTCCCGGCATGACCTGCTGGTGACCGGCGGATCGGATTGGCATGGCAAAGGCAAACCCAATGCGCTGGGGGAGAACCTCACCGACGACGACACCGTGCGTGAGATCATGCGCAGGGGCGTGGATTCGGGCAGCCGATTCTGAACGGCGCACGCCATGCCGCCGGTTCTCTTCCGAATATGAACAAATATGAAAAAACGCCGAACCATCAGGTCCGGCGTTCATTGTTTTGTCTGAAATCCGATTCGAGTGAATCCGAATGAATCAGAGATTGCCGAAACCGACGGCGTGCTTGGTTTCGGATCCGATGATGGCATAGCCGAGCGAGCCGGCCGGCACCACGATGCGACGGCCCTTGTCATCGGTCAGATTGATGGTCTTTCCGTTCTCCACGGCGTCGGCGATGATGGCGTTCACCTCATCGGCGCTCTGCTCGGTGCTGAAAGTGACGGTGCGTGCCACGTTCTGGATGCCCAGTTCGATATCCATGATGCTCCTTGTGAGAAAGTGTTCGTTTGCGATATATGCGCTTATTCTACGCGCGGTTTTCCTTCGACGGTGTCTTCAGGATTGGCGTTGGGCGGATGCCTGCTGCTGGTCGACCTGCGCTTTGGCCTTCTGCATGGTGGCCTCGTCACGTTCGAGCAGCGGGATGAGCATGGTCGCGGCTTCGCTGTGAGCTTGAGGAATCGCTTCCTCGTTCGTGTCATCGCTGCCGTCGGCGGTCTCCAGTTTGCTGATCACGATGGTCGAGCTGGACGGTTGTGATTCATGCCGTTGCCTTGCGGACTGCTCCGGGATGAACGTGCTGATGGACGATCCATCCCCGGTGGTGTTCCCACGCTCGGCGGTATCGTCAGATCCAACCGGATTGTACGACTCCGTGGCATCCTCGACGCTTGGTTCGGTCCTGCGTACCGGATGGGAATCGGTGACATCGAAATCGCCGGTCCTGTCATCGTCCATGTCGACGGCGTCGATATGACGCTCGCCCGTGGCATCGTTCGTGTCGTCCGCGCCATTGCGCTCCGCGGCCTCCCGACGCCGCCGCTCGGATTCATCCAGCAGCGTGCCGACGGTAATGGTGCTCGGCGTGCGATTGCGGTTCTGCTGACCGTCCTGCTGCGTTTCGCTCGACTTATGCGTTTTGGCGGTGAGCATACCCAACTGATGGGCCAGACGCTCCACCTGCGCCTTGAACTGCATGATTTTGACGCTGTCGGCCTTGTTCAACGCGTTGATGAAATCGCCCACCTGCTCCATCTGCAACCACAGATTGGCGCGTAGCATGATCAGGTCGTCCAGACGATTGCCAAGCATGCGCCCATAGGCGCTCAGCAGCGCGTTGCGATGGTTCTCGTCCAACCGGGCGAAAATCCAAGCCAGATCACGTGCCGGATCATTGACCTGCATATCCTGCCAATTCGTGATGGCGGTGATCGACGAATCGGAGAACAGCACATCGCCGTCGGACAGGCCTCCATGCACAGGGCAAGTGGTGAACGACCACAAGCCATCGGTTTCCAGAATGTCCGACCAGCTCGTCGTGATTTCCTGCGGAACGTGACCCGCCTGACGCAGCCTCTTGATCCAAGCGGTCAGCTGCGCGCGAATCTGCCCCGTGGTGAACACCGGATAACCCGCCTCCTGCAGAAAATCCGGACGAAGACGGTGAATCGCGCCCAAAGCGGTGCCCACGCTGACGCAATCATCCAACGTCAGCAAGCTCAGGCTACGAGCCTGACCGGGATGATGGACGGCAACCATCACGGAAACATCCCCCGTGGCGGACTTCTTCTGTTCGCCATTGGAAAAAGCAAGCACATGATCGACATCGAAGCCAAGCCCACCCAATTCCCGGGCCTGAGCCAACGTCTGCGCGGCACGCACCCGTCCGGCAAGACGCCTGCGTCCCTCCGGAGTGCTCGAAGCGAGCGTGTCATACAGCCTACCCACGGAATCCTGCACCACGGCATGGTCGATGCCATATCCCTCATCGGTGGCGTTATTCTGTTCGCTGGCACGCGCGCCCGCGATGACGGCATTCGGCATCGCCGCGCTCGCCAAGGCGGCCATCATAAATTTGCTTCGTTCGGTCACAAACCCAACCTTAATACAAACGGACGGTAAAACCGCGCTCTTTTCCGGCTTTTATCGACTGGACATCCCATCCGACGGGCAAAAGCATGGGCGGAAGGCGAACGCGGCACGCCCGTCGGCCAATCTGCCACAATGGAACACATGAGTGCAACAACGCAAGAGCTTCTCGACGGATTGGACGACGCGCAGCGTACGGCCGCCAGCGCGATATGGGGGCCCGTCCGCATCATCGCGGGCGCGGGCGCGGGCAAAACCCGGACCATCACCCGTCGAATCGCCTATGCGTGCGCCACCAAAGAGTGGGATCCACGCAAAACCATCGCCGTGACCTTCTCCGTCAAAGCCGCGGCGGAAATGCGCAGCCGATTGTCGAAACTCAACGTCGCGGCCGACGTCAAAACCGCGACCTTCCACGCCGCGGCACTGCACCAGGTCCGCCAGATCTGGCCGGACGTGTGTGAAGGACCCATGCCGTTCCTGGCCAAAAACCCAATCGAACTTGTGGGACGCTCCTTGAAACGCGTCACCACCTCCCAAGTCGACGACAACACCGTGCGCGACCTGCAAGCGGAAATCAACTGGTGCAAAATATCGCTTATCGCTCCGGAAGACTACGGACGCGTCTGCGCAGCCACGCATCGCCAACCGCCGTCGGGACTGGAGTCGGACCAATTCGTGGACGTCTACAAGGCGTACGAGGCCGAAAAAACCAATCGCAACGAAATCGACTTCGACGACATCCTGCTGATAGCCTGCCACCTTATCGACAGCGACCCAGAAGTGGCGGCAAGCATGCGTTCCGGCATCAAATGGATCACCGTCGACGAATACCAGGACGTCTCACCGCTGCAGCACCGCCTGCTCACCCGTTGGCTCGGCCGCAACCGCAACATCTGTGTGGTAGGAGACCCGGCACAGACCATCTACTCGTTCGCGGGTGCAAGCAGCTACAGCCTGCTCAACTTCGCATCCGAATTCGGCCGTCTCACCGCGGACGTCAGACTCAACACCGACTACCGTTCCACACCCCAGATCGTGAACTACGCCAACTGCATACTCGCTGCGTCCCCGCAACGCAAGGACTATCTCAGACTGAACTCCGGAAGGGAAGACGGCCGTCGAGTCTCCGAAACCGTCTACAACAGCGACATCGAGGAAGCACGAGGCGTGGCCGCGCGTATCCGTAGACTCGTGGACAACGGAGTCTCCGCCGGCGACTGTGCCATCCTCACCCGAGTCAACGCGCAGCAGAGGCTCTTCTGCCGGGCATTGACCGAACAGCATCTGCGCTACCGCATCAAACGGGACAGTGGATGGCAGAGTTCCGCGCTCGCGGACAACATCCAGAACCGCCTGGCCATGTTGGAGGCGCTTGGTGTGGGCGCTGACCTGAGCGGCGTGACCATTTCCACCATCCACGCCTCCAAAGGCCTGGAGTTCAAACATGTGTTCCTGATCGGATGCTCGGAGGGATTGATGCCGTATGGCTCACCGCCCGCCGGCGAGCTTTTGGAAGAGGAACGCCGACTCATGTATGTGGCGATCACTCGTGCCGAGGATACGCTCGACGTGTCCTACGCGCGCACCCGCGAAGGCGACGAGGGCGAACGCTGGCGCAGGGAATCACGATTCTTCCGGTGACCGTGGGCTGTCGGCTCCGCCGTCCGTAACGTCGCCGTCGACATCGGAGGATCCGTCCGTTCCGTCGGGCCCGGCTGCATCTGTTGTGCCGTCGTGCTTGTGCTCCTCCTCGTCAAGCAGCTTGGTCAGCTCGGCGTCCCAATCAATGGAGCCGGAAGCTTCCTGCGATGCGGCGGAGTCCTGTCCGTCGGCCCCGGCGGCGTTCGTTGCATCGGCCGTGGCGGTTGCGGCATCGGCGTTGTCCTGCGATTGCTCGTCCGGCAGCTGCGGCAGCAAATCGGGATGCGACCACTTCGCGTCGCGTGCTTCGGGACCTTCCTTCGCTCCGATGCTTTCCCACAACGCGGCCGCCTCGCGCATGCGCTTCGGACGGAGCTGCATGCCCACCAGGCTTTCGAACGTGCGCTCCGCCGGTCCTCCGATGGCGCGTTCGCGGCGGAGCATCTCACGAAGCTGTTCGATATGCGGGATGTGCGCCATGCCGGCGCGCCACACGACGGCATCCACCCAGCCTTCGACCAACGCCAGCAGATTCTCCAGCGAGGCCATGGCCTGCTTCTGCTCCGGTGTGTCCGGGAACGCCACCTTGGTGATGTTCACCGCGCTGGCCATGGAATCCGGGTCGATGGATTCGGCCTCGCGGATCTGCTCCTCCATGGCGTCCATGTCGATGGCGATGCCACGCGCGTACTTGCCCAGCAACGCCTCGAAACGGGGCATCAGCCACGGCACGGAGGCGAACAGGCGCGCATGAGCGAGCTCTTGTAATGCGAGATACCCCATCACCTCGCTTACGTCGATGTCCAGCGACTTCGCGTATTCGACCACATTCTGCACGATGAGTCCGCCTGCTGGATTCTTGGACAATGCGATGCCCTGATCGAAGCTGCCACGCACCTCATGCGACAAATCACCGGCCGCGCGTCCCAGCTGCATGGCGAACGACGTGTTGCCGACAAAACGCATCAGCTTGGCCGGATCCTTCATATCGTCCGGAATCGGAATTTCGACCGGGCCTGCGAAAATCCCCGAAATCTCAGGCTGGATTTCGCCGTCGCCGAAACGCTGCGACAAAATCGAAGCCAACGCGTCGTTCATCGACTCGGCTACGGGAGAGGCGAACTGCGCCCAGGAATCGAGAGTGCTTTCCACCCATCCCGCGCGGGTAAGCAGCTGCGTCTCGCCCTGCGCCGGATTGAATTCGCAGGCGGTGTCAAGCCACAGATTCGCCTCGCTGATGGCACGTCTGGCGATTTCACCGTTTTCCGCGCTGACGCTGGCGTCCGAGCCGGTGCCATTGGCCTTTTGCAGGGCGAGCGATTTCGCCAGTTTGATGTTGATCGGCCCCTGCTCGGCGACATGCTGGATGTCGCCCACGGTGTTGAGTCCGCCCGCGGTAAACGCCTGCATCATGGATTTGACTTCTTCGGGCTTGGGCAACGTGCTTGGATCCTGACTCATCAGCTGGTCGCGCAAGGCTTCCGGCATATTGGAAAGCTGGTTCCACGCCATTTCGCCCTGAATCGGTCCGAAGCAATCGATAAGCCACTGGCGGATCGCATTCTCGTCCATACCGTCCCCTGTCCTTGTTCCAAGCGATTGTTAAGTTCGTTTGCTTTCCATAGTATGGGAGGCATGGCCGATATGCAGGAAACACAGCGAGTTCACGCCAAAAGCACACGTACGGGGAAATCCCAAGGCGTTCTGCCGCGTCTCAAACGATGGTGGTGGCGTGTCGGACGATGGTTTAATGTTCGCCCATGGCGATATCTCGCCGGTCTGTTCACGGCCGTGCTCTGCGTGGTGATTCTCTGCCTTCCCAGCGCGTATGTGGTGCAGAGGCCCGGGCCGACCCAGAATGTGCTGGGCACGGTAGGCGGCAAGCAGGTCATCTCGGTGTCGGGCGTGAAGACACACAAGGATTCCGGCGAACTGCTGCTTGTCACGGTCAACGCCTCCGGTGTGCCGGGCTATCCGGTGTCCAACGCGCAGGCCCTGCTGGCATGGGCGAACCCGAAATCCACGGTGCTTCCGCAGGAGGCGGTGTTCCCGGTCGGACAAAGCGCCAAGGATTACGAGAAGGAAAGCAGCAAGGAGATGGCGTCCTCCCAGGACGCGGCCACGGCGGCGGCGAGGAAATTCCTCAAATCGCACGGATATGATGTGTCGGGCATGAAGGTGACCATGCACGTCGATGACATCGGCGGGCCATCCGCGGGCATGATGTACACGCTTGGTTTGATAGACAAGGTGAGCGGGGAGAAGCTTTCGGGAGGAAGGACCATAGCCGGAACGGGCACGATGAACGCCAAAGGTGAGGTCGGCGCCATCGGAGGCATCCGATTGAAGATGATCGGCGCGAAACGCGATGGGGCCACATGGTTCCTCGCTCCGGAGTCCAACTGTTCCGACGTCGTCGGCCATGTTCCGCAAGGCCTGCATGTGGTGAAGGTCGGCACCTTGGACGAGGCGTACAAGGCGTTGGTCTCCATCCGCGACGGCAAAGGCGGATCTCTGCCGAAGTGCGTCGCCGGGAAGTGACTGTTCCATTGGCCATGATCGGCAGGGGGATGCGACGAGACGCTGCCGAAAATCGCCATGGAATCTCGAAACGTGAGCAATTCCAGCGTCTGTAACATGTATTTCGAGCTGTGTTGGTATATTGGCGAACGTGAATCAAACGGCATCTGATAACGCTGAAGAATTCGGTTTCCACGCCGGCGACCTGGTACAGGAATGGTTGTGGGACGATGATGTGGATGACTCGATCCGCGCCAAGATCGAGGAACTGACCGGCGAGGAACTGGTCGACGAGGACTATGATTCCGCCGTCGATGGCGTGATCATCTGGTGGCGTGACGGCGATGATGAGGACGAGTTGTCCGACACCATCGTGGACGCATACGCGGTTCTCGGCGACGATGGTCCGTTGTGGGTGCTGACCCCGAAGCCGGGACGTCCAGGGGCGGCAAGCTCCAGCACCGTGCAGTCCGCGGCCAAGACCGCCGGCATGAACGCGGCCACTCCGTTGACCGTCAGCGCCGATTGGAATGGCGTCCGCCTGCGCGCTTTCGGCAAGGGCAGGTAGATTCCTTTATTCGTGATTTTCAAATCCCCTGATTCTTTCGATCAGGGGATTTTTTATTTTCGTTATGCGGGCAGAACGTGGATGAAATACGTGGAACCACCGTCGGCTCGACTGGAAATCCTTGGATTCATGGGGGATAAAGAAAGTGGGCGATGAGGGATTCGAACCCCCGACATCCACCGTGTAAAGGTGGCGCTCTAACCAACTGAGCTAATCGCCCGCAGCAATCCACTGTACCGTATGTTCGTAATGTTGGTCGCGCGTGTCGGCGATCCGAGACGAAATCCATGCCGACGGAGGGGTTTCGAAGATGCGGATTGCGGCCGATTCTCGCCGATTCGGTCTTTTATGACGGCTGCGTCGAATCAATCACGTAAAGTAGTGACGTTAATACGTGTAGCAGGAGGTTGAACGCCAATGGCACAGGAACCTGAAACCGAGAGGAACGCATCGGGGATCGCACGCGCCGCGAAGCGGAAGTGGGGATATGATGCGGAACAGGTGGATGCTTTCCTTGAACGCGCGCATAGGCTGTACGAGGGCGAAGGCGCACAACTCACCCAGCATGACATTCAGAACGTTTCCTTCGAACTGGTCAAGGGCGGCTATGTGATCGCCCAGGTGGACGCGGCGTTGGCCCGTCTGGAACGCGCCGTGGTGGACAAGCAGACCACTTGGGAGATCTCCCAGCATGGCCGTGTCGCTTGGAAGGCACAGACAGAGGACCTGTTCAAGAAGCTTGATGCCCACGCCGAGCGTGAGCCGGGCGAGCGTTTCAAGCCGGGCGAAGGAAAGAATCCCAGCTATGACCGTAAGCAGGTGGATCGCGTCATCGACAAGTGCCTGACCAAAGCCGCCGGCGAATTGGGCCTTGAACAGATCAGCGAAGAGGATGCCAAGGCGATTGCCGACATGAATGCGCAGACCATTTCCAACGTGGTCTTCACCCAGCGCAAAGGCAAGAAAGGGTACGACGAGCGGCAGGTCGATTATTATCTGGCCGCCTGTGGCCAGTTGCTGACCCGACTGGAATCGTATGCGCGCGTTGCCGATTTCGTCGGAGAACCTTCTGAAGAATCACAATCCAACATCGCGTCGGCATCCGCTGATGGTGGTTCTCCGATGATCACGCCGTTGTTTGCAGCCCCGGCATCCGCCGCACCTGCCGCTGCAAGCGCGCCGTCCGTCCCATCCGCACCAGCCGTTACGGTCGCTGCGGCGGGCAATGAGAAGGATTCCTTCGATGCGCTGAACAAGGCGGAGCATGAGATTTTCACGTCAGCGGTAACGTCCCCGGTGAGCGCGCCCACGGCGAAGACGGATGCACCGGCCGTCCCGCCGGTGGTTCCGCCGGTGTTCCGTCCGCAGGCAACTACGTTGCCCGCCAAGCCGAAGGCATCCGAGGAAACCCAGGTGTTCGATCCGATTGCCGACAGCGCTCCGCAGGCTTCCGCGCCGCAGACTCCGACCGTCCAGCCTGTTCCGGCGGAATCCGGAACGGGATCCGATCCTTCGCTTGCCGCCTTGGCTCATTTGGCGCATGCGGTTAATGCGGCGAGCGTTACGGAGAACACGTTCACCCCGCAGGTGCCAAATCTGGCCATGTCCGAAACTCCGAAGCCCGCCGCCCCATCGAGTCCGGGTCCGCTTGCTGCTCCGGTTCCGCCGTCCTTTGCTCCTGAGCCTGCCACGTCCGCCACGCCAGTGGCGGCAACGTCGGCCGCGCCGTCCGCGCCGACGGCACCTGAGCCCGCCACGTCGGCCCTTCAACCGGAACCGAAGCCAGCCACATCCGCCGTTCCGACCGCCAAGCCTGTCGTTCCGGCGCCTGAGCCGCCGGCAAAGGCAAAGCAGGAACAGGAAAAGAAGCAGGAAACGGACAAGCCTGTCCAAGCGCTTTTCCCGACGAGCATCGACAGCGCGAATCTTGATATTCCGGATTTGTCGTTCCCGTCCTTCGACTGACGTACTTCCGACGAACAGGCTGGCGTGACCGCCGGCCTGTTCTCATGTTCCACATAATCGCAAAACCAATGCCGAGCCATCGGCAACATATACGGAGAGCAAACGCATAACCCATGCAACCATCAACCGTAGTAATCCTAGGTTCCACCGGATCCATCGGCACCCAAGGCCTTGACGTCATCTCGCGTCATCTCGACCGCTTCACCGTGACGGGACTCGCCGCCGGTGGAGCGCACGTCGAACTACTTGCCCGTCAAGCCGCGAAATTCCATGTACCGGCCATCGCGATTTTCCATAAGGAAGCCGTTCCCGCGCTCCGTGAGGCGCTGGAGCAGGCCGGAGCCGGCGAAGTCGAAGTGACCGCCGGCCCAGATGCCGTGATCGGCATGGCCGGCTCCGGCGCCGATGTGGTGCTCAACGGCATCACCGGTTCCATTGGTCTTGAACCATCCATCGCCGCTCTTCAGGCGGGATCGCAGTTGGCGTTGGCCAACAAGGAATCCGTGGTGGCCGGCGGCCATCTGCTGTTCGATTCGCAAGTGCGGGACAAGCAGATCAATCCGGTCGATTCCGAGCATTCGGCCATCTGGCAGTCGTTGCGTGCCGGCACGCATGGCGAGGTCTCCAAACTCATCGTCACCGCATCCGGCGGCCCATTCCGTGGCTGGAAACGCGAACAGATGACCGATATCACCCCCGAACAGGCCCTCAACCACCCCACGTGGAACATGGGGCCGGTCGTGACCATCAACTCGTCCACGCTGATGAACAAGGGACTTGAGGTCATCGAGGCAAGCCGACTGTTCAACGTGCCGCCGAGCTGCATCGATGTGACCGTCCATCCGCAATCCATCGTGCATTCCATGGTGGAATTCCGCGACGGTGCCACCATCGCGCAGGCATCGCCGCCGGACATGCGTCTGCCGATCGCTCTCGGCCTGTCCGCGCCGGAACGTCTGGGGAACGTCGCCGCGGCCTGCGATTGGACGAAGGCTGCCACATGGACGTTCGAGCCGCTTGACGACGAGGCCTTCCCCGCGGTGAGCCTTGCCCGGCACTGCCTCGAATCGTCTGAAAAGCATACCGCCGTGCTCAACGCGGCCAACGAGCAGGCCGTCCATGCGTTCCTCGAGCATCGTCTGCCGTATCTTGGCATCGTGGACACCGTGCGTGAGGTCCTCGACGAGATGGACGCCGAACTGCGCGGCAATCCGCTGTTCGCTTCCGTGGAGGAAATGAGCCAACTCGAGCGTGAGGCGCGTGACCGCGCCGACAGGCTGATAAACAGGTAAAGACGAAAGCAATCGCAAGAACCATAGCGGGGCGTGTGAAACGCTCCGCACATGTCAAGGATCACGTATGCCAGAAAACGAAAAACCGTTCCGCAAAACCGGCGATGCGGACATCAGCGAAAGTCCGCTGCATCCCCGCCGCAAATCCCGCCGTATCATGGTCGGACCGGTGCCGGTCGGTGGGGGAGCACCGATTTCGGTGCAGTCCATGACCAACACGGTGACGGCGGATGTGCCGGCGACCCTGCGTCAGATCGCGGAACTGACCGCCGCGGGATGCGACATCGTGCGCGTGGCCGTGCCAAGCCAGGATGATGCTGACGCGTTGCCGGAAATCGTAAGGAAATCGCCGATTCCGGTGATTGCTGACATCCACTTCCAAAGCAAGTACGTATTCCAGGCCATCGATGCCGGTTGCGCCGCCGTGCGCGTGAATCCGGGCAACATCCGTAAATTCGACGAGGTCGGCCCCTCGATCTGCAAAGCGGCCACGGATGCGGGCATTTCCCTGCGCATCGGCGTGAACGCCGGTTCGCTCGACAAGGAACTGTACGCCAAGTACGGCGGACCCACACCGGAGGCGCTGGTGGCGTCCGCGCTGAAGGAAGCGCGCATGTTTGAAGACGTCGGCTTCCACGATTTCAAGATTTCCGTCAAGCACCATGATGTGGTCACCATGGTGCAGACGTACCGTCTGCTGGCGTCCAAAGGCGATTGGCCGCTGCATTTGGGCGTCACCGAAGCCGGCCCGACTTGGCAGGGCACGATCAAAAGCTGTCTGGCGTTCGGCGCTCTGCTGGCCGAGGGCATTGGCGACACCATCCGCGTCTCGCTGTCCGCACCTCCGGTGGAAGAGGTGAAGGTCGGATGCAAGTTGCTGGAATACATGGGACTACGCCCGCGCAAATTCGACATCATCTCCTGCCCGAGCTGCGGCCGGTCCCAGGTGGATGTGATTCAACTGGCCAACGCCGTGACCGAAGGCTTGAAGGATGTGACGGCGCCGATCCGCGTGGCCGTGATGGGCTGCATCGTCAATGGTCCCGGTGAGGCCCGCGAAGCCGATCTGGGCGTGGCATCCGGCAATGGCAAAGGGCAGATTTTCATCAAGGGCAAAGTCATCCAGACCGTGCCGGAGGATCAGATTGTCGAGACTCTGCTCGCCAAGGCACAGGAGATTGCCGCGCAGATGGAAGCGGACGGCCAGGTGCCTCCCTCCGTGACCGGTCCGGTGGTCGTGCCGGTGACTCAGAACGGCAATTGCTGAAAACGCATCCCCGTGCTCCGTTGCGTTGACGGCGGGGCACGGGAACAGGTTTCTCAGCGCTGGTCGGTAGAATGAACGGCGTGTCAGAACAGGATCGTCAATCAGCAATCGCCAGTCAATCCCCTCAGCAAGGGGAGGAGTCTTCTCGCTTCGCGGAGCCATATCGTCCATGGACAAGCGGTCGGCGGCTGATGGTGAGCCTGCCCATTTTCATTATTCTGCTGGGCATCTTGGTTTCCGTGGCCAATCTGACGGCATCCTCATGGAATTATGAGCCGACCGAACAGACCATTGAGACGCTTGACTCAGACACGTCCGTGACCTTCAACAACACCACCGGCAAGGCTTTGGCGAAAAAGGGCGATTACGAGGTGACGAAACGGTATGTCGTCATCAACGCGAAACGGCCTTCCACCGGTGAGGTACAGCGGATCAAAGTGCTGATCCGCGAGCCGAAAGGGGCTGGTGGCAACCGGCCCGGCGTGGTCTTCATGCATGGGGCCGGTTACGGAACCTGCGACAACTCCTTCGGAGACATGGCCACTGACCTGTCCTCCGCAGGCTTCGTGACGGCGGTGCTTGACAAGCCGGTCTGGTCCACCAACGACGCCACACGTGACTATCCGGGATCGGCGGCCATCTATGACCAGGTCATCGACCTGTTGAGGGACATGGATACGGTGAACGCCTCCGAAGTGGGCATCTACGCCACTTCTGAAAGCACCTGGATATCCTCGTACCTGCTGCAGCGGGACCCCGACGTGGCCTTCCAGGTGCTGCTCAGCCCCATGGTCTACGAGCCCAGATATTCATTGGGATTCCTTGCCGCGCAGGACTTCGCGCTCGTCGGCGCGCACGACGGTTACCAGTCAATCGTCCGCCGTGTGTTCGGTATCGACGCCTCGCTGTTCGGTCTCACCAACCTCGATATCGATACGCTGACGCCGAAAGCCTACGCCATTCCCACATTGGTGGCGTACGGCACGAAGGACGTCATGACCGCGCAGGTGGAAGGCACTGAGAAAATCGTCGATTTGGCGCATAAGGCCGGCAACCGGAACGTCACCATACGCACGTATCCAATCGCCAACCATGTGCTTCGGCTCGGCGACGAAGCCAATTCCGGCACACCGTTCGCCGACGCGTATGAGGATGACGTGGTCGACTGGGCCGTCGGTACCACGCAGGGGCTTACGCAAACCAGCGAACGCGTCGCCGGCACCAGAATGTACCAATCGATCGCCGTTCCGTTGGAGCTCAAAGCGAATCGCGGTCTGACCATCTATCTGGTGGCGCTGCATGCCGGCATGGTGCTGTTGCTGCTTGTCGTGGGATTGTTGTGGCTCGTCGTGCTGGCGCGCAAGATCTGGGCGCGTGCACATGGACGACGATATCGGCTGGGAATGGCACGGGGCTTCAAGAATTCGCTGGTCACGCTGACGATCGCCACCATGGCCACGTTCGTACTGTTCTGCGCGGGACTCGGCGACGTGATCATGGGCGTCGTCAAGCTTGCATGGGGCAGTGCGCCCGCCGAGGATCCGGGCGTTATGTATTGGAGTTGGCCTGTCATCCAGGTGGTGTGCATCGCCGTGGTATGGGCGTGGTCTCGGGTGTTCATGCGCCTGATTGAAGAGGCGTCCCATCGTGGCATCGTGCAGTGGCCGCCGCGCAAGGGAGCCATCGGCGAAATCGTCAGCGGCCGCCAACCGGTGCTGGCCTCCACACGTTTCGGCCGTGTGATGTTCTGGCTGACGGTGATGGCCATGTTCTCCGTACTGCTCGTTTTCGCATTCTGGGGACTGTTCATTTACTAAAGGTTTCCTGGCGGACTCACGCCGTGGAATCGTGGAGCGATCGCAGGAAAGAAGGCATGTATTGCCGCTATATCAGGACGAAGGCGTGGTGCTGCGCACCGTCAAACTTGGCGAAGCCGACCGTATCGTCACCTTGTTGACGCGCGGTCATGGCAAAATCCGTGCCGTGGCTAAAGGCGTAAGACGGACCAAATCGCGATTCGGCGGCCGTCTCGAACCGTTCATACGCGTGTCCCTGCTGATCGCGGAAGGCAGATCGCTTGATGTCGTGTCCCAAGCCGAATCGATTTCCGCGTATGCCGGACCAATCTGCTCCGATTTCCAAGCATATACGGCGGCGAATGTGATCTGCGAGACCGCCGACAAGCTGGTCGTGGCGGAAAAGGAGCCTGCGGCCGCGCAATATCGGTTGGTATTGGGTGCGTTGAACGCGCTTGCCAAGCATGCGCATGATTCGTCCGCGATCGGCGATTCGTACGTGCTGCGTGCGCTGGCGATCGCCGGCTGGACTCCGCGATTGCGCGCCTGCGTGGTGTGCGGAGAACCGATCTCGTCCTCACTCGGTTGGTATTTCTCGATTCCCGCTGGAGGATTGATGTGCGTCGCCGACCATACGCCTGAATCCGAAGCGGTTTCGTGGGATGCGCTTTGCCGGCTTTCCGCTTTGGTGGAAGGCGATTGGGGGGAGTTGGATGGCGTTCCCGTCACTCCGGCGATTCAGCGGGAAACCCACCAAATGGTGGAAGAATGGGGTGAATACTATCTGGAACGGCCGATTCGTTCCATGCGCTTGCTAGATTAGCGGTATGGCTTTTGAGAACGTGGATTACAAATCCCTTGACATTCCGGCGGCACCATTCTCCGATCCGTCGATTATTCCCGATTTTCCGAAGAACAAGGTTCCGCGCCATGTAGGCGTGATCATGGACGGCAACGGCCGTTGGGCCCAGAAGCGTGGTCTGATCCGCACCGACGGGCATCAGGCCGCCGAACCGGTGGTGTTCGACACTATCGCCGGCGCCATCGAGGCGGGTGTGCGCTACTTGTCGCTGTACACGTTCTCCACCGAGAACTGGAAGCGCAGCCCGCAGGAAGTGCGGTTCCTGATGGGATTCTCGCGTGACATCATCCATCGCCGCGTCGATCAGATGAACGAGTGGGGTGTGCGCGTGCGCTGGTCGGGCCGCCGGCCGAAGCTGTGGAAGTCCGTGATTGATGAGCTGGAAGTGGCTCAGGAGAAGACGAAGAACAACAAGACCATTGATGTGGTGTTCTGTCTGAACTACGGCGGCCGTGCCGAGATCGCGGATGCATGCGCGGCTATTGCGCGTGAGGTGCGTGACGGCAAGATCTCCGGCGATCGCGTGACGGAGAAGATGATTGCCGAACATCTGTACAACCCGGATATTCCCGACTGCGATCTGGTGATTCGTACTTCCGGCGAGCAGCGTACCTCGAACTTCCTGCCGTGGGAGGCCGCCTACGCGGAGCTCGATTTCGTGCCTGAGCTGTTCCCGGATTGCGGCCGCGAGGTGCTGTGGCGTTCCATCGACCACTACGTCCACCGTGATCGCCGTTTCGGTGGCGTGAAGAAGTAGGAATACCTGTTCACGCTAATGTGTGCTTGTTTTGGACGAAATCCGGCTTGGTTCCGTCCAAAACAAGCACACATCAACGTTGGATTCCGGCGATTCTGCGGGTGAAGTCGGCTACGAAACAGTCGTGATCGACGGTCAACGCGACGTGCACGCGGGGTACGGTTGGGTCGATGAGACCGGCCGGATCGCCGATGGTGCGACCACGCGTGCCGTGGAAATCACCCGTTTGCGTCTCGACCTTCATCGGCAGGTCGAAGCATTCCACCAAACTCGGGTCCAATGCGACGGCCGCGGCAAGCGGGTCGTGCAACGGCATGCCTGTCGAGAAGAGACGCGCATCCGCATGAAGGTTCGCTGTGATTGAGAAATCGGCGATATCGGCAAGGAACGTCCGCACATCGGTCGGTGCGGCTTGGCGCCATTGCGTGGTCGCGTCGGTTCCCAGCAGACACTGGTGTGTGACATCCAGACCGACCATGGTCACGTCCGCACCGGAATGGAACACGCGATCCGCCGCTTCTGGATCCTGGATGATGTTCGTTTCGGCGGTCGCATCCCAACAGTTGCCCTCTTGGGTGAGCGTCCCGCCCATCATCACCAGCCGTAATCCGTCCGCGATGTCCGGTGCCGCAGTGAGTGCCGCGTCGATGTCGGTCAGCGGGCC
This sequence comes from Bifidobacterium sp. LH_743, assembly GCF_056355775.1. Taxonomy (NCBI): domain Bacteria; kingdom Bacillati; phylum Actinomycetota; class Actinomycetes; order Bifidobacteriales; family Bifidobacteriaceae; genus Bifidobacterium; species Bifidobacterium sp. LH_743. The sequence goes on along the minus strand of NZ_JBKESZ010000005.1, from coordinate 103,459 downwards.
GGTCGCCACCACCGTGACGTCCCTGCCATACCGGCGGACCATGTCGACGATGAACCGCACGCCCTCCGGCAAAGCGACGCTTGCGCCTGCCGCGCGATCGCATGTGGTAAACGAAAGCGTGAACGAATCGGTGGAGGGATTCGCATGGCGGTCATGCACGTCATAGCCGCCTACGGAAATCAGCCTACGCGATGCCGACGTGTACATTTTCACCGAAGCGGACGTGAGTGACATGGGTGGGTCCGTGGCCGGCCCGAAGCCGCCTAAGCCATCCGTTCCATGGAATTGCGCGCATCCCGCGTCTGCGATGAAGGAATCGGCCCATGATGGATGCGTGGAGCCCGCTAGGACCGGCACATGCCGCAATCCCAGCCGATCCAACACGTATCGTGTGTTGCGCACGGCCGTGCCTGCTGCCACGTTGCCGTATGTGCCGATGGCACCCAGCATTTCGACATCGTCAAACGTGGAGACATATGCCAAAGCCAGCGCGTCATCGATGCCGGTATCGACATCGAGAATCAGCTTGCGTTTGACGGAGGATGGTGTGGACGTCATCGGATTCACCCCAGGAACTCGTCGGTCGAGATGTCCTTGGCCACCGGTGCGGTGTGCACCGTCTTGCCGTGCGAATCGGTGTAGGCGTCCTCTTTGGCGAGGAAATCGAAATACTGTTGCGCGCCTTTTGCATCGTTGGTGCCGAATATGAACGAGCCATCCTTGATCTTGGCCGGATCACCCCAATACTGGCCGTTCACGATCGTTTTCATGCTCTGCTTGACGAAATCGAGTTTGAGATTCGCGTCGGGAGCCTCTTTGACGAGGATCGCCGCGGCGTCATCGGGATGCGCATAGGCGTATTCGTAACCCTTTTTGGTGGCCTGCACGAACTTCCTCACCAGATTCGGATTGGATGAGATCGTCTTGTCGCTGGTGATCACGCCGATGGTGTCGGCGTTGCCGGGCACACCATAGTCCGGCTCGGTGAAGCAGTTGAGCTTGGGGCCGTACATATCGGCCTGCACGCCTTCCCAAGTGGCGTAGAAGCCGCCGAAGTCAGCCTTCTTGCTGGACAGCGTCTGGAATGTGGACGTGCCGACGGTCACCTTGTCGAACGTGCCTTTGCCTCCGTCGGTCTGGATCATGCGGCGAATCACCGCGTCGGATTCGTTGGAACCGAACGTGGCGAAGGTCTTGCCGTCGAAATCCTTCGGGGATGTGATGGCTTTATTCGAGGCGAGCGAGCACCAGATGGCGCTTGGTTTCTGCTGCACCTGCATGACCTGCTTGATTTTCGCGCCTTTGGTGGCATACATGCCCACATTGGTGAGATTGGACAACGCGAAGTCGGCCACGCCGTTGTTCACGGCCTGTTCGGCGCCGGCCTGCGCCACCGCCACGATGTCAACATCGAGCCCGACCTGCTTGAAATAGCCTTTGTTCTTCGCCACGTATACGCCGATATGGTTGGTGTCGGGCGCCCATGACAGCATGAACGTCACTTTTTTGAGGCCGTCGCCGTCGGTGGCGGTTCCTGCGGTGTTGTTGCTGTGCCCGCATGCGGCTGTGCCGGCAAGCATGGCGATTGCGCCGAGAAGTGCGATTGCTTTGCGGAGGACTGTCTTCTTCATTCCTTGCGATTTCCCTTGAATCCTGTTGCCTTATCGTTTTCTAGGGATTGGCGCTGCGGACGGAGTTCGGGCAGAAAACGATACGAAGGGTCCAGCCCCCGTTCGTCCAATGCCCCCGGCGAACCGGTTTGCCACACATTGGCTAAACAGCGATTTTCATTATACGGGTTGCTCTGACGTGGCAGACAGTGGATGTACGGATGCTGTTGTATCGCAAGCGGGTGTTGATTTGGATGAAAACCTCCCTGATTTCATCCAAATCAACGCCCATTGGATTGCGTTCACTGTCCGGCATCCGGATCCTCGTCCTCGCCGACGGGTCCGAGCAGCATGCGTTCGCTCAGATTCACGAGGCACATGAGTATTCCGGTGATGACGATGATGACCAGCGTGGCGGAGAAGATGAGCGGCGTGCGGAACGAGTTGTAGGCCGCCTGCAGCCAGATGCCGAGGCCCTTGCGCGCGCCCAGGTATTCCGCGGTGGCGGCGGTGGCGAAGATGTAGGCTGCGGACACGCGGATGCCGCCGTAAATTTGTCGTGCGGCCACGCGCAACTTCACATGCCACAGCGTCCATGTACGGGTCGCGCCGCAGGTCAGCGCGACATCCGAATAGAACTGGGGGACCGCCTCAAGACCACGAATCGTCTGCACTGCGATTGGGAACAGGCCGAAAACGGCTACGATCACGATTTTGCCGGACACTTCGAAACCGAACCAAATCAGGAATAGCGGTGCGATTGAAATCAACGGCATCGTCTGCGCGGCCGACAGCAGCGGGAACAGCGCTGCGTTCGCAATACGGGAGCAGTACAGCAGAATCCCAATCAGAATGCCGCATGTCACGGCAAGCAGGAAACCGACGGTGCCTTCCAGCAATGTGACCTGTGTCGCGGGCCAGAGCGTCGGCCAGGTTTCGACGGTGGCCTGCGCGATTTCACTGGGGGAGGCAATCATCGTGGACGGCACGTGTCCCAAGCGCACCCATGCCTCCCATATGACAAGCAACAGTACTATTGCGATCACCGTCGGCAGACGTTTGATGCATGCCGTCTTCAGTTTGCGCATCATGTGTTTCGTCATAGATGGCCGTTGTTTTGCCGGAAGTTGTTGAACGTGCGATTCCGCCATCGTTCACCTTGCTTTCTGCGTCAAAGTGGACGCGCACGTGACCGACAACGGGAAACCAGTAAGGTGAGGAGCCTGCCCGCCGGACGGTCAGAAAAGTCTGTTACCGGCTCGACAGTATAGACGGTGGTGCGGGACGTTTGTCTTGCCATAGGTACGATGCGTGATTCCGTCCATATGGTTTATATATTCCGTATATATGAAAGGTGTCCCCTTCATCCTGCGATGTGAAGGGGACACCTCATGCTTTTGCTACTTGGTTGTTTTGCTGCCCGTCATTCAAGTCCGATGGACTTCAGATGATGCAGCTTGAGCGACTTGACGGCAAGCGTGCCGGATTCGGATTCGAGCTTGATGGCGCGCGGTCCTTCGGACGCGTAGCTGTATGAGCTCAGCACCTGACGGCCATCGTTCACATACACTTCCACGCAGCCACGATCCACGAACACGCGCAGCTTCAGCTCGCCGGAAGCGAGCTCGGCTTCGGAAAGCGGCGCGGCGCGGTAACCGCGGTCGCCTCGGGCATTGGCCTGACGGTCCACCACCACACGGCCAATCTGGTCGTCGTATGCAACATACGTGTAGGCGCCGTCCTCGGTGGCGTGGATCTTCAAGCCGGCACGCTCCGCGGTGGAGGAGGCCAGATCGATGGTCATTTCGATTTCCACGGCTTCGGCATCATCCATGATGACGCTTTCCTCGTTGATGTCGAGCGAGATCGCGCCACAATCGATCGTATCCTCCCGCAGATTCTCCATTTCGACCACCGGGGCGGTGTGCAGGTCGCCGTCCGTGCCCAGCGTGATCTCGCGCGGCAGGGTCATGTTGCCGCACCAGCCGTCGTCCTCCATGCAGATCGGAGCCACGAACGGGCTCATCCATCCGTAGACGATCTGGCGCTTGCCGTCGTTGAAGGACTGCGGCGCGTAGTAGTTGTGGCCGCAATCCCACAGACGGAATTCGGTTTCCGGTTTGAACTGCTCGCCTGGGGTCCAGGTGCCGATCATATAACCGGCGTTGTTGACGTTGCGGTTCATGAAGCCGCTGGGCTTGGCGCCCATGGCGGAGAAGCCGATGACCCACTTCTCGTTGCCCTGCGCGTCGCGGATCGGGAAGAAGTCCGGGCATTCGAGCATGAACACGTCCGGATCCGGATGCTCGAACAGCACCTGCTCGTAGGTCCAGCGGACCATGTCGTCGGAGGAGAACAGCCACATCTGGCCGCGCTTGGCTGCGGAGGAGACGCCGAAGGTCATGTACCACTTGTCTCCGGTCTTCCAGACCTTCGGATCGCGGTAGTGGTGGTTCACCTTGTCGGTCGGGCAGTCGATGACCATGCCGCGCTTGGTGGCGCTGGTCAGCTCGTCGTTGTCCGGCTCGGCGAGCATCTGCACCTGCCAGTCGCCGCCGGTGTTGTCACGGCCATTGGCCCAACGGTGGCCTGTGTAGTAGAACCTGAGCTTGCCGTCGTCGCCGATCACCGCGGAACCGGAGAACACGCCATCCTTCTCCTCTTCCAGCGAAGGGGCGAACATGATCGGCTCGCGCTTCCAGTTGACCATGTCGGTGGAGGAGACGTGGCCCCAATGCATCGGGCCCCACTGCGTGCCGTAGGGGTGCAGCTGGTAGAACACGTGCCAACGACCCTTGTAGTAGCACAGGCCGTTCGGATCGTTGATCCAGCCGCCATTGGAGGCGATATGGAATTTCGGATACCAGCGGTTGTCACGCTTGGCGGCCATGGCGGCAACGCCGGCCTCGGCCTTGGCGAGTTCCTCGTCGTGGTTCTTGATTTCGTGGAGGACGGGTGCGTCCGGAGTGAAGCCGGTCATCGTTGAACGCCTTTCTCTTAAGTTTCGATTGCTGTGGTTGCCGTGTCGTATCGCGGTATTCGCGATTGAAGTGTTTTTAAAGATGGTGCCCGAAGCGGAAAAGGGGGACGCTTCGGACACCAAGATTTGTTGTTGAGCTGTGCTCGGTGCCTAGGCCTTCGTTTCCGTTCCGGCCGCCTTCATGGCCTTGAGCTGCTTGTCGGTGTAGAACGGGTCGCCGCCGACCTCCTGGTCGTCCTTCTTGATCACGAAGATGCCGTAGATCAGAGCGGCCAGCACGATGCCCGAGATGGTGAAGAAGGTCGGGCGGTCACCGAGGTGATCGTGCAGGGAGCCCAGCGGGGTGGAGAAGATCACCTGACCGACCTGGGAAGCGATCTGGAAACCAACCATGTAGAGGGTGGCGGACAGCTTCGTGTCGAAGTGCAGGGTGAAGTAGCGGAACGCCGGCAGGCAGAACAGCGGGACCTCGATGGAGTGGAACAGCTTGACGATGGAGACGGAGACCGGGTCGTGGAATACGCCGCACAGGCCGATGCGCAGGAACATGACGGTCGCGCCGAGGAGCAGGGAGTTGCGCACGCCGATCTTCTTCATGATGATCGGGACGACGCCCATCATGGCGGACTCGAGGAACACTTGGAAGGAGTTCAGGGTGCCGTAGGTGGCGTTGCCGATCTCGGTGGTCGGGAACAGGGAGGCGTAGTAGTTCGGGAACATCTGCTGGTCGAACACGGTGTAGAAGGTGTTGGTCAGCAGCATGAAGACGATGAGCACCCACAGGGTCGGCATCTTGAGGACGGAGACCATTTCCTTGAAGGACGGGTTGGTCGGAGCCGCGTTCGGATCGGCTTCCTTCTTGAGCTCCTCCTTCTGCTCGGCCGGAACCCAGAAGGCGTAGACGCACAGCATGCCGAGGCCGCAGATGGAGCCGACCCAGAAGTTCAGCATCGGGTTGATGTTGAACAGGAAGCCTGCGCACAGAGCCACGATGGCATAGCCGAAGGAGCCCCAGGCGCGGGACTGGCCGTATTCGAAGCCGAACTTACGAGAATAGCGTTCGGTGACGGCCTCGAACAGGGAACAGCCGGCCATGAAGCCAGCGGACAGCACGATGGAACCGATGAGCACGCCGATGAAACGGGTGGTGCCGCCGGCCTGCAGCATCGGGGCGTACACGAACTGCACGAACGGGCCGACGCAGGCTGCCACGGCGGAGATGAAGATGACGAGCTTGCGCTTGATGCCCAGCTGATCCTGGATGGTGCCGTAGACGAACATGATGACCAGGGTGGCCAGCGAGTTGATGGAGTAGATCTGGCCCTGCTGGGCGGAGGTCATGCCCAGGCCGTGGGTCGGGTCGGTGAGCCACCTGGAGAAGAAGGACCACCAGATGCCCCACGAGCAGAAGAACATGAAGATGCCGAAAGAGCTCTGCAGGTAGGAAGGATTCTTCCAAGCAGAACGTGTGTTGCTTGCCATTTTGATTCTCTTTTTCTCTTCGCGGTGCCGCTGCCACGCGGCATCGATCGCTTCTGATGTTGGTGTGGCTTTCGCCGGTTCGTTTTCAGCTGCCGTGCCGAAAGCGAACATGGCTATAAGATAACACATCGAGAACGTTTCGTCAAACGTTTGACGTCAATCGATTGACGTCAATGATTGCAACGCCTGAAGAGGCGTTGCAATCACAGGGAATCACAAAATGGACAGAAGCGCGGAACTACCTTTCGGCATGTCGGGTGCATTCCACGACAAGCAGGAGAGCGACGGCGGCTGCGCACAAGGCGATCACCCAGCGAACCATAACGGCGGAGCCGGTATTTGCCATAACGATCGGTGTGTGCGTACCGGTCTGTGCCGCATCGGATGTCGGCCGCTTGGAAGCGTTGCCGGAATCGGCAGGCTTGGCAGGCGTGGACGGCTCTGCAGGTTCGGACGGGTCATCCTTCGTGCCCGGGGATGAGGGATCGCCGAATCGGCTGGTGACGGTGTAGTGTCGATGCACTGTGTCGGATTGGTCGATATCGGTGCCGATGCTCATCCAGCGTCCGTCGACCCAATCGCCCCAGTCGCTGGTCCAATCGCAAAGCGTTGAGAGCTTGTTGTGATTGTTGTCGAGGAACAGCGTGTTGTAGACGGATGCATCATCCAGCCTGGTGATGGCCACGGCGCCGGTCGGGGAGATGCGCAGCAGCGCCTCTTTGGTTCCGACGCTGGAATTGTCGGGAGTGATGAGTTCGCTGGAATCGACGGTGTCGGACGTGACATTGCCTTTGGCGTCGAAGGTCTGGATATGCCAAACGAATCTCACTGCGCCCGAAGGCAGAGTCTGCCATTGCTGGGCATAGATGGCGTATCTCGTGTCCTTGACGTTGGCATTCGTATCGACGGCGGCGACCTGGACCATGCCCTTGACATGAAGCGTCCGCGTCGGGTTGAGGGCATCGAAGAACGAGTCGTCTATGCTGGCGATGGCGGACTGGTCGTCAATCGGCGTCCCGACTTCGATGAGATGGCGCTCCACTTCGTTTCCGTCGTAGAAACGCACGTCCTGGTTGCCATCCGCATCGTCTTTCACGGTATAGACCTGATTATCGCTGGTGGTCTGCAGCGGATAATACTGCCGCATGGTCCGACGTACCGAGAACGTGCCGTCGCCCTTGGGCGTGACCAAAGTCTGCATATAGGCCGTGGTCTCACCTGTCATCTTCTTATTCTGGAGGAGAAGACTGTGACCGATGCGCAGGTAATGGTCGTTGGTGTTGTCCGTTTCTATTGGTGTGGTGGTTTGCGCCGTGACCGATCCGTTGCGCGTGTCGACGATCAGGAATCTCCGCTCGGTCCAGTTGACGGTCAGAATGATGAAGATATGGTTCGCGTCGTACGGGACTACCTGTGGCTTGACGATGTCGTCACTGCCGAAGGAGATATCACGCACCTGCGTGCCGTCGGTCTTCGAATAGTCCGTGGTATCCACCTTGTGGATAGTCACCAATCCGTTCGATGCAGTCACGTAATAGGAGCCGTTGCCGTCGATTGTGGCCACATTCGATATGCTTGTTCCTTCCGGGAAATCATAGTCGCCGGCAAAGTCGATTGAGGCCAGGAGCGTTGGATGCACCGGCACATGGATCTCCTTGGAATAGATGGGATTCCCGTTCTGATCGGTATCGATGATGAACATGCCTGCCGGGAAGACGAACTCGCAGTCCGATTTCGGACCGATTGTTCCCGCCTGGATGGAGATTCCGCTGATGGACAGCTGCTTCATGCCGGGTTTGGCCTGGACGGATACTTTGTATGATTTGCCATCGACGACGAGTTTCGCTTCAGAATCGTCTGTGATTTGCGCCCCGATCGACGTTGACAGCCGGTAACTGCCGATATTGGACAGTTTCCCTGGCATGACGTCGTCTTTGATGGTGAAGTTCACTGTCGGCTTCGTTGTGAAACCGATGTGGATGCTGCCTGATGTGGCTTTGCTGTCAAGCACCGTCAGATCGATACCGGTATAGCCGGACGCGATGTTTTCGTGGAAATTGGTCGAGGGGATGGTGCTCGGCGAGAGATGGTCGCCTGTCACGAAGAACGGGTTGGCTCGGTCGACCGGACCGGTGACCGATTCGATGAGCTGATCGGTCCATACGCCGTCGGAAGTCGAATGCTGGAAATCGTCGTTGGAATCATTCAACTCGGCTTGGATACGGAACACGCGGAATCCAGGTGCCTTCTTGGCGATGTTGCCGCATGTCTGCGCGCCGGCGACGGCGTCATATTGCACGAGATAATACGACGAGAAAATGCCGGAGGCCGTCAACAGTGTTCTGTCGTTGGATATGACGACGAACCCTCCATGATCTTTCATCTCATCGGTGGACAGGGCCGAGAGTGCCACATCGAGCGTTGCCGCATGATGCTCGGCATCGGCAAGACCTTTCTTCCAGGTGACGCCGTCGCTGCTTACCACTGCGCGGGTGATGAGGTCATCATCCATCCAGCCGAGCAGCCATTTGGAAAAACCGGTGAAATCGGAGGTGTTTGATTCCATCATCGCGAACGTGCCTATGCCGCCTTTGTTGTAATAGCCACCTGCCGCTTTACCATAAGGATAATAGTCCGGCAATCCCAATGCGTGGCCGGTTTCATGACACATGGTCGTCACCGCCTGCGTCGCCTTTTCCGAGATCAATATGGTGTTCCACAGCTGCTTGCCATCGAACCGGTCATCGGCATGTCCGGGTGAATCCGCGATACTTTCATTGGACCACCAGGCGCTTCCCCATCCCGTGTCCGGGCCGGCGAAATGTATATACACCGCATCGATCTTGCCGTCGTTGTTGCCGTCGAACTGGCTGTAATCGATTTGATCGTCAAGCGCATGCAACGCCTCGTAGAACAGGCTGCGTGTGTCGTCCGTGTAGGAGCTCCGGGGTTTCGAAGCGGTGTAGTTGTAGGCTTTGCCGTCGATGTGCAACTTGCCATAGGAGCTGCGTTCGTAGAATGCCTTGAGGCTTTCGAACGGCGCCGTGCCGGCGGAGCCGTCAATGTCGGCCTGCAACGCTTCCAACGTGTCATCCGAATCGAAATGCATATCGGGGAAATCGACGCGCAGCACCAGCACATGGGCGTTGCCCTCGGACGGCATGCCGCTCGACATCTGCCAATCGTCCGGGAACACCGAATGTGTATCGATTCCCGCGTTCCGCTGTTCGCGTGCGGCTGCCTGGGAAATCAGTCCGGCGGTGCTCTGCTTGTCGGAGTTGCTGTCGATGGGGGTGGTCGTGGCTGAGTCGGACATGTCCGTTGCGGACGTTTCCTGCGCGAGTGCCGGCTGGGTGCAGATCAAGCCTCCTGCCAGCGCGCATGTGGCGGCGGCCAGCATGGCCAGGCCTTTGACAAGAATGGGGTGATGGACGGATTTCCGTTGGGAATGCGTGATATGCATGGTGGCTCTCTTCTCGCTGGCGTCATATGGCAATCGTCTGTGATTGCCATATGACGCCAATTATAGTCAGTGGACCACGACTGACCCCTTCTCCAACAGCGCGCAGTGAATCTTCGCTGGAATCGACGCATCGAGGGGTGGTAGGGGAGCCCTGGTCTCCGGCCATATGCTGGTGTCCACGTCCTTGCCTTCGATCATGGAGATCAGCTTGCAGGCGGACCAGTATCCCATTTCGTAATGCGGCAGTTCCACGGTCGTCAATTGCGGTTCCAGCGTCTCCGCGAACACGCGGTGATTATCCACACCGACCACGGAAATATCCTTGCCGACCGTCAGTCCATGACGTGCCGCGCATTCGTACACGTACCAGGCTCGTGCGTCGTTGAAGCAGAAGAAGCCATCGGGGCGGGCGTCATCGAACAGTTTGCTGACCGCGCGTAGCGCTGGGCCGTTGTTCAGCACGTTGCAGATCAAAGAGGGGTCGAGAACACGGCCGGCATCGTGCAGCGCAGCCTGATATCCGGCCAGACGCCCATCCTGCGCGATCATACTTTCCGAGCATCCGATGTAGGCGATGCGCTCGCAGTCGGCTTTGATGAGCCTATTCGTGGCATCGTATGCGATCATGAACTCATCGGGTTCGACGCTGGGTATCTTGTTGTCGTGATCGGTGGCGTCCACCATCACGACGGGATAGTCGTCCAGCGATTTCGGCACTTTGGCGATGCGGTTGGACATCTTCGAATAGAAGAATCCGTCCACGCCGTATCTTTTCAGCGTGGCGATTTCGTTTTCCTCGCTCGCCTTGCCGTCGGTGCTGACGGTGAACAGCATGTAGCCGTAGGCGCTGGCCGCGTCCTGCGCGCCCAGAATGATGCCGCCTGCGTACGGCGTGGTGGCGACCTCCTCGCTGATGAAGCCGAGGATGCGGGTTTTGTTGGTGCGCAGGCTTCGTGCCAACGGGTTGATCTTGTACCCGAGTTCGGTCGCCTTGTCTCGCACCAGCGAAGCAAGTGTGGAATTCACCCTGCCCTCGTCACGTCCGTTGAGTACCAGGGACACCGTGGAAATGGATACCCCTGTCTGTTCGGCGATTTCCTTCATCGTGGTCATAATCGCAACACTATACCCAAACAAAAGCGAAAGGCGCGCTTTTCCCAGAAAAACGCGCCTTTCGTGTGGAATGTCTTGTCCCGTCAGGGGTTATTCCGACAGAATTTCGTTCACCAGTTCCTGCTTGGCGTGAATCTGCCCTTCGAAACCGGGGCGGATGTCAAGACGGATCACCACGTCGGTGCGGTAGCCTTGGCCGGCAAGCTTCATGGTGGCGTCGCGGATCACCTTGAGCACGTCGTCGATGTCGCCTTCGATATTGGTGAACATCGCGTTCGTCTCATTCGGCAGACCGGATTCGCGGATCACGTCCACGGCCTGCGCCACGTACGTGGACTTCTCCGGGCTTGCGCCGGCGGGGGAGATGGCCACCGCGGCGAGCGTGTTGATATACGGTTTGCCTGTTTTCGGGTCGACAGGCACTTCCTGCTTTTCGGCATTGCGATCGAGCGTCATGATGTTCCTTTCTTGCGGTTACGCACACTTGCCTTGTCTGCGATGGATTGCGTTGTCTAGCGCCACTTCCATGCGTGGTCCATCGGTCCGGAGCCGTGGCCGAGGTCGAGTTGCGCCTCCAAAGCACCGGTCAGATACAGCTTGGCATGGTCGACGGCCGTCGGCAGGTCCTCGCCGAGTGCCAGATGGCTTGCGATCGCGGAGGACAGCGTGCATCCGGTGCCATGCGTGTTCGGATTGTCGATACGACGGGAGCGGAACCATGTGATTTTGCCGCTCGGCTCGACGAGCACGTCACTGGCATCCTGTGTGCCATGACCGCCTTTGACGAGCACGGCACAGCCGAAATGGCCGGCGAGCAGATGGCCCGCGGTGACCATGTCGTTCTCGGTACGGATGGAACTGCCGTTTTCGTAATCGATTTCGCCTGCGCCCTGCTGAACCGCCAAATCGCACAATACTTGGGTTTCCGGCATGTTCGGCGTGATGACGGTAGCAAGGGGGAACAGCTTGGAAGTGAGCGCCGCGATGGCGTCGTCCTCGATGAGCTTCGCGCCGGACGTGGCCACCATCACCGGATCAAGAACCACGTTCCTCGCGCCATGTGCGGTCAGACGATCGGCGATCACGCCGATGAGTTCGGCGCTGGAGACCATGCCGATCTTCACCGCGACCGGAGGAATGTCCTCGAACACGGCGTCAATCTGCGCCGCCAGCATTTCCGGGGGCGTGTTGGTGACCATCGTCACGCCGGTGGTGTTCTGCGCGGTGAGCGCCGCGATGGCGGTCATACCGAACACGCCGTTGGCGAGCATGGTCTTCAGGTCGGCCTGGATACCGGCTCCGCCGGATGAATCCGATCCCGCGATGCTCAATACCGGTGGCAATGTGCTGGTCATATTGTTCCCTTCTTTGGTGCCTTCATCGGCGTCTGCTATACGAATCGCCATGCAAATCAGTATGCGAACTGGCGGATCTGCATGCATCGCATCACAGAACCGCCAGTTTACGCCGTGGATTCGTCAATGCACGGCACTAATCCACGAATACGTCTGCTCTCACTGATACAGCGTGGAGCCGCCTTCGCGGAATTTCTCGCTCATCGCCTGCATTCCGGCCGCGATCGTCTGCGCGTCCGCAACCAGCTTCTCCTGCGCCGCAGCGTCGCCGAACTTCTTGCGGATGTTCTGCGAAATGGCCATGGAGCAGAACTTCGGGCCGCACATGGAGCAGAAATGAGCCATCTTCGCAGGCTCGGCGGGCAACGTCTCGTCATGGAAGGCGATGGCGGTGTCCGGATCGTAGCTCAGGTTGAACTGGTCGAGCCAACGGAACTCGAAACGAGCCTTGCTCATCGCATTGTCGCGGTCCATGGCGTGCGGATGGTGCTTGGCGATATCGGCCGCATGGCAGGCGATCTTGTAGGCGATCACGCCCTGCTTGACATCATCCTTGTTCGGCAGGCCGAGGTGCTCCTTCGGCGTCACATAGCACAGCATGGCGGTGCCGTAACGCGCGATCTCCACGCCGCCGATGGCGGAGGTGATGTGGTCGTAGCCCGGCGCGGTATCCGTGGTGAGCGGCCCAAGGGTGTAGAACGGGGCGTCCTTGCAGATGGCCTTCTCCATCTCGATGTTCATGCGCACGGTGTCGAACGGAATATGGCCCGGGCCCTCGATCATCACCTGCACGTCATGCTGCCACGCGCGCTGGGTGAGCTCGCCCAGCGTCATGAGCTCGGCGAACTGCGCGGCGTCGTTGGCGTCCGCCAGCGAACCCGGGCGCAGGCCGTCGCCCAGCGAGAACGCCACATCGTACTTGGCGAAGATATCGCACAATTCGTCGAAATGCGTGTACAGGAAGCTTTCCTGATGATGCTGCAGGCACCATTCCGCCATGATCGAGCCGCCACGGGAGACGATGCCCGTCGTGCGGTTGGCGGTCAGCGGCACGAAACGCAGCAGCACGCCGGCATGGATGGTCATGTAGTCCACGCCCTGCTCGCACTGCTCGATCACGGTGTCGCGGAACAGCTCCCAGCTCAGCTTGGACGCATCGTCCTCGACCTTCTCCAGTGCCTGGTACATCGGCACGGTGCCAATCGGAACGGGGGAGTTGCGCAGAATCCACTCGCGTGTGGTGTGGATGTCATTGCCGGTGGACAGATCCATCACGGTGTCGGCGCCCCACTTGGTCGCCCACGTCAGCTTCTCCACCTCTTCATCGATGGACGAGGTGACGGCCGAATTGCCCATGTTCGCATTGAGCTTGGTGAGGAACTTCGAGCCGATGATCATCGGTTCGGCCTCAGGATGGTTGATATTGCACGGCATCACCGCGCGGCCGGCGGCCAGTTCGGAACGCACGAGCTCCACGCTGCAGTGCTCGCGTTCGGCCACATAACGCATCTCCGGGGTGATGATGTTGTGGCGCGCATACCACATCTGAGTCACCGGATGGTCCTTGGCGCGCAGCGGCTTGTGCTGGCGTCCACGCCATTCCTTGGAGGCCTTGCCACGCTTGATGGCGCGCTTACCGTCATCTTCGAGGTTGCGGCGGCGGCCTTCGTATTCCTCCACATCACCGCGGTCGCGAATCCAGTCGAGACGAAGCGGTGCCAGACCCTCCTTCGGATCGCACTTGGGGCCTTCCGTGTTGTAGTCCTTGAACGGTGCGTTCGGACCAACGCCGGGGGTGTCAGACAGCTTGATCTCGGTGTATGGCACTTCCAGATCGTAAGTGCCGAACTGGTTCTCGAAATGTACGGGCGTGGTCTTGCGGATGTGCGCCTTGTCACGTTGCTTGGAACCACGGGCGGCGATGTCCACACGCTGCTGCTTCGCCAGTTTGGATGCGGCCTTGGCCTCCTTGGCGTTTGTGAACTTCTTCTCGGTTGCTTCGACGGGCTTCTCGGCCGGGGTCGCAGCTTTCACACGCGGAGCATAGCCGTGCTTCCTGTCGCCGCGCACCGCCTTCCACCGCGTCACCATCTCACGGGTGGCTGCTTCCGGATCGTCCGCGCCCGCGATCGCGGACACCACGAACCAGCCGGCGGCCTTGGAGCGTGCCAGCATCTCCATATCATCGGCATGCACGCCGCCGCCGACGACCACGGGAAATTCGCTTGCCGTGCAAATCGTGTTGATCTGCTCCTCGTCGAGCGTATGTCCGGAACCGTCGTTGCCGCCCACGGAGGCCTCCGGCTTGGTGGTGGACACATGCAATGGGCCGGCGCCGATATAGTCGATGCAGCCGTCCGGCAGCTCGTTGATAAGCTTCACCAGGCTTTCGGTTTCCGCGGACAGGCCGACGATGGCGTCCTCGCCGAGCAGCGCGCGGGCCTCGCGTGGTTCCATATCGGTCTGGCCGATGTGCACGCCGTCCACCTTGATGCCCTTGTTGCGGGCCTGCCACACCACGTCCACGCGGTCGTCGATGACGAACGCCACGGAATCGGACTTGCCGTTGTCTTCGATGATCTGGGCGATGTCGCGGGCCATCTCGGTGATGTCCTTCGCGTCGGCATCCTTGGCACGCAGCTGGATGAACGTCGCGCCGCCGCGCAAAGCGTCATCGACCACGTCCGTCACCGGTCGGCCCTTGCAATCCTGAGGGCCGACCACGAAATATGCGCTCATGTCGAAACAGTCGCGCATGGATGCATATGGATAGTTATCCATTATTTTCCCCTTTTTATATTGAGTAAGTGCTCCAGAAGAAGTCTTATGATCATATGCAATCGTATATATTCCGTATATACGATTGTGGTTATGTGAAAATTAATCCCGAGAATCGGAATCAGACGGTTTCGTTGATTTCGGACGTGGCCACCTGATCGGCGGTGACGTTCCACAGTGCATCGAGCAACGCCACCTGGAACGAACCCGGACCGTTCGACTGCGTCTGCGCGATTTCGGACGCGCGGTCATACAGCAACGATGCGGCCAGCGCCGCGACAAGCGGTTCGGCCACGGCGAGATACGTTGCGGTCACGCCGCCGAGCGAGCAGCCGGCGCCGGTGATTTTCGTCATCATCGCGCTGCCGCCGGGCAGGCGGAAAGTATGGTCTCCGTCGGTCACCAGATCGACCGCGCCGGATACCGCGACCGCGCCCTTGCCGATGGGGGAGTGCTTCGCCAGATGACGGGCGATGCGCTTGGCCGCGTCGACAGCCGAATCAACCGCATCGACGGCTTCCACACCCGCGGGGCGGGTGGTCGGATTGTCCTGTTCGGCGTTGGCGAGACCCCACATCGCGTCGAGTGCGATGATCTCGCTGGCGTTGCCGCGCACGATGGTCGGCGGATATGTGCGGAACGATTCGAGAATGGCCGTGCGCGTCTCGCCGATGCCGGCCGCGACCGGGTCGAGCACCCACGTCTTACCGTTCTTATGCAGTTTGTATGCGATTTCGGGCAACGCGTCCTTGAAGAACGGCAGCAACGTGCCCACGTTGATGTAGTTGGATCCGGCGATTTCGGCGGTGGCGATCACGTCATCCGGCAGATAGCTCATGGCGGCCGTGCCGCCGGCGGCGAGCTGCGCGTTGGCCACCAAGTTGATGGTCACGAAATTGGTGAACGACTGCGCCAGCGGCGTCTGCTCGCGTACGTCGATGACGGCTTTCCTGATTGCCTCGCGGATTGGATCGGTGGCCGGAACGGATGTCACGCCATCGCTATGGTTGATTCCGTTGCCATCGGTGCCGTCGGCATATGAGTCAATGCTCATGATCTGCTCCCTACGTTGGTCCTAACCAACAGGTTCAAAGGGTCAGGCGTCGCGCCTATCTCAGCTTGCCGGACTTGGCCGTCAAGCACCCCCGCATGTTTACAACAGTGCTTAATCTATCTGCGTCCCTTGACAGGTGTAATTCCGTAGGTGTTTTTGGGCTTCCATAGGTGGTTGCTGCCGGATAAGCGCCGGCGAGATGCCTGGAATTAGGCGTTTGCTCGTGTCCGGATTCGAAGCTGACCGTCTACGGAACGCAAAAATCACCTACGAAATGCTGTCAGTCGCTCTGCGTTGTGTCTATGACGTTGCTGCAATATGCCGTCCTGCCGGCGGTCACGTCTTCGTAGAAGCGCTGTTTTTCGTCGATGTAGGCGATGGCTTTGCGCAGTCCCTCCAGTTGCGCTTCTAGGTGCTCGCGTTTTTCTGCAAGGATTTCCTGCCGTTCCGGTATCGACGACTCACCTTCAAGACAGAGCTGCGTGTAGTGTTGCATCTCTTTGATGCCTAGGCCACATCGTTTGAGACATGTCAGGCCGTTGATCCATGCGATGCATCGTTCATCGAAGACGCGTCGATTGTTGTGATCCCGCTTGAGACCCGGCACGAGCCCTGAATTGCAATAGAACTTCAATGCCTCGTAGTTCATGCCGGTCAGTTCGCAGGCCTGCTTCATCGTGTAGGTTTTCATGTTTTCGCGGAGTGGTATTGCCGTGATTGCCATACATGGCTCCTTTCGGATGCTGCGCGGTGGGACGTTCGGTGGGCGCCACCGGATGAGGTTGGGCTTGGGGCGCGCATTTTGTTTTTGCTTGCGCTCATCATGTCACGCTTCCGGTTGTACTTACCGGTAGATGGTACCGGCGAGTCGTAATTTGACCGGTAGCGACTACCGGATTCTATCGTTAGGGGCATCTCCGGCACATATACCGGTGTTTGATATCAGCGAACTTATGGAAGGAAAAACGATGGAGTATGTGAAACTTGCCAATGGCGTCGAAATCCCGAAGATAGGCTATGGCGTCTTCCAAATCGGCAAGGACGATGCCCCGCGTTGCGTGCGCGAGGCCATTGAGACCGGGTACCGTCATATCGACACCGCGCAGTCGTACTTCAACGAGGCCGAAGTCGGTCAAGGCATCAAGGATTCCGGCATCGACCGCAAGGAGCTGTTCCTCACCACCAAGATCTGGATCAGCAACTACGGTTATGAGAACACGCTGAAGTCTGTCGATGTGTCCTTGAAGAAGCTCGGCACCGACTATCTCGACCTAGTTTTGCTGCACCAGCCGTTCTCCGATACCTACGGCGCATGGCGAGCACTGGAAAAGCTTTACAAGGACGGCGTGATTCGTGCCATCGGCGTAAGCAACTTCTACCCGGACCGTCTGGCCGACATGGTCGCCTTCAACGAGATCGCCCCCATGGTCAACCAGGTCGAGACCAACCCGTTCAACCAGCAGATCGAAGCCCGCGAGAACATGGTCAAGCGTGGTGTGGCACAGGAGGCATGGGCGCCGTTCGGGGAGGGCATGCAGAACATGTTCTCCAATCCCACCCTGGCTAAGATTGGCGAGGCGCGCGGTAAGTCCGTCGCCCAGGTGATCCTGCGCTGGCTCACCCAGCGCGACATCGTCGCCCTGCCCAAGTCCACACACAAGGAGCGTATGGAGGAGAATCTGAACATCTTCGATTTCCGACTCTCCGACGACGAGATGGCAACCATCGCGGGACTCGACACCAAGACCAGCATGTTCTTCCGTCACGACACCCCCGAAGCGGTCGACCGCTTCGTCGGCTACGTCAAGGATCGCACCGGTCGCGAGTGATTCCGACCTCTGATTTTCCAGAGCGCCGGCCGGAACGGCGGGTGCTCGACGCCGACGTGCATCCGCCGAACGTTTTGCCGGAATATAACGGTATGGCCTATGAGGGGATGGCTACGCATCGTAGCAGGCGGGAGGTTGGCGAATGCATTGGAATTGGAAGGATAGAGCATGAGCAGCGGATGCATGGTGCAAGCGTATTGACCGAAAAGAATAGTCTTCTATGGAATCTCTTGCATTTGTGCTTTGACCGCGTTTTGGCTGCGGTGCAGCCTTGGGTGGGCTGCGATAGTTGGTTATTTTGTGGGCTCATTGCATCTGCCGCTTCTGTCGACGGGGTTGATGACAACAGAGGCGGCATGGATGGATGCGTTGTGGTTGGATTTTCCTTCGTCAAGATTGGGCGCTTTGCCTATTCTTCCCATTCCGTTCCGGACGGATTCCGGGATGGCTGTACGGACTGCGCGCCCAGTTTCGGTGCTGCGCTCGCCGTGGGCTGCGCCATGCCTTGCGGCGCGAACACGGTTCCGCCTCGTGGCGAATAAGCGGGTTGCGGCGCGGCGAAAATGTCCTCATTCCGGACTTCGGCGGAGGTGGAATCGCTCGTGAAATTGGAAGCCGCACTGTATCCGGAGGCTGTCTGCGGACGCCGACCGGCCCGCATGCTGGCCGCCATTTCCATACGTTCGATCGACATCTCGTCGAATCGTGCGCCTTCCGGATCGCTGGGCAAGGCCATGAATATAAGGTAGGCGATAGGTGCGGCGACGATGAGCAGCAAAGCGATGATCACCGCGCCAATACCGGTGCGGATGCCGTCCATCGATCCGTCTCCGCCGATCGCACGCAACGCGCCCATGCCGAGCGTCAACCCTCCGAACCGGCCGATGAGATTGCCTATGCCCGAAACGACGAGCAGCGCGACGAGGACCTTGCCATCCCTGCCGCTGTCATGCAGACGCCGTACGGAAAGGGTGATGAAGGGTACGAACAGCACCACTTTCACGATGGTCTCCACGATATTGGAGGTTCTGTCGTCGATGCTTGACAGTCCGATGAGCACGCCAAGCATGAAAAGCAGCAGCCAGTATGTCAGCAGACACCACCAGAATTCACTGCGCGACGCGCGTCCCTTGGTGTCGAGGAACTTCTTCCAGAATCGCACGTTGGCATCGGCGATATTGCAACCGTATGCAGGAAGATCGAGACTGTGAGCACGGCTGATTTCGGCGTAATCGATGGCGGGTGGTGCCACGGGTGTGCCGGATGCGGCGTAGTAGCTGTTATATTGTTGCGATTGCTGGTCTCCGCTCGTTGTGCCTGATGGTGATGTGTTCATATTGAGGGAGCCATAGGGGTTATATGGATTTTGGGAACCGTACTGGTCTGGTGCCGTCATTGGTTGCCTTTCGACTGGGAAAACGACTTCCGACACATGAATACAGTGAAAACGATAGCATAATCGGATATTTTCCGAGAATCCATATCACGAGCTGGAATATTCCGTATTAGCTCCTGAGATTGCCGCTCACCCACAATTGCCATCGTGGATGGAAGCTGCGATCTGGTCGCTTTGCTCATCCATCGCGTACTCGGCCAGACCTTGCTGTTGTTCGGCGATGCGTCCGCGGTCGGCTCCGAAATACAGCGCGGAATAGGAATTCGTCACCGCTTCCGTACGGTCACCGGCGATCGCGGGCTGTATGGTTCCGCAGGAGATCATGATTGAACGATGCGAAAGCTCATGTTTGACGACATCCACCAACCAGGGGCTTCGCGTGGTCTGCGTCCATGACGGATGTGTGGTGAGGATGTGTACGACGTTCCGTTGCGCACGATCCGATGTCTGACAGTAATACGCCACGGTGAGCTCCTGGGGGAGACCATCGGTCTGTCCGCCGCAGCTGTATTCCATGGTCTGCTCGATCTGCACGCCCATCGTTCCCGCCACGTTCGTAGCGAGCGTGTACCAACCGGCCGGATCAAGGTCGCCATTGAGCGTCGGTACGGCGATTGCCGCGGCGGAGCCTTCCGCGTCATGTAGGTTGGCCACCGCGTCCGACACCTGCTGTTTCACCGTCGAACGTAGCTTTTGCAGCGACTGCAGATCGGTGAGCAGTTCCCGCATGGATGAGTAATGACGGTCCTTCCCGTATCGGTCGATCAGCTCGTTCACCTGCGTCGGATCATCCACCTGCAACAGCCATTGGCCACCATGCTGGGTGAAATCGTCCGCCATGGTTTTGTCCACCGCATCGAGCAGCGTCTTGGTCTGCTTGTCGAGGTTACTCGCCGTGATCCGCATATTGGCAACGGCTTCCTGCTGACGATTGCGATTCAGCGAACCGAGCGCACGCTGCACTGGATCGCGCGTGGTGATCGACTGAATCTCCCTGGTTTTCGCCAACTGGTCGTAGTCGGTGATGTACTGCTGCACGGTTTCGATTTGCGCTGCGTATTCGTCCGGATTCTCCATGCCCTGCGCGAATGCGATACTGTCCTGCGCTGTCTGCCGAATACCCTGCATGGTTTCGATTTGCTGCGTAGCCCAATCGCTTTCGTCTGATGCGGTGCCTTTTTTGAAATACACAGCCGTGACGAATACCGCGCATATGATGACCACAATCAGAATATTTTTGGCGATTCGCAGACCGCGCGAATTCGAATCAGTCAACAGCATAACCTCAGTCTACTGGAGCGTGACGCATCTCGTCGCCGCTCATCTTTTCTATAAACGAATAAAAATCGGACATATGTCGAACACGGATGGCGGGTAATTACTTCCGTTTGGACCCGTCCGGCCAGGCGATGCCCGTATTGGGGGAGTGCATCACGTTCTCGTAGATGTCGTTGCGAACGTAGATGTCGTAGGAGTCGGTCGATCGCTGGTCTTTCCAAGGCGTGACGGTATCGGCGACGTGAACTTTGGTGTAGTCGTTGCGATCGTATCCCAGAACGGAAAAATAGAACGGCTGGTAGATGGTGTCGTAGACTTCCGGCTCGCCCCAGCTTTTCCAAGCGGCAAGATCCTTTTTGCTCTCGTAGGGGTGTTCTATCCAATCCCATGACGCAAAGCTGTGGCCTTTGTACGCGTTCGCCGCAAGATTGTGCTTGAAGTACGGGGCCATTTCCGTCTGTGTCCGTGGCAGCCAGGAAGTGTAATCGATGCAATCGTTTCCGCCGGCGCAGTAACCGCCTTTGTCGATCAATTCGGCGACGCTTGGCGTGGTGTCGGCCGTCTTGACGAGACGGGTCCATCCGGACATCCACCGGTACTTATCCAGATGATAGGTTTTGGCATAGTTCGCCATCGCCCTGGAAGGCGCGTAATCGTAACGGATGTCGCAGATGCTCGCGCTGACAGTCCAATACACGCTGACGAGCATGAGCGCCATTCCAAGTGCTTTCATCAGATTGAAATAGCGTAGCGAGGTTTTTTCTCCAAGCTTACCGATGAACCAATCAGCCAAAGCCAAGCACCGTTTCGGCCAGTCGTCGGCGCTTATGGGTTCCGTCTCGCAGTCGATGGCCAGAATCGCCATGAAGAATCCCAGCACGATGCCGTTGTGATGTGTGGAGAAGTGTTGCATGAACGCGATGCTTATCGCGAGATACGTGGTCAGCAGCAGCGCCATATGATTCCTGCGTCGGCTGATTTGGATGAGGAATGCCCACATCAGTCCGGAGAAAAGCCCCGCCTCGATGACTTGGTCCCATGAAAGCGTCACAAAGTTGAGGGAGGAGCTTGTCTGAATTGATGTGAACAGCGTTTCGGATGGCAGCAGGATCCAAGCGTTGAGGAACTGCTGCCAGATGGGGACCGGTTCGTAGATTCCGTGCATGTCGAAATTGCCGTGGAACACATCCTTCGCTGGAATGACGTCGAGGATCAGAATCACGGCGAACGCCAGCAATACAAGCAAAGCGAAGAACCTTCGCTTATTGTGGATCGGCGAATGGTCGGATTTCAGGAACCCGAGCACCCAGTTGGCTGCGAACATGCCGGCGATCACGATGCCGTACGAGCTGGTCAGGCACAGCAGCATCAGACTGAACACCTCGTGCCAAGGCTTCTTGTTGCGCGTCTTCCAATTGATGGCCACAAGCAGCATCGCGCAGATCATCAGCGCATACGGACGTGAGGTGACGCCGTACTGGTAGCACAGGAAGTAGGAGAACGGCAGTATCGTCTTGAACAGCTCCGGCAGCTTGGTCTTGAATTCGAGCAGCCAGACCATGAGCGTGGCGAAGATCAGGTTGACGCTCTTCAGACCGATTTCGTAGGGAACGCCCAGCTTGGCGGGCACGGCAAGAATCATCCACCACAGCGGCGGGTGCCCCTCGTAGTGGGGGCGTTCCAGAATCATCTCGCGCCATGAGCAGTCGCGCGCTATGAGCCATGCCTGGGCTTCGTCGAACCACGGCTCGTGGAAACACATCACCGTGGCCACCACGATGACATACACGGCGAGAACCACGCAATGCAAATGAAACGGCGTGATCCAATGCCTGGCTTTGCCGAATCGTGTTGTTTTCCCCGCGGCGGTTGCTGTTGCCGAACTCATTGTCGTTTCCTGTCGTTTACGGAATATGCATTACGATTTTTGGCGCACTGAAAAATGACGGGTCCGCCACGGTCTCGCCGCCACGAACCCGCCATTGGTCCAATCATTCGATGACGGTCAGAAGGATTTGCGTGCGCCGCAGAGCTTCTCGAATTCCTCGCGCACCTGCACCTTCACCATCGCATCCTCGAATGTGATGGTGCCCTTGTTCACCAGGCGCGCCAGATCCTGATCGAGCGTGTGCATGCCTTCCTTCTCGCCAGACTGCAGCACGGTGCGGATCTGATGCGCCTTGCCGCTTCGAATCAGTGATGCGACTGCCGGAGTGTTGATCATCACTTCGGTGGCCGGAGCGCGTCCATGTCCTGTGGCGCGTGGAATCAGCGTCTGCACGATGACGGCACGAAGGGTGGAGGCCACCTGCACGCGAATCTGCTGTTGCTGGTTCTCCGGGTACACGTCGATCAGACGGTCCACGGTGGAGCCTGCATCCTGCGTGTGCAGGGTGGCGAACACCAAATGGCCAGTCTCCACTGCGGTCAACGCGGTGGAGATGGTCTCCAGATCTCGCAATTCGCCGACTTCGATGATGTCCGGATCCTCACGCAGCGCGCGCTTCAACGCCTCCGCGAAGCTCTTCGTATCGGTACCCACCTCGCGCTGGCTCATCACGCACTTCTTATGTTGATGCACGAATTCGATCGGATCCTCGATGGTGATGATATGGTCGGCACGTTCCGCGTTCGCCTTATCCACGATCGCGGCCAACGTGGTCGACTTGCCGGATCCGGTAGGACCGCATACAAGCACCAGACCTCGTGGCAGTAGCGCCAGATCGGCGATACGCGGGTCAAGCCCCAGTTCCTGAGCGGTTTTGATGGTGGTCGGAATGGTACGGAGCGCGGCGCACACGCCCATACGGTCGTGGTACACGTTCACGCGGAAACGGAGCAGATCGCCGATCGCGAAGGAGACATCGAGCTCCCAATCCTCTTTGAACCGTTCAAGCTCCAATTCGTTGGTCATGACCTTCACGGCCTCGTATGTGCGGTTCTTATCCCACACGCTCAGGCCCTTGGCCGGTCTCAGCTTGCCATCCACGCGCAGCATCGGCGGATCGTTGACCACCAGATGCAAATCGGAGGCGTTGAGCTCCACCAGCTGGCGGATCGCGGCAACGAACTCGTCATCCGCCTCAGGATGCTCCGCGCGCAGTAGATCCTCCACCTGCTGGGCTTTGACCTTGCGTTCCTTCGGCACCGCATCCTCGTCGGAATCACTGGTTTCAGGCACCACGAAATCCGCGAAGGGCATGACCTGTGGCTGTCTCGGCACCTGATACATGGCGTTCTGCGGAATGTGGTTGATGACCAGCGGATTGCTCTGCACCGCGGTCTGCGTGACATCGGCCTGGGTCTTCGCAAAAGGCGTGTTGCCTGGCACGAATGCCGGAGGCTCGCTGTCTATCTGCTGAATGGGGCCGGATTCCACTCTTTTGGGAGTGGGTTCAGTGGCATCGACATCAGCGTCGAACTGCAGCTGGTCGGAATCGACCTGCTGGTTTTCGGGCGTCGACGGGAATATGTACGTGTCCTGCTTCGGTTGGACCGCATCCTGCTGCATGACGGGCTGCGTCTGGCTTTCGGACGATTGGAAGGTCTGCTCCACATTCTGCGGCTGCCGGTATTCCTGTTGTGGTGCGGGCTGCGCAACAGGCTGGGCGATTGGCTGCGCGGATGGCTGCTGTTGCACCGTCGGCTGTGATTGGGCAACAGCAGGTTGTTGCCCAATGGGCTGTGTGACGGCAGTCTGCTGCGTCTGTTGCACGGGCGGTTGCACTTGCGTCTGCTGCTTATCCGGCGCTGAACCGGGAATATCCACCTCATCCTGTTGCACCGCCGGCATGGAATCCATGGTGGAGAAAATGTTCCTTAGATCGCTGTCGCCCACTTGGATGGCGTCGTCGGTCGACCAATGACGCCCCTTGTTCGGATCGCCGCCGCCGAATGTCGGCGCCGTATTCGGAATGGTCACGCCCTTAAGCCCCGCAAGGGCGTTGGGGCCGTCCCACGTCGATTGTTCGTCGGTCATTGCCGTCCTTTGCTGTTGAGACTGCTGCGCCGGCTGCTGGGTCTTCTGCGACTTGCCTTCCTTGCCGAACACATTGAAAATGCTGATTGCGCTCATGATGCACGCTCACTTTCCTCACACCGTCACGCGGAGCACTTCCTCCACGGAGGTGATGCCTTGAAGGACCTTCTGCCAACCATCCTCACGAAGAGTGGTCATGCCTTGTTCCCTTGCGGCCTTGTCGATATCGATAGAAGTGGCGCCACGGGCGATGAGATCCTCCATAGTGGAATCCACGCCCATGACCTGCTGGATGGCCACACGCCCGCTATAGCCGGTGTTGGCGCATTCACGGCAACCTACCGGACGCCACACCGTGGGGAGAGGAGTTCCGGGCTTGCGGTCCACGCCCATCATCCTGAGCTCCACCTCAGTGGCGGTGTCCTGACGCTTGCACTTCTTGCACAGGCGTCGGGCGAGTCGTTGGGCCATGACCGCGGCGAGCGACGAGCTCAGCAGGAACGGTTCCACGCCCATTTCAGTCAAACGGGTGACGGCGCTTGGCGCATCGTTGGTATGCAGCGTGGACAGTACCAAGTGGCCCGTCAACGAAGCTTCGATGGCGATGTTGGCGGTCTCCTCGTCACGGATCTCACCGATGAGCACCACATCCGGATCGGCACGAAGAATCGAACGAAGGGCCGCGGCGAACGTCATGCCGGCCTTGTTGTTGACCTGCACCTGGTTGATGCCCTTCATGCGGAACTCCACCGGGTCCTCAACGGTGATGATGTTGATTTCCGGCTTCGCCACATCACCCAAAGTGGCGTACAGGGTGGTCGACTTACCAGAACCCGTAGGACCGGTGACCAGCACCAGACCATATGGACGGTTGTACGCTTTGGAGAACACGTCGAAATTGCGCTGGCTGAAGTTCAGATCCTCCACCTTGAGATTGCCGGAAGGCGTGCTCAGGATTCGCATGACGATCTTCTCGCCCCACACCGTAGGCAGCGCGGCCACACGAAGATCCACCTTTTTGCCGTTGTGCCTGACGGTGATACGGCCATCCTGCGGCTTGCGGCGCTCGCCGATGTCCATGTCGGACATGACCTTGATGCGGCTGATCACGCCCTGGGTCATGGCCTTCGGCGCCTTTTGGAACACGTGCAGCACGCCGTCGATACGGTAGCGTACCAGCAGGCCGTCTTCCTGCGGTTCGATGTGGATGTCGGAGCAGTGGTCGTCGATGGCCTGGTTGATGAGCAGGCTGACGAATCG
This sequence comes from Bifidobacterium sp. LH_743, assembly GCF_056355775.1. Taxonomy (NCBI): domain Bacteria; kingdom Bacillati; phylum Actinomycetota; class Actinomycetes; order Bifidobacteriales; family Bifidobacteriaceae; genus Bifidobacterium; species Bifidobacterium sp. LH_743. The sequence goes on along the minus strand of NZ_JBKESZ010000005.1, from coordinate 77,882 downwards.
TGCGACGGGGGAGGCATCCTCGGCGTTGTCCTCCTCGAGGTCGACCTCCTTCTTCGCGGTCGCCGCGATCTCCTGCGAAAGCTCGTTCAGCTCGGCGTTGGCTCGCAGATAGCGGTTGATGGATTCCCTGACCTGCGAAGGCATGGCGACCATGGGGATGACCGGCATGCCGGTGGTCGCGGAGACGTCGTCGATGGCGGCGAAGTTCTTCGGATCGGCCATGGCCACGGTGATGCGTCCATTGACGATGGACAGCGGCAGAAGCTGGTTGGTGCGGCACAGGTCGTCGGGCACCATATTGACGACTTCCTTGTCGATCTGGTACTCGTTAAGATCGACGAACGGCAGACTCATGCCTTGGGCCAGCGCCATGGCGTATTGGCGTTCGGTTTTTTCATCCATGCCGTTCTTCGGATCGGGCATGGCCGGGAAGTCGCCGGTGGCGTCGTTGGCCGAAGCGGCTGCGTGACGTGGTTGGCTTGGCGCGAAGATCTGGTTGATCTCACCCGTTGTCGGAACATGCGGATCCATACGCTGAGAGAAGCTGCTCGGCGTGTCTTCGTTTCGATTGCGTTTGAGGAAGGGGAAACGCCCTCCTGAACCAGCGTCGCTCATAATGACCTCCTGGACCGTGGACTGGTGTGCGCGGCATAAGAACAAGAACCCTTGCAAATGTTGGCATCCGCGGGCTCAAGAATGTTCAGTTTTCTAAGGTCATGTGAGCTGTGGCCACGCCTTGCGACGTGTCACTTCCACATATATTAGCGCGTCAGCCCGGCAAAATCGAGCCAGATGCATATTTGCCGGGGTATGCAATCGTTGGCATGGAATTCGTGATACAGTATCGGATATCTGTGAAGGACCGAAGCGTCTACGGTTCTGAGAAAATTCCTGTCACCTCCAAAGATGGGGTGATTTTCGCACTGAAGGAGCTGCTCATGGAGCGAGCGGGAAGCGGCAATGTGGCAGGGCTTGCGGCAGGTCGTGTCAAACGATTGACGAATCGGGGTGAGGCGGGCTTCACTTTGGTGGAGGTGCTGGTGGCCGTGGTGGTGCTGAGCGTCACCGGTCTGGCCGCGGCGCAGTTCGCCATCACGGCCATCCACACGTCATACGCCCAGCAGCAGCGGTCCACCGCCGTCTCATTGGGCAGTGACGGTATCGAACGTATGAGGGCGCAGATAGCGGACGACAAATCGAAGCCGGCTCAGTATTATGTCGATCTGCTGGCCGGCATGGGAGTGGATGGCGTCAATCAAGCGCAGGCTAATCTCGCCGCGGTGGGGGCTATAAGCTCCCAGCCTTCGGATCTGGCTGCGACGGATACGCCGGACACGGATGCCGGCAAATACATCCAGCCGGTGCGTGCCACCACAGGCAAAGATGCCAAACAGACCAAGTATACGGTGAACACCGTGGTGGAGAAATGCTATCGGCTGAGCGGAACCATGGATTGCAAAACCGCCTCGGCCCTCGGCATCAGCGGCGGCTCGAGCATCGCCGGATTGGACGGTACCGAGGACTCGTCGTTGAAATCCGCGATATTGAGCCGGAATTCCATTCCCACCAAGGGATTCATCTACGAATCGAAGACCTATATGCCCATGGTCCGCGTGGTGGTGGGCGTCACTTGGAAAGACGGCATGAACAACGGCAAGACGACGGCCGTCTACACCACCAACGAGCTGCTCAATGTGGTCGGAGACTAGGAATCGAGGCACATCATGGAAGAAAAGCATTCCGGATTCAGTCTGAACCGCCGGCTGTTGCGCGTATTGCGCAGACGTGCGGAGGGGCAGGGCGGCGTCACCTTGGTGGAGATGACGGTCTCGCTGTTCATCTTCGCGGTGGTGTCCACTTTGTTCACCATGTCTATCGTGCAGTATCTGCACACCACCAGTTCCGACACCATCCGCGCCAGATCATCTACGGAGATAGCCACGTCGGTGCGCAGCCTGGACCAATACATCCGCAACGCGGAAGGCGTCAAGGACGAGGGCGGCAAGATCACATTGGTCACCCATGACTCCGATGGGGTGAAGCAATGCGCGGTGATCGACTACACGGAAGCCACCTGGTCGGGCAAATCGGTGGACAGCTATGGGTCGGTGACGGTGAGAACCAGGCCATATGATGCCGGTTCCGGCGCATGGAGCAGACATGTGGTGCTTGGATCGGTGATGAACTCCGCCACAGCCACCACCACGGACGACGCATTATTCAACACGAGTCTTTTCACGGTGGACGCCAGCACCCGGGTGGTCCGGTATTCTCCGGTCACAGGTTCGTTCGTGGGCGGCAAGCCGGTCACATCGAACACGTCCACGTCGTTCACCGCGCGTAATGTCGCATCCGGCGCATCAGTCGATTTCAACAAGTGTGGATGAGCGCTTTCTGCTTAACGTTTTCATCTAAACGACCCTCTTTGGAGAGCCGTTTTTTGTATTGGTTATGTGACGTTTGTGAGATGGTTTTACGATTTATAACCCCCGACACGCCGATGTAATACGATTTTGTGATGATTTCAGTGATTTTTTTCTTCACGGATTTTGCAGTGTGGCTATGCAAATCTTGCAAACGATTTCAGTGGCTTTGCAAACGTTTCATAAGATTGGTTCAGCGCTGGACCAATTGTGTCGGTTGGGTCGCGGCATCCCGCTGATCCGCAGGTGAAGGTGGGGGTGATTGTCTGTGAAGAAAATGTGTATGAAACTGTGATGGAATTGTGATGCGTTGTTGCACGGGCGCTCATCGGGGAATGTGTTGATTCTGTGTTTGTGGCTGGTTTTTCTGCTCTATAGTTGAAGCCACCTGGTTATGTGAGCCAGAAAAAACAATAAAAAAGGGCGGTTCCGTCAGGGGCCGTGGAAGGCCGCTTCTCGGGTCCACCGTTGGAAGCGATGTGGTGGTCTTCGGGTTTTGGAAAGAAGGATTCATCATGAAGAGCGTGCGTGCTGCTTTGAACCGTCGTGCTAAGGGCGAGAAGGGCTTCACCCTGGTCGAGCTGCTGGTGGTCGTGATCATCATCGGCATCCTCGCCGCGGTGGCCGTGCCGATCTACCTGAACCAGCGCAAGTCCGCGTGGAACTCCACCATTGAGTCGGATGTGAAGAATGCCAGCTTGGTGGTCGAGACCGCCATGACTGCGAACAACGGCAAGTTCGATAGCGGCTGGGCTAAGACCTACAAGGAGGGCAAGACCACCCTGGGCAGCTCCGACCAGGAGATCACCGTCTCCAAGGGTGTGGAGATTACGATTTCGGCGAACGCGGGCGATGGCAACGCTTATACCATCAAGGGTCACGATGACAACACTGGTACGAAGGTGTACACGTACGATTCATCCCTGGGTTCGATGTCTGCTGATAATAAGAAGAAGTGACTTAGTGATGATTCACTGAGTCTAGTGTCGGGGATGGTTTTCCATCCCCGACACCTGCATATCCCATAAAAAACAAAGCACAAAAACATTCGGGGGCAACATGGCCGGCAATGACGCACAGGTTCAGATGGATGGCGGCACAAGGCAGTGGCGCTACAAGGGCGTCTCATTCGACGGTCAGCGCAAAGAGAAGGGCGTGGTCGAGGCGCAGACGCGCGACCAGGCCATCGAACGCATCAAAAAGCTTGGACTATATCCCACAGATCTGGTCGACACGGCGGCAGGCACCGGTCTCAACACGGAAATCAACATCAAAGCGTTCGAGAAATACCCCAGCAAAAAGGACTTCGCCGTCATGGCGCGCCAGCTCGCCACCATGGTGGCGGCCGGCGTCTCTCTGATCCGCGCGTTGAACATCGTCACCGATCAGGTCACCAATCCGAAACTGCGCAAGGCGTTGCAGGCGTGCGTGGCCCAGGTGGAAGGCGGCGCCTCGTTCTCCGAGGCCATGGCCGCCGACCCGGACACCCTGTTTCCGCCCATCATGGTGAACATGATCCGCGCGGGCGAAACCGGTGGCTTCCTGGACAAGTCTCTGATCACCGTGGCCGACAGCTTCGAAGCGGATGTGAGGCTTCAAGGACAGATTAAAGGCGCTCTGGCATATCCGGTCGTGGTGCTCTGCATCGCGTTGGTCCTAGTCGCCGCCATGCTGCTCACTATCGTGCCGACCTTCGCCAGCATGTATGATTCCATGGGCGCGCAGCTGCCTCTCATCACCCAGATCATGGTGGATATGGGCAAGGCGATGCCATACGCATTGCCGATCATCATTGTCGCGGCCATCGCTCTTGCTGTTTTCTGGAAGCGCAACCGCAACAAGGACATCATCCGCACATGGTGGGACCCGTTCACGTTGAAGGCCCCGGTGTTCGGCAAGCTCAGCACCAACGTGGCGCTTGCCCGCTTCTGCAATAACTTCTCATCCATGCTCGCCTCCGGCGTGCCCATTCTTCAGGCGCTCGACATCGTCGGCTCCACATCCGGCAACTACGTGATCGAAGGGGCGTCCAAGCGCGTCGGGCGGCTGGTGGAACGCGGCTACCGTCTTGCGGACAGCATGAGCACCGAGAAGATCTTCCCGAACATGATGGTGCAGATGGTGGCCATCGGCGAGGATTCCGGCGCCATCGACAAGATGCTCGCCAGCGCGGGCAGAGCGTATGACGAAGAGGCGCAATCCATGGCCAAGCAGCTCACCTCGCTGCTCGAACCTTTGATGATTCTTGTTCTGGGTGTGGTCGTCGGCTTCATGGTCGTGGCCCTGTACCTGCCGATGTTCTCCATGTTCGATGCCATCAACGGTCAGGCTGGCAACGCCTGATAGGCGCGATTAATCGTACTCATTCTTTATATAAGGTAGGAGCTGAAGATGAAGCAGACAGGCTTATGGTCGAGGCTGAATCGTAAGTACCGTGCGAAGCTCCGCGAACGTATGGGTGAGCGGGGAGCCGCCATGATGCTGGCCATCCTGTTCGTCATGGTGGTGCTCACCACCTCCGCGTTGGTCATGACCACCCTGTTCGCCCAGGCGATTCCCTACAAGAACAACAAGGAGAACTCCCAAGCCAACTACGCCGCCGAATCCGGCCTCGAAGTGGGCCTGAGCTATCTTCAGGAAACCTTGGAGAAGCTGCAGGGCGCCAGCAGCCTTGATGCGTTTGCGGGACTGCTCCCCGCAACCGCCGCCGATACGGGCAACAGCGCGAAGGATGGTACCTTCACCAAGTATGAGGGCGCATCGGTGCTGCTGAACCATGTCGCCCTCAACAAGGTCGGCTCCGCGACAGACACGGCATCCTACACGCCGGACGATCTGTCCTATCGTGTCCGCATCAATTTCTACAAGGATGACCCGGACGGCGCATCGGCCACCATGATCACCAATCCATCGGATTTGAAGGACACGCAATATGCGGAAATCATCGGAACCGGCTTTGTCAACAGATACAAGGACGGCCGTTCGTCAGGTGATGCCAGACAACCCCAGGCACTGAAACGCGCCATTTGCAAAATCGGGGCTTCGACGGATACGACCACTACGACGCATTCGACGGTGGCCGGTGGCGGTCGAATGGGCATGGGCTTCTATGCCGCGGCTCCCTACAATCGTTTGGACTCGCAGTTCGTGTGGGTTCCGGTCGACTATACCGGAGTGAATCTGGGTTCGGATCCGTCCGGGGAAGTGAAATTCTCCGCCGCGGTGAGTTCCGACAGGACCGATTTCGATGGCCTCAAAAAGGGTACCGCGACGCTGAATCCGGTGAACCGCACCTGCATGCTCGCCACCACGATTCCGGTCACCGACGAGAAGAAGACCATCGCGGAGAACCTTGACCTTTCGAAGACGCCCCAGGCTGGCTCCGGCCTGATCCTGCTCCCGGCTGCGTACAACGCCGGCGGCGACACCTACAAATACACCGAGGAATGCCGTACCGACGGCGCGTATTCCTCACTGAACACATGGGTGTACTACAAGGACAATTCCATCCGTCTCGCCTCGAATATGAATCTCTGCGTCACCGGCGTGAGCATTGAAGATGCGGACGGCAAAGCTCCGGCCACCCTGCAGAAGTGCGGCAAATCGTACGGCGCGCGTTACCAGACGGACTACTATACCGACGCGGCCGCACAGCAGGCCGAGAAATCCGATCCGGACAGCCTGCTCAACAAATACCAGAAGTGGATTTTCTACAACGGTTTCATCAATGCCGGATATTGGAATGAGATGACGGGGGAAGTCAGTTCGGAAGCCGCCAAATACAAATCCCCGCTTCCGGAAAGCAAAGGATACTCCGTCGCGGGCGTGCAGCAGGGCAAGAAGACCAGGTTCCAACGTCTGGAAGCCACCCATTACGGTGCCGACCCGAACAATGAGGGCGACCCCCACTTCGCGGGCGGCAACATCAAGGCGACTCCATATGAACAGGCTTATATGGTGACGAAGTGGACAAGCAATTTCAGCGACTCGTACTTCTCGAACGGCGCCGACATGGAGGATGCCACAGCATCATTCAGCCAGGCGGGTGAAGCGGGACGCCTCACACAGCAGATCGTGAATTCGTCATCCGGATTCTGCACGGTCCTGAGCGCCGACGGCAACAGCGTCTACACCGATACCTGCGATGTCCGCACCGGCGACTTCGACGCGAAATGCTATCAGAAGAGCATCATGGGACAAGGCTTCGATTTCGTCACCACGCATTTCTGCCCGACCGCCGATAAGGAGAATTTCAACTTCACATCCGATCGTGCCGACTATGACGAGGATTCCAGCGATGATGGATCCGGGACGACCACCACCATCAGACTGTACGACACGAATGGCGGCGTGCACTATCTGAAGGCCGAGGGCAGCGCCGTCGGATTGACGACCGATATCAACGACGCCACGAAATTCACCCGATACAACGAGAACAACAAATCCAAATCCGTCACGATCGACGGCAAGACCCAATATCCATGGGCCGGAACGTTCCAGACGGCAAGCAACCTGTGTCTGACTGAAATCTATCCCGGCGATTATGTGAAGAATGATGATACCGGAGCGATTGACCGCCAATACAATCGCAGCGATGGCCATGCCATGCTGAAGATGCTCGAATGCGGATCCAACCGTGACGTGCGCGGCCGCATCATCAAGTCCCAGGCATGGAACGCAGATGTGGATTATGGCCATAAAGGTGGTTTCGGCTCCTACACGTGGACCACGGAAACCACGACCGTCACCATTCCATCCAACACCAATCTTTCCGCGGTGGTGGATTCCAACATCTCCAAGACGAAGAACTGGTGATCGATGATGAGTGTTATCGACGACATTCCTACCGTGGTGGTTCTGTTGGTGGCGTCATTCGTCATTGGCTGCATCTTCGGATCGTTTCTGAACGTGGTGATCTGGCGCGTGCCGAACCACATCAGCATCACCAATCCGAAACGCAGCTTCTGCCCGAAATGCAAAGCGCAGATCGCATGGTACGACAACATCCCCATCATCTCCTGGCTGGTGCTCGGCGCGAAATGCCGGCATTGCAAAGAGCCGATCGCCGCGCGCTACCCGCTGGTCGAATCGCTTGGAGGCATCGCCTTCCTTGCCGTGACCATCGGCGGGCTGTCCGGCGCATACACGCCATGGGTGTTGCCGTTGCTGTATGTGTTCGCCTGCGTGTCCATCGTCATCGCGTTCATCGACCTGGACCACCATCTCATCCTCAACGTGGTGCTGCTGCCGACGTTCGTCGCCACCGTGGCGTTGTTGGCCTTGGCATCGCTCGGCACAGGGGAGTGGCTGCGCCTCGGACGCGGAGCGCTTTGCGCGTTGATACTGTTCGCGTTCTATTTCGTGCTTTCCCTCATCTGGAAAGGAGGTATGGGGGATGGTGACATCAAACTCGCGTTCATCCTCGGACTCGTGCTTGGATGGCTGGGCTGGCCGCAGTTCATCATCGGCGCGTTCGCCGCGTTCTTCATCGGAGGAGCGGTGAGTCTGGTTCTACTCGCCGGCAAGAAGGTAGGCCTGCACGGAGGCATTCCTTTCGGCCCTTCGATGCTGCTCGGCGCTTGGCTCGGCATCTTCGCCGGCGCACCGATCGCCACACTGTACCTGCAATTCACCGGACTCGCATAGCGCATCCGTGTTTCAGGACCTATATATAAGGAGAGACCATGAGAGCAATAACGGCGCTGTCGATTGGGAACGACGCCATACGGGCGGCGGTTATAGACGGCCCCTACACGGATTCGCCCACCATCAAGCATTTCCAAGCGATTCCACTTCCCACCGGAGCCGTTGTGGATGGCGAAGTGGTGGACGTCGACGTGGTCACCGGCATTTTGAAGACGCTGGTGGAACGGTTCAAGTTCCCGCGTGAGAACACCGCTCTCGTCTATTCGAGCCGTCGAATGGTGTTCCGTGAAGCGGATTTCCCGTTCATGCCCCTTGCGGACCTGCGGTCCACTTTGCCGTTCCAGGCCAAAGGCATGATTCCGCTGCCCATCGAGGAATCCGAATTGGACTTCGTGCCGATGTCCATCGTGAACAACGAACAGGAAGGCAAGCAGCTGCACGGCATTTTGGTGGCCACCCTGCGCAGCGGCTTGGAGAAGACCGCACGCACCGCCGAAGAAGCCGGTTTTGTCATCACCTCCATAGACGCCGGCCCATTCGCGTTGGCCCGACTGTTCGGAGACTCCAACCAGACGCAGACCGAAGCCGTGGTCAACGTCAGCGGCAACTGCACCGACGTCATCGTGCTCAAAGACGGCAAACCGGCATACATGCGAGTCGTGCCGTCCGGCGCCGATGACGTGAGCGACGGCATCGCCAGCGCGCTGAGCATCTCCTTCGACGATGCGGAACGGATCAAGAACCAGATCGGCCTGCAGAACGTGACCGGTGACGAGCGGCTCGAAAAAGCCGAAGAGGTGATCCGTGAAACTACGGCGCAGCTCATCGTCGGCATCCGCAACACGCTGAACATGTACGACATCGACCATGCGGACAGCCCTATCAGCGGTGTCATCCTCGCCGGCGCGGGCGCTCGACTCATCGGCCTGCCGCCGGTGCTGGCCAGCTCCATTAACAAGGTGGTGCGCATCGGCGATCCGTTCGTCCGCTTCAAACTGTCCAAGGAAGTGGAACGGCAGAACATCGTGGCACACGCGGTCGATCTGGGCGGTGTGCTTGGACTGGTGATCGGAAAGAAGCCGAGGTGAGCGCGATCATGAAGAAGAACAAAGACAAAGCCGTCAAGTCGCATCGTGGCCGCGGCAAGGAGATAACCAGTAGGAAAGCCTCCGAAGGGGGAGAGAAGACCTCGCTGCTGTCCATGCATATGTCGGACATCGGCAGCACGCTGAAGGGCAGCGCTCACAACAACACGGAGAATCCCGCCGATTGGGACACGCGAGCCAACCTGCTGCCGCGTTCCATCGTCAGCCTCAACCGGGACCGAGCCATCAAGTACCTGCTCACGTATGTGCTGATCTTCGTGGTCGCCATCGCGGTGATCGTCAGCGCTTTCATGGGATTGCAATCCTCCTGGGCCGATCATCGTGTGAACGTGGCGCAGCAGAAGACTCTGTCCCTGCAGCAGGAAAAGGCGCAGTTCAAGGACGTCGAGGCCACGTTGAATTCGCTGGACGATTCGCAGAAGGCCAAGATCTCCATGCTGTACGACGAAATGGACTGGATGCAGGTGGCCAATTCGTTGAATGGCGCGCTCCCGGCAGGCGGCCAGTACACGAGTCTGGAGCTCAAGAGCTACCAGCTTTCGGATTCGGACAGCGGCTCATCCTCCACCGATGACACCGCCACGGTCTGGTCCGGCAACGGCGTGATCACCGTGGACTTCAGCATCTTGTCCCCGAACTTCATCTCGGCCAAGGACTTCATCGCCAACTTCGCCGATATCCCCACGTACCAGACCGGCTACGTGAAGTCCATCACCAAGAATTCCAAGGAAGACGGCACCACCTACACGTATGAGGGCACCGTGTCCCTGAAGATGGACGGCAACACCACCTCACGAAGCGACAACTCCGCAGGTGCCGACAAGCAAAACCGCGCGCTGCTCGAGAAGCTGCGCAAGAGCCTCACCAAAGCCGCGCAGGGCACGTCGGAAGCCGATCAACAGGCTTCGGCCTCGTCCGGCACGTCCGACTCCGACGGTTCATCCAACTGATAAGCGGGAGGAAACATGAACAAGCATAGAATCGCATGGATAGCCCTGGCTCTCAGCATCGTGATCGTGATCATGTTCACATGGCTGGTGGGCGTTTCTCCTCGAATCACCCATATCAAGGATGCGAACGCGCAGACGGCGCAGATCGATGAGACCAACAAGAAACTGCGCGACCGCATCGAAGAGCTGCGAGTGGCCAGCGAGACGATTAGCCTGCAGAAGGACCGTCTGCGCCAGCTGCAGCGTCAGATTCCCGACGGCTACAACCAGAAAGAGTTCATCGACGCGTTGAATGGCGCGGCCGAAGCTGCCGGAGTCACCATCTCCTCAGTGTCTTTCAACGACGCCACGCTCGCTGTGATGCCTCCTGAAATGCAGGGAAGCATCAAAGCCGGCACATTGGTGCAGGTGCCGGTGACCATCACGGCGTCCGGCGACTACGATCCGATGCGCAACTTCGTGCAGGGCGTGCAGAACATCAATCGCGTCGCCGTGCCGGAGGACGTGCAGTACCAGATCAGCACCGACGGGGACGCCTCCAAGAACTCCGTGACGCTCAACTGCAAGATCTGGTCGCTGCTGCTCGACAACGATACCGTCGAGGACAAGAACGCCAGCAAGCAGTGACCCTGCCGGCGTGGCTTCCCACGGTTCCGCATAATCGGGACGGACCCGACTTTCCATTTCACCTCCAGGGCCTTTCCGTATTCGCGGGAGGCCCTTTTTCCGCATTCCGGTCCCTCCTCGCGCCGTGCATGCGCGTTCCGCCGCGGGTGTCAGCATGTGACGGTAGGCTGTGCGGATGTAAAGACCCCAAACCATTCACTCCAGAAGGTGCATTGTGGCTGTATCCAAACTCGATGAAGTCGTATCCCTTGCCAAGCGTCGTGGCTTTGTTTTCCCGGCCGGCGAAATCTACGGTGGAACCCGTTCCGCATGGGATTACGGTCCGCTCGGCGTCGCGCTGAAGGACAATATCAAGCGCGAATGGTGGCGTTCCATGGTCGTCACCCGTGGCGACGTGGTGGGCGTGGACACCTCCATCATCCTGCCGACCCCCGTGTGGGTCGCTTCCGGCCACGTGGCCGTCTTCAACGATCCGCTGGTGGAATGCCTCAACTGCCACAAGCGCCAGCGTTCCGACAAGCTTGAGGAATCCTACGCCGAAAAGCATGGTGACAAGCTGCCGGAGAACGGCATGGCCGACATCGTCTGCCCCGATTGCGGCACCCGTGGCAAGTGGACCGAACCGCGTGACTTCAACATGATGCTGCGCACCCATCTCGGACCGGTCGAGGACGAGAACTCCCTGCACTACCTGCGTCCTGAAACCGCGCAGGGCATCTTCGTGGACTTCAAGAACGTCATGACCTCGTCCCGCAAGAAGCCGCCGTTCGGCATCGCCAACATGGGCAAGTCCTTCCGTAACGAGATCACCCCGGGCAACTTCATCTTCCGCACCCGCGAGTTCGAGCAGATGGAGATGGAGTTCTTCGTCAAGCCGGGCGAGGACGAAGCATGGCACCAGTACTGGATCGACGCCCGCACCCAGTGGTACCTCGACCTCGGCGTTAAGCCTGAGAACCTGCGCCATTACGAGCACCCGAAGGAGAAGCTGGCCCACTATTCGAAGCGTACCGTCGACATCGAATACAAGTTCGGTTTCCAGGGCTCCGATTGGGGCGAGCTTGAAGGCATCGCCAACCGCACCGATTTCGACCTGTCTGCACATGCCAAGCATTCTGGTGAGGATCTGAGTTACTTCAACCAGGCCACCGGCGAGAAGTACGTGCCGTACGTCATCGAACCAGCCGCCGGTCTGACCCGTTCCCTCATGTGCTTCCTGGTCGACGCCTACGACGTCGACGAGGCTCCGAACACCAAGGGCGGCGTGGACAAGCGCACTGTGCTGCACCTCGACCCGCGTCTGGCTCCGGTCAAGGCCGCTGTGCTGCCGCTGAGCAAGAAGCCCGATCTGCAGAACGTGGCGCAGAAGTTCGCCGCCGACCTGCGTCAGAACGAGTGGATGATTGACTACGACGAGGCTGGCGCGATCGGTCGTCGTTACCGTCGTGAGGACGAGATTGGCACTCCGCTGTGCGTCACTGTCGACTTCGACACCCTGGACGATCAGGCCGTCACCATCCGCGAACGCGACACCATGAAGCAGGAACGCGTCAGCTTGGACAAGGTGGCCGACTACATCGCCGAGCGCATCGGTGAGAAGCGCGTCAGCGTGCCGCAGATGCCAGTCGAAATGGGTGGCGAGGCATGGCCTGAGTCCGTCAAGATCGCCGAAGCCGGTGGCCTGTACTGATCGGCCATGCCGAACGGTTGAACGGAACAAGTCTGACCTATGCCAGATAGCATTGTGAATGCCTACGAGGAATCCGACGTGCTCGACCCGCGTACCGACGCGGAACGACCGTCGGTTCCTCCCGTTATAAAGCCTGTCGATCTGGGCCCGGTCCACGTCGAAACCCCGGTGGTGCTCTCGCCGATGGCGGGCGTCACCAACTGGCCGTTCCGCGTGATTTGCGAAAGCTATGGACCTGACGGTCTGTACGTGGCGGAAATGATCACCGCCCGCGCGCTGGTCGCCCGGAACCCGAAAGCCCTCCGGCTATGCCGGTTCGCGCCGAGTGAGAAGATCCGCTCGCTGCAGTTGTACGGCGTCAATCCGGCGATCGTGGAGCAGGCGGCGAAAATCGTCATCGACGAGAACATGGCCGATCACGTCGACCTCAATTTCGGTTGCCCGGTTCCCAAGGTGACGCGTCGCGGCGGTGGCTCGGCACTGCCATGGAAGACGGACCTGTTCCGCGAGATCATCCAGCGTGTGGTCAAGGTCTGTGACAAGGCCAACGTGCCGGTCACCGCCAAAATCCGCGTCGGCATCGACCATGAGCATGAGACCTTCCTCGAGGCGGGGCATATCGCGCAGGAGGAGGGTTGCAAGGCCGTCACTCTGCACGCGCGCACTACGGCCGAATACTACGGTGGCCATTCCGATTGGTCCCGTATTGGCGAGCTGGTCTCCGAACTTGACATTCCGGTTTTCGGCAATGGCGATATCTGGGGCGCCAACGATGCTCTGGCGATGGTCTCCGAAACCGGTTGCGCAGGTGTGGCGATTGGCCGCGGCTGCCAGGGACGTCCATGGCTGTTCGCCGATATCAAGAACGCGTTCGCTGGCAGTGATGAACGTATCGATCCCACGTTGGGCGATGTGTGCCACGTGATCGAACGTCATGCCGAGCTGCTGACCGAATTCTACGATGGCGACGAGCAGATGGCCGTACACGACCTGCGCAAGCACATCGCGTGGTATCTGAAGGGCTTCCCCGTGGGTGGTTCCACACGCCGGGCTTTCATGGAATGTGAAAATCTTGGGGATGTGCGGCGGGAGATAGACAAGCTGGATCCCAGCATACGTTTCCCGGAACGAATCGCGGATAAACCAAGGGGCCGTGTTCGCTTTGCGAAGAAGGTGCATCTGCCCTACGGATGGTTGGAATCTAGGGAAACCACGCACGAGGAGCGCGAGGCTTTGTTCGGGGACGACCCGATGGATGCCAGCTACTGACGTTGGGGTTGCGGGTGCCTGAATCGACGATGTCGTGGTGGTGAAATCGTCCCGCACCCGGCGAAATCGACATAGCGACGGTAAAAAAGTGAAAAAACGGTGGTACACGCGTGGAAAAGTGCGTGTAGTATCGGCACGATTGCGATAGAGTTGTGCATGTACGTGAGTGAACAGGAGACTATGGTGAGCGAGATTGCCCAGACTGACAATTTCAACGACAAGACCAACATCAAGGTCGTCGGTGTCGGTGGAGCCGGCGGTAACGCCGTTAATCGCATGATTACTGAAGGTCTTCAGAACGTCGAATTCATTGCGATCAACACCGACGCGAAGGATCTGCTGCGATCCGACGCCGATGTCAAAATCTCGCTGAATGATGCTTCCAGCCGTGGTCTAGGCGCCGGTGCCGACCCGGAGAAGGGTGCCAAGGCGGCGCAGGACCATCAGTCCGATATCGAAGAGGCACTCAAGGGATCCGACATGGTGTTCGTCACCTGTGGCGAAGGCGGTGGCACCGGTACCGGCGCCAGCCCGATCGTGGCGCGTGCCGCTCACCAGCAGGGGGCATTGACCATCGCCGTGGTCACCCGCCCGTTCAGCTTCGAAGGGCCGCAGCGTTCCGCTTCCGCGGCGCTTGGCATCGAGAACCTGCGCAAGGAAGTCGACGCGCTGATCGTCATTCCGAACGATCGCCTGCTCGAGCTGTCCGACCGCACCATTGGCATCGTCGATGCCTTCAAGACTGCTGATACCGCATTGCTGGCTGGCGTGCAGGGCATCACCGACCTGATCACCTCGAATTCGTACATCCACGTTGATTTCAACGATGTCAACGCCATTCTCCGTGGCGCCGGCACCGCGCTGTTCGGCATCGGTTCCGCGCGGGGAGAGGACCGCGCCACTCAGGCCGCGGAAATCGCCATCAGCTCGCCGTTGCTGGAGGAAAGCATCGAAGGAGCCCATGGCGCGCTGATCAATATCGCGGGCCCGACCGACCTGAAGCTGCAGGAGGCTTCCGCCGCGGTCACACTGGTGCAGAAGGCCATTCACCCGGAAGCTCAGATCATCTGGGGTCTGTCCTTGGACGATGCCTATGGCGACGAGGTGCGCGTCACCGTCATCGCCGCGGGCTTCGATGCGACTTCCAAGAAGGCCGCCCAGTCCGCCGAAGAGAAGCAGGCTGAGGCCAAGAAGGAGGATACGGTGCCGTTGTCTGCGCTGTCCGCTGGCGTGCCGACGCCCGTCCAGCCGGTCCAGCAGCAGCCGGTGCAGCCCCAGGCGACTCCGGCCGTTCCCCAGGTGCAGCCGCTGTCCAGCTACATTCCGTCCAATCCGGCGCCAAGCGTTGCTTCGTTCGACCAGACCACCGAGCACGAAGTGGTTTCCGCGAATGACCCGGGCGACCTCGATATTCCGGATTTCCTGCGGTAAAGTCAGCGCGAAGACGCGAAAGGAAGATACATGGCTGGTTTCATGAAGAATGCGATGTCGTACTTGGGAATGTCCGACGTTGCCGAGGATGATGATTTCGATGATGAGGAGGTCGACGCCGGCAAGACTTCGTTCGATTCGGATCATTCCGTGACCCCGATGCCTTCTTCCTCGACAACCACTTCCGTCGCATCCGCTCCTCGGGAACAGTCCAATCCGTTCCAGGGTGGCAGGGTCAGCCGTATCACCACCATCCATCCGAAGACCTATGACGACGCGCAGATGGTCGGTCGCGCCATTCGTGATGGAATTCCGGTGGTTCTGAACCTGACCGGTGTGGCCGAGGCTGTCGCATATCGCATCGTCGACTTCTCCGCCGGCGTCGTGTTCGGCGTGCGGGGTTCCATCGAACGCGTGACCCCGCGGGTGTTCCTGCTGAGCCCCGCCCAGGTGAACATCAAGGTCGAGGAGCCCGAGGACAAGGGGCCTGCGCACGATTTGTTCGCTGACTGATCGGGTGCTTCCTTGCCGGTTGTTTTTGACGGTCTCCGATTGTTCGGAGGCCGTTTTCGTATCTGCTGCTGGCTGTAGTCAGGTGTAGAGTGAGCTCTCATGATTTTGACATTGATCAGATACATAGTCCACATACTGGTGAACGCCTACATCACGGTCCTGTTCATCCGCATGATTCTCGACTGGGTGTCGACGTTGGCTCCCAGATGGCGCCCCCGAGGTGTGGTGGCTTCTCTGATTGATGCCATTTATCAGCTTACCGAGCCTCCGCTACGATGGTTGAGGCAGTATATCCGTCCTATCCCGATGGGGCCGATTTACTTTGATGTGGCATTTATTGTTCTTTATTTTGTTCTTGTTGTCATCGATTTCCTCGTGTGATACGCATAAAAATCTGCTTTTTCCACAAAAACCCTGCTGTTTCGTGATAAAGTCAGACACGGAAAGCAACAACAGCAAGGCATCAAGCCCAAAGCGAGGTGTAAGGATTTATGGCTCTGTTGACGCCGAAAGATATTAGGGAGCATACCTTTCAGACCGTAAGGTTCAAGGAAGGCTATGATGTCGATGAGGTCGACGATTTCCTTGATCAGGTAACTGAGACGGTGGAAGCCCTTGGCAAGCAGGCGGTAGCCGGTGGCCAGGCCACGCAGTCTCTTGGCCCGGATGTCGCAGGGCTGAATTCCAAGATTTCCGAGCTGACCGCACAGGTGCAGTCCCTGCAGCAGGAGAACGAGACGCTGAAGTCCGCTTCTGCTCAGGCCGCCGGTGCAGGCGATCAGGCCGCTCAGGCGGCTCAGGTCGCGGCGACCAAGCTGTCCGAGGCGGAGGAAAGCAATCGTGCGCTGTCCTCCCAGAACGAGCAGCTCAAAGGACAGATTGATCGTCTGTCCGCCCAGGTCGACCAGCTTACCGCTCAGGCCGCTGAAGCCGCCGGTCAGGCCGATCTCGGCGAGCAGCTCACGTCGGTGCAGCGTGAACGTGACACGTTCCGCGCCCAGACCGAAGATCTGTCCCGTCAGCTGGCTTCTGCTCAGGAGCAAGTGGTCGTGGCCCAGCGTCAGCGTGAGCAGATCGAACAGCTCACCGCCAAGCTTGAGGAAGCTCAGGGCCAGGTCGCGCAGGCACAGCAGCTGACCCAGCAGCATGCGGCCGCATCGCAGCAGCAGGACAATCAGGTTCAGCAGCAGGCCGCGCAGATTCAGCAGCAGAACGCCCAGATTCAGCAGCTTGCCCAGCAGCTGCAGGAATCCCAGGAGCGCGAGGCTCAACTGCGTGAGCAGGTCTCCAAGTCCGAGCCGAGCACCGAAACCGGCAGCCTGCAGAAGATCGCGGGTGCCGCGGCCTCCGCGAACACCGAGCCGGAACGCGCCACCGCCATGCTGACGTTGGCCATGCAGCTGCACGACCAGTATGTCGACAAGGGCAAGGCGAAGGCGAAGGAAATCACCGAGGAAAGCCAGCGCAAGTACGAGGAGATCATCGGCAACGCCAACGATTACTCCAACCGTACCCGTTCCGAGGCTGACCAGTACTCCGCCGATACCCGCGCCAATGCCGATGGCTACATGGATCAGAAGACCCAGGATGGCGACAACTATCTGGCCCAGAAGCAGCAGGAAGGCGATGCCTACCTGAACCAGAAGACCCAGGATGGCGACGCGTATCTGGCTCAGAAGACCGAGGAGGGCAATACCTACCTCGCTCAGAAGACCCAGGAAGGCGACGACTATCTTGCTGGCAAGAAGCAGGATGGCGATAACTACCTGGCCGGCAGGCAGCAGGAAGGCGACGCGTATCTGGCCCAGAAGCAGCAGGATGGCGACAACTATCTTGCTCAGAAGACCCAGGACGCCGATACGTACTTCTCCAACAAGCACACTGAGGCCGACACCTACGAGGCAGAGGTTCAGAAGCGCGCGTTCGATTATGATTCGAAGACCCGTACCGCCGCCGATGACTACGCTCAGCAGGTTCGTGACAATCTCGAGACCCAGACCAAGGTTATCGAAGGCAACATCAAGGGCCTCAAGCAGTTCGAGACCGAATACCGTGCACGACTCACCGACTTCCTCGGTCAGCTCGTCAACCAGGTGTCCGACTCGAACAATTACGACCAGGATTCCCAGGACAACAACGACTGAGATTAGCCTGTGTCTGACATCATGAAGAATGGTCAAAGACGGCTGCGCAACCGCGTGGCCGTCTTTGCGTGTATTGCGATCGCGGCGATTGCGATTGATCAGCTTACCAAGTTGTGGGCGTTGTCCGCATTGTCCGACGGACGTACCATACGTGTGATTCCCGGACTGTTGTCGTTCACACTGGTACGCAATCCGGGAGCCTCCCTCGGTATGGGTTCCGGCATGACCTGGCTGATTTCCCTGCTGGCGATGGCGGCCTGTGTGGCGTTGGTGGTGCTGGTAGTACGCACCATCTCCATGAAATGGACGGTGGTGTTCGCCTTCGGTTTCGCAGGCGCGTTCGGCAATCTCATCGACCGCGTGGTCTACGCTCAGGGATTCCTCAACGGCAAGGTCGTGGACTTTCTGAACTATGGATGGTCCGTCGGCAATGTGGCTGACGTGTTCCTCATGTTTGC
Organism: Bifidobacterium sp. LH_743; assembly: GCF_056355775.1. Classification (NCBI taxonomy): domain Bacteria; kingdom Bacillati; phylum Actinomycetota; class Actinomycetes; order Bifidobacteriales; family Bifidobacteriaceae; genus Bifidobacterium; species Bifidobacterium sp. LH_743. The sequence continues at coordinate 59,625 of NZ_JBKESZ010000005.1, read as the reverse complement.
CGGCGTCGCCGCGGTATTGCTGTTGCTTTTCGGCGAACCGTATAGCCGTCAGGATCTTGACGAGCTTGAAGGCTCCAAGGAATCCAACGGAAACGTTGACGGGGCGAAGACAGCATGAGCCGGCTCGTACCTGCTCCCGACGCGCTCGTCGGCAGACGATTCGATGTTGCCGTCGCCAAAATGCTCGGCATCTCCCGTGCCAAAGCGGCGGATCTCATCGAGAGCGGACAGGCACGCGTGCTCGGCAGGGAGATCTCCAAATCGTCGAATCTGCAAGCGGGCGAAACCGTCGAATTCGACATCGTGGAGGAACGTGCCCAGCCTGAACCAATCGCCCATGATATGGCGGTCGTTTACGAGGATGACGACGTCGTCGTGGTGGACAAGCCGGTCGGCGTGGCCGCTCATGCGTCTGTGGGTTGGACCGGTCCGACCGTGCTTGGCAGCCTGATTGACAGGGGAGTGCACATCACATCGTACGGCGCCGCGGGACGCCAGGGCATCGTGTCAAGGCTTGACGTGGGCACGTCGGGTCTGATGCTCGTATGCAAGTCCGATTTGGCGTACGTGGAGATGCGTCGGCAGTTCTCCGAGCATGAGGTCGTCAAAACGTATCATGCGCTTGTGCAAGGCAACCTCAAGGAGGACAAGGCCACGATCGAGGCGCCGATCGGGCGTGCCAAAGTCTCCGACTTCCGTTTCTGCGTGACGCCGGCCGGCAAGGAGGCCATCACGCATTGGGACGTGATGGAGCGTTTCGGCGAAGCCACGCTCGTGTCCGTGAATCTGGAGACGGGGCGTACCCATCAGATTCGCGTGCATTTCTCATCCATCGGGCATCCATTGGCCGGGGACGCCATGTACGGCGCGAATCCGCAGTTGAGCGAGACGCTCGGACTTGATCGTCAGTGGCTGCATTCCATGCAGCTTGAGTTCCGTCATCCGCGAACACATGTGTGGACCACGGTCAAATCGCATTATCCGGCCGATTTGCAGCACGCGCTCGACGTGATGCGTGCACGGCACGCCGACCAGCCGCAATAGTTACGTGGCCGTACGGCACGGAATGAGGGTCTACGTCACCAATCGCAGGTAGATTGGAACGCATGGCTACTTCCGGAAATTTCGTGCAACTGCACAACCATACGCATTATTCGCTGCTTGATGGAGCGTCGAAAATACCGGACCTGGTCAAGCGTGCCAAGGAATTGGACATGCCGGCCATCGGCATCACCGACCACGGCAACATGCATGGCGCCTACGAGATGTGGAGCGACGCGGTCAACGCGGGAATCAAGCCCATCATCGGCATAGAAGCCTACGTGACGCCGGAAACCGCACGTCAGGACCCCACCCGTGTGAGCTGGGACACCAACTGGAATCCTGATCTCGACCCGTTGCACCGGCGTCGTAACCCGGATGACGTGTCGGGCGGTGGCGTCATCACCCATATGACCATGTGGGCGGAGAATGACGAAGGCCTGGTGAATCTCATGAAGGCCTCCACCGACGCGAATCTCGAGGGACGAGTCATGCGTTACCCTCGTATGGATAAGGAGGTTCTCGCCAAATATTCGAAAGGCGTCATCGCCTCATCCGGTTGTCCGTCGGGCATCATCCAGACGCGTCTGCGTCTGGGACAGTTCGATGACGCGTTGCGGGCCGCAGGCGAATTCCAAGATATTTTCGGCCGTGACAACTTCTACATCGAGTTCATGGACCATGGTCTGAAGATCGAAAAGCAGGTGACCGACGGCCTGCTCGACATCGCCAAAAAGCTCAATGCACCGCTGCTCGCCACCAACGACTCGCATTACACGCGTGCCGAGGACGCGGGCGCGCAGGACGCCATGCTGTGCATCAACTCTGGTTCCAAGTTGGATGAGCCAGGACGATTCAAGTTCGACGGCACCGGCTACTACCTGAAGTCCGCCGAGGAGATGCGCGAACTGTTCAAGGACCTTCCCGAAGCGTGCGACAACACGTTGGAGATCGCCGAACGCTGCAACGTCATGTTCGACGACCATGAGGACGGCGCGTTCATGCCACGTTTCGATTGCCCGGAAGGATGGGATGAGACGTCCCTGTTCCTCAAGAAGGTCGAGGAAGGCCTGGAACGACGTTACGACGGTCATCCACCGATCGAAGTGCTGCGTCAGGCCGACTACGAATGCGGCGTGATCTGCCAGATGCAGTTCTGCGGCTACTTCCTCGTCGTCGCCGACTACATCAACTGGGCGAAAGCGCACGGCGTGATGGTGGGACCCGGCCGTGGATCCGCCGCAGGCGCCATGGTGGCGTATGCCATGGGCATCACCGAACTCGACCCGCTCAAACACGGTCTGATCTTCGAACGATTCCTCAACCCGGAACGTGTCTCCTTGCCTGATATCGACGTCGATTTCGACCCGGATGGCCGCGGCCGCGTGCTCGATTATGTGGGCGAGAAATACGGCCGTGACAAAGTGGCGCAGTGCGTGATCTACGGCACCATCAAAACCAAGCAGGCGCTGAAGGATTCCGCCCGCATCATGGGATACGACTTCTCGGTGGGCGAGAAGATCACCAAGGCGCTGCCACCCGCGCAGACCGGCGGTAAGGATATTCCGCTGCACGACATCTTCGATCCAAGCGCGAAACGATACGCCGAGGCGCGCGAATTCCGCGAACTGTACGACTCCGACCCGGATGCGAAACGCATCACGGACGAGGCGATGGGCATCGAAGGCCTGATACGACAGACCGGTGTGCACGCCTGCGCCACCATCATGGGTAGCGAGCCGATCACCAACACGTCGCCATTGCTGGAACGCACCGACGGCACCATCACCACCACGCTCGAATACCACACGTGCGAAACGCTTGGCCTGGTCAAAATGGATTTCCTTGGCCTGTCCAACTTGACGGTGATCCGAGACACCCTGAACAACATCGAGGCCAACGGCAAGGAACGCATCGACCACACGAAGATCCCGCTGGACGACCGCGCCACCTACGACCTGCTGTCCCGAGGCGACACGCTGGGCGTGTTCCAGCTCGATTCCGACGGCATGCGCTCGCTGCTGAAAACATTGAAGCCGAACAACTTCAACGACATCTCCGCACTGATCGCGCTATACCGTCCAGGCCCGATGGATATGGACTCGCACACCAACTATGCGAAGCGCAAGAACGGCTTGCAGGAGATCACGCCAATTCACCCCGAAGTGGCCGAGCCGCTCAAGGAGGTGCTGGACGAGACCTACGGTCTGATCGTCTACCAGGAGCAGGTGCAGTCCGCAGCACGAATCCTCGCAGGCTATTCGCTGGGCAAGGCCGATGTGCTGCGTCGAGCGATGGGCAAGAAGAAGCCGGAAGTGCTGGCCAAGGAACAGATCCCGTTCTTCGCCGGCATGAGGGAGCACGGATATTCCAAAGAGGCCGCACAGGCCGTGTGGGACATCCTCGTGCCGTTCTCCGGTTACGCGTTCAACAAGGCGCATTCCGCCGCATACGGCTTGATCTCCTATTGGACCGCATACCTGAAGACCCACTACCCGGTGGAGTTCATGGCCGCCCTGCTGCAGGGCGCCAGCACGAACAAGGACAAGACCGCGTTGTATCTGGGCGAGGCACGGCGTATGGGCATCCAGGTGCTGTCGCCGGACGTGAACGAATCGGTGTACGAATATTCGGCCGTCGGCGATGTCGTTCGATTCGGCCTCGGTGCAATCCGCAACGTCGGCAAGAACGCCGTGGATGCGATCATCGCGGAACGTGAGAACGGCCACGGCAAGTATGTGAACTTCACCGACTTCATCAAGCGCGTGCCATTGGAGGCGCTGAACCGGCGTCTGGTGGAATCGTTGATCAAGGCGGGCGCGTTCGATTCGATCGATCCGAACCGCAGGGCCCTGTTCACCATCCATGAGACGGCCATCAATTCCGTGGTCGGGCTGAAACGCAAGCAGGCGGAAGGCCAGTTCGACCTGTTCGCGGACTTGGACGATTCCAGCGAGGACGATTCCGCGATGGGCGACGCCATGGTCCAGGTGCCCGATGTGGAGGAGTGGGATAAGAAGACCAAACTGAACTTCGAACGCGAGATGCTTGGTCTGTATGTATCCGACCATCCGTTGAGCGGCATGCAGTCGGTGCTGGTGTCGTTGCGCGAAATGTCCATCGCGCATCTGATCGACCGTGCGGGAAGCATGCCGGATGGACAGCAGGTGACGATCGCGGGACTCATCACGAACGTGGACCGACGTGTGTCGAAGAAAGGAAACCCCTGGGCAATCGTCACCGTCGAGGATCTGGAAAGCTCCATCCAATGCATGTTCTTTGGCAAAGTGTATGAGGCCGCGGCGCCCGAACTGGCAGTCGATACCGTGGTACAGATACGCGGCCAGGTGGAGAAACGCGACGAGACGGTGAGCATGCGCGCCACCGAATTCACCGTGCCGACACTGGAGGCACAGGATGAACGTCCGCTGACGATCGTTCTGCCGCCGATTGCGCTTGACCAGTCGCATGCGCGGCGTTTGGGCGAGATTCTGGCCAGCCATCCCGGACCATGCGAGGTGAAACTGGCGCTGATGGATGACAAGGGCAATGCCAAGGTGCTGACGTTCGGAGACCGCTTCCGCGTTAGGCGTGACACGTCCCTGTTCGCCGAAATCAAGATCCTGTTCGGCCCCAGCTCGTTGCCGCTGTCCTGACCAGCCGGACGCTCAGCGGAAAGCAGTGGCAAAGTGACGAAACGGGCCGTGGAAATCCGGAATCGATGGATTTCCACGGCCCGTTCCATATCTCACGATCGCGCACGATACTGCAATCAGACCGACTGCTCTTCCGCCTGAGTTTCTTCGATGATATTGCCTTCGGCGTCAATCTTCGGAGCGCCGTCGGCAATGCACTTGGCCACCACGTTCTTGGACATGGCCGCGGAAGCGGACAACGATACCGCCATCAGCACCGAACAGACGATGCCGATGATCCAAGCCGGCGTGAATGACAAAGCTTTGTCGAACGCAAGACCGGACACAATCGCGCCGATGATGCCGCCAAGCGCGGTGGCGGACACCGCGAAACCGGTCAGCTTGCCGACGTCTCGGCGGCCGTATTCGTGCGTGATCATGATCGACGGGCCAATCGTGGCGGTACAGGTTCCGATGCCGTAGAAAACCGCGGCGAGAATCGGGCCCCAATCCGTGGTCGGGAAACACAGGAACAGGCAGGCGAGCAAGCAGGACGCGGATCCGACGAGCACGCCGCCGTACATGCCGAAACGGTCGAAAATCCAGCCAAGAGCCACCTTTGCCACCAGTACGACGCCCATGTACAACGACATGATGGTTCCGGCCCACACCACGCTGTGGCCTCCCGTCACCACCTCGGTGCCGTTGTTGTTGACGGACGTCATGTTGGACACCATGTTTACGGAGACCGCGCCGTTGATGACACCGACGAACAAGAATCCCAACACCAGCAGCCAGAAGCCGGCGTGCCTGCGCAGCACCTTCCAGCCGACCGCGACGTTCACCTCGGACAGCGAATGGCCGCTTTTGCGTTCGGCCTCCTTGATCTCCTCGTCGCTCAGTTCGGCGCCCAGCGGCAGCAGTCCCTTCTCGCTCGGCTTGGTGCGGAAGAAGATCACCGGAATCGGCAGCGCCGCCACCAGACAGATGACGCCGAGCGCCACATAGGCGGTGCGCCAGCCGTAGTTGGCGATGATGGCGCTGGCCACGGGGGAGAGGATCATGCCTCCGAAACCGGAACCGCACAGCGCCGCGGAAACGGCGAGTCCACGCTTGAGATTGAACCAGTTGGTCACCACCACGGAGATGAACAGACGTACGCCGGATGTGATCAGCGTGCCGGAGACCGCGGCGAGCAGGTAGATATGCCAGGGAGCGGTGGCTGCGGAATAGCCGAACAGCAGCACTGCGGAAAGTATCACCAGACAGGATGCGATCTGACGCGCGCCCAGCCGGTCGATCAGAGTGCCCATGAACAGTGTGGCGACGATCGAAATCAGAGACGCGAGCGAAGTGCCGGTGTTGTACTGGCCGATGGTCATGTGTAGATCCGAGACGATATGCGCCTGGAACAGCGACGAACAGTTGACGAACGTCGTATAGCAGGTGGCCATCATCAGGAAACCGCCGATGACTATCCACCATCCGTAGAAGAATTTCGGTTTTGCTGCCGTCTTTGGAATTTCCGGCGATTGCTGTGACATGGGCGGTGTCCTCCTTGGCCATCGTGGTTGCCTGATTGGCAGCAACCTAACACCGTCATGTAACGGCTGTCATGTAACACATCGGGGTGTGGACACCCTATTCCCGGGGTGCGGGTGGAAGGTGGGTATGGGCGCGCGCAGCCGCGTGACGCCACGTGCGAAACCCTCGATATTCCGCAGCGTCTCACAATGCGGTTGAATGTGAGACGTCAGGGCGTTCTCGTGACTTGACGTTGTTACCATGGTGCGTTATGAGCGAAGAAAACTATATGCGAATCATTGACCTGCGAGGCAAGAAGCTGACCCGAGCCGAAATGCTGGAAGCCATGCCCCGCGCTGAGATGGGCACCAACGAGGCCACCGAACTCGTGCAGCCGATTCTTGACGACGTGAAGGCCCGCGGCGCTGCGGCCTTGCGTGATTTCGCGGAGAAGTTCGACCATATTCGCCCTGAGAACCTGCGTGTGCCGGCCGAGGCCATGAAGGCCGCGCTCGACGAGCTTGATCCGGAAGTGCGCGCCGCCATCGAGGAGTCCGTGCGCCGTTGCCGCGCCGTCTCCGCGTCCCAGGTGCCCGCGCCGTTCCACACCGATCTGGCCGAAGGCGCACGTGTCGCCGAACGTTGGATTCCGGTGCAGCGCGTCGGACTGTACGTGCCTGGCGGCAAGGCCGTCTACCCGAGCTCCGTCATCATGAACGTGGTGCCGGCCCAGGCCGCGGGCGTCGAATCCCTGGCGATCGCGACCCCGCCGAGCCGCAACAACTCCGACGGTCTGCCGGACAAGACCATCCTCGCCACCTGCGCCATCCTCGGCGTGGATGAGGTGTACGCGGTCGGCGGCGCGCAGGCCATCGCCATGTTCGCTTACGGCGCCAAGGGCTCCGAACCGCAGGACGGCGAGATCCTGTGCGACCCGGTCGACAAGATCACCGGCCCGGGCAACATCTTCGTCGCCACCGCCAAGCGCATGGTGTCCGGCATCGTCGGCATCGACGCGGTCGCCGGCCCGACCGAAATCGCCATCATCGCCGACAAGGGTGCTAACCCGAGCTGGCTCGCCGCTGATCTGATCGGCCAGGCCGAGCATGACGAGCTCGCCGGTTCCGTGCTCATCACCGACAGTGAGGAGCTTGCCGACAAGGTCCAGGAAAGCCTCCGATACCGTGTGCCGCGTACCGAGCATGCAGAACGAGTCAACACGTCGCTGCGTGGTCGCCAGTCCGGCATCATCCTCACGGACGGCATCGAACAGTCCATCGACGCGGCCAACGCATACGCCGCCGAACACCTCGAAGTGCAGACCGCCGATCCGGATGCGGTCATCGCCAAGATTCGCAACGCAGGCGCCATCTTCCGTGGCCCGTACTCCCCGGTCCCGCTGGGCGATTACATGTCCGGCTCCAACCACGTGCTGCCGACCTCTGGAACCGCCCGTTTTGCCGCCGGCCTCGGCGTGCACACCTTCATGAAGCCCGTCGAAGTCATCGAATATGACGAGCAGGGCCTGAAGACACTCGCCGCTCGCGTGAATGCCTTCGCGGTTTCCGAAGATTTGCCGGCACATGGCGAGTGCGTGCTGAGCCGCTTCATCGACGACCCGTACGACAAGGCGACCATCAAGGAACAGGAAGAGCAGGCTGGGCTTCGATGAGCGCAACTTCCGCAGCTGAAAACAACGCGATTCCGGCATATCTGCCGCTTCGCAACGATTTGATCGGCGAGGAGCCGTACGGTGCGCCGCAGCTCGACGTGCCGGTATGCCTCAACGTCAACGAGAACCCGTACGCGCCGGAACCGGCGGTGGTGGAAACCATCGCCCAGCGTGTCAAGGAGATCGCGCCGACGCTCAACCGGTATCCGGACCGCGAGCACATCGAACTGCGCAAGGCGTTCTCGAAGTATTTGGAACGCGAATCCGGCGTGAAACTGAACGTCGACCAGCTGTGGGGCGCCAACGGTTCCAACGAGATCATGCTGCAGCTGTTCCAGGCCTTCGGCGGTCCGGGACGAACCGCCCTCGGTTGTGATCCGACGTACTCCATGTATCCGGAGTATGCGCGCGACACGTTCACCACCTGGAAGCTCGCGCATCGCAACGCCGACTTCACTCTTGACGTGGATGCCACCATCAGGGCCATCGAAGAGGTCAAGCCGGCCATGATCGTGCTCACCAGCCCGAACAACCCGACCGGCACCCCACTCAAGCCCGAGGACCTCAAGCGTGTTCTGGAAGCCGCGCGAAACGCCGAAGTGGCGGGCGCGGCCGAAGGCGTTCACCCGGTGGTCGTGGTGGACGAGGCCTACATCGAATTCCGCGATCCGGGCACACCCACCGCGCTGGAGCTCATCGGCGAATACGAGAACCTCGCCGTGAGCCGCACCATGAGCAAGGCCTTCGCCTTCGCCGGAGCGCGCGTCGGCTATCTGGCCGCCAACAAGGGCATCATCGACTGCGTGCGCATCGTCCGCATGCCGTACCATCTGTCCGCGGTCACCCAGGCCGCCGCCCTCGCCGCGTTCGAACACACCGACGAGCAGCTGAGCCGCGTGAACCACCTGCGTGAGACCCGCAACGCCACCGTCACCTGGCTCAAGCAGCAGACCTACAAGGGTCAGCCGCTGGAAGTGGCCGAAACGCAATCGAACTTCATCCTCTTCGGCGGCCACTTCGATGACCGCGACCGCATCTTCGACGAACTGCTCAAGCGGGGCGTGCTCATCCGCGTGGTCGGTCCGGAAGGCTGGATGCGCGTGTGCATGGGCACTGACGAGGAGATGGCGCGATTCCGCGAGGCACTCGTCGAAACGCTGCGTATCGTGGAAAAAGGCTGAAACAAGCCGACGCAACAGAATCGCAATCATCGTAAAAAGGAGTCGCAATCATGGCACGCACCGCAACCATCGTTCGTGAAACCAGCGAATCCAAGGTGGAGCTGAGCCTCAACCTCGACGGCACGGGCAAAACCGACATCGACACGTCCGTGCCCTTCTACAACCATATGATGACGGCGCTCGGCAAGCATTCGCTGATCGACCTGAGAATCAAGGCCACCGGAGACACTGACATCGACGCGCACCACACCGTGGAGGACATCGCCATCGTGTTCGGCGAAGCGTTGAAGCAGGCCCTCGGGGACAAGCGTGGCATCCGCCGTTTCGCCGATGCTACCGTGCCGCTTGACGAGGCGCTCGCCAAGGCCGTCGTGGACATCTCCGGACGCCCGTACTGCGTGTGCACCGGTGAGCCGGAAGGTTTCGAATACTGCATGATCGGCGGGCACTTCACCGGCTCGCTCGTTCGGCATGTCATGGAATCCATCGCCATGCACGCCGGCATCTGCCTGCATCTGCACGTGATCTCCGGACGCGATCCGCACCATATTGCCGAAGCCGAGTTCAAGGCCTTGGCGCGTGCGCTGCGCTTCGCCATCGAACCGGATCCGCGCGTTGATGGCATTCCGAGCACGAAAGGCGCCCTGTGATGTCCGACGACAAGGACGATTTGGACGATTTTCCGAACGATTCCGCGGACGGCTTCGGCAAAGCCGGCGACGATGGCATGCATTTCAGCGAGGAAGAGCTGGAAGCGGCCATGGCCGGTTTCGAGAAGGAGTTCCAGGACGAGGAGGCGGCCAAACAGGCCGATAACAAGTCCGGAACGCAGGATACGCCCGATGCTTCGAATTTCGACGCTTCGTCCGATTCGGACGCTTCGGACGAGGTACGGGAGACCGATGCGGTGCTTTCCGAAGCTGAGACGTCGCTTTCGTTCGATGACGAGCTGCAGGGACTTCTGGGCAATCGCGCGAAATCCGCGGTGATCATCACCCGGGTCACGTCAGCCCAACTGCTTGCAGCCTTCTGCCAGCTGTCCGACATCTCCGCTCAATGCGTCGGCTCGCCGCAAGGCGCGGTCGCCGTGTTGCGCAACCTCGATGGCGACGGGCCGGAATCGGCCATCAAGGATCTGACCATCGTGGTCTCCGGCATGCCGGCGATTCTTGCGGTCAATCGAGCCGACAAGCTCGAGGCGACCATGTACATGCAGGGCAAGGCCGGGCAGACCTTCGCCCCGCCGGTGCTGTTCGCATCCGTCGCATCGTTCGTCGAGGATCTCATGCTTGGCATCACCGATATGGAGGGTGTGCGCGCATCCGGAACCGAAATCATCGATTCCGCAAGCCTGAGTCGAGACGATGCCATGCGGATCCTGGCCGAGCATACGAAATTCGGTCGCGGATCGTCGCGCATCGAATAAGCTTTTCGCCGTGGCCGTCACCGTGCTTCGGCGAACATACAAGAAGGAGGACTTCCATGACTTCCGTGGTGGTGTTCGATTACGGTTTCGGCAATGTGCGCTCCATGGTGCGCGCGTTGGCCAATCTCGGTCTTGATGTGACCCTCACATCCGACCATCATCAGGCGTTGGAGGCCGACGGACTTGTGGTGCCGGGCGTCGGCGCGTTCGGGGCCTGCATGGAGGGTCTGAAGAAGGTCGGGGGAGACACGGTCATCAAGGATCGTCTGCGTGCCGGGCGCCCGGTGCTGGGCGTGTGCGTCGGCGAACAGATCATGTTCGAACGTGGCATGGAGCATGGCGACGGCACACCCGGCCTTGGTCTGATCAAGGGCAGCGTCGAACTGCTCGACGCCGATGTGGTGCCGCATATGGGTTGGGATACCGTCGAGGCGCCGGAAGACTCCGTGCTGCTCAAAGGCGTTGAGGATGAGCGGTTCTACTTCGTGCACTCCTTCGCCGCGATGGGCGCCACATCTGCCGATACGTCCGCCGATCAGATCGATTTCGGCGACGCGCAGGAGCATGTGACGTGGTGCACGTACGGACGCAGCCGTTTTGTCGCCGCATACGAACGCGGCCCGCTGTTCGCCACGCAGTTCCATCCGGAGAAATCCGCCGAAGCCGGCGCCCAGCTGCTGCGCAACTGGGTCGCGACGTTCTGACCGCATGATGACGGACGCCGCAATCCGCAAAACAAACCGTAGAATCGCAAGAATCGTCGGACGGACGAAAAACCGTCCGGCATATGGAACGAAAGGTAAGACATGTCTTTGACGCTGCTTCCCGCCGTCGATGTCCGTGATGGCAAGGCTGTGCGCCTGCGTCAGGGCGAATCCGGCTCCGAAACCGATTATGGTTCCCCGCTGGAGGCCGCCCGCACGTGGATGGAATCGGGTGCCGAATGGATTCACCTGGTCGATCTCGACGCCGCGTTCGGCACCGGGAACAACCGTGACCAGCTGCGCGCCATCGTCAAGGAGCTGGGCGACAAGGTCAACATCGAGATGTCCGGCGGCGTGCGCGACGATGCATCGCTGGACGCGGCTTTGGAAGCTGGCGCGGCCCGTGTGAACATTGGCACCGCGGCTCTGGAGAATCCCGACTGGACCGCCTCCGTCATCAAAAAGTATGGTGACCGCGTGGCCGTCGGCCTCGACGTGCGCGGACACACCCTTGCTGCCCGTGGCTGGGTGAAGGAAGGCGGCGACCTGTTCGAGACCATGAAGTTCCTTGATTCCGTCGGCTGCTCCCGTTACGTGGTCACCGACGTGGCCCGCGACGGCATGATGAGCGGTCCGAACATCGAGCTGCTGCGCGAAGTGGCCTCCCGTACCGATGCGAAGGTCACCGCGTCCGGCGGCATCTCCAAGCTCGATGATCTGCGGAACATCAAGGAGCTCGCCGAGTTGGGCGTGGACTCCGCGATTCTCGGCAAGTCGCTGTACGCGCGCGCCTTCACGCTGGAGGAAGCGCTCGAAGTCGCACGCTGATAGCGTGTGATGTATTCCGATCGCCGCAAATGTGTCACGATTCGGTTTTTAGACCGAAATTTCGAATCGTGACACAGTCGATTCCATATTAATACCCCCTAACTCTCAAAATCCATGCGAAAACGGCGTGGAGAGGAAGGTAAGGGGGTATTTCTATATCGGCTGATGTGTCACGATTCGAAATTTCGCCTTGAAAACGGAATCGTGCGACACGACGCGTGTTAACGATGTTCGTAACATGCGCATGGAACGATTGGGCACTATGGATAAACAGCAAGAGTTTGCTTTGCGCACGGTCGAGGAACGCGACGTGCGTTTCATTCGTCTATGGTTCACGGATGTGTTGGGAACGCTGAAGTCCGTGGCCATCGCCCCGGCGGAATTGGAAGCGGCATTCGAGGAAGGTCTCGGATTCGACGGTTCCGCGGTGGAAGGCCTTACCCGTGTGTCCGAAGACGACATGATCGTCAAACCCGATCCGTCGACGTTCCAGATTCTTCCCTGGCGAGGTGGCCCGCAAGGCACCGCGCGTATGTTCTGCGACGTGCTCACGCCTGATGGCGAACCGTCCTTGGGTGATCCGCGCCACGTGCTCAAGCAGGCGCTGGCCAAAGCCAAGGAGAAGGGCTTCACCTTCTACGTGCATCCGGAGATCGAATTCTATCTGTTCGAAAAGCAGGACGATTGGGCGCAGACTCCGAAGCCGATCGATGAGGGCGGCTACTTCGACCATGTGCCGCGCAGCCCCGGCATGGACTTCCGCCGTGCCACCGTCAACATGCTCGAACAGATGGGCATTTCGGTGGAGTACTCGCATCACGAGGCGGGGCCAGGCCAGAACGAGATCGATCTGCGGTATGCGGATGCGCTCACCACGGCCGACAACATCATGACGTTCCGCACCGTCGTCAAGGAGATTTCGCTGGAGCGAGGCATCCATGCCAGCTTCATGCCGAAACCTCTCGCCGACGCTCCGGGCTCCGGCATGCACACGCACCTGAGCCTGTTCGAAGGCGACGCCAATGCATTCTACGAGGCCGGACAGGAATTCAACATGTCCGTCACCGCGCGGCAGTTCGCGGCCGGCATCCTGCATCACGCGGCTGAGATCTGCGCTGTCACCGATCAGTACGTCAACTCCTACAAGCGTCTGTGGGGCGGTGCCGAAGCGCCGAGCTACATCTGCTGGGGTCACAACAATCGTTCCGCGTTGCTGCGTATCCCGCAGTACAAGCCGGGCAAGGGCAATTCCGCACGTATGGAATTCCGTGCGCTCGACCCGGTCGCTAACCCGTATCTCGCGTATTCCGTGCTGCTCGCCGCCGGTCTCGATGGTATCGACAAGCAGATGCAGCTGGGCGAGCCCACCAGCGACGACGTGTGGGAGCTTACCGACGCCGAACGTCAGGCCATGGGCATCCAGCCGCTGCCGGAATCGCTTGATGAGGCGCTGAAGATCATGGAGAAGTCCGATTTCGTCGCGAGTGTCCTCGGCGAGCACGCGTTCGAATACTTCCTGCGCAACAAGCGTCAGGAATGGAACGAGTATCGTCGACAGGTCACGCCGTTCGAGCTGAAGAAGTATCTGCCGAAGCTGTGATCGCGCAATCGATATGATGAAGGGCCGTTGTCCGGAACATCAATCCGGATGACGGCCCTTCGTTTGCTTTCGGGATATCAGCCGCGCGGATTGCCGAACATCGAATTGTAGATGATCACAAAATTGCGATTGCCGTACGTCGAACACTCGTCGCCCTCGCCGGCGCCGGCCTTCAGCGCGGCCTCGTTCGGCTGGTAGGGCGTGTAGATGTACAGCAGCGCGGTCGCCTTGTTCTCGATGTAGACGTCGCTGCCGCCGCAGCCTGCGTTCGGATTGTATCGTACGTAGTTGAGAGCGCCGGCATGGTACGCGTATTGCGATTCGTGGCGCACGTAGTACTGGTATCGCTTCGCCGCCCCGTACACCTGGCTGAAGAATCCGGCGTATTTCGCATCGCAGTTCGCGTCGTCCGGACAGCTCAGGCCCATTGCTGATTTGAATTGAAAATCGCTTGGATCGGTGGAGGTGAGCAGGTGCTGCTCCTTCTGCAGTACGGTGAGCAGCACCTTCTGGCTGATGCCGCATGCGTTGCCCGCCTTGTAGATAATCGCGGCGGCGCTTTCGTTCTCCTTGCCCTCGTAGGTCCGGCAGTATTCGTCCGCCGCCTGCGATTGCGTGGTGAACGTCATGGTCTTCAGACACTTGGCTCCGGTGCATGCCGCGCCCTGCTGATCGAGGATGGTCTGCACCTGCCGCTCGCTCAGTGCGTTGCCGTTGAAGAACGCGCCGTCGGATATGATGTTGCCCGGGTTGAAATCGTACAGCGATTGCATCTCGCTCTGTGCCGCCTTCGCCTCGCTGATCTGCACGCGCCAGCCGACGAAGCGGATCAGGCCTGCGATGATGGCTATCGCCGCGACCGTCGCCACCAGTGTCGTGGCGATCATGCCGATGCGTTGTTTGAGACTCGCCTTGTTCCATGTTTTACGCAGTTTTCTGCGAAGATTCTTTGGAATAAGGGATTTGCGATTGCCTGTCTTACGATTGCTGTTTTTGCGGTTGCTGGACTGGCTTCCGCCGGTTTTGCCTCCGCTGTTTCCGCTCCGATTGGTTTTGCGTGTCATCTTGCGTGTCATCGGTACCGTATTGTATCGCGCGCGGTTTATCCTTTCCTGAAGAAAGTAAATCGTCAATCGATTGACGTAAGCGATGCCAAGCAAATCGAAATATCGGGAAACGAATAACGGAATGCGAATGGAAGCGGAGAGCGGAAAAGTGCGGATCGACAAGGAACGGTTCTTCAATCTGCCGGTGGTGATGCTCATCGCGTCAAGCTTCATGCTCGGCATGAGCGAATTCATCATGGTCGGCATCCTGCCCGACATCGCCGCCGATCTGAAGGTGTCGGAGGTGACGGTCGGCAATCTGGTGTCCCTGTTCGCCTTCGTGTACGCGCCCGTCACGCCGCTCGGATCCGCGCTGTCGGCAAGGTTCCCGCGATTCGCCACGCATCTGACGCTGATCGGTGTGTTCCTCGCGGGCAATATCCTGTGTGCGTTCGCGCCGAACTATGCGGTGCTGGTGGTGGCGCGCATCATGATCGCCCTGGTGTCCGGAACGTTGGTGGCCGTGGCCATGACATACGCGCCCGACGTGACCGCCGACAGATTCCGTACGAAATTCATCGCATGGGTGTTTTCCGGATTCTCCATCGCATCCGTGGTCGGCGTGCCGGTTGGCACGTGGGTGGCTAACACGTTCGGCTGGCGTTGGGCGTTTCATATGATCAACGTGCTCACCATCGTGCTCATCTTTGGCATGATCGTGACGCTGCCACGAAACAGCCACATCGTGAAGATCGGATTCCTGCCGCAGTTCCGCCTGTTCTTCGACCGGCGCATCCAGCTCGGCGTGCTCACCGTGGTGTGCGGCGCGGCCGCAAGCTACGTCTTTTACACGTATCTGACGCCGATCATGCGCGACGAAGTGCATGTGCCGGAACAGTACCTGAGCGTCGGACTGGTGATCTTCGGTGCGGCCTGCCTATGGAGCAATCTGTATGGCGGCAAGTTGGCCGACCACGGCAGGGGAGTGGAACCGCTGACGCACATCCGTCCCATCTACTGCGCCCATGCGGTGCTCATGGCATCGCTCGTCGTGGCGCATTGGGTGCCGGTGTACGGTGCGTTGCTGCTCGTGGTGCTGGGCATGTTCATGTACCTGCAGAATTCCGCTTCCCAAGTGCTGTATATGGACGTCGCCTCGCAGTCGCACCCTGGCTCGTTGAACCTAGCCGCGTCGCTTAATTCCATGTCGTTCAACATCGGCATCGCAATCGGGTCGGCGGTCGGTGGCCTGGTCAACGGACATTTCGGGCTGACGTGGCTTGGTCCGGTAGGCGCGCTGTTCCTGCTATGCGCGATTGCCGCCACCACGATGCTGCGTCCGTTCGTGGCGCAGGAACTCAAGTTCTATGCCACCCAACGCGCATGACGTTTCCGTTCCGCACGAGTCCAAATCATGCAGGGTTTACGGTCGTCTGCCGATGCATGACGGGAACGCGGCGGTCAGCCGAGCGGCTTCCACTGATCGGTATCATTGACGTCTCCGAACGACGCGCCGTTCGCCACCCAGCAGCTCTGCATTTCGGCATTCGAGAAATCCACAGTGGTGGGTTGGTTTTTGGCGTGCGCGTCCAGATCCTTCTTGTACGCTTCCTTATCGTAGCTTTTCGGCACGATACCGGCCTTATGCAGGCAATCGACCATGGCTTGGTCGGCATCGGAAAGCATGCCGGGATTGCCGATCTGCATCTGGTATACACCGGTCACCGCAATGACTTCAGTGTTATAGCATTTGTTCTCATCCTCGTTGAACTTCTTGCGCTGTTGGTCGCTCATGCCGGTGGTATCCCGCATGGCGATCATGTACAGGCCATTGGAGAACTGCCTGAGCACCGGTGTCGTATACCCATAGCTGGTCACGCACTGCTTGTAATTCGACCAGGCAAGCTCGTAATCCGGTTTCGATACGCTTCCCGACTTTCTGGAACGCTTCAGAATCGTTTTCTGTGCGTCACTCATGGGATATTTGGTATCGGGTTTGGCGTCCAAATCAAGAAGGAAATCGATGTAATCCGGTATCGAATTCGCGATTTTGGTCTTGGAAGCGTCACTGCCGGCACTTTCGGTCTGCTGTTGCGTATCCTGCCGATCGCCGCCCGTCCCGCAACCCGTGCAGCCGATAAGCATGGCGAGGAAGCATACGATGGCTACGCTTCCTCGCCATGTACCCATATTCAGTTGCATCATCGCCATCTCCTTTCTCGTGATAGACGAGCCTTGATGGGGTTTCGTTGTTTGTTTTTTGTATTGCCTTAGCTGGAAGTTTTCGCAGGTCTCCACACCTTATCGCTTTCCATAGTGGTGATGCCGAGCGCGGCCAGACAGCTTTGGACTTTGGGATCCGAGTAATTCAGCTCAGTGTGCTCGTCCTGCAAGCGGTTTTTCTCGTCTTGCTCGAACAGTTTCTTCGTATAGCCTTTCGGTGCCACATTCTCCCTCTTCAAGCAATTGACGGCCGCTTGATTGACATCGTTGATCATTTGCGGATTGCCCAATTGGAGGGCATATGTGTCATTGACGTAGATCACTTCCGTGTTGAAACAAACGCCATCGTCCTTGTTGAATTTGTTTCGCTGTTCGTCGGTCATGCCCTCGGCGTTTATTCTGGCGACGAAATACAGGCCATTGGGATAACGGTCAAGTACTGGGGTTGAATACCCTTTGTCGACCACGCATTGTTTGTAATGGGACCAAGCGAGTTCGTAATCGGTAGAGGACACGCCTCCAGCCGCTTCCGAACGTTTGAGAATCTCCCGTTGGGCTTTGGTCATCGGATACGTCGCGCGAGGATCGTCATTGTCTTTGATCACCGATGCTATATATTGCTTGATCGGTTCGGAAGAAGTAGTTCCACCGCCTTCGGGAGATGATGCCGTATCGGAGACTTGTCTTGAGCATCCGGACAAAAGTGATACTACCGTCAGACCGATGGCCATGCAGCGGCAACTCATTGAAAAGTTTGTCATATACCTCTGCTTTGTTTGTATCTTTGACAATCTAGGAGAGCCTCACGAGTATTGGTAGTATTCTACGTAATCATATCTGGTATCAGTTGAGTTGCCCTTAACGCTTGCGGTGCATGTGCGACCTTTACCAACATAAACCCTCTGATAATTTTGTGAACTATCTTGTTGCGCGTAGCAGTACTGGTCGTGGTAATCAGTGTACGTTTTTACGTACGAGCTTTTTGGCTGCACGCTCCATTCAACATGATAAGTGCCTTCGCTATACGAGCCTCCGCTGACAGGGTATTGGCATGTGGCACTCGCTACGGCAGTGGTGCCAAAGCAGATGCCGACAGCCAGTACTGATGCGGAGATCGTTTTCACCAATTTATTCTGTTTCATCCAGGACATCATCGTCCACCTTTCATCATCATATCGAACCGCCTTGGCCCGGTGATTCATATGATATGAGTTGTTTTACGGGGTTATTGCGAACGATGTACTCAATATGAGTAAGGGGCGGTGATGAAATGATGTATTGTATTGCGGTAGGGGGATGTTTCTCAGGGGAAGGAGCGTTGTACCATGACGGGGAAAACGGTTGGTGGTCCGAAGATATTGCTTGTTGACGATGACAAAATTGTCATCGAGGCGCTGACTGACCTATTCAAGCGGATTCTTCCGGCGGTGGGTATCGTCGATTCGGCTACCAGCGGCGTTGAGGCTTTGGAATTGTTTGCATCAAATGCCGACCAATATGCTCTTGTGCTGCTTGATATGTCGTTGGAAGGCATGCAAGGCCCGGAAGTCTGCCGTCGCATGCGGTTGATGGACTGTTCCACGCCGATTCTCGGCATGACCAGCTTCAGTCTGAACCGGTATCGCGTGCCGCTGGCGGCGGCTGGCGCGCAGGGGCTTGTCGGTAAAGGTGACGAGACGCAGCTCGAACAAGCCGTCTCCCGTGTCCTTTCAGGATGTTTCCTGCCCGGTTTTGAAACTCCGATGGCGGCTTATGCGAAGCTGAAATGCGATACTCAAGCGGAGTCCACGCTCACCAACACGCAAGAAACCATCATGAACCTGTGCACGAACGAATATCTGACGGATGGCGAGATAGCCGAACGACTCGGCATATCCATCGCCACCGTGCGCAAGCACATGCAGAACATCGTCAAACGACTGAACTGCCGTACGCAACGGCAAGCCATCATCACATGGTTGAAACATGGGAACGAGCGCTGACATGACCGGAAAGAACAAAGAGCTCCGGTGGCCGGATATGCCGCGAATCAAACATCCGTTCCGTGTTGCGGCCATCATGACGTGCGAACTTCTGATGGTTTATGAGGCGGTGTGCCACCCCGGTTCGCCAATGGCATTGATGTTTACCGCCATACAGATTATGCTGACCGGTCTCGCATATTTCTGGCCCCGTGCGTGCGCGTCCGTATGCCTATCATAAGGATGTGATCGGCCGGTTGATTGGCGAGGTGTACGCGAACATTTCGCGTCATGCATCTTCCGGAGGCAAGTACGAGGTGTCGGTTCTGGTGAAGACGCATTCCTTGGAAATCACCGAAGTGAATGATATGGGTGCCCGGCATTCCGGCAGCCTGCCCGGCGGCCATGGCCTCAGACAGTTCGCGGCTGAAATCGAGCATATCGGAGGAAGTCTTTCCACCGATTGCGAGAACGGCATATGGATGTTCCACGCGCGCATTCCGTTTGACTGATGGCTTTCCGGCGCGGAGAACGGGGTAAATGCAAAGAGCCGGTGGATGATGCTGGGGAACACCTGGTTTCACATACCCATATTGGGTATGCCGCGCATGGAGGCAAGTCTTGGGGGTGTAGAATAGGGGCAAAGCGGGCCATGGCGGCCTGACGGCTGCGTCATTTGTGAGGGGGTTGATGACGATGTCGAGGAAAACGGGCATGCGTGGCAAAGCTATTGCCGTCATATGCTGTCTCGCTTTGCTTGTCGGCTGCACGGGCTGCGGGGCACTGAAAGAAGACTCGCGACGGGAGCGTCAATCCCAGCAGGGTCAATCATCGCAACAGGGTGAACGAATCGCGTCGTCGCTGAAGGATTATGCGCGATCGTTGTTGGATTCCGACGGCGGCAAAATATCCGATCAGCAGAAGTCCGCGCTGGAGAAGGCCGCTTCAGGCGGAAAAGTCAGCCAGGCCGACTACGAACGCGCATGGGCGGATTACAAGCAGTGCATCATAGACAAAGGCTATGCCGAGCCGACGTTCGACAAGTACGACAACGGCATTTACGCTCTGCCCTCGTACAACACCGATGACGCCAGCAAAGAGGCGATCCGCAAACTCAATGACGATCTGACATCCTGCAGTATGCTGCATGTCACGGATATCAACACCGTGTACAGGCTCCAGTTGGGCAATCCGAAGCTGCTGCTCGACGACAAGGGGGTTGCGGCCGACTGCCTGCGCAAGGAAGGCATAAAGCCCAAAGACTACACCGCCGATAAGCTGGAGAAGGATTTGGAATCCGGAGAAAGCGCAGGACTGCACGATAACAGGAAGGCGCTGACCTGCTTGGTGACGGCCGGAGTGAACGTGACCGCCTCGGATGAGACGGTCTGGTATCCGCTGAAGTAGTCTGATGTGCGAAGGGGCTCATATGCGAGTGGTTGTGGAAGGGCTGGCCCACCGGTTCCCGGGGACAGACCTGCTGTTCGAGCATCTTGATTTCGTGGCGGAACCTGGCTCCACCATCGCGGTATGCGGACCATCCGGTTGTGGTAAATCGACATTGCTGTCGATTCTCGCCGGTTGGGAGAAACCATATGCCGGAACCGTAACCCGTGAAGGCGTGAACCGTGTGGGATGGGTGTTTCAAAACCCGTACGGTGTGGCGGAACGCACCGCGCTCGACCACGTGGTGTTCCCGCTGCTCGCCAAAGGCATGCGGCGCAAGGAAGCGGAGCTCAAAGCCTTGGAAGCCATGGGGCTGTTCGACCTCGAATACGCGGCCGACCGCCGGTTCTCCGACCTCTCCGGCGGCGAGGCGCAACGTCTCATGCTGGCACGCGCCGTCTGCTCCAAACCCGACATGCTGCTCGTGGACGAGCCGACCGCTCAATTGGATACGCGCACCGCGCATTCCGTCAGCCATGTGCTGAACAACCTTTCCGGCCAAGGCATGATCGTGCTCGTGGCCACACACGATCCCGACACCCGCGACGCCTGCGACCGTGTGCTCGACCTCGCCGACTACGCGCCAGGCGGCAGCAAATCGCAGGAACCGGAATTGGAAGAATAGACGAATAGAAAGGCATCGACTCATGGGAAAGAAGCAACGGGGCACTAAAGTCATGAACAACGGTGCCAGACGCGGACGACTCGCATGGGCTTGGAGCCTGCTCGCCGTGGCAACCGCCATATGCGTGTCCGTGGGAGCATGCGCGCTGCTCCTGCCAGACCGCGCGCCGGCATTGCTCGGCTCGGCAGGGGAGACGACCACCGCGCCAGCCAGCGTGCAGGAATACTCCGGTAGCCAGCAAGTGACGGTTGTGCCCACCATCTCCACCGAACGTAATCTTCTCGGCAACGCCAACGGCACCGTCACCGCCGACTGGTCCGCAGACGGACTCGCCTCCGGCAAAGGCGCATACAAAGTCAACGACCGCGTGGTCGTGGCCTTGAACACCGCCACACCCCTATACCGTGACCTCAAAACCGGAGACAAGGGCGACGACGTGCTCGCACTGAACAACGAGCTGAGCCGACTCGGATACAACAGCTTGGCCGGTTCCGACACCTACTGGTGGGCCACATCCGACGGCTGGCGGCAACTCATGAACGACAATGGCAACCCCTCCGACGGCACGCTTGCGCTTGCCGACACCATGTGGATCCCTGAAAACGCAGTCGTAGTCGACGAGTGGACGGCCACCACCGGTTCCATGGTGACGGGCGGTACGGCAATCGGAAAAATACCGGGAGCGTTGACGAAACTCACCGTGAAAAACGGCGCGGCGGTAGGACAGGATCGCACCATAAGCATGTATGGCGTCAATGGAATATTGCCGGCCGATAGCACGGAAATCACCGACGCCGAATTCCTGCGTAATGTGTCGGCAAACGAAACGTTCCAGTCCATGGACATGCAGACCAAAAAGGCCGGTCTCGATGCCACCGTGGCATTGAAAGAACCATTGCAGGTGCTGCGTGTGCCGGCGGGAGCGGTGTTTGGCATCGACGGCAGCAGCGGCTGCATCGTACCAAAATCCCACAATGCGTCCAATACGCCGGTGAAGGTGACCATCGTGGGCAGCGAGCTGGGCGTGAGTCTGGTGCAGACGCAGGATGCCGACGTGTCCGCGATCGCCAACGTCGAAATCGGCAGCGGGCTCAACGGGCTGGTTTGCAAATAGTCGGCGGACGAATCGCAAGAAACCGTTGAGCTTCGCCAAACAGTGTGAAAACCGCATGAAACCGCCAATAAGGGAGCGTATATGAGACTTGGATCGGTGCTTTCCGAAGCGCTGCGCAACATCGGTTCGGGCGTGAGCCGCGCGTTCGCCATGTTCCTCGCAGTACTGCTCTCCGGAACGCTGCTGGGCGGATATGAGGCGATGACCGTGATTGACTTGGAATCGCAGGCCGTGCAGCGCATCAACGCGTACGCTGACGTCAACGCCATCGTCGGTGGAACGGTGGATGGCACCGCATGCGACCGGTTGTCCGACGCCGGCGATGGAATGACGGGCACCTTGGCTGGTGCGATGCGTGCCGGCGAACAGGTCGTGCCACTCGCGACACCCGGCAAGGACATCTCATCGTATGACGTGACGCCTGGTATGATCCGGCTGATCGCCGGCAATGCCAAGGCCGACGTGTCCGGCGTATGGGTGCCGCGCGACGTGGCCAAGGACTTCGGGCTCGCCGTGGGCAGCGCATTGCAGACACGCGAAGGCACCACACGTGTGGCTGGTGTGTTCGACTGGCCGAACGATGGGCGTGACACGCGTTTCGCCTACGCGTTCATCGTGCCGTTGTCGGCGAGCGCTTCGACGTTTGACGAATGCTGGGTCAAGCAGTGGCCGGCTGATGGGCAGACGGAGAATCTGCTGTATGCCACGTTGGTGGCGGGTTCCGGCTCGTCGAATGCGGGTGTGACGCAGGTGAATAAGGGGTTTGATGCGCATTATGACGCGCGTGCGTCGTATGTGAATCGTTCGACGCGGTGGATGCCGTGGGTGGGGTTGGCGATTGGCGTGTTGGTTGGTGTGTTTGGTGTGCGCCGGCGTAGGTTGGAGTATGCGGGTGCATTGCATTCGGGGCAGTCGAAGGGTGCGCAGTTGCTGGGTATTGGTGTGGAGACCGGTGTTTGGGCCGGGCTGGCTACGTTTGCTTCGTGTGCGTTGTTGCTGGCGTATGCGGTGCGGATGAGCCGGTCCGATTGGGTGGCGGTGTTGGCGGCTGCGGTGCGTACGCCGTTGGCTGTGTTCGCCGGTGTCATGGTGGCGAGTCTATTGGTGGGGTTGTTGATTCGTGAATCGCAGTTGTTCCGTTTCTTCAAGAAGCGTTGACGGGTTTGAAGAAACGGAACAATCCGTTGGGGTTTTGGCTGGTGTCTAGGCGATCGCCTTTTTGATGCGTTGCAGGCTGATCGGTTTCGGCGTGCCGAGTTCCTGTGCCCACAGGGACACGTAGAATTCCTCCAGCATCCAACGTACGGTTTCCGCCTGCTTCATCAGCGTTTCGTGGCGTGGGCCGGCTGGTTCACGTTGTGCTTTCGCCACGGCCTTGTCGGCAAGTTGTTTGGCTTCGTCGGCTTCCCAAGCCCATCGCACGTCGCGGTTCTTGTCGTTTTTCGCCTTGGTGAGGCGCAGCAGGTCGGCGTGCAGGTATCGTTCGATGGACGGCAATGCCTCTGGCGGCGTCTTGCCGATGAAACCGGGGTATACGAGTGTGGCGATGTGCTCGCGGATCGACTGCAGCACGCTCAGCAGTGGCAGGTCCGCTTTGCCGGATACGGCTTTGTCGACTTCCGCATACCGTTTCAGTATGGCGATCACGTCATGCGCCACCGCGTACACGGTGTCCTCGTACACTTCGCGCACATCGAGCACTGCGTCGGCGAGCGCTTCGTCGTCGGGCAGCTGGTCGATGTTGGGCAGGAGCCGTTTGACGGCTGCCAGCTGCAGGTCTTCGGTGAGCTCCTTCGTGGACTTGTAGGGGGCAGAGGCGAGCATGAGCGCTTCCGTGCCGAGCCAGCGTGAGGAGATGCGTTCACCGGGCAGGCGCAGCGTGTCGAGCGCGCCTTGCCAGAGCATGGTGGCGCGTGCTTCGGTGGTCGCTCCCGCTTTGTTGAGCAGGTTGGCTTGTTCGACGAACTTGCCTTGGTCTCCTGCGTTTCGGGCTTGTTTTTCGACCATGTGGCGTGCGGAGGCTTTGGCTTGTTCGGCGAATCTGCGTTGCAGTTCGACGAGTGATTTGCCGGTGCCGAGCGTTTTGACGGATCCTCGCGCGTGTCGTCGGCCGTGCTGGTTCTTGCGGTTGGGCGGCAGCTGCTGTTCCACGGCGAAGGTCATGCGCAGGTATGGCGCGAGCTTGTTCCATAGTTCGCCGGTGAGGACTTCCGGGTGGATTTGCGCGCCGACGATACTGATGGCCGCCTGCGTGAACACGTGCGGCAGGTCGGGCCATGCGGCCATGCCATCCTCGTTTTCGGGGGCGATGTTAGGCTTCTGCTGGCTGCCGGAGCCCGGCAGGTCGGGATAGCGTTCGTCGATCCAGGCGCGGATTTTGCGTGCCGTGTCCGGAGCGGGCACGAACTGCACGCGCAACGTTTTCGGCAGCGACTTGATCATGCCGACGATTAGCTCGTCCAACAATCCCGGCACATTCCACGAGAACTGTTCCGGAGTCAGTCGAGACAATGCTTTCAACGGCACATGCACGGTGACGCCGTCGTTTGGGTCGTGCGGGTCGTAGATGTAGCTCAACCTTAGATCGATGGGGGAGCCGTCGGTGCCGAGCGTATGCCAATGGTCGGGATAGTCGTCCAGGGACACCGAATCGGAGCCGGCGAGACGCTCCACCTTGTCCGGATTGAAATCCAGCAGATCGGGCTGCTCGTCGTGCTTCGTCTTCCACCATTTCGCCAAATCGGCCACGCTGGTGACGGTGTTGGGGATGATGGCGTTGTAGAAGTCGAACAGATCCTCGTCACCGACGGTCTGCGCCACCTGGCGGGTGCGGCTCGCATCATCGGCTGCATCCTCGAGGATGTCCCGGTTCCTGGTGACGAAATCATCATAGGAGAACCGTTGCTGGATGTCGCCCTCCACCAGACCCTGCCGGATGAGGAAATCGCGCGCCTCAAGCGGATTGATGCGCCCCCACTGCACGGTGCGGTCCTGCACGATCGGCAGGCCGTACAGGAGCACCTTCGCGCTCGCCACGGCCGAGCCGCGCGAACCGGACCAGTGCGGATCCGCGTACGTGGTACGGGTGAGTGCTCCGGCGAGCGGCTCCGCCCATGCGGGATCAATCTGCGCGGAATACCGCGCCCACAGTCGACTTGTCTCCACCAGTTCGGTGCTCATCACCCATTGCGGTGTCGATTTGGCTACGGCGGAGGCGGGGAACAGGGCGAAATGCGTGCCGCGCGCGCCCTGATAGTCGTTCTTCGCCATCTTCTGCGCGCGTTTCATCGCACGAGCGCGTGCCGCACCCTTCAAACCAGCGAAATCGGATGCCTTCGGCTCGCGCGTGACCTGCATGCCCATCATGGACAGCAGGCCGGAAAGCATGGACGTGTGGATGCCCTGCGCGTCCCATGAGCAGCACAGTGAATGCGCTGCCTGCTGGTTAAGCGGCAGCTGGCGGATCTCCAACGGTGGACGGGACACGGGAATCGGCTCGCCAAGCTTGAATTTGAACTCCTGGCACATTTCGCGCAGCTGGGCGACCAAATCCTTCCATTGGCGCATGCGCAGCCAACTCAAGTACTCGGTCTTGCAGATGCGGCGCAGCGCGGAATTGCTCGGCTCGCCATCCGCTTGGAACACGCGGTCCCACAGGTTCAACGCGGTCAGAAAGTCACTGGTCGGGTCCGCATACCGGTTGTGGATCCGATCCGCCTCCTCACGGTTCTCGTCGGGACGTTCGCGCGGATCCTGCAGGCTGAGGAACGCGACTACTACCAGCACCGCCGCCAGAGTGTTCGGCGTGGTCGACTTCGCGGCTTCGATGACCATGCGTCCCAGACGCACGTCGATCGGTATACGCGCCAGCATGCGGCCGGTATGCGTCAACACCACCTCGCCGTGTCTGCGCGCCACCGCCTTCAATTCGGTCAGCTCGTTGAAGCCATCCGACACGGCCTTCATGTCCGGAGGGTCGATGAAACCGAAATCCGTCACATCCTTCGCGGTGCGCGCCACGCCCACCGACAGCATGTGCAGGACGACCGCGCCCAGGGACGTGCGCAGGATCTCAGGCTCCGTGAATTCGGGACGTGTCTCGAAATCCTCACGTGAATACAGACGGATCGCGATGCCGTCGGCGATACGGCCGCAGCGGCCCGAACGCTGGTTCGCGCTCGCCTGGCTGATCGGCTCGATCGGCAGACGCTGCACCTTCGCCGTCTTCGAATAGCGGGAGATGCGTGCCGTGCCTGGATCGACCACATAGCGGATGCCCGGCACCGTCAGCGACGTTTCGGCCACGTTCGTGGCGATCACGATGCGCTGATGCGTGTGCGGTTCGAACACCTTATGCTGCTCCTTCGAGGACAGCCTGGCGAACAGGGGCACGATCTCGATCGCATCGGGACGGCGCATATCCGCCGCGCGCGGACCATAGTGGCGGCGCAACGCGTTCTCGAAATCATGGATGTCGCGCTCGCCGGAGGCGAACACGAGAATATCGCGCGGTCCACGCTCATGGCTCGAATGGATCACCAGTTCGGCGCAGGCGCGCGCCACCGCGGTGGGCATGTCCACGTTCGTGTCGCGCGAATCGCGGCCATCCCTGCCATCGGGCACGGCCGACAGCGCCTCGTAGTCGGCGTCTCCCGGCATCGCGCCCGTTTCGAAACCCGGCACGGAACGCATCAGCGCCGGCGCGGTGCCCAACGGCTCATACACGATCTGCACCGGATACGTGCGTCCCGACACCTCGATTACCGGCACCTTCGTGTGCAGCGCGTGTTCGAAATGCTCCTGGAACTTCACCGAATCGATCGTCGCGGACGTGATGACCAGCTTCAGATCGCGCCGTTTCGGCAGCAATGCCGTCAGATAGCCAAGCAGGAAATCGATGTTCAGACTGCGCTCATGCGCCTCGTCGATGATGATCGTGTCGTACTGCATGAGCTTCGGATCGCGTTGGATCTGCGCCAGCAGAATACCGTCCGTCACCACGCGCAGACGCGTCTTCGGCGAGCTTTCGTCGGTGAACCGAACCTGATAGCCGACCTCTTCGCCCAGCTTTACGCCCATCTCACTTGCGATGCGTTCGGCGACGGTGCGCGCGGCGAGCCGACGCGGCTGCGTGTGCACGATCTGCCTGCCATGCGAGCCACGGCCCAGCTCAAGCAGAATCTTCGGCAGCTGCGTGGTCTTGCCGGAACCCGTCTGCCCGGAGACGATCACCACCTGGCTTGACTTGACGGCTTCCGCGATCTCGTCGCGTGCCGCGGAAACCGGCAGTTCGGAAGGATATTCGAATCTCATGCCCTCACAACCTCGATGACGCGGAAGCCCTTCGAGCTCGCGTACTTGCCTACCTCATATCCGTCGCCCAGTTGCGCGGCCAGCCAAGGAATCAACGAATCGGAACCCAGATTCTTCTGCACCACCAGATAGGCGGATCCGCCCACGTTCAACCGCGGCAGCCACGTCATGAGCAGCTCGTGCAGCACCTCCTTGCCGACGCGGATCGGAGGATTCGACCAGATCAGGTCGAACGTGACATCGTCCGGAATCTGTTCGGCCGTGACCGCGTGGATATTTTCCATACCGTTCAACTCGGCATTGCGGCGGGTCAATTCCAACGCACGCTCGTTCACGTCCAAAGCCCAGATGTCCGCCTTCGGGGATTCGAAACCCAACGTCAACGCGATGGGACCCCAGCCACAGCCCAAATCAAGGAACGTGCCCTTTTCAGGCGGCTCCGGCGCCTGACGCAGCAGCACCGACGTGCCCAAATCGACGCGATTGCCGGAAAACACGCCGTTCGACACCTCCACATCCGCTTCATTGCCACGCAATGTGACGTGCAGTTTCCTGCGAACATCCTTCGATCGCGGTTCCGCCGCGAAATACTGCTCGGCCTGCGCCATGCTCTCTCCTTGCCAACATTCGTTCCGGCATCCGCGTGGAAAACGCGCCGCAATCGCACGCACACGTCCACGTGGCGAAAACGGTGATGCCCATGTCTCTAGACAATGATGATAATAAAGACACCATAGTTCAACCGTGAGAGGTGCCATTGAGCCAAGACAACGATATCGAGCAGAGCATGACCGCAGGCGAAGTCGGGGGAGTGCTCGCCGACCAATCCGAAGTGCTGCTTGATACCGACGGCGGGGAGCGTATCCGGGAGGCCCACGACGAGCAATGGCAGGAGCGCGAGTCCCGCAACGCGCTGAAGCACGTCGCCGGTCTCGGCGAGATCCAAGACGTCACCGAAGTCGAATACCGCAAGGTCAGACTCGAACGCGTGGTGCTCGTCGGCGTATGGTCCAGCCGAGAGACCACGCAGGGCGCCGCCGAGGAATCGCTCAGGGAGCTCGCCGCACTCGCCGAAACCGCGGGCGCCGTGGTGTGCGACGGTCTGTTGCAGCATCGCATCAAGCCGGATGCGGCCACCTACGTCGGCTCCGGCAAGGCGCGCGAACTGGCCGGCATCGTGGCGCAGAACGAGGCCGACACCATCATCGTCGACGATGATTTGCCGCCGAGCCAGCGTCGCGCGCTGGAGGATGCCACCAAAGTGAAGGTCGTCGATCGTACCGCCGTCATCCTTGACATCTTCGCCCAGCATGCCACCTCGCGGGAAGGCAAGGCGCAGGTCGAGCTGGCGCAGCTCGAATACATGCTGCCGCGACTGCGCGGTTGGGGCGGATCGCTGTCTCGTCAGGCGGGCGGCCGTGCGGCGGGCGACGCCGGCATCGGCTCCCGTGGTCCGGGTGAGACGAAGATCGAGATGGACCGTCGCGTGATCCGCAGCAGGATTGCGAAACTGCGCCGGCAGATCGCCGACATGGCGCCGGCCCGCGACGTCAAACGCGGAGCCCGACGTCGGTTCGGACTGCCGACGGTGGCCGTGGTCGGCTACACGAACGCGGGCAAATCGTCATTGACCAACCGGCTGACCGGTTCCACGGAATTGGTGGAGAACGCGCTCTTCGCGACCTTGGACACCGCCGTGCGCCGGGCGAAGGCCAAGGATGGACGACTGTACGCGTACGTGGACACCGTCGGCTTCGTGCGCCGGTTACCCACGCAATTGATCGAGGCGTTCAAATCCACGCTGGAGGAGGTCGCCGACGCGGATCTCATCGTGCATGTGGTCGACGGATCGCATCCCGACCCGTTCTCGCAGATCGACGCGGTGGACGACGTGCTTGCCGACATAGACGGCGTCGAGACGATTCCCACGATTGTGGTGTTCAACAAGGCCGACCGTATGGACGAGGCTGTGCGTGAGCGTATCGGGGCTCTGATGCCGGAGGCGCATATCGTGTCCGCGTTCTCAGGGGAAGGCATCGACGCGTTGCGCGAGCATGTCGAATCGATGCTGCCGACGCCGAACGTGCATGTCGAGGCGTTGCTGCCGTATGCGGCCGGGGCGCTCATGTCGCGCGTGCGCGAATATGGCAAGGTGATCAACGTCGAATACCGCGATGACGGCATGATGCTCGAGGCGGAGGTCGACGACCAGCTGGCCGCGAAGATCGTGGAGCAGGCCATCGGGTGAGTCTCCCGCCTGGACCTTCTCTGAGGATTGCCATCGGGAATTTCTGCAAACAATGCAACAGACTGCAAATGTTGGAATCCAACGGGCACAGCGTATGTGAGCGCTCACAAAAGTTGTGATGCAAATCACGTTTCATCGTTTGTGATTCATATGAATCCATGGCGAAACGTCATGCTGTATGGATAAAGTAAAGGTGAAATCGATAAGAGAAATACCTGCCACACGCGGGAAGTTCTTCTTGCTCAAAGAGAGGTAAAGCACATGGTGGATTCACCTATCAAGCCCACGAAGCTCGCTATCATCGGTGCCGGCGCAGTCGGCTCCACTCTCGCTTTCGCTGCTGCTCAGCGTGGCGTCGCACGTGAGATCGTGCTCGAAGACATCGCCAAGGAACGCGTCGAGGCCGAAGTCCTCGACATGCAGCACGGCTCCAGCTTCTATCCGACCGTGACCATCGACGGCTCCGACGATCCGGAGATCTGCCGCGACGCCGACATGATCGTCATCACCGCAGGCCCGCGCCAGAAGCCGGGACAGTCCCGCCTCGAGCTGGTCGGCGCCACCATCAACATCCTCAAGGCCATCATTCCGGGTCTTGTCAAGGTTGCCCCGAACGCCATCTACATGCTTATCACCAACCCGGTCGACATCGCGACCCATGTCGCCCAGAAGATCTCCGGTCTGCCGGCGAACCAGGTCTTCGGTTCCGGCACCAATCTGGATTCCGCTCGTCTGCGCTTCCTGATCGCCCAGCAGACCGGCGTCAACGTCAAGAACGTTCACGCCTACATCGCCGGCGAACACGGTGATTCCGAGGTTCCGCTGTGGGCTTCCGCCACCATCGGTGGCGTCCCGATGTGCGACTGGACCCCGCTGCCGGGCCACGATCCGCTGGACGCCGACGTGCGTGAGCAGATTCACCAGGAAGTCAAGAACGCCGCATACAAGATCATCAACGGCAAGGGCGCCACCAACTACGCCATCGGCATGTCCGGAGTGGACATCATCGAAGCTGTCATGCGCGATTCCAACCGCATTCTGCCGGTCAGCTCCATGCTGCACGACTTCCACGGCATCTCCGACGTGTGCATGTCCGTGCCGACCCTGCTCAACCGCTCCGGTGTCAACACCGCCATCAACACCCCGGTGTCCGACCGCGAGCTCGCCGCTCTGAAGCGCTCCGCGGAGACCCTGAGGGAGACCGCCGCCCAGTTCGGCTTCTGATGCAAAACGCGGCAACGGAGTGTCAGCTGCGTTGCCCAGAACTCGACGTACCTTCGTACGCCTTCGTTCTGGGCGTCTTGCTGACACACGCGTTGCCGCGTTTTTCTTATTTCTGTTTGCGGCAACGGAGCGGTTCCTGCGTTGCCCAGAACTCGACGTACCTTCGTACGCCTTCGTTCTGGGCGTCTTGCTGACACACGCGTTGCCGCGTTTTTGTTGTGATGATTGACAGCAGGCCGATGAGTCGTTAAACTGTCAACGGACTTCGGAAACCCCAGCCTTCGGGCTGGGGTTTCCTGCGTTTTAAGCCGAATGAAAATGGTATTGAGAAGCGGTTTCAATAACTGCGGATCGGGCCGCGGACGAAAGGGAATCCCATGGCGCATAATCATGCCGGTGTGGACGCCGCGATGGCGAAAGGTGGAGCCGAACATCAAAAAAGACTCATGATGTCGTTGGGGCTGACCTCCACGGTGTTCGTCGCCGAAGTGGCCAGCGCCGTCATCACCGGATCGCTGGCGTTGCTGGTCG
Source organism: Bifidobacterium sp. LH_743 (assembly GCF_056355775.1). Classification (NCBI taxonomy): domain Bacteria; kingdom Bacillati; phylum Actinomycetota; class Actinomycetes; order Bifidobacteriales; family Bifidobacteriaceae; genus Bifidobacterium; species Bifidobacterium sp. LH_743. The sequence goes on along the minus strand of NZ_JBKESZ010000005.1, from coordinate 28,283 downwards.
ATGCAGGTCACATGCTCACCGACATGTCGGTGCTGGTCGCCTCCACCGTTACGGCGGTGCTGATGCAACGCAAGCCGAGCAGCAGACGTACCTGGGGGTGGGCGCGTCTTGAGGTACTTACCGCTGCGGTGGGGGCGCTCGTGCTGCTCATCGTCGGCATCTACGCGCTCGTCGAAGCGGGCATGCGTCTCTTCGGTGGAGCGGGTGACGAAGTGCATGATGTCCGGCTGCTGCTTTTCATGGGCATTCTCGGCCTCGCCGCGAACATAGGATCCATTTTCATCCTCGCTGGTCAAAGCGAAGACAACATGAACATGAAGGCCGCTTTTCTTGAGGTCATGAACGATGCTTTGGGCTCCGTGGCGGTGATCGTATCTGCCATCGTGCTGATTTCGACGGGATGGGCCGGTTTTGACGCGGTCGCCGGTGGCATCATCGCGTTGATGATGATTCCACGCGCATTCGTACTGCTTCGCAATGCCGTGCGTGTGCTGTTGGAGGAGACCCCGCAGGATCTGGACTTGGACAAGGTGCGCGAACATCTTGAACGGGTGCCGCATGTGGTCGCGGTGCATGACCTGCACGCCATCACCGTTTCCACGGGCATGCCCGTCGTCATGGCCCATGTGGTGGTGGAGCGCGGACTCACCATGGATGATGCCGCGGATATTCTCAACCAGTTGCAGAGCTGTCTGCGTGAGCATTTCCCGGTGTCGGTGCCCCACACCACCTTCCAGCTGGAGCCGGAAGGGTATGATTCAGACAGCAGAAAAGGTCTTCATTTGTGATTTTGCGCGGTGCGCTTGGATGGCTCCCTGCGGTGTCGGTATATCGAAAACTGTTTCGGAAATGCAATCGTCGAGCAGACTGATTCCGACAGGGCGGTTTTGATTCCATGGGGAAATCCTGATTCCCATACCGACCTGTCTTGTGCGACGAATCCGTCTCGTGCCTCAAATCTTGCGCAACACGGTGACGACCTTGCCCATGATCTCCGCATGGGTGCCGTCGATGGGGGAGTATGCCGGATTGTGCGGAATGAGCCAGACGTGGCCATGATCCTTGCGGAATGTTTTGACGGTGGCTTCATCGTCCAGCAGGGCGGCGACGATATCGCCGTTTTCCGCGCTGTTCTGCTCGCGGACGACGACGAAATCACCATCGCAGATGGCCGCGTCGATCATGGAATCGCCATGCACTTCCAGCATGAACAGATTGCCGGTCCCCGTCAGGCGTTCCGGAAGCCGCATCACGTCGTCGATATGCTGTTCGGCCGTGATGGGAACGCCTGCGGCGATGCGCCCTACCAGAGGGACATCATGTGACGCCATGATGGAGCCGTTTTCGTCTTCCCGGGACGGGAAGGGGATGACTTGGGCGATTCCGCCATTGGAAGGCTCATCGTCGTATTCCACCACCTCGATGGCCCTGCCTTTATTGGCGTTCATGTGAATGAAGCCTTTTTCGTCAAGGACCTGAAGCTGATGCTTGACGGATGAGGGGCTTTTCAATCCCGCGGCTTCGCCGATTTCGCGGAATGAGGGAGCGAAGCCCTGTGTGGCCAGATGCGTTTTGATGGCATCGAGCACTTTGCGCTGACGGTCGGTCAACGTGTTCTCATCCGGACGTTCCGCTGCTGTTCTGGGCGTGAATGGGATGGTGCTCACAGTGGGCTCCTTTCGATGTGTTCTCAGAAGCATAGCGCGAAACGCCGTGAAAATCAAACATCTGTTCGAGGTGTGTTTGCAATATTCGAACATTTGTGCCATACTTTGGACAAGCGTTCGATAGAACATGTGTTCGAAAGGGGTGTTGTGATGGGCGAGGCGATGGGACATGGGTGGATGAAAAGCGCATTCCGTATGGTCGTTCTGGCGTCCATTGCGTTCTGGTGCGCCGTGGAGGCAGTTCCCATTCTTCAGACGCGGCCGGCTTCGGAACCCGCTTCGGTCACCGTATACACCGTTCAACCGGGGGATACATTGTGGAAGTACGCTTCGGGAATCACGCATGAAGGCGGCAATGTCGGAGATGCAGTGGATGAGCTGATGCGTTTGAACGATTTGGATACGGCATCTCTGCATGCCGGACAGCGGCTTATCGTCCCTGATGGGGCATAGGCCCGTGGTCGGGCTTATTTCAAGGGCTCGGGCTATTGTGTAAGACATGCACTGCCCGTTTTGCCAGAATCCAGACACCAAGGTTGTCGATACGCGTATCAGCGATGACGGCCATTCCATCCGCCGTAGGCGCGAATGCCCGAAATGCTCCAAACGGTTCACCACTTTGGAGACGACCATGCTATTGGTGGTGAAGCGTTCCGGAAACGTCGAGCAATTCGATCGCAACAAGGTGATTGCCGGCGTGCGCAAAGCATGCCAAGGCCGTCCCATCAACGAGGATGACCTGAAGATGCTGGGGCAGAAAGTGGAGGAGGACCTTCGTTCCCGCGGACTGGCGCAGGTCAAATCGGAAGAGGTCGGGAAAGCCATTCTGAAGCCGCTGCGCGACCTTGATATGGTAGCGTACCTGCGTTTCGCGAGCGTCTATCAGAATTTCGAGAATCTGGATGATTTCCAGCGTGCCATCGATGAATTGAATGGCACGGAATCGAGCGATACGGACGAATGATGATGACTCACATGGGCGTGTGATGTCGATATCTCTTATGAATCTTATGAAGAAGTCCTCCGACCGATAAGGCCGGAGGACTTCTTCATAAGAGAACTGTGCATCGCGGGCTCGTCAGCTGATCACGCGCATGCGAATCGTGCCCTCGATGGATGCGAGCTGATCAAGCGCCTTCTGGTCCGGACGCTGGGCCACGTCGGTGACCACATATCCGAGCTCGCCCTCGGTGCCAAGGGCCTGCGCCGCGATGTTGATGCCATCCTCACCCAGCACCCGGTTGACGCGCGCCAGCACGCCGGGCAGATTGGCGTGCAGATGGGCGATGCGGAAGTTCGACTTGATGTCGGACAATGTGATCTGTGGCAGATTCACCGACAGCATGGTGGATCCCTTGAACCAGTAGTCCTCAAGACGCTGGGATACGAACTGTCCGATGGACTTCTGCGCCTCAAGGGTGGAACCGCCGATATGCGGAGTGAGGATCATGTTGTCTTCGTTCGCGAGGTCGGTGAGGAACTCGTCGCCGGTCTTCTTCGGCTCGACGGGGAAGACATCCACCGCGGCGCCGGACAGATGGCCGGAATCCAAATGCTTCTTCAACGCATCCAGATCGGCCACGAAGCCGCGGGACAGGTTGATGAAGATGGCGTCCTGCTTCATGTGCTCGAACTGGTCTTCGCCGAAGAAGCCCGTGTTCGACTTTCGTCCATCGACATGCAGGGTGACCACGTCGGACTGCTCCAACAGCTCGTTCAACGTGGAGCAACGATGGGCGTTACCCATGGCGAGCTTCTCCTCGATGTCGTAGAACACCACGCGCATGCCGAGCGCCTCGGCGATGACGGAAAGCTGTGAGCCGATATTGCCATAGCCGATGATGCCGAGAGTCTTGCCACGGACTTCATGGGAGCCGGAGGCGGACTTGTCCCACAAACCGTGCTTCATATGATGCGTATGCGCCGGAATGCGGCGCATCAAGCAGATGATGTCTCCGATGACAAGCTCCACCACGGAGCGGGTGTTCGAGTATGGGGCGTTGAAGACGGCGATTCCGTTCTTGCCCGCGTATTCGAGATCGACCTGGTTGGTGCCGATGCAGAAGCAACCGACTGCGGTGAGTGTGGGACGGGCGTCGATGACCTTGCGGGTCACGGCGGTCTTGGAGCGGATGCCAAGCAGGTCGACGCCTTCCAGCGCGTCGATCAGCTCGTCCTCGCTGAGGGCTCCTTTAAGGCACTTCACCTCGAAGCCATGGTCACGCAGCGACTGCGCCGCGTCGGGATGGATGTTTTCAAGTAATAATGCTTTGGGCATGATTCCTACCTTATAACTTGAGCAGATTCTCGTCGTCTTTTGTCCGCACTATAAGCAGGCGCTGTGTGGGCCTCGTCATGGCGACATACAGGTCGGAAGCCGCGACGATGCGCGACGGCGCGTCCTGTTCGATCCGTCCCGGCTGGACCACCATCACGGCATCGTATTCCAGACCCTTCACGGTCTGCGTGGAGCATACGGTGACCTGTTCGTCCCAGGAACTTTGTTCCTCAAGACGGGAGAACTCCTTCGCGGTGAGCTCCTCCTGAAGTTGGGTGTAGACGCGTTTCCGCAACGTTTTGAGCATTCCGTCGGGAGCGATGATCGCCACGCGTCCGGTGCCGTCGGACGCGACGTATTCGCGTACCAGATCGATGGTCTGCTGGGCGACCGCGTCCTCGAGCAGTCCGTCATCGCGGACAACGAGACGTTTGACGGAATCGGGCACGCCACGCACGGCGTTCACGGTGGAGATGTACAGGCCTTCGGCGGAGGCGAAATCGCCGGCGAGCTGCGACACCTCCTTCGGATTGCGGTAGTTGATGGTCAATTCGTTGAGCTGCCAGTTCCTCTCGCCAAACAACGGATCCATCATGCGGCGCCAGGAACGCGTGCCGCCCAAGGCGGACGTCTGCGCCACATCGCCCACAATCGTGAACGAGCGTGACGGGCATCGGCGGATCAGCATGCGCCAATCCATCGCCGTCAATTCCTGCGCCTCATCCACCACGATATGCCCATAGGTCCATTCGCGGTCGGCGGCCGCGCGCTGTGCCGTCAGTTCGGCATCCATGCCGTTGATGTTGTCCACCAGCATCTGCGAGGTGACGATGCCGTTGCCGATGCCGTTCTGCGCCAGAGTGTCCTTGGCGAACTGTTCCTCTTCGGCGCGCTTGGCGTCCAAAGCCTTCTGCTTGGCCACGGCCTTCGGATCGGGGCCAAGCAATTCCATGGCCTCGTCCAGCAGCGGTACGTCGCTGACGGTGAACGGCGAGCCCTTCGGCCGTGTCAGCGACGCTATATCGCGTTCCTCCAGCCAAGGCGCGAACCGGCGCAATTGCTCCGGCTTCGCGAACAACTGGTCCACAAGCCATTCGCCAGTCATCGGCAGCCATGCGAGGTTCAGTGTCTTTCGCAGGTCGTCGCTCATGCGCAGCTGCTGCGTCACATCGTTGAGTTCGGCCTGTTCCGGTTCGTAATCAAGCTGTTCGACATACCGGTTGCGCATCGAGGAAAGCATGTCGCGCACGAAGGTCTCGCGCGCCTTGTTGTGCGGTTGACGGGTGCGTTTGGCGTCGGTGAGGGCCTGCTCGACATCCGTGCGCAGCATCGGCACGTTGAAGCCGTTGATTCGAATGGTTGGCAGATGCGAGGGGACGCGTTCGCGCGATGCCACGGCGTTGGCTATCGCCTTGGCCATGCGGCGTTCGCCTTTGAGCTTCGCCGCATGCGGCTCATCGTGGGCGGTGGCGATGACGCCGGGAATCAGGTCCGCGATGGTGCGGCTGACCACACCCGTCTCGCCCAGCGAGGGGAGCACCTGGTCGATGTAATGCAGGAACGTCGAGCTGGGGCCGACCACCAGCACGCCGGAGCGTTGCAGCGCCCGTCGGTGGGTGTACAGCAGATATGCGGCACGATGCAGGGCGACTGCGGTCTTGCCCGTGCCCGGACCTCCCTGCACCACCACGGCCTGGTTGAGATCGGCTCGGATGATGCGGTCCTGCTCGCCCTGGATGGTGGCCACGATATCGGTCATCTTCCCGGTGCGCTTCGCGTTGAGCGAGGCAAGCAGCGCGCCTTCGCCGGTCAATGTCCCGTTAGAGGAGGCTTCGCCGACTTGGTCGGAATGCACGTCGAGCACCTCGTCTTCGACGCCGACTACTTCCCTGAAGCTGAGGGTGATGTGCCGGCGCATCACGATGTCGCCATGATTCGAAGGAGTCGCCTCGTAGAACGGGCGTGCGGCATCGGCGCGCCAGTCGGTGAGGATTGGTTCATGGTCCTCGTCGGACAGGCCGATGCGTCCGATGTATCGGTGGGCGCCGTGCACGTCGTCGAGTCTGCCGAACACCAGACGGTCCTCCACGGCGCGCAGCTGGGTGAGACGATCCTCGTACATGGTGGCGAAGGAATCGCGCTCGGTGCGTTGCGTGGGCGAGCCATGCGATCCCGCGGCACGGACCGTGTCGAGGCGTGATCGTGCCTGGGCCCTCAACGCGTCCAGACGGTCGTATGCGCGGTTGACGGCCTGTTGCTCTTCCTGCAATTGGGCGGAATAACTCGACATTGCTGTCCCTTCATCTGAAACTCAAGGCATTCCAATGTACCCCAAGGCTTCTACGAATGTTACGGAAGACCCGACTTGTATGTCCGGACGGTCGCGTGTGGAGCGGCGGCCGATTCGGAATATGGGGAAACTTGGTGTTAATCGCTGTGTTTTTGTTTTTTTGTGGGGAAAAGTGGTGAGCGGTGGGGTAGAGTGGTGAAAGTGCTTGGGATTGGTGTGCCCGGGCGACAGTGAAAAAGGAGGTGCGGCGATGGTCCAAAACGTTGGAACTGAGCCCACCTCTGAAGATGATTCCACACAATCCGCCGGATTGATGGACGATTTGCCGCCACTGCTGCTGGGTACCTACACTCCGAAGATCGACGCCAAGGGACGCATGGCATTACCCGCGAAATTCCGTGCCCAGCTGGGCTCCGGCATGGTGATGGCGCGCGGCCAGGAGCGATGCGTTTATCTGTTGCCGCAATCCGAGTTCAGACGGATCGCGGTGCGGATACAGCGTACGTCCATGGGCAACAAGGCGGCGCGCGACTATCTGCGTGTGTTCCTGTCCGGCGCAGTCGATCAGGATCCCGACAAGCAAGGACGTGTTCTCGTGCCTCAGATGTTGCGCGATTACGCGAACCTGGGTGACGACATCGTGGTGATCGGTGTGGGCACCAGGGCTGAGATTTGGAATAGACAGGCATGGGAGGATTACTTGGCTGACAAGGAGCAGGGATATTCCGACATTGCCGATGACGTATTGCCGGCGATGGGATTCTGATGACTGACGTGACGACTATTCACCAACCGGTGCTGCTTCATGATTGCGTGGATCTGGTGGCGCCCGCTTTGACGAAGCCGGGTTCCATTGCCGTGGATTGCACGCTTGGCTTGGCCGGACATTCCACGGCGTTTCTCAAGGCGAGTCCCAAGGCTCGTCTTATCGGCATCGACAGGGATTCCGAGGCACTCGCGCTCGCCACGAAACGTATGGAAACGGAAGGTCTGGCTGATCGTTTCATCCCCGTGCACGCGGCGTTCGATGATTTCTCCCAAGTGCTGGACGATCAGGGCGTTGACAAGGTCAACGCCGTATTCATGGATCTTGGACTGTCCAGTCTGCAGATCGACGAGACGGACAGGGGATTCTCCTATTCCCACGATGCGCCACTCGACATGCGTATGGATGTGGCCCAGTCGCTGACCGCCGAACAGGTGCTTGCGGAATATTCGTTCGCCGACCTGACACGTATCTTCCGTACGTATGGCGAGGAACGCTTCTCCAAGCAGATTGCCAGGGAAATCGTGCGTCGCCGTGAAACCGAGCCATTGACCACGTCCGGCCAGCTCAATCGTCTGGTGGACGAGGTTGTTCCGCAGGCGCATCGTCCTGCCGGCAACCCCGCCAAACGCGTGTTCCAGGCGCTGCGCATCGAAGTCAACGGAGAGCTGGACAAGCTGGCCGGAACGTTGCCGCAGATAGCCAACCATCTTGCTGTGGGTGGGCGTCTGGTGGTGGAGTCGTACCACTCGTTGGAGGACAAGACCGTCAAAACCTTCATGAGCCAAGGCCTTAAGATCGACGCGCCTGCGGATATGCCGGTGGTTCCGCCGGATATGATGCCGTTCTTCAAGGAGCTGACGCGAGGCGCCATCAAGGCGGATGCGGATGAGATCGCCGACAATCCAAGGTCGGCGTCCGTCCGATTGCGCGCGGTGGAACTGATCAGACCAATTCCCGGTCGATGGCGGAAGCGGTTCGACCAAAGCACTGATTACTCGACTATGACCAGACAAGGAAGAAGGGGCTGAAGTGGCAGCACCAAGAACGATCGCATCGAATGCGGCTCCCGCCGGACGCAAGCGCCCGACGGAAGGCATCGGCACCACGCGTCCCGAACTGCACGTCGTCAAGGGGACCCAGAGCGGAAGCAACGGCGTCCGCCGTGGATTCGAACAGCTCATCACATGGACCCGTACCCGCAGCACACCCCTGCTGCATCTGGTCATCGCCGCGGTGTTCCTGGGCGTCTGCCTGCTCGGATCGCTGATGCTGCGCACCCAGATGGTGCAGAATTCCTTCGAGGCAAGCCAGATCGAATCAAGCATCACCAAACTGACCCAGGACGTCGAAGACGACCAGGCCAAGCTTGACGAGCTCGACGCTTCGCTTCCGAGCAAGGCCGAGGACATGGGCATGGTGCCGCAGAAAGGCGCGTTGACCATCGATTTGAACGGTTATCAGGCAAGCGCGAGCGGAGACAGCGCCAAGTGAATCTCGTCCGCCGTATTTACGCGTTCTTCCATAAGAATCTGCTGACAAAGACCATGGCCATCGGCGTCATCCTGGCATTGATGGGCACAACCTGTCTTGTCAGGCTCGCCGATATCCAATTGGTGAATGGCAAAAGCATGGCGCAGGCCGCGGCGCAGAGCCGAACCACCACGGTGACTCTGAAGGCTCGGAGGGGCAAGATACTGGACACCAACGGCGCCATTCTCGCGCAAAGCGTCGAACGTTACACCATCATTGGCAACCCGGAGCAGGCTCAGGACTTTGTGCCGACCACCTGCACCAAGCAGACGGGGGAGAACTGCCATCAGATCGACGGCAAACCGGTAGGAGCCACCGGAGCTGCCGCCGTGGCGCGTCTCGTGGCGCCGGTGCTCGGCATGGACGCCACGGAATTGGGTGCCATGCTGTCGATCAGCGGACAATACGTGGTGCTCAAGAAGGACGTGACTCCGGCTGTAAAACGCAAGATCTCGAAACTGAATCTTGGAGGCATCGTGTATGCGGAGCTCAGCAACGAGCGTCTGTATTCCAACGGTTCGCTGATGGGTTCGCTGCTCGGCGGCGTCGATGCCGAAGGCAAGGGGGTCGCCGGCGTCGAACAGATGGAAAACAGGACATTGACCGGTCAGGACGGCTATCAGGTCTATCAGCAGGGCAATAGCGGCGTTGAGATTCCGGGAACCATGACCGAGTCCAAGGAGGCGGTCAACGGGTCCGATGTGACGTTGACCATCGATCGTGATGTGCAATGGTATGCCGAAAAGGTGCTGCATGACAGCGAAAGCAAGTACCAGGCCGCATGGGGCATCGCCATGGTCCAGGACGTGCGTTCGGGCGATATCCTCGCCTTGGCCGACAGCGATACGGTCGAGGCTGGAAGCGACCAAGCGAAGATGGGGGCTTCCCGGGCGGTGAGCGAGACTTTCGAGCCCGGTTCCATCGGCAAGGTGCTGGCGATGTCGGGCATGCTGCAGTCGGGTTTGCATAAGATCGATGACAAGTTCACGGTTCCAGACACGATTACGGTGGACGGGCAATCCTATAAGGATGCGGAGACGCATGGCGCCGAGCATTGGACGCTCGCCGGCATCCTCCAGCAGTCGTCGAACGTCGGCATGATCCTCGCCGGAGACAAAATGACCAACGAGCAGCGATACGATTTCATCAGGAAGTTCGGCGTCGGACAGGATACAGGACTGAACCTGCCCGGTGAATCCGAAGGCGTGCTGTATCCGGCGGACAGTTGGGACGCCCGAACCAGGAACACGGTGCTCTTCGGCCAAGGATACACGGTGAATGTCATGCAATTGACCAATGCGGTCGCGGTGATCGCCAACAAAGGCGTGAGAAAGCCGCAACGCATCATCAAATCCATCACAGATGCCGACGGCCATGTCGAGGAACAGAACCCGAAGGGCGAAGCCACACGGGTCATCGACGAGTCCGTGGCGAGCCAGATCCTCAACGCCATGGAATCGGTTTCGGATTACTATAGCAAGTTCGTGAAAGTCGATGGATACCGTATAGCGGCGAAATCGGGTACGGCCGAGGTCGCGGGCGCTGATGGCCAGCTGAGCTCCATAATCAGCGATTATTCGGCAATCATCCCCGCCGACGATCCACGATTCGTCATCACCGTGGTGCTCAAGGATCCGCAAGGCAGCTTCGGTGGTCTGACGGCCGGTCCGGTCACCGCGCAGATTGGTGAATTCCTTATGCAGAAGTACGAAGTGCCGGCTTCCGCGCCACGTACGGATGCTATTCCGGTAACTTGGTGAGTGAGTACGCAACGCGATGGACGGAGGAATGGAAAGGTGAGCTCGGTCAGCGAATCCATGAACAGGCGAATGACTTTGGGGTTGCTTGCCAACCAATACGGCTTCGACCTCGATCCCGCATCGGCGACCGAAGTGACGGTGACGTCCGTCGCTGATGACGTCGAATCGGTACGTCCCGGCGCATTGTTCGTGCCGTCCGCGGACGTGGACGCGCGTCAGCTGGAACAGGTCCAGGCACTCGGCGCGTATGGCGCGATCGTGCCCCACACGTTGCGGGGACAGGTCGACGACATTCATATTCCGTTAATCTACGCCGAACCCACCATGCGGCAGCTGGGCAAGCTGGTGGCCGAAATGGCCGGCAACCCATCCGATTCGTTGGCGGTGTTCGCCATCACGGGGAGAAACAAGGAGACGGTAGAATCCGCAGTGAGCAATCTTGCGGACTTCCTGCATATGCTGGGCAACCCGGTCGGCGTGATCAGCTCGTCCGATTCGCAATCCTTGGAACGGTTCCTCGCCTTGGAATATCCGTTGTCGATCATCGACGTGCAACGTACGATGGCCGTATGTGCCGAAGACGGCGCCGCCGCCGTGATACTCGCGTTGGATGAGGAGACGTTGCGCGAGGACGCGTTGCAGTCGGTCAACATTGATGTGCTCGCGTGCTACGACAATGGCTTGAGCAACGCTGAGGTGACGAAATTCGTTTCCCGCTTCGGATGCTTCGTCGGCAAGCAGACCCGCATCGCGGGACGGACCCAGGAATCTGACTTGCTCGCCACGCAGGCGTCATCGGCATACGGCGATACGGATGGTCGGCTGTTGTCCCTGTCCATCGCCATGGTGCTGGCCGCCGGTGTGCGGAAGGCCAACATCAAAAGCGCGTTGCGAGTGTCGCGCGACCTGAACTGAACATATGGGCATGGATGGCGTGTCCATGCCGAACGCACAACCCGATAAGAGGAGAGTAACGACAGTGAGCAGTCCGACCATGATGCCGATGAGCCTGAAGGAGATCGCGCAGGCGGTATCAGGATGTTTGATACCAGCGGAGACCGCGGTCGAAGAGCCCATCGCGACCAGTGCGTTCACCGATTCACGGCAGATCGTCGAAGGCTCGGTATTCGTGGCGATAGCCGGCGAACGTGTCGACGGGCACGATTTCGTGCCTAAGGTCGGCGCCCATGGCGCCGTGGCCGCCATCGTCGACCATGAGGTCGCGGGCGCGCAGGTGCCGCAGATTGTTGTCGAGAATACCGTCAAGGCACTGGGCATGCTTGCCAAGCACAACATCGAACGCCGTCGCGCGCTGGAATCGCCGTTCACCGTCATCGGCATCACCGGATCGGTCGGTAAAACCACCACCAAGGACCTGCTGAAATCGTTGTTGTCCAAGCTGGGAGACACCGTCGCCCCGGTCGGGTCGTTCAACAACGAGATCGGTCTGCCTCTGACATCGCTCAAGGTGAACGCCGACACGCGTTTCCTCGTGGCGGAGATGGGCGCGAACCACGTGGGAGAAATAGCCAATCTCACCTCCTTGGTGCCACCCAACATCGCGGTGGTGCTTAAGGTCGGCGTGGCCCATCTGGGCGAATTCGGCTCGGTGGAGCGCATCGCCCAGGCCAAATCGGAAATCGTCCGAGGATTGGTGCCCGACGGCCTGACCATCCTCAACGCCAATGACGAACATGTCGCCGCGATGAGCGCCATCGCGCCGGGCGATGTGCTGTGGTTCGGCTTGCCTCGGGAAGATGGAGCGCGATTGGATTCCACCGCCCATGACGTCGCCTGTGATGAACTCGATCATCCATCGTTCGTCCTGGAAAACAAATCGGGAGAGCGTGCTGACGTCACGCTCGGCATCTGTGGACAGCACAATGTCATGAACGCCCTCGCCGCGGCCACGGTCGCGATGACGCTTGGCATGCCGATCGCCGACGTGGCCGCCGGCCTGTCCGACGTGAAGAGCATCAGTCCGCATCGTATGGCGGTTTCCACCGTTGTCAAGCCGGAGACCTCGTTCACGCTCATCGATGATTCGTTCAACGCCAATCCGGATTCCATGAAAGCCGGACTCGACGGTTTGCTGAAATGGCGTTCCGGAGCCGAAAAACAGCCATACCGCATCGCGGTGTTGGGCGCGATGCTGGAACTGGGGCCGGATGAGCGTCAGCTGCATGAAGGAATCGGCCGGTACGCCGTCGAAAACGGGGTGGACGCGGTGGTGGCCGTCGGCAGCACGACCGACAAATCGCTGGATGCGCTCGCCGAGGACATGGCGAAAGGCGGGAAATCCGCCGGGGCTGGATCCGTCACCGTCCAATGGGCGCATGACGCCGATGAGGCGGACCGTATGGTCACCGGACTCGCGGCCAGCCACACGGATGCGGTCGTGCTGTTGAAAGGATCCCATGCATCGGGATTGAGCGCGCTGGCGGAACGCTGGACGCGGAATTGATCGAATCGGCGTTTGCCGGAAACCTATCTGAAGATCTGATTGGAATGGAGAACATCAGGTGATTTCACTCATCATCGGCATTGTGGTGTCACTAGGCGTGACGATTGTGGGAACTCCGCTGTTGATCAAATTGGTGCACAAGCTCAACTACGGACAGTACATCCGTCAGGATGGTCCGAAGTCCCATCTGGTCAAGCGCGGCACGCCGACGCTTGGCGGTGTGGTCATCAATCTCGCCGTAGTGCTCGGCTGGGGCTCATCGGCGTTGTACCGTTATTTCACCAGAGGCGATGTGCCGTCGTGGTCGGCCGTGCTGGTGCTGTTCGCCATGCTGTCGATGGGCTTCCTGGGCTTCATCGACGACTTCGCGAAGGTCCGCAAAAAGCAGAGCGAGGGACTGACGGTCAAGGGCAAATTTATCGGACAGTTCATCCTTGCCACCATATATGCGGTACTGTCGCTGATACTGCCGACCAAATCCGGATTCCCCAGTGCTCAGGCCGGAATGAGTTTCATCGAGAAGCCGTTCTTCAGCTTCGATTTCGCCGGCCGCGCCGTAGCCATCATCCTGTTTGTGATCTGGGTGAATTTCCTGATGACCGCGTGGACCAACGCCATCAATCTGACCGATGGTCTGGATGGTCTGGCGGCGGGATCCTCCATGATCGCCTTCATCGGATATGCGATTATCGCGTTCTGGGAATTCTACCATCTCAAGGGTTCCGGCCATCCCGGCTTCACCTATGCGGTGTCCGATCCGCTTGACCTGACCATCATCGCGGCATGCGCGGCGGTGGCATGCTTCGGATTCCTGTGGTACAACTCCAATCCAGCCTCCATCTTCATGGGCGACACCGGCTCTTTGGCCTTGGGTGGTCTGTTCGCCGCGCTGTCCATCGCCACGCACACCGAATTCCTAGCCATCATCCTCGGTGGTCTGTTCGTCATCGAGACCATGAGCGACATCATCCAGGTCGGCTATTTCAAGATGACCCACAAGAGGGTGTTCAAGATGGCACCGATTCACCATCATTTCGAATTGAAGGGATGGCCGGAAGTGAAGGTCGTCATCCGCTTCTGGATGATCGAGATGCTGTTCGTGCTGTTGGGACTGGTGGTCTTCTACGGCGATTGGGTGGCGCGTTCCGGCTTGTGACATGATTCCATGACGCGGTTTGATACCTGCGACATGGATGTGCTATCACGGCAAATGATGTTTCCGATTGAAGGGTGATGGATATGGATATGAATGGCAAGACCGTAATCGTGGCTGGCCTTGGTGTTTCCGGACAGAGCATGATGCAGGTGCTGGGACCCCGTGCAGGCAGGGTGCTGGGCGTGGACGAGAGAAAACCGGATGCGGATCTGCATTCCTTCGACCAAATCGATTGGGATGATACCGACATGGTGATGACCTCACCGGTCTTCAACCCTCGCACGCCGTTCATTCTTGAGGCGCAGAAGCGTGGCATCCCCGTCATGAGCGAGGTTGAACTGGCTTGGCAGCTGCGTGTGAACAACGACTCCACCGGCAAGCCCGCGCCATGGATTGGCATTACCGGCACCAACGGCAAGACTTCGACCACGGAAATGACCTCGGAGATGCTGTCCGCATGCGGTCTGACCGCTCCGGCCGTCGGTAATATCGGCAAGGCGGTGTCGCATGCGGCGGTCGATTCCGCGAACGATGTGCTGTGCGTCGAATTGAGCTCCTTCCAGCTGCATTTCACCTACTCTCTGGAACTTGATTGCGCCACGATCACCAATATCGCCGACGACCATCTCGACTGGCATGGCGGCATTGAAAACTATGCGGCGGACAAAGCCAAGGTGTTCCGCAACGTCAAGAAGGCCTTGGTCTACAACGCTGACGACGACCGTGTCACCAAGCTGGCTTTCGCAGCGCAGACCGCGCCTGGATGCCGCAGGATCGGATTCACGCTGAACGAACCGGAAAGTGGCCAGATCGGTGTGAAGGACGGATGGATCGTCGACATGTCGGGTGTCGCCGGCGGAAAACCGGGCGAGCCGGAACAAGTCGCGAAGATCGCCGACTTCACTCATCTGACCGAACCGGACGGCACGGTCTATCCGCACCTGCTCGCCGATGCGTTGACGGCGTTGGCACTGGTGCTGGGCCTCGGCGCGGACAGGGAGAAGTCGTTGGCCGCGCTCAAGCAGTTCACTCCGGGAGGCCATCGCATCCAGACCGTCGCCGTCGCCCGTACCGCTGATGGCGGGACCATCCGTTTCGTGGACGATTCCAAGGCCACCAACGCCCACGCGGCCAAGGCCTCGCTCAACAGCTTCGCAGATAAGTCCGTGGTGTGGATCGCCGGCGGGCTCGCCAAGGGAAGCCGATTCGAACGGCTCGTCGCCGAACAGGCCCACACCATCAAGGCGGCCGTCATCATCGGCAGGGATCAGCAGCCGATGCTGGATGCATTCAAGGAAAGCGCTCCCGACATTCCGCTGTCCATCATCGACCCGACGGACAACGATACCGTCATGTCGCGCGCCATCGACGCCGCGGGCGCATATGTGCAGGCTGGTGACGTGGTGCTTATGGCTCCGGCCTGCGCGTCCATGGACCAGTTCAAGTCATACGCCGATCGCGGAAACCAGTTCGCGCAGGAGGCTCAGCGTTGGGTGAATGAGCATGGGGAAGCCTAAGGCTGGCCGCAGCATCTCATCCGTCACTGATCAGCGGCGCACGTCGGATGGGTCCGGCACGCAGATCCGACGTCCGAGGGGAAACGCCGCCCGCGGATTCGCCAACCCCCTGTGGTGTTTCCATGGTTTCCGTCTATGCGTGATCATCCTGACCATTTTCGGTGTGATCATGGTGTTCTCCAGTTCGTCGGTGACCATGATCGCCAATGGGCAGTCGCCATGGGCTCAGGCGTTGAAACAGGGGTTCTATTGCGTGCTGGGATTGGGTGTGGCGTTCTTCACGATGATGCTTCCGGCCGGCCTGTACCGTAGAATCAGTTTCTGGTTTCTGGTGGCCGCCGCGTTGCTGCAGGCGGCCACGTTGACCCCATTAGGCGTCGAGGTCAACGGCAACAAGGGATGGATCGGCATTCCGGGCGTGTTCACCATGCAGCCTGCGGAAATCGTCAAACTGGCGTTATGCGTATGGATGCCGAACGAGTTGCTCAATGCGCGCAAACAGGTGAAGGCGGTTGGCGCGCTCAAGGCGTACCGCTGGCTGATTGGTGGATTCCTCGTCGCCTTCCTCTTGGTCATGTCGGGTAAGGATCTCGGCACCGGATTGATCATCCTCGCCATCGGCGGCGTCGCATTGCTGCTTGGAGAATTTCCAGGCAAATGGCTGGCGGGCGCCGTGTTGTTCGGTGCGTGCGGCATCGTCGCATTCGTGCTGACCAGCCCGAACCGTCTCGGCCGCATCATGGCGGCCTATCAGACCTGTTCGCCATCCGATTTGCAGGGAGTCTGCTATCAGGCGATCCATGGCAAGTACGCCATAGCCTCCGGCGGACTCTTGGGCGTCGGCATCGGCAATTCCGGCGAGAAATGGGGATATCTTCCCGAAGCGCACAACGATTTCATCTTCGCCATCATCGGTGAGGAGACAGGCTTCGTGGGAGCGGCCATGGTCATCCTGCTGTTCATCGTTCTGGCATGGTGCATGCTGGTGGTGGCCTTGCAGGCCCAAAACCGCTACATCACCATGGTTCTGGTGTGCATCGCGGTTTGGGTCGTGGGACAGGCGTTCATCAATATCGGCGTCGTCATCGGCCTGCTGCCGGTCATGGGCGTGCCAATGCCGTTCGTATCGGCCGGCGGTTCCTCGTTGGTCATGTGTTTGGGCGCTGCGGGCGTGGCGGTCAGCATGATGAAGGAGCAGCCTGAGATCAAAGCCGAGAATCGTATACTGTGACCGTCTCGGCCGAACGTCTGTGGCATGTTCCCGCGGCGAGGAAAAAGTAGACGAAATGTAAGTATCTTGGTCTGCCACGGTATGCCGTGCGATGCGCTGGCACACCGTGGGCTAAGCTCGGGGACTATGAGCAGTCAAAAGCATATCGTTCTTTCCGGTGGCGGTACGGCGGGTCATGTCAACCCGTTGCTCGCCGTGGCGCATGTGATTCGTGATCTTGAACCGGATGCGGACATCGCGGTGGTGGGCACCGCCGTCGGGCTGGAGCATGATCTCGTTCCACAGGCGGGCTTCGAACTGGAGACCATCGAGAAGGTGCCATTCCCGCGCAGACCCAACAAGGCCGTGTTGCAGTTCCCCGCAAAATGGAAGGCCGAAACCGCCAAGGTTCGTGACATTCTCACGCGGCATCAGGCGCAGGTTGTCGTCGGATTCGGCGGATACACATCCGCTCCCGTATATGCGGCGGCACACAAAATGGGTATTCCGATCGCCATTCACGAGCAGAACGCCCGTGCCGGCATGGCCAACAAGTTGGGAGCGCGTTGGGCGTCCATGATCGGCGCAGCCTACGCGCAACCTGGTCTGAAGCCGCGCAAGGGCGTCGAGGTGGAGCGTGTGGGATTGCCTTTGCGCCCTGCTATCGCGCAATTGGCATCCGATTTGGAACATGATCGCATCGCCACGCGCAAAACGGCCGCGGCCCAGCTTGGCGTCGATCCGGATCGTCCGCTGGTCGTTGTCACCGGCGGCTCCCTGGGGGCGGTGAACGTGAACCGCGCCGTGGCGGCTTCCGCCAAGGAACTGCTCTCGCGTGCCCAGGTGATTCATCTGACGGGCAAAGGCAAGGATGACGAGGTGCGTTCCCTTGTGTCGGTGAACGCGGGGGAGCAGGTGCTCGGCGAGCTTGGTCCCGACCACGCGTCGGATGGCGATTATCGCGTCGCGCCGTATCTGGAACGCATCGATCTGGCATTCGCCTGCGCCGATTTGATTATCTGCCGGTCCGGAGCCGGTACGGTAAGTGAATTGACGGCGTTGGGATTGCCTGCGATTTACGTGCCGTTGCCGATCGGCAACGGCGAGCAGCGTTTCAATGCGCAACCGGTGGTCGACGCGCAAGGCGGACTGATGGTGGCGGATGCCGATTTCACTCCGGAATGGGTACGCAACCACGTGCCGAAG
The DNA here is from genome assembly GCF_056355775.1 of Bifidobacterium sp. LH_743. Taxonomy (NCBI): domain Bacteria; kingdom Bacillati; phylum Actinomycetota; class Actinomycetes; order Bifidobacteriales; family Bifidobacteriaceae; genus Bifidobacterium; species Bifidobacterium sp. LH_743. The sequence goes on along the minus strand of NZ_JBKESZ010000005.1, from coordinate 10,436 downwards.
CTGCTTGCCGACCCACATACCCTGTCGGATTATGGGGCCAACGCCTGGAAGTACGGTATCCGCGACGCCGCCGAAGTCATGGCGAGACGCGTTCTCGCGTTGATTGGACAACCAGACGAATGACCGTGGATTCTATCCGTGGGAGAGACCATGGGTGAGACCATAATGGAACACGTTGAAAACAATTCAAGAGGAGCAATCGTGTCTGACAACCAGCGTGAAGCCGGTACCATCGTCCTTGACCCCACCCATGCGTCGTTCGCGCCCGATGAAGGCGTGAACGATTTGGGATCGACCCATTTCATCGGCATTGGCGGAGCCGGTATGAGCGTGCTTGCCGAGATGCTGCACGAGCAAGGTGTCGAAGTCGACGGTTCGGATCGTGAGCCGAGTGCCAAAACCGAACGGTTGCAGGGGCTGGGCATCACCGTCGAATTTGGCCAGCGGGCGCAGAACGTCGAAGGCAAGAGCACTGTCGTGTATTCCAGCGCAATCAAACCGGATAATCCGGAGATTGTTGCAGCGCATGAGGCCGGGGAACGCATTGTGCATCGTAGTGACATCCTCGCGTTGTTGATGAATGCGAAGCGTGCGGTGACGGTCGCCGGCGCCCACGGCAAGACGACGACTAGCTCCATGCTGTCGCACATTCTTGTGAACGCCGGCGAAGGCGGGCTCGCCGATCCGAGCTACGCCATCGGAGGCTCCATCCAAGGCAAGGATGGAGCCACGCTGGACGGCGGCCATGCGGGCACGGGCGCCGTGCTTGTGGCCGAGGCGGATGAATCGGACGGTAGCTTCGCCAAGTACCATCCGCAGATTGCCATCATCACCAATTCCGAAGCGGACCATCTCGACCACTACGGCACGCAGGACAACTATCGCGCGGCGTTTGTGGACCATGCCGGACACGCCACCAAGGCCGTGGTCATGTGCGGTGACGATGAGGGCAATATCGCCGTGCTGCGCGCGCTTGATCCACAGGTCGCAGGCCATACGATCGTATATTCCACGCAGACCGCTGACGAATTGGGAGATATGAACGGCGCCACATTGGTGCGTATCGAATCGGAAAGCGAAACCGCGGAAAGCGGTATGGAGCATTTCACCTTGCATATCCCCGCAGGACTGCTCGACGATGATGAACGACGGGTTCCGGTGACACTCACCGTTCCGGGCATCCACAATGCGCGCAACGCTTCGGCCGCCATCATCGCGGCCGCATTGCTGGGCATGGATGTCGAACGTGCCGCCGCCGCTGTGACGTCGTTCCTCGGCGCGGCACGGAGGTTCCAGGTGCGCGGCACCATCAGCCAGGTGACGTTGGTGGACGATTACGCGCATCATCCCACTGAGATCGCGGCGTTGCTGGATGCAGCCCGTCGCCGCTATCCACAGTCCGGAATCCGTGTGATCTTCCAACCGCATCTGTTCTCCCGGACGAAGTTCTTCGCACGGCAATTCGCCGAGGCGTTGGCCAAGGCGGATGATGTGATCGTCACCGGAATATTCCCCGCACGTGAAAAGCAGGAGGATTTTCCGGATGTCACTCCGGCGACCATCGTGGATGAGGCGAAGAAACTTGCGCATGACCCGTCCGACGATTGGATCCGCGGCGTTGAGGACATGCAGATGGCGGCTCAGATGATGGTGATGCGCGCCCACCATGGCGATGTCATCTTCACCGTGGGTGCAGGCGACATCACGCGTATGGACGAGGTGATTCTGCACGCGCTCGAAGCGCACCGTTGGGATTGCGAGGGCTGATGGCTCGACGGGTCATCAGCTCCGGCAAGGATTCGAAAGGAACGAAACCTCAGTCCGGCAAGCGGGCCGGACGGTCGGTTTCGTCGGAGCGCGTCGGAGGGCATTCAACGGGACAGCGCTCCGTCGTCGGACATTCCGCTGCCGGCGGATCCACCGTGACCGACGCTGTGAACCATTCGAAGGCCGAAGGCTTTGTGGATGCGCGTCGTTTGCGAAGCGAGGATTTGGTTTCCAAGACATTGCAGGAGACCACCGGTACGATTGGCGTCATGACGCGTCCTAAAGTGGTCGATTTCAATGCACGTCTCAAGGAACGCCGCAAAGCGGGCGCTCGCGTCATCGCCATGCGCGCGCTTGTGGGAATCGCCGTTGCAGCGGTTCTGGGCGCTGTCATCTGGCTGCTGTTCTTCTCTTCCGTGTTCCGTTTGGAACCGGGCGATATCAGTGTGACCGGAGCCAATGAATGGGTCAGCGAATCGCAGGTGCTCGACATCGCCAGACAGCAATCAGGCAAGTCGCTGTTCCTTGTGTCGGACAGCGCCGTGGAAAAACAGATCAAATCGATTCCCGGCGTGACGTCGGCCGAGTCGAAAAAGCATCTGCCGAATTCGCTTGAGGTGACCATCAAAGCGCAGAAGCCGGCGGCCATGCTGAAAACCGGCGAGAACCACATGACGGCGGTCGACAGCAAGGGGCGTGTGCTCAATTCCGTCAGCGGCGTTTCCGTGGAGGGGATTCCCGTCATCGAGGTGCAGGACGTTGATGTGAGCCTGTCGAAAAGGCCCATCAAGGAGGCGTTGAGGATTCTGAGCTCGTTGCCGGAATCGATGCGTGGCTCCATTACCAAAGTCACCGCCGCGACGCAGGATTCCATCACGACGGAACTCAATGGGGGAGACAAGGTCATCGTGTGGGGCGATTCCTCTGAACTGAAGTTGAAGAAGGCCGTAGTGGACAAGATCATCAATGATCCGAATGTGATCGGAGACAAGCACAATGTCGACGTGTCCGCTCCGTTGAGACCGATCATCAAGTAGATTCGTCCGGGGAATTGCAAGAATACGCAAAGGGCATCATCCTATATGAAGGATGATGCCCTTTGCGAAAAGAACGCTGCGGTCTTCCGCTCAGTCCTTGACGATGGTTTTGCCGGCCGTGGCTCCTGGAGTCAGATCCTGGATCTCCGTGATTTCCAGCACGGGAATGGTCATGGGCTTCTTCGTGCCTTTGCTTTCCGCCACTGCGACCTGCTCCTCGTAGATCGCATCATCGGAGTGCAGGGTGACGTTCCCGCGGAAGCGGTAGCCCTTCCTCTGTTCAAGATTGGCCACGGCGATGACCAGTTCGCTGCCATCGAGCAGATTGCGGTACGTCTGTCCCGCGGTGCGTTCATGGTAGCCGATGTGGTTGTCGTCGATGATGAAGGTGCTCATCTTCGGTCCGAGGTCCACATGTCCGTCCTTGCTGATGGTGGATACCCAGGCAAGGTTGTCGTTGATGAATTCCTTCATTTCCGTGGTGAGATTCGCCATGATGCCGCTCCTTCTCGTGGTTGCCGGACGACGCCTGCGATATTGGAGACGTCACATGTTATTTCGATGATACGGAGGCGATGATTGCGGCACGCGTCGTTTCGCCGAACGTGAAAGGCTGAAAATACAAGGAAAGCCACCATTTCTGGCGGCTTTCCACTGGTGGAGATGCGGGGAATCGAACCCCGGTCCGATGGCCGAACCCTCAGTCTTCTACGTGCGTAGTCTGCTGGCCGTACGGCGGTTTTTCTGCCCCCATCGATGTCGCAGACAACTGATGGCGAGCATATCTACAGTAAAAGTCCTTCACCGGCCCTGTGGCTCAACCGGCGGAGCAAGTCTTCTAAACGACGCTCAGCATCCTCCCAAAGACGAGGAGGAGTGAACGGAGCGGCTGCTCACTGGTTAATCCTGGCGCGAAGCTCAGGCAGCGAGAGCGAACTCAGTGCGGTTAGATTTAGCACTTATTCTTTTGTAGGGGGCATCCACGAGTGGACCCTACGTTCTCGGCACGCTTCCCTGCGACGAACAGGTCACCGTCGAAACCGATCATCCCCAAATATTGAATTATCAAACTTCTGATTTTTCAACCAGACATTTCAAGATACCACGATTCGCTTGTCGGCACAAATTTACGCTGATGGCGATTCGTGGTGGCGACATCCAGCATAGTGGCACCACGAATCGTCGGTAGGAAAAGAAAAATTCCGCGTGTCATCCGATGACGACACGCGGAGTCGATGATGAGAAGGAGAGAAAGTCTTTTGCTTACTTGGCGGAGGCGAGATAATCCGGAACGCCTTCGGCCGGATAGACCGGCCAGCCGCCTTCCTTGGTGCACACATAGGCGGCGGTGTTCACGGCCGCGCGATGCGCTTCCTTAAGGGAGGCGCCGGACAGCAGCTTGCCGGTGAAGGAGCCGGAGAAGGAGTCGCCCGCGCCGACGGTGTCGGCGACCTCGACGTGCGGGGTCAGCAGGGTGGAGGTTTCGCCGTCCTTGGCGATGATGGTGCTGAAGGTTGCGCCGCCGGTCAGGATGATGTACTCAAGACCGAAATGATCCATGAACCACTTGCAGGCGTCCTCATCCTTGCCTTCCGGGATGGAGAACATCTCGCGCATCATGATGAGCTCGTCATCGTTGATCTTGAAGATGTTGGCATAGCCCAGTAGCTCCTCGATCAGCTCCTTGGAGTAGAAGTTGGCGCGCAGGTTGATGTCAAAGAACTTCAGTGCGCCGTCCTTGGCGTGCTTGAGCAGTTCGATGATTGTGTCGTGCGATTCCTTGGAACGCAGTCCCAACGTGCCGAAGCAGATGGCGTCGGCCTTGGATACGGCTTCAGCGAGCTCGTCCGTGTAGCTGATGTGGTCCCAGGCCACGTTCTGCACGATGGTGTATTCCGGGATGCCGTTGGTCAGTGCCACGGCAACGGTGCCGGTCGGATACTCGTTGGTCTGCACCAGCGTGTTGATGCCGGCCTTGTGCGCGTCGTCGAGCAGCTCGGTGCCCAGCTCGTCGTTGCCGACGGCGCTGATGGCGTAGCTTTCCGCGCCGTTCTGGGATGCGTGGTAGGCGAAATTGACGGGTGCGCCGCCGGCGCGCTTGCCGGTGGGGAGCATATCCCACAGGATTTCACCGAGGGCGATGACGATTGGCTTGGACATGGTGGTTCCTTTCTTTGGCTATGGCGTGCTATGCGACGTCAAAGAACATCGAGGGATGTTCCAGAAAATTGGTGATCGCCACAGCGGCGGCACCAGTGACGGTGGCGTCGGTGGGCAGGGTGGACAGGGTAATTCGTGTATCGTGTCCGATTTCGGGAATCGTCCTGTCGAGCACGACACGTTCGACTTCGTCGAGCAGGGGCTGACCGGCTTGTGCGACGATGTCTCCAAGGACGATGCACGTCGGATTGAACGCGTTGATGATGGTGACGGCGCCGTATCCGATGTATCGGGCGATGTCGCGCACCAGCGTCATCGCGGCCGCGTCTCCCGCGTCCGCCTTGGCGAAAAGCGCGGAGCATGCCTGCGCGTGCGTCATTGATTCGCATCCAGGAACGATATCGGGGTTGGCGTTGAGCTTTTCGTGGATGGCGTTGGCGGAGCAGTACCGTTCAAGACAGCCGACGTTGCCGCAATCGCAGGGTTTGCCGTTCACATCGATGGAGACGTGGCCGATTTCCGTGGCCGTGCCGCGTTCCCCGTAGTAGATGGCGCCGTTGTCGATGATGCCGAGGCCGATGCCCTCGCCGAGCAGGTAATAGGCGAGTGTCCCCTTCGACAGCTCCGGGTTGAACAGGAACTGGGCCAAGGCGCCGGCCCGTGCGTCCTGCTCAACGAACACGGGAACGTCGAATGCGTCGTTGAACTCCTCGATGAAGTTGATTTGACGCCATCCCTGCATGGAGGAGACCAGGGCGGTGCGTCCCTCATCCTTCAGATACGGCCCCGGCACGGCCATGCCGACGGCCACGATGCTGGAATCGTCCTTGATAAGGCGTCGCACGGTGTTTCGGATGCATTCCACGGTTTCCGGGATATGCTCCTCGTTGACAGTCGGCAGATCGGTCATGAAGATGCGGTTGCATTTCAGATCGAAAACGGCGATCTGCACCAGGCTGCGGGCGAACTTCACCCCGACGATATGGTATTTGGCGCAATTGAGATTCAGACCGATGGAGCGGCGGTTCTTGTCGCCCTCCATGTCGCCGGTCTCCTCGATGACGTTCTGGGCCAGCAGTTTGGCGGTGATCTTGGTGATGGCGGCGGGTGTCAGGCCGATGGCTTTGGCTATTTGCGCGCGTGAGCAGATGCCATTGTGGTACAGATACTGCAGGACGCGGGAGCGGTTGTTTTCCGAAATCGATGACTGCTGATCGCTGTAACTACTCATCACCCACCTCCTTGCGACGGTGCACGGTTTGCTGAACTATCCGATATATTAACGGCGTTAATTAATTAACGCAACTTGAATCACACGGCGTGTCGCGCATGATAAAAGGCATGGGCCGACGCGCAATGATTTCATGCGCGCCGGCCCATGCCTTGGCTTTTCGCTTTTCGCCGGCGGAGCGTTCAGCGGATCGTTCCTTGGAACGCGAACTGGGCATGGGAGTCACCGGACGCCTTGTGCCGCAGATAGTCGCGTACATAGCCCATACGTTCCACCGTGGTGGCGGCCAATGGCTCGGGCAACGCGTCAAGTGGGAACCATCCCACCTTGAGGCTTTCCTCGTCGCCGACGAACGGTTCCGCATTGCCGTTCGGATCCGGCCGGCAGATGAACAGATGGTCCATGTACATGGTGCTGTCGCCGTTCGCGTAGGTGAGGACCTTCGTGGACGATTTGACCGAAACCAGATCGGTGACGATCACATCCACTCCGGTCTCCTCCTTGACCTCACGGGCCACGGTGTCGGCCGGTTCCTCACCGGGCTCGTTGATGCCATACACCATGGCCCATTCGCCGGTGTCGGAACGCCGTCCCAGCAACACGCGTCCTTGCTCGTCCTCGACATAGCCGGAGACGCCCATGAGCCACAGCAGATCGTGGCCTATTTTCTTGCGCAGGTCGAGTATGAATTCGGGTGTGGGCATGATGCCTCCTCAGTCCTTCTTGCCTTCGGCGGCCATGTCGGCCATCCATTCCTCAACGTCGCCGATCTGCTTCGGAATGCCGGCGGACAGCCATTCCGGACCATCCTCGGTCATCAGCACGTCATCCTCGATGCGGATGCCAATGCCACGGTACTCCGGCGGAATCATCAGATCATCCTCACGGAAGTACAGGCCGGGCTCGATGGTGAAAATCATGCCCGGACGGATCGCGGCACCCTGATACGACTCGTATCGCGCCTGCGCACAGTCATGCACGTCAAGACCCAGATGATGGGCCACGCCACAGGCGAGCCAACGACGATGCTGCTGGCCCTCGGGGGAGAGGGATTCCTCGACATCGACCGGCAGAATGCCCCAGTCGTGCAGACGCTCGGCGATCACGCGCATGCAGGCATGATGGATGTCCGAATACGTGGCGCCCGGCTTGGCCGCTTCGAAACCGGCCTGCTGGGAATCCAGCACGGCCTGGTACAGCTTCTTCTGGAAATCGGTGAATCTGCCGTTGGTTGGGAACGTGCGGGTGATGTCCGCGGTGTAGAGGCTGTTGACTTCCACGCCGGCGTCGATGAGCAGCAGTTCGCCCGGTTCCACGGTGCCCGTGTTGCGCATCCAATGCAGAATCGGCGCATGTGCGCCGGACGCGATGATGGTGTCGTAACCGACTTCATTGCCCTCCTCGCGAGAAATCGCGTTGAACGCGCCTTCCAGCATACGTTCCGAACGCGGCTTACCCAAGGAGGACGGCAACTTGCGCAGAATGTTGTCGAAGCCATGCTTGGTGGCCGCGATCGCCTTGCGCATCTCGCGGACCTCGTACTCGTCCTTGCACATGCGTGCCTCGGCGGCGAATTCATGCAGCTTGTCATCGGCCGCGGCATTGCCGTCCGGATCGGCGAAACCATTCGCCTCACGGATGTCCTCCACCATCGCGGTGATTGTCGGATCGGCCTCGCGGATCACGCGCACGCGCACCGCGCCGGCCTCAGTACCGACGTCCTTGCCCAGCGCGTCGGCCAGCTGGGCGATATCGTTCGTCTCGATGCCGGTCATCGCGGTCATTTCCTTCACTCCGGCACGGGGTCCGACCCAATATTCGCCGTAGTGGGCATCCATGAAGAAGTCCTGCGTGTAATGGTTCGCTCGCGGAGCTACGAACAGTTCGGGCACATGAGTCTTGCCCGCCTTGGCTTCCGGCGAATCCGGGTCGACGGGATTCAGCACCAACACCGCGCCGGCCTCGAAATCCTCTCCCAAACCCGTGTAATAGGAGAAGGTCGTATCCGGGCGGAACGCGTAGTCGCAATCGTTGTTGCGCACCTTCGGCTGGCCCGCGGGAATCACGATGCGTTCTCCGGGGAACGCCTTGCTCAGCGCTTCCAGACGCGCCGGTGTGTACTTGGAGGATTCCAACGGCTTGACCTCCGGCTCGTCATCATCCCAGCCGGTGGCCATGAACTTCTTGAAGGCCTCCGAACGCGGTCGTAGCGAGCGGTTGTTCACACGGTCGGCCATCGCCTGGTCCGGTCCCGGGGCGGACGACTGCTCCATCTTCTCGTATTCCTTGTCCTTTTCGGTAATGACTTCGTTCATCGCATCTCCTGAACATACATTTCGCCGTACGGCGATTGACGCAACCTATCCTATAACCTTCATCGGCGTGCGACGTTCATGTGAGCCTCTACAATCCAATTAGAGCAAAACAGGTCAACGTGCCATCCGAAAAGGTACGGGAGGAACAGGAAAGCATGTCATTCGAACATCCCAATCGCAACAACGAAAGCATGATCGACGTCGAACGCGACATCATGAGCCGTCCATCGGAACGCAACACCACCAATCTCGACCTGCTGCGCATGAAGATGATCCTCGACATCATGGGACACCCCGAACAGTCGTTCCGCGTCATCCACATCACCGGCACCAACGGCAAGGGCTCCACGGCGCGCATGACCGAAGCCATCTGCCGGTCCTACGGCATGCGCACCGGCCTGTACACATCACCCCATCTGGAGCACGTCAACGAACGCATCGCCATCGACGGACAGCAGCTGTCCGATGACGATTTCGTCGATACATGGGACCAGGTGAAGGACCTCGTCGCCATCGTGGATATGAAAATGGACGAACTGGGCAAGCCGAAGATGAGTTTCTTCGAAGTGCTCACCGCCATGGCCATCTGGAAATTCGCCGACGCGCCGGTCGACGTGGCCATCGTGGAGGTCGGCATGGGAGGCCGTTGGGATGCCACCAACGTGCTCGACGCCGATGCGGCCATCATCGGTCCGGTAGACATGGACCATATGGCATGGCTCGGCGACACCGTGGAAAAGATCGCCTCCGAAAAGGTGGGCATCATCAAGCCTGGCTGCACCGCCATAATCGGCCGTCAGCCGCATGAGGAAGAGGTCATGCCTATCATCGAGGCCGCGGCCAAGGAGAACCACGCCAATCTGGTGCGCGACGGCATCGAATCGGAAGTCGTCACCCGCGTTCCCGCGGTCGGCGGACAGGTGGCGACCCTGCGCACGCCGAACGGCACCTACACGGAGGTCCCGATCGACAAATTCGGCGAGCATCAGGCGCATAACGCGCTCGCGGCCCTGTGCGCCGCGGAAGTGGTGATTCCCGTCAACGGCGCGTTGGACGGCGATTTGGTGGCCGAGGCGTTGAGCAGCGTGAAGATTCCGGGACGCATCGAGCAGATTCGTACGTCTCCCACCATCATCCTTGACGGTGGACACAACGTGAACGCGGCCGAATCGCTGCGCGCGGCGATTGAGGAGAACTACGATTTCCAGCAGCTCGTCGGCGTCGTTGCCATGATGGGGGACAAGCAGGTCGAAGAGTATCTCGGCGTGCTCGAGCCGTTGCTGAGCCAGGTGATCGTCACCGAGAACTCGTGGCGCGACCGTGTGATGCCCGCCGAGGACCTGAAGAAAATCGCGGACCGTGTGTTCGGCCCCGAACGAGTCACCTGCATTCCGGAACTGCCGGATGCCATCCAGGAAGCCGTAAACATGGTCGATGCCGATGATGAGCTTGGCGTCGGCTATGGTCATGGCGTGCTCATCTGCGGTAGCTTCACCACCGCAGGAGACGCGCGACTCATGCTGGAGGAGAAGGTTAATCCCGACCTGAAGAAGCCGAAGTCCGAGCGTGTGTTCCAAGAGGCGGTGGAGCCGGAGCCTCGCAAGGACGAGGATGAGGCCGACGTGGATTTCGAATCTGACGCTAATCCCGATTTCAACATCAACGACTTCGGTAGCGTCGGACCGGATGAGGAAACCTTGAAAGACGCCGCGGAATCGGATAAGACAAACGATTCGGACGGCGCGGCGAAGTGACGGCGGTCGTCGGCGATTCCCCGTACGCGTGAGACAGGGCCTCAGCCGCATATGGTTGTGGGCTGGATTCCGAAATCTGAACTGCGCCCCGATTGTTGGACGCTGTTAATTAGGATACAGCCCTAGACCGCGAGGGACATGCCCCGGAACTCCTCCGGGGTGCGTCCCTCGA
>NZ_JBKESZ010000004.1:0-206159 GCF_056355775.1 Bifidobacterium sp. LH_743 | reverse complement strand
AACCCGTCGTCGTAGTGTTTCCTTCGATCCTCGCGCATACGAAAGAACCGCACCTCCGATCATTGAATCTGAATTTCTTCAGTCCAACAATCGGGGTGCGGTTCACACCGCAGCCAAAGTCCGAATGAAAAACACTACCCCAGAAGGGCGAAGGGAACTTACCCGAAAGGCTCATGATGCCGTCAAAGGAAAGCCCATGCCCATGTCGATTCTCTGCAAGGGTGCCATTACAAGGCAAAGAAACCTCACCGCTGCCACTGAGCAGGAGCTTGCTCTTGCTCGGGAGATTCAGAATCAAGGGTTCTCCGTCACACCCCAGAAGGCTGTCGGAAAATACAACATCGACATCTGTATCGAGGACACCATCGCCGTGGAAATCTTCGGTGGACACTGGCACGCTAGTAGAGACCGTGCCGGTAGCTTTCGAGAGCGTATGAAATACCTCGCCGATAGGAGCTTCGCAGTTCTTATCGTCTGGTGTATCACTGAATACCCTTGGAGCGTCACTGCGGTAGCGAAGAAGGCTATCTCCTACTTTCAGCAGGCCAGCCTTGACCCATCCATTCGTGGTGAGTATAGGATGATTTGGGGTAACGGAGAAGCGGCCTCCGCTCTTAGCCTGCACATCGACGATGACTCCCCTATATTCCCTAGTATCGGCGGCACGTATCCCAGTTGGTGACATTACAGGCACCCATGCGGGGAAACAGTTGTGGTGCATAGGCATCAAATCAGCCCTCGTGAACGTGTTCGTCGCAGCCACGACACACAGGCCGCAAGAACCCGTCTTGGACAGTTCAGGATGAATCACACGACGATACCGCGTGACACCCGAACTCCTGTAACGCGACTGGATGGCACGATTCTGAGCCACATACCCGTCAGTGACCGCGTTCGTCTCCAACTGGATTTTCGCGGCCATCATCCACGCCTTCACATGGTTCGCCGCAGCCTGATCGGCATCCTTCAATATCTCATCCCACGTCAACGGGCGAATCTCCGGATTCTTCACGGCCTGAGTCCGATACGTGTCCGCAACCCTCATGGCAACCTGCCACGGGTCCGTATTGTCACGCACCACCTCATACTGGGGAATCTCCCCCAAACCGTTCACGCCCGACAGGCGCAGCATCGTATCCGCATACGAGATGCCCTGCTGCCTCATCGCCTTCACGAACGCGATATGCTGCTGCGTCACATACGCGGCAGCACCCTCGGCGACGGCATCATTCCACCAGTCGGAAGGGGTCAGACTGCGCCACATGCTCCAAGCCCTGCGGACGAACTCGTCCACCAGTTTCACCCGCTGGTCATCCAACGCCTGAACGGCAGCCAACGCACTATCGGCCATCAGATCTCACCGCCACCGGTGGAACCATACGAATCATCGGAGGAATCAGGGAACGAATCATCCGACCCCATCGAACCCGAATCGGACGCGAACGAATCCAAACCGGACTCGTCACCCAAGTACGAACCGTTCATCGTATCGTTAGTCTGCTTCGCCGAAGACTCCAAAGCGGCGTTCTGCTGCGCCATGGCATTCAGGAAACTCGTATCCTGAGCATCCTGAACCATCTCCGAAATCTCAGTCTCCGTCATATGCAGGTAACGGCGTGCGATGGTCTTCAACGGAAGAATGCCCTTCACCTGAGCCGCCGCCTGACACTGCTCCAACTCCGAAGGCAGCTCCAACGGCTCCCAAGTCGTCTCGAAACGCTCCTCCGCCGCATTGCTGCCCGAAGCGGTCAACGCCATCTTCAACAGGAGCACGAACGCGTCGTTCGCCCTCATGTTCATGTCGCGGACCTTCAACCGCAGCATACGGGTCGTCAGCTTCGCACCCTCTGCGGAACCAGCCACATCAGGCGAAAGAATCGACAACGGCGTGCCGGTCGCACCTGCGAGAAGCTTCACATCACTCGCCGCCGCGTTCACAATCGGCGTGATATCCGTGATGGACGACTCGCCGATCTTCGCATCGGCGGGAAGCAGCCACAACGCCGCAGGACCCATCTCGAACAGTTCCGAATAATCAATCTTGTCGCCCGCCTGAGCCTTACCGGCCTTCACCGCAGGGTCGTTCTTCTGGTAATACTCAGGCATGTCGCCCGACACCCAACGCTGCTTGAACGCCTGCATCTCCTGAATGCAGAACCGTTGGAAACGCTGCTGGTCAATCGACCTCAACGTCTTCAAAGAAGCCTCGAACTGGCCCTTCCCATTAGGCGTGGTCAACTGGACGATGGGAAGACAACCGCACTTCTCGGCGAAATCCCAATCATCCTGAGCGGGCTCCTCCCATTCGAACTGCGATTCGAACGCCGGACGCTTCTGCGAATCATCATTCGCAAGCCCATACACGGTATCCTCATCATCAACCGAATCGGACGGCAAAGTGCGGGCCTTGACCTCATGCTTCGCGGTACGAGAGTAAATCTTCTGAATCTCACCATCATCATTGCGGATGATGCGGTACAAGGTCAGACGCTCGACCTGCTCGTCCTCGGACCAGCCATACACGACGGCGGAATCCTTGTCATCGGAAATGACCGTGCTCCAAGGACTCAGACGCTGGATATACGAAGGATTCTCCTTGCCCAGCACCATCGCATACGCGGACCCGTAGATGGCCGCATCCATGAACATGTTCAAAGCGCGGACATCCATGCCGCACTTGTCCCACATGTCATCCGCCTCGGTGCTGCGCATCGTCTTGTCCGCGACCAAACGGAATCCCGTGGGATGCTGCGACGTGATGACCGCATCCGCAATCGTATGCGCCAGATTCAACGGGCAGATATCCACGAAACGCCTGTACACGGCACTGGCCGTGGTGGTCGCCGACTTCGGCACGGACTGCAACGGAACCGTCTCGCGCCCGTCATAGAACGTCTTCAACACGCACAGATCGGGAATACGGTTCTGCAAGCGCGTCGCAAGACGCGTCAACGCAAGACCATCCCCACCCGGCTCGTCATCACCGGGGATAAGACTCTGCAAACTAGAAGATGTGGTGGAAGCCATACGAACACCCCAAAAAATCACCAGACACGCTGCGGCATGACCCGCTGCGGCGTCTCCTCCTCGAACTGGCCCAGATACTTCTCACGCGCCGCGTAAGCCAGCACGCCCGCCATGCACGCGTCAATCTTGTGCGGAGACTTCGGAGTCTCCTTATGAATCTGATAACCCCAGCTCTTCTCACGCCGCTTCGCATTACGGAAATGCGACACAAGCCTCGGGTCCGCGCACAACAGAATATTGTTCGGGTCAGGCTCCCCCTCCTCGACAGGCTCGGGAGCATACTCAAACGACGAATGAGCGCACTGCAACGCACGATACATATCCTGCGACCAGTTATTCGTCCAAAACTTCATCATCGAAGACTGACCACGGGCATACACCTTCATGCCACGCCCATACTCAGCCTCCCAGCCGCCAATCATCGACTCGAAGAAATGCGCATCGGCGAAACAGCCGATGACATTGTAATTCTCGAACATGCGACGCACGGCGGCATCGAAACCATCACGGTCAACACGCCAATCAGGGTCCGCGTTATCAGGACGCTGCTGCAACTTGATAAGAAACAGCAGCCCATCCGACACGCGACAGCCCACCAACGCGGTCGAATCATTACGAATCGACCCATCGAAGCCAAGCGTTATCTCCTCATCCTCGTCGATGAAAGTCTTCCAAACCTCATCCAGACGAGCGGACGAGCCAACAGCCACACCATACTCATTCCTATAAGCCAGATGAGACTGGATGGCAGGCTCCGTAAGCCACGAATCCTCACTCGACGCGCGAGAGTTCAAATAGTATCGAATCGAATCATTCGGGTCCGAATCAGGCTGGTAAATCTGCCCCATCAGACCATGAATGTCAACCCAGCCATCCTTAGACGGCCCCGGCTCCACACCCTCATCACGAAGCGAAAAACCCTCGACCGAATACCCATCCGCATCAACAGGCTCGATACGCCCATCAGGAAGAATGATGTAATCCCTACCGTCATCCGAATGCGCGGCGGAACCATACGACTCATACAACGCGTGCTCAAGCTTCTTCTCATTCGAGAAATCCTCAATGGGAAGAGTCGAATACCGATAATCGAAATACAAGCCCTTGTAATGCTTCGAACGGCCAGACTGAATATCCTCCGCGATCTTCAACGTGTTCTCCGCCACACTGTTCTGACCCGGACGGAAATACGTCGTCATCTCCAACACCCAAGGGTCCGCGTTCAAAGAACGCTTCGGAAGATTACGCTGAACCGTCTTATACATCGAATGATGCTTCGGCAGCGTATACAAATGCGTCTCATCCATCAACGCGAAAGTCTCAAGACCACCATCCTTCGACGCGTCACCAGAAGTCGAAGGAATAATCTCCCCACCCTCCGGCAGGCCGATACGGGTCTTCGTGACCTCCATGCCGAAACCCTGCAACTGGGCCAACGGGCCATACATGCAGTTGTAGTAAATCGAATCGAAGATATTGCCCGACTGGTCCTCGGACGTGGCAAGACAAAGAATCTCAGGATTCTGAATCGGACGGCCAACAGGCTCGCCCGGCAGATAATAGTAGGTCTGACCAAGAAACGTGTACGTCTCACCGGCCTTCGCCCAATGGTCGAAACGACACGGGCCAAAAGCCTCGAACAAGGCGATGTCATTACCCAAACCACTCTTGTTGCAGCCCTTCGGACGCCACAGGCTCACACGATTGAACCTACGACGGCCATTCGGCCTCAACGCATAAGCGTTCAAATAAAACTGGATGTACTCCGGACTATGCGTGACAGGCTTGTTGATGGCATCACCACGACCGATGATGCTGAACGTCTCAACCCACCACAACGCCAAACGTCCGAGACTCCTACGCCTATCCTCATAAGTCAGGTTAGGAATCATCAGATGCATGTCAGCCAGCCGCCTCGATCTTGCGACGCCAAGCATCGATATCCTGAATCACCGCATGATTCGAACCATCGGAAGCCGCATGGTCGTCAGCCTCCGGCACATCGAACTTCAACGCACGCATCGAAGCCGGAGTCCAACCCAACTCGTCAAACAACTGACGCACTACCGGCATCAACGTCGCATAACGACGAGTCGAAAGCATCTCATTAATCGTCGCGAAACCCAACTGGACGGCCATCCAGGAAGGAGCTGAACGCAACATCGAAGCATTCGGACTACGCCGATACTCCTCATACCAATGAACAACCAACGGCAGCCACTCCCCACCCTTGGGGAAAATCTGGTTCGCCGGAGGCAAATCAGGCCCCAGCTTCCCATCAGGAATCTCCAAAACCTGATTACCAGAATCAGCCGTCTTCCTGCCCATAACATCACTCCCCGCAAAGCCCCATTACGGGACGACAAGCGCGAAGCCCGTTACGGCACTACGCGCACCTGCGATGGACGACAATCCGATTAGCCAAAGAGTTCTCACCACCCTGCTCCAACGGCACACGCCAAGCGCCAACCGGAAAATCATCACTCAAAACATCCACCGACCGGTCAAGCGGCAACCCACAAACCGGACACGTATGAGAACACGCGTTCCACTCATCCTCAGCAGTCCAAAAACCAGTAGGAACACTCCCCCGCCGCTCCACACGAGCATTCGAACGAGGCTCCCACAACACCGACTTCAACGGCTGCGGAGTCCTATTAGGAGCCGCACCCTCAGCCTTCAAACGCTGGAAACGCTTACGACAACGAGCGGAACAGAAAGCCTTATCCCTACGCTCGGTCTCAAAAAAAGAGCCGCACGCCAAACACGCACGACTCATACGACGCTTACGGGCACCAGTGCCACTACGCCGCCAACGATCATAATGCGAACGACACATCCCATGAGCATGAACCGGATTATCACACCCATTCACACTGCACTCACCCTCGGCTAACCGAACGCCGGATGCCTGTACCAACGAGCCTCCTCACGCTCAGCCCTCTTCCTCCGCCGCACGTCAGCAGACTCCAAACCAGTCTTATACGCATGATGCGCACGACAAAGAACCTGAAGATTATCCCAAGAATCATCATCAGGACGACCATCCTCAGCACGAACGATATGGTCAACCTCATTCGCATGAGCGCCACACGGACGCAGCACGCCATCATCACCAACCACCGGATACTGGCAACGCCAACCGTAAAAGTCCAACACCTCACGACGGGTACGCTCCCACCCGGGATTGAACCGCTCCTTACGATGCGACTTGTTCCAATCGTTAGTCATCGACACTCCTCAGTGCTCCGGGAGGGAGTCGAACCCTCACGCCGCAAGGCAACGCATTTTGAGTGCGCCGCGTCTACCATTCCGCCACCGAAGCAAGGCAAGAGCCGCCGCAGCGACTCAGGAGACTGTCCCCACTACTTCCCACTAGGGTCTCAAGCAATCCCACCAGTTCCCACTAATGCAATTTTTCACACAATCCAGATGTGATTACATTAGTTTTGCATTAGTTTGACGGGGAATTACATTAGTCACCCATTCGTGGATTCCTACTAGAGGAGGTGGGTCAGCTAAAAACTAGAGCCGCCCGCAAGAACGACTCCGAAGACCTTTCCCACAACCCGTGGGTAGGCTAAGCACAGCATGTCGGACTCGAACCGACATCGACGGTTTTGGAGACCGCCATGCTATCCAGTTGCACCAATGCCATATGAGCAACCCACGGGAATCGAACCCGACACACTCCAAAGAGCCGCGCCAACAGGATTGCAAAACCAGCCCCCAAAAAATGAGCAAGCCATATAGACCCACCCGGGAGAGACCGGACAAATAAACGAGGATGGACGAAATCTCACGGACAATCCAAACGCAACACACTATATTCCGGGATTTATCCACCCTCAAAGGGTCCCCAGCCGGAATCGAACCGACGCACAAACCCGCATGGACAAGAGAGCCAGAACACCACACGAGCACGTCCACCAACAGGACAACAGGAACCATGTGCGAGATCAAACGGCGGTACCAACAAGCCTCTCGCATTGAACTTGAAACCGAATCGCACCTTACCTAGGAAGATGCCATCTGCGGACAGTGAGAGATTCGAACTCCCGGACCCGTCAGAGTCGGTCGCTTTCGAAGCGACTGCCTTAAACCAGACTCAGCCAACTGTCCCTAGTGGTGCCCCTTATGAACACACAAGCGTCCCAACGGTCGGAATCCTTCACCAAGAGACAAGGAGCACCACCGAACCGCTGCCGGAATGACAAACCATAGGACACCCCGCGTCCTTCAAAATTCATTCCGACATGCGTAAGCATACTCACATCCAAGGTTGCAGCAAGGTTGCAGTAGAATCGGCGAAAAACACGGCGTGTCGCATGGTATCATGAAGAGGATTTCATCGGTGACGCAACATCGTCGTTGCAATGTCACGTTTCATGCGCGGACTTTTCAGAAGGGCACGCACTTTTTTTACCATTGACCCGACGGCCGGGGGACGCAGGCCCGGGGGGCCCTCCCCCGGCCCCGGTTGCACGTTTGTTCGATAGCACAAACGTTCGTTCGAACG
This sequence comes from Bifidobacterium sp. LH_743, assembly GCF_056355775.1. Lineage (NCBI taxonomy): Bacteria > Bacillati > Actinomycetota > Actinomycetes > Bifidobacteriales > Bifidobacteriaceae > Bifidobacterium > Bifidobacterium sp. LH_743. The sequence goes on along the minus strand of NZ_JBKESZ010000004.1, from coordinate 198,613 downwards.
TTTGTATGTACGCGTCATTGCGTTTATACCTTGTTTCTATATATGCACCTTGCGATTATTTTTTTTCGATTTTTTAGATCATTTCCCGCGTGTCTGCTTGACTTTATTTTTTCTTGTGCTACTCATGCTCTTTTTTCGTTTTCTTTACCCCCGTACCGTGTTGTGACACGCCGACATAATGGCGTCATTTCAACGTTTCCGCGTGGTCTATTTTATTGGTTTGACGCTAGTCTAATGGGTGTGTATAGTGGGGGTTAATCCCGCTACCGGGGACAGGCCGCAAGGTCTGAAACTGTAGCGCGGGTTAAGAGTTTGAGAACTGAACACAAAACAATCAAGGACGTAAGCCCGGCGCACGGCTAGCAACCGCAAACCGGCAACCGCGATTGTTCCGCACGCCACTGGAAACGTGAGCTGTTATGGCCTATGCCATAGCCGATACGTTTGAGAGTGTCAAGCGCAGACCATTGCCGCCGATACCACGGAACGGATGGCCTAGCCCACGGGATTGAGGCGAAACACTTAATCTAAACTCACTGTTTTTCCATGCGTGTTTGACGGCTAACTAGCCGTCGTGACGTGGGTTCAGGGATTTTTGATAATCGAAAAAAGTGTTAGCAGTCCAACGACATGCTAACGAATTTCCAAGGTGCTAACTCGAGCGGCAAATATTTTTTGCCGCCGATTGTTAAGCATAGGCTTAACTGTCCCGTGGTGGGGGGTTTAGTGTTTTGCAAGTTTGTTAGAGGTGTCGTGTTTTGAGTGTCATTCGTGGCGCTTAATCCCAAGAGGACGGCTAGGCGTGGCGCGTGGTGTCACGTGGCTATCGAGGTTGGAACTCGATAGACGCTAGCGCAATGGTGTTTAACTGTTGCGTCCCTAGCTTGCTTGCATGTCGGAAAAAGTACTTTTTCTGCGGTTTGCGCGTAGCGCTCACTGCGGATTGAGTAGCACTATCTAAGGTGATAGGGGGACATAGCAAGTAATCCTAACGACATGGTGTAAGTGGCCATGACAACAAAAATACTTAAGCTTAAAAACTTTTTTCGGGGGTAGTTGATTCTATCCCCGTATTTGCTATCGCTAGTGCTTAGCCGTGGTGCAATTCCACGGGGTAGCGCGTAGTTAATCAACTGACATTAGACCTTAAGGGGGCTTATTATGATTACGATTAACAATCTTTACATTGGTGTGGATATCGCATACACGCTTGAATCCGTCAACGCTCAACATAAGAATAGCGAGGGTATCGCGCTCAACGAAAACACTTGCATTCGCACCAAGGGCGTAGGCGAGAAACTCGACCACCGTTTGCGTCGCGCCTATCAGTCATTGCTTGAAATGATTGAACAGAACGTAAGGGAACTTTGCGACGACACGTTTTTCGTACCCGAAGGTGAAAAGAAAAAGAAGATCGCAATTTACCGTATTTCATTCCAAGACGGCTACGGGGTCAGCGTTTCGGGCATATCGCCTGAAGGGCACGGGTTCCGGGCGTCGGCACTGTTCGTCTATGACACGCTCGACTTTACCGACTTGTTTAATGAGGACCCTATCGCGGTGTCGTTGAAAGTGCGGGACAATCACACGGGTAAAGAGGAAACTGGATTCACGCGTGTATGACACGCCCGGCTTTACAAATGTATCCAACTCACATATGTTGTAACCAACAAACAAACGGAGGTTTGAAAATGACTGTCAAAATCGTGAAAGTTCGGAGCCTGACCGCAATGCCGCGTGGATATAGCAACACCGTTGACGACGGATATTTCCGTTACGCGACGGTTGACGGAAAACGAATGGGCGACGTGGTGAAATTCAAGCCCGATTGGGGCGGGAACTACGTTTTCGACGAAGAATGGCGAGACGGGAAACGTGGTGTGCAAATCAAGGCGCGCACGTTGGCTGAACTTAAAAAGAGAATTGCCGACCACTACCAAAATTAATGTAACCAACTGCTAAAAAGGGAGTAATTGAAATGTCGAAAAAACTTGTGCTGTCTGTGGATATCAGCGTGGAATGGCGGCGTAGTGCCACATGGGGTATGTGCCCTACCGCAAGTGTTGACGCTAGGCTGTACGACGCGGGGTGGTGTGTCAGGCGTGACCTTGGTACCGGCCATGCGTCCGGTTGTGGGTATGACAAACGTTCGGCCGCTGTCGATACGGCCATGCGTGAGTTGCCGTTGTGGCAGACGTTCCTAATGTGGCGTGGATTCAAGCACACGTATGCGTCGATTCCACGCAACGGGTCCGATAGGACGCTGTACGGGCTTAGGCAGTGCGCGTATGGCTGGGAAATGAACGCGAATGCGTGCGGCATGGAAACGATTATCGATATTTTCACTGCGAACGGATTCACCATGACGTCGCACAACGGCGACGTTTACGATTTCTACCATTTCGAGCGCGTGATGCCGCGTTCGTTCCTGAAACTTATCTGACCTTGTAGCCCCTTTGTGGGCTATGGCACGGCTCTAGTGAGTTCTGTAGGGTGCAATCCCCTACCCGTGCGCGTTCCCGACAATTCCGTTGGGGATTACCCCGCCGATTATGGCGGGGTATCAAAACCAACCGCAAGGGGGTAACAGATGGATACCTCTAATATCCGTTTGCTCAACGCCTATGGCGTTATCGAACCTTGCGACGGAACCATTGTATCACTGTGCATTGCCGACTATCTGGTTGACGGCGTGCGCGTGACTGTGGTGTCACTGTCGCAAGAGTAGCGCCATATGGTGCGGGGCGCGTTAGCGCCCTTGCGGTGGTTTGAAAATTCTTGATTCTGAAAGTGGGTAATCGAAATGGATTATATGACAGAGTTTCACATGCCTAGGTTCACCCCGGTTGGGGACGTTGATTCCGGCATGATGGAAAAACTTGAATACGTGTGGGATGCTATCGGTCCGCATACGTCGTTCGATTATGGCGAGTGCGTTGACTGGCTGAAAGAACATTACGTTTGGCAGAATTGGACCGAGACGCGCGACTTGGATGAGAACGGCGAACGCGATGATGAGGTCACGTTATGGACGTTGCGGAACTGGCGGAGTTTCTATCCGTCGTTCGAGTCCCCGGTTCAGGAGGCCAATAGTCGTGTGGCCGAGACGGAACTGTACGAGTTTGGCGACGGCGATTACACGAATAGCGGTCTTGGATGGGATGTGGTTTGCGTGCGCGGCGGCGTGCTGACCACGGCCGGTGTGGTGGTGTGCGCTCTTGAAATGCGCATGGCCGACTATCCGGTGTTGGATGACGACATCTGGAATACGGTTGAGGATGAGTGGAAACATCAGACGTTTTCCGACATCTGGTATTCGTATTCGTTGAACCATGACGTTGACGACGTTGATATGGACGACGTTTACGTGAAATGGGATGAGACCGGCGAGGCTGATTACGAGGGCGTGAATCTAACAGACGAATTGTTGGATGAGCTGGTTGCCGCCGTCAAGGCCGACTCTGTTGAGGAGGCTGACTGACATGCGTAAGAGTGTGAAATTGGCCGTTGCTCTGGCCGTCTGCGCCACGTCTCTTACTGTGGCGTGTTCGCCAATCTGTAATCCTAGGCCGGTTGCTGACCCTCATGGGACGCCTGAACAGCAGTGGTCTTGGTGGTTGGGCGAGTATGCGACGGCTGACTATGGTCAGGCTGATTTGGCTAGCTACCGGTCTCTGTCTGATATTCCGCAGTGCGAGATGGAGGACGGCAGTACGGATGACGGCTATGAGCGTATCTGCGAGTGGCGCGGCAATGCTGTCGGCAATCGCATGGGTGAGTCTTACGTGCTGGTTGACGGCAGCAAGGTGCTGTCGTGGGGCGGCACGGAACTGTAGCAACAATCAAGATCGGAGGTTTTGGGATGCTGTTGCTCAATGAGGAGAGCGTCATCGATTTGACGTCGTATGAACGTCTGGTGTTCGCGCCTGATGTTGGTTCGCGTTGCTATCTGGCTGACGTGGATACCGACGATATGGTGTTTGTCGTTTTGGAGGGCGACTACAGGCTGAATCATATCGATGATGCCGGGGCCGCATTGTTGACGCGTGCGCGGGACTATGGATTGGACCCGGGAGACCTGTTGACCAAGCATTACGGGCGGAAGAATTGGAGCACGTATATCGGCACTTTGCACGGGTCTACGCAGAGTGAATGGTGTGAGGTGTTCGTTGCGACGAATCCCGACTATTGCATTGATGCGCATTCCGATTTCAAGGTGTTGCAACAGTGGTTCGAGGGTGACGTGTGGGGCGTCCGGGCGGAACGCATGGTGACGCGGGTGAACGATGGCGCCAATCTCGTGCGCGACTGGGTAGAGGATGACCGGTATGAGCCATGCTGGGGTTTCTACCCGTCCGATTCCGCCGATGATGACCGCACCGCTTATGAGGCGTGCTATCTGCTTGATATTCCGTTGCCGGAACGTCTCAGGAGATTCGAGATACCAACCAAGGAGGTTTTGAAATGAGTGGGTTCGAGTTCGATTGGGTGTATGACGTTGACGGCAATCACGTTGACGGCGTATGGGCTCCTGAATGGATTGGCTGGGATGCCAAGAATATGAGGGCCGTGTTCGCCGACACCCGTCTTACTAGGGATGGCGGCTGGGAGTTCCATACCCGTCCGGGCGGGGATAATTGCTTCGAACGGTTCGATGATATGGATGATGACGACCTGTTGGCGAACGTCAAGGCTGAGGGTTGGGACGTGTTCGCGGTGGTCACGGTTTTCGATGATGAGGCCGACCCGGCTGATTATCCGAACAGTGATTTTGAGACCGATGGCTATCCGCTCGTCGGTTGGGCGATTGTCGGCGGGAAGCTTGCCGACATCAGGAAATGAAAGTGCCGGTCTCAGGTAGGACTGCGACCGGCCATGCAATCAATATTCACCACTAATTGCAAGGGAGATTCTATCATGTCGTTTCCACTGTTGGATGATAAAGAGTTTGAGTTGCGTCCTGAACATGATTCAGCCAAGTCGTTCTATGGCAAGGCTCGCGTCACATTCATGGGTGACGATTCCGGCGCTGGCGTGACTCTGACATCGTATGAGACGCCGATTGTGACCCTGTATCTCACTTCCAATGGTGAGGTTGGGAGTGTCTTCTGGATTCATCGGCATCCGGCTGACTTGTCTAACACGACGTGGCGTCATATCCGTGAGTTTTTCAGGCAGGCTGGGCTTAAGGCCGATAGCAAGGCTCAATGCTTGCGCGATTATGCAAGGGAGGCTGACTGACATGGCGCTGTTGTGGACTGTGGAATATGTGGGCGGCGCGCTTAAGGTGCGCCGTCACAGGTCTCAGGCTGAGGCTGAATCATATCGGAATGAGGTCAATGCGGCGGCTGTCTGCGGCATGTATCCGACCGTCTGCGATGTCACGGATGGCGGTTCCGCGCGGCTCATCATGGTGGACCGTCTGGAACGCAACAATGTCGGATTGAGATCGCGTCTCATGCGGTTGAGTCTGAAGAATCTTGTGGAACTCACGGATGAGTTCTGCTGCTGAATGAAAGGAAAGAATGATGATTACCGTTGAAGAGTTGAAGGCCATGCCGTTGGGTGAGCCGATCGGCGAGGCTGTCGTGGATGCCATTGAGACGATGGCGGATGATGGGCTGCGTAAGTTCGTCAGGGAACGTTTCAAGCCTTACGAGGGTGTCTACCGTATCAACGGAATGGGTGAATACGTTTCCGAAAAGGATTGGAAGGAATTCTGGTCTGCATTGCCGGGCTGGTGTGAGCAGGTTTTCATGCTGCATGACAATTCGCATTCCGACGATTATTGGGATTTCACCACCGAAGTGCTGGGCGGCTTGACTCCTGTCGAGATTGGCGAGCAATACGAATCGAGCATCGATTTCGAGCTTGATTGCGTCTGGTGGACGAACGCTGACGAGGATGGGTATCTGTGATGGACGCTCATGATTCGGATGTGTGCGCAAATGCGGCCAACAAGGCCGTTGACGCTGTTCGACTGCTGTCCGGATTGGGGTCTGGGAAGGCTCCCGATTCGGCTTACATTCTGGCCGCTTACGACCAGTTGACCACTGCGGCGTATCTGCTGCATCAGATTATCCCTTGGACCAAGGAGGAAAAGAAATGATTGTGAAGGGTTATGACTACGGCACGAATAGTGTCGTCGAGCTTAATGCGATGCTTGTCAACTATGATACCGGCGATTCTGTATGGGACAGGCTGGAAACGATAGACGCGAATACGGGCATCGTCATCTCGACGGAAAAGTTTTGTCGCGACGGCCGCACATACCGTATATATACCATCAATACGTCGCTTGAGAACTATTCACAGTATGGGAATGAGGGATGTCATTTCATGCTAATCAGTGATGTGAGAAGGAAGGATGGTCAGCCATGGATTGATGCCGTCAATCTGCATCTGGCTTCGACCGGCGAAAAGCTTGGACGGTTCCATGACCATGCGCTTGAAGGTGACGTGATTCCGGGATTCCACGACGATTATTACGAGTTGGAGAAGCTACCACTCTCGTATGAGTTGGATGACTTGGAGTGGCTGTCGAAGCCTGTGGACTTGCGTCCGGAACGGCTTGAATTTGGCGTGTCGAATGGATACATGGAGGCGTACATCATCACCGACAAGTACGGCGAGGGCATGTATGACATAAATGATTCGCAGTTGCTTGATTCGTGGCAGTATCGTCTTCCGGATTCGAAGGCGACGCTGTGCCGTCAGTTGAAGCAGCTTTTGGATGAATACGAGGTGTTCTGATGCGTAACCATCTGACCTTCTCCCCTATCGCCGAGTATGAGGGGTTTGATTATTCGTCCGGCAGGTCGTTTTGGCGTCGTCGTTCCACGGTGTCGCTCCTGTGGGAGTGGATGCGTGAGTGGGTGCGTGGCGTGCGTGCGGCCCGCATGGGCTATTCGAATTGGCTGTATGTTCAGTGTTCCGGTGGCTGCATGGTTCCTGTGGACATGTTGGATTGGGATACTGATTGGGTTGATTGAGTGTCGGCGGTGTCGTTTCACCGCCGATGCTATGGTGTTTTTAATCCGGGAGGGAGCTGTTATGGGATTGCGTGAGCTGCGTGAGCGTAATGGTTTGACGTTGCAGCAGTTGGATGCGTTGACCGGCGTGGATTACACGCGCCTATGGGTGTACGAGAATCGTGCCGATGAGGCTCGCAACATGTATCTTGGGACGGCTGCGAAATTGGCTCAGGCGCTACACTGCAACGTGTTGGACCTGTATCCCGACGAGCACGTGTGGCGTGGCGGCGTGTCCGCTGGCGTCGTCGGATTGAAGAACATCCGCAAAGCCCGCAAGCTGACGCAAGTGGAACTGGCCGGATTGAGCGGTATCGCACGTCCCGCGATCTCTCGTTTTGAGACGAATGGTCGTCCGGTTTCGCAAATGTATTTGCGGACGGCGTTACGATTGTCTGAAGCATTGCAATGCGACCCTGTGGATTTTCTCACGGAAGGATACTGACATGGGTTTGAGGGAACTCAGATTGAAGCGCGGCATGACACAACAGCAGCTCGCCGACAAGGCAGGGCTTACTCAGCAGCGAGTTGGCGCGTTCGAGACCGGCCAACGTAAGGTTAGTGGCATGAGTCTTGATGTTGCGATTCGCATCTGCGATACCTTGCATGTGAAGAATCCTTTCAAGCTTCTTGAGTCTGACTCTGATGTTAAAGGGGATGCTAATGGGGTTGCGTGAATTGCGAATGGAACGTGGCTTATCCCAGCGCGGTCTGGCTGAGAAGGCTGGAATGTCTTACGTGTCCATTGCGAATTATGAGCGTGGCAGCAAGCGGATTGGCGGTATGAGTTTGGATACTGCTTATCGTTTGTGTAAGGCGTTGCACGTGTCTAATCCTCGTAAGCTTTTGGAGGATGATAAGGACTAGTTCCTATCGTCTGTTTTACCGGGCTGTTGCCTGTCGTTTTTGTTGATGAGTCAATGTTGATTTAACAAAGGAGTAAAAAATGAAGCCTGAAACGTATTTCAAGAAGTATGGTTGCATTTACGGTATCACATACAAAAATGTTGGGGAACCCGGCTATTCCGTGCGTTTCACGAGTTTGGATGACGCGCGCGAATGGTTGCATACGGAAAGGTTTGATTTCAGCACTCGTGAATTGTGCAGTAAGTCTGAAGCGTTGAAGTATGGTCATCCGTCTGACATGGTGCGTGTTGAGGATATTGACCCTTATACGGGTGACACGGTTTCCGAATTGCGGAGCGTGTGATACACTGGTTTTGTCGCACCGGAATGTCGAGTGTCCGGTTGAGATACCCCAAGCTCAATCTTGGGCGCGTGGATTTGAATCTGTTTGTTTCCGTTTTGGAAACTGTTAAAGCCCGTCCCTGTTTTGGAGCGGGCTTTAACTGTATTTGAGGTTGTTGTAGACCACTCTTAGCGACATTTAACGGATTAAGTGTCGCTTAATCGTTTTTAGGCTATACTTAGTTGCCGCGTGCAGCCAATTGTCCACTAGGTCGGCTTCGTTGACTGGCTCCATGTACCATGCTTCCAATCCGACGTTGATCTCATTACGGTGTTTGCCGAACTCTAGCGGGTCATGCGCGTGCGTGTGCCCGTGCAGGAGCAGCGTATCTTTCATGCGTGGTATCGCGTATTCGGCCAGTTCCGGCGCGTTCCAATTAGTCGAGACGGAACACAAGGGTGTCGCTTGCGTGAAGTCCTCTCGCCACTGGAAGTGACTGAGCAGCACCGTATGCGGATTATTCCCCCACCCGTCTCTGATTTCGGTTATGCCGACTCTGCCGACTTCCCCGAACACGCTTGCCAGTTTTTCGAGCGTGCTTGCGGAGGAATGCAGTTCGTGGTTGCCGAGAATCAAGTGACGACGTTTGCGTGGAACGCTCAGATTCTGGATGCGCATTATCGCCTGATCGACGCTCCAAGTACTGCCGGAACTAATATCGCCCAAAACGTAGAGTTCGTCATCCGCGCCGACATACCGGTTGATGCCGTCAATCACGTCGGCATCATGTTTACGCCAGTCAACGCAATCCTTGAGCTGTTTCCCGTCACGTTCGGCCTGTTGTTTGATTGACTCGTCACGCGCATACCCGTCACGCGCATACCCTCGCAGTGCGGCCACGAACGGGTGTGCGAAATGCAGGTCAGCGGTAAACCATTTCATGCGTCCTCACTCACTGTCTCGTCGTGTTGCGCATCCCACTTGTTTAATGCTTCGAGCACTTCGGCTAGTCCGAAGTAGTCGTAGAATTTTTCTCTTTCCATTCCGCCGCGCGTCTGATAGCGGATGGTCAGTTGGTCGGGCCAGTCACATGTCCCGTAATCGCATATGTGTTGCTCATTGTAATCGCAGTCGGTGATTTTGACTGGTTCCTCAATCGACCCGTCGAATAGTTCCGGTGATTTGACGTGCAACACTCGCATCATCAGTTCTCTTGTGCTGATGCCTGTTTTTCCCGAAGGCCAATCGTTTAGTCTCATGACATACTCACCTTCCGCTGATTTTGATGGATGGGAATTTCCGGTGTACTGCCGCTCTGACTCGCCGCTTCTCACTGGGTGTGCCGTTTTGGGCTACACGCGCGAGAGCGTTACGCGCGTGCGATGCGTCCGGGATAGGATACTTGCGTTCCTTCGGCAATGCGAACGTTGTACTCTTCATCCGGTTACGATTCTTGATCTTGCTCACTGCGCATCCTTCTTTGTTTTCCTCATGCTGTAGAGTTCATCCCACTTATCCAAGGCTTCCAATACTTGCGGTAGGCCGAAGTACCAATAGATTTCGGCATTTTCTTTGCCTGTGCGGGTCCGATATGAGATGGTCAGCGTTTCAGGGTCGTCACCGCATGTTTCGCAAGCTGCGGGCACGTATTCGTGGTAATGCCAGTCGGTAACTTCCATGGGTTCGTCATCGGTGCCGTCGAACAGTTCCGGCGATTCCACCATGAGGACGCGGAAAAGCAGTGTTTTAGTGGTTGGTTCAGTCATTCCGCGTATCCTCCTAGGAATTTGCTGCATTGCGAGTCAACAGTGGCTTCTGTGATGCACGATGGAATGTTCATGTGTTCAAGCTGTTTCTTTAGCTTCTCAGCCGGTTCCAATGTCGAATAGACTCCCAGCAGGTACACGTATTCGCCGTAGCCGTCGTAATCGTAGTATTTTTGAGTCGTATCGCCAGTGACGATGTAGACTTTCATGCGTCCTCGATCATGATGTTGTCGGTGTCTCTGATTCTGATGGTGACGGTGTCGCATGTGGCAAGTTTGAGTTGGAGTTTGATGTCACACAACCGTTTCGACGGTATTTGGGGTATCCCGCTGCGGCTATCTGCCGGTCGGATTCCGAGACTGTCCAAGTAGTAGGTTTGTTTGGCTTCGAATCCTTCCAATACGCCTGCGATGATGGGCTTGTCCTCACTGTCGAGGATAGTTACCCGTTTGCCGATGTTGTCTACGTTCAACCGTGCGGCGACAATGACGTCCTGCATCATTCCTCCTTGCCTGTGGTGAATTGGATTGTGTGGAGTCGCCTGTGTTCGTTGAAGTTGATGCCGAACATGCCATGCGAGTGGAATTGGTCGATGCGGTGGGTGATCTTGCCGTCAACGTGGTAGGTGTCCGTATGGCCGTTGTCGTCGGTGATGGTGATGATGCTCATCTGCACACCTTGTCCACTTTGCAGAGATAGTCTGCCTGAATGGTCTGGCTGACGCCGTTGCGAAGGTTCTTGAACGTGAACGAGAGCGGGTCCATGCCGTTCGCGTCGGCGAAGTCGATGACGCATTCCATGTCCTTCCACATGTCGCTGTATGTCGTGCCTGTGAATTGCGGGTCTTCATGCACGTAGACGATGACGTCCCGGTCATGGTCGGTGTGCGAGTATTCGAAGCCTAGTTCGTTGAGTTTTTCCGCGTAACCGGGGTTGGATAAGTCGATGTTCATGATTGTTCCTCCTGTAGGAGCATCCAAATGTTGGTTTCCTTTTCGGGGTTTCGGACGGCGAGTTTGTACACGTCGGCCAACTGGTAGCGTTGCCTGCGCGTGTCCTTGACGGGTTTGACGGGTTTGAGTTCTCCCCTGCTTACCCAACTGCGCATGGTGCCGGGTTTGACGATGATTCCGCATTGCAGTAGGAGTTTGCGGATTTCGGTCTGCGTGCCGGTGATGTGCGTGGATAGGAGTTTGCGTCGCCTGTTCTCGCGGATTGCGGCGACCGGATACACTTGACCGCAGTCGGGGCATTTCGGTGCGAATGTGGCGTTGGGGACGACTTTCACGACGTGGTGGCAGTCGCTGGTGGGGCATTCGCCGACGATGATCTGGTCTTCGAGCGTGTAGTCGAGGATTTCCTGCGCCTTGCGTCGGATGCGGTTGATGAGCTTCGCGTAGGTTGGCGTCGCGGGACTGGTCTTGCGCTTGTCGGACAGTCGGATGAGTCTGACGAACGTTTCGAGTTGACGGTCCTTGACTGCGGGCAGGTTCAGGCATCGCGCGTATTCGACGATGATGTCACGCAGGCTTGGAATGTCGTCCATTCCGTTGCCTTCGATGAGTTCGAATGTTGCTTCGCGTAATGGTGCCGGGGAGGAGGCGAGTCCACCGTGTCCGCCTCCCCCGTTGTTTCCGGTCTTGTCCATGCGGTTGGCTCGCCATTCGAGGTCTTGCAGATGGTTTTCGAACCATTGCAGGTCGAAGGTGAGTTGTGTTTCGCAGGATGCGCAGAGAATGTGTTTGCTGTCGGTGGGTTTCCAGCATGTCGCGCATGTGGTTTCCGTCAAAGGTCGGCTCCTTGAATACGGTTGACTGGGTATGTTGGACTGTTGCCTCAACCCTAATGATTGCAACCGTTGGGCGACCTTTACGATTATAGTATGGAGGTTAGATTAGCGTGGGTTGCTCCACGTCCTCATGGTTATGATCGTCGGATTGGATTCTGTGCGATTCGATTCCGAGTACGAGCATCCTGTCGATGCCCAATAGTCGGCTTATCTCATCGATGTCGAAGCCCTGCTCGTCCAATTCGAGGACGCGTTGGCGGATGTGAGTGCCGTATGTGCCCATTCAATCAACCGCCTTCCACAAGTATTTGTCGAACATGAGGATGAGTACGAGCATCGCGATCATGTTAAGCGCGTAGCTCACGTTTTTGATGATGTTCAGAATCCTGTCGATTTTGTCCACGCTCATTCCGTCTCCTTTCCGATCACGTAAAGCACGACGGCCTCATGGTTTAATTCCAATGGCGTTGCCGCTGTCACGTTGATGATTTTCCAACCGTCATCCAGATGGTCGATGAGTTTGGAATCATTCTCGACATGCACGCCATCACCAGTGAATTTCGTGCAGACTGGTATTAGATTGTGTTTAATCATCCGTCACCGTCCTTCGTGCAGTGTTCAGTATGCCTTTGGCGAGTTTGCGGAATTGGTGTCGTGTCAATCGCATCATTCCGAAATTACCGGCTGAATCACGCAAGTATCGGATGCACGCTTCGATCTCGGCTTCGGTGGGTGGTGCGGTACGACCGGCAACATACGCATTAGGTTCCTTGAGGAATCCGACTGTCTTCGGCGCATCATTAACGTATGCGCACGCTTCATCCTCTGCGATACTCATTTCGTATCCTCTCGCATTTGGTTGATGATTGACCGATACGCGCGATGGTGAAATAGCCATGCGGTGAACCGCGTGCATGGATACCATGCGAGCCCTCCAATGCCTAGCATGATGTCACTGTAAAACCAGTGATTGCAGTCGAGACAGTACATGAGTTCATTGCAGACTTCCGGCGCACTGTGATGATCGTCGCTCATTTCTTGTCCTTGTCTTCCAGTTTGCACATGATTTCCGCCGTAAGGAGTGCGAATGTCATGCAGGTGAGCGCTCCCCCGACTATCACGGCTAGGAATATGAGAGCATTACTCAATTCTTCTCAACCTTCACATAGTCCAGTTCACCACCGAGATACAGGGCGACGAGCTTTGCCAAGTCGATGACGTTTTTGCGTAGCTCGACGGCTTCCTCTTCCGATTCGGCCTTGATCGTAAAAGTGTCTTTGTTGAAATTAATTTTCATTTCTCGTCCTTCCAATGTTTTTCCCGCCAGTCGGCTATATCCTTGAGGTCTTCTTCGGATAATCCGTGGTCGCACCTGTACATGACTTGTGCAAGAGCGCACTCGTAGCCTTTGCCGAAAAAATCCGACACGCCATACAATCGGCTCTTGTCGAAGAGGTACCGGCAGTAGTCATGTAATTCGTCAATCGTCATCAGCGTCTCCGTTCAGCGCGTATTCAAGCAATTGCCTTACGTCGATGAGAGAGACGAGTTCGTCGGCTGGGACCTCGCACCATCCATTGCCGTTTGTGGTGTCGTAATCATCGGACGTGTCATCAAAAAACTTATCGGCGCGTTCCACCATTTCATCAGTGACTTCGATGCGATTCATTTTGCATCCTCGCTTTCAACAAAGTCGGGTAGGGTGCTATAACAGCATTCCAGACCGTGCAAAACGACTTTCGCCAGTTGAAAAGACTTGTTCCTCAAGCTTTTCCAGCGAAACGCATACGTGGATGATATGTGTCCGTCAGGGTCGATGACACAGGCTTTGTAGAAGAACAGCATCCAGTAGTATGCGACGAGCACCGAGTAGTGTTCCGACTTGATTACCGTGTGTCCGATCAGCATTTCGCATCCTCGCTTTGGTTAGGCACCTCGTCAGGCATCGAACCGCTATAGCCGAGCATCGACTTGCAATGATCGACGCACCTCGCAAAAACTTGCGCTCGTATCATGCACCCATCGATCTCACTTTCGGCCACACCCTCAGTACGTGTCGCTTCATTGAAAAACCTGTACTCTTCATCTCTCTGACCACGAAGCCAGTCGATGACCTCATGCAATGTCTTATCCTTCTCAGTCACGTTCGTCGCCATTGTTATTCCTTACTGCTCTTATCGTTCTTATCGTCATGGTCGAAGATGCATACGAACACGCCTAATAGCGTGAGTACGCAGAGTATCGCTATCACTCCCAAGGTGATGACGATGAACACGCTTGAAATATTCCAGCAAACATCAGCCAGACTCATGTTGTCTTCTCCTCGCAGTCCAAGCATTTGAGCATTCTCACAGCCTCACCGCGAGTGGCCCAGCCGGACGTGAACAGTCGATTGGATTCTTCATCGGTCCTATCCGCGAAGCCGCCGCCATGCGCCCTGCTCCATGCGTCGCCATCATTCGTTTCCGGAAACCACCTGTTCACAGTGGTTTGCCGCCCGGTATCGAGGTTCGTGGACACGATCACCTCTTCGCGGTGGACATATCCGATGCAATAACCGCAATGGGCGCAGTAGACCTCTGCATAACCGGGTTTAATGAAGCCGAGTCTCACGCACATCATTCATCCTTCTTCTGCTCGCAGAATTGTCTTATCGCACTCTCGGCGTCGTAATAGCGTGCGACAGTGCGTATCCACGAGTTGAACGCATCTTCGGCAGTCAGACAGACCTCGCCTTGAAGACACTTCAATACGCACTCGTACCGGTAGACGGTATGACGTGGATTGTGATACGTGCATTTGCCGGTGACAATTATCGGCGCGTCACCGCAGTAGGGGCATCGAAGATAACTCTTGGGCTGGGGCTTCTTCTTACGACCGAACATCATTCGTCCTTTACGTCGAAGATGCGCGTGAACGCTCCCCGCGCTAGGTCGTAAGCGTCGCTAAGTCCATCGTCGTATTCGTAGTTGGTGTAGGTTTCCTTAGACTTGATGGCGGCGTCATATTTTTCATCCAGCCACTTCACGTATTCGCAGATACGCTTGTCAAGATCGTTCATGATTTCACCTCGTTGAGTATAAGTATCGAATCGCACGCGCCGCATAGTTGGTTCATGCCGCCGTTGAGACTGATGATGACCGGTTGGAACACTCCCTCGAAGAACAGTTGCGTCATGCATCCGCCATTGTTCTTGACGGTCGAAGTGATCGCTTGGAGGTATCCGTCAATCGTGGTTCCTTCTTTCGTGGTGGCTATCGCACGCTTACCCACGAGAGATGATGGCAATAAATGCTTCCATTCGGTAATGTGTTCATGCACGTTAGTCATGGTCGTACCGTCCGCTTTCCAATCGTGTGAGTATGTCTTGTACAACAGTGAGTCCCTCACGGTTGATGGCGCTCACAAGCTCACTCTCGTTCGGTTCTTTCAGCAGTATCGTGCGTAGCCTGATGATCTCGTTCAAATGGTTGACGAGATTCCTCAACCGTCGTTCCGCAAGCGCGGTATCCTTGAGTTTGACCGGAATCAGTGGGAATGAGTCAGTGTCGAAAGTGCGTTTGACCACATTCCAATCCGTCGTGTCCAAATCCCCGTCAGCGAACAGTTGAGTCTCACAAGTGACGTTGTGGATATGCCAAGCATCCCCGTCATAGCTCAACAGGTCTTCCCCGTCCTGTGTGACGTACCAGCCCGGTTCGGATGGCATGTCAGGACGATGTTTTCTCTCATACATGTCTTTCACTTGCTCGTATACGCTGTCCAATTCGCTTTCATTGAAAGTTACCGATGAAACGTTAGCGTCCGCGTTCGCATACAAGTACGACATGCTCTTGAAATTAATGCTTATCATCGTTTTCTTCCTCCCTGAACGATGCTTGCAACGTGTCAGCGAACACTTGGAACGCCTGCTTGACCTTCTCTGTAAAATCGTCGGGCACGGTAGCGGAAACAAGCCCTTTGGATTCATTGCCTATCATGTTCCCATTGCTCGCATAGATAGGCACGTTCACATATGCGATCGCAAGTTCCTCTTGATGGTCAAACGCCGTCAAATGGAATGTGACACCAGTCGTACCTACTCGTACATGCTCGTACCTACTCGTACCTGCTTGTAATTTCTCGCTCATTTGCATCTCCTTGGCTTGACGGTTTCGAGAACCCGCGCCGGACTCTCATAGGTGGTGCGAATCTCATACGGCCTGTGATGGAAGTCGGCGCTTGACTGCGCCGCATCCAACGCTTCACCAAGCGTCTTATACACTCGGCATGTGTGCCGTCCCGTATCACCCTGCGGCCAGATGACGTAACCATTCCAATCTCTTGCGCCAGTCACTTGTATTCCTCCACCGTGTTGCATCCGATATATTCGCCGTTATGTTTCAAACAAGCCCAAGTCACATCACCGGTCTTCACAGTCTCCATCTGAAAACCCGTATCATTCGTAGCCTCATAGGTGATACCCCAGACGAGAAAGCCGATAAGAAACGCTACAGCTACAGCCATGAGCACCATAATCACCCGCATGAGCACGTCTTCAACATCCATCAGAAATTCACCTCTTCGTCAGTGATCGGCGCGACGAAACTAAACGGCAGTGCGTCATCATCTATGGACTTCCTCACAAGCTGCTTCCAACTCCAATAGGAATCAAAACCGAATTCTCGGTCGCGCACAGCGATAATCAATTGTCTCCATCTCTTGAAACAGCGAATCCACAAGCGGCCTTGCGCGTCACGGTAGATACCATCCATCTCAGGCTCGGCTTTGATAAGCTGATTCAGGCAGTCATTCTCAAGAATCCGCGCCTTCTTGAGCTGATTTGCAAGCACCTTGACATCAATCACATCACTGGTAGCCATCACTCACCTTCCTTTTCAACCTGTGCGATTTTGTCTTCGAGAGTTTCGCGAGCATCCGTGAAATACCCCCATTTCAGGGCGTTCCAGAACAGTGCCAGACCAGCCCAGTCAGCCCCATACAAGGTTTCGAGGAATTCAATCGCACTCTGTTCGATCATGTCCTCGTGTTCCTTGTTCCATGCGGCGAAGAACGGGATATTATGCTCAAGCGCATGGTTGATATACCAGTCTGCTTTCTTCAGGTCTTCCAAACCGTTTTTGTGTTGCCACCGGTAAGCGTATTTGACTACGTTGCCCCAGTCGGATGAAAGCAGTGAAGTCAACTGGATGCACTCAAATGGGCCAGTCTTGTAATGGTCGGGATTGATGTTGTCAGTCATTTGACGCTCCTTCGTATGGGTTCTCCGTATGATGTTTCGGCAAGTCGAGTTCGTTGTCCTTCCAACCCGCCGCATAGCCTTGCTCCCATACGCTTGCAATCCACGTAGTGTTTTCAGTCAGTTCCATTAGCAGACCCGTACCTTCTTCGGTGATGTCGAAACGGTCATCGAATTGGCGAATAAGCCCCTTACGTAGGAGCGCTTTGCTTGTCTGGTTAATGACAGCCGGATACCAGCCGCCCTCTTGGTGTATCTTTCCTAACATTTCATGTTGTTTTGGGCTTAATGTCTGCATTTGAGGCTCCTTCCTTATGCCGGATAGACCGTGAGTACCGTTTCGCCTTCATCCGGCTCCCAAATGGCAACCGTCTTGCGCTCACTGTTTGCAAGAGCTACGGCCTGTTTGAGTGGGTACGTGCTATAGGTGGCGATGATTGCGTTGTCGATGATGAGCTGGTACATGGTTATCGTCCTGTGGAGCCGAATCCGTCTTTGCTGCGTTCGGTTATGTCTTTGAAGGTGACGACGCGGCGGATTTTCGGGGTTTCGATTGGGCTGATGACAAGTTGGGCGATTCTGTCTCCGCCGTGGAAGTTGACGCGGCTGGTGGACGTGTTGTGGAGGATGACTTTGATTTCGCCTTGGTATCCGGCGTCGATGATGCCGCCGAGGATGTCGATGCCGTAGTTTTTGGCGAGTCCGGAGCGTGGGCAGACGCGTGCCATGTATCCTTCGGGGAGGTTGATGGCGATGCCTGTTCCGACCGTGATGCGGTTGAGCCCGTCGATGTGGAAGTCTTCGACGCAGTGCAGGTCGAGTCCGGCATCCGTGGGGTGGGCGCGGGTGATTTTGGCGTTGGGGACGAGGGGTTTGATTTCGAGGGTCTTGAGGGTCATTTCGTGTCCTTACTTGACAATGTTTTCGTATTCGGTGAGATCGCGGTCCAAGCAGTCGCTTGTCCGGTGCGTGGTGGCGTGCCCGCAGTCGTATGGATTTATGCCTTTGGCGATTTCCGCGAGCCTGATGCTGGTCAGGTCGAGTCGCCTGTGGCTGAGCTTGTGCAGCAGGACGCTCAGGTTGGGCATGTTCGCGTCGAGCCATTGGAGGTCGAATTGGACGTTGGTGCCTGCCGGATGCATGATGCCGGGGTCGATGTTCGTTCCGGTGAGCCACATGGTCATCTGCGCGTCCACGTCCTTGAGCGTGTCTTTCGCGTTCATGCATTCGCTGATGAGTCCGTTGCGTGAGTGCATGTCGATGGTTCTGCTATTGAACGTGCGGATGGGCGTGTTGTCTCCCAGACGGATTACCCTGTGGAATCTCAGTCCGTTGCCGTTTTCGTCGGCGAGTACGGGACAGCCTTTCATGTTGGTGATTCTGGCCTCGACTTCCAGCAGCGTGTCGGCCATGGGGTCGAGTCCGCTGGTTTCGACGTCAAGCCAGATGAGGTATTGGGTGCTCATTGTTGGCTCCTTTGGATTTCGTAGATGTTGGATGTATGTTTCGAGTCCGGTCAGGTCCACGTGTTCGACGGCGGGTGGTTTGAGTTCCTTGAGGATTTCGTTTTCCCTTGCCTTGTGTCGCCGGTATCTGTCCTGCGCCTTGCGGGCTTCGGGGATGCCGTACTCGTTGGTCACTACCGGTCTCATAGTGTCGGGAACAGGCTGCCGATGCTGCTCATGCCGGATTGGGTTCTCCGGTCATGGGTTGGGGCGGGTTTGGATGCGAGCTGTGGCCTGTCGCGTTCGGCCAGCGCCTTGCTTACCGCGTCCCCAAGGGTCAACGCCTCCTTGGCGGTACCGAAGATCACTCGGCGTCGGAACGCCCAATAGTCGTCGGCCTGCACATCATGTTCGGCGGCGAGCTGTTGGATTTCATGCTCGCTTGGGGTTCGTTCGGCCCGCATTCTGCGGCATATCCTGTTGATGTCGGCGGCACGCATCCACTTGTCCGTCTGCGTGGAGTAGAAGCGTATGACCGCCGTGCGCATGTCTTGCAGGCTGTTGCGCGGGTCGAGTTCCCGGTGGAACGAGTCCAATTGCATGTCGTCCCATTGGGCGTTGCCGTGATGCGAGTTGATCGTGGTGAGCAGCATCGCGGCTTCTCCTTTGCTTATCATCCTGTTCCTCCCATCGCGCGTTGGCGTTCGTCTTCGGTCATGTACTGCCATGCCCGGTTGAGGTTCGCCATGCGGTTGAGGTCGTTGCGGCTTGGCATGTTCGGATTCGTACGGACGGTGAGCGTGGGTTTCGTGTCGTATTCCGCTTCCCAGCCCGCAGCGTTGAGCCATGTGGCCGCGTATTTTATGTATTTCGGTTCGGTTCCTTCGACTTCGACCTGTCTCGCGTACTGTCGGACGCCGTTCATGATGGTGTCCACGTCCGTGTCCTGTATCGCGTTCTTCCATGCCTTCCATGCGGGTCGTTTGTCAACGTGGCGTGGGTAGGCTTTCCAGAACGTTTCGAATTCGGTGGAATACCGGTCGTCGGACGCCTGCCGTGCGCGGCTGCGGCGTTTGCTTGCCGTGTTGCGTGCGGTGCGGTCGGCGATTTCCAGTCTGGTGTGGTTGCCGTTCGACCGGTATTCGTTGATGTGGACGCCGGTGATGGTCTGTTGGAACAGGCCGATGCGGATGAGCGTGTCGATGTCCTGTTCCGTGGCTCCGAGCGTGTAGGTGAGTTGGTCGGTGTCGATGTCGCCGTCCGTGAGGTTGCAGCTTGACCAGCTGAGCGCCATCGCGTAGATGAGCGCGGCTCTGGGATTCTCGTCGCGGAGTCTGAGTATCCTCGCGTCGGCCCAGAATCCGTTGTCGAGCCGGGTGTATCCGTCCCTCACTTCCGGGTCTCCTGTCATGTCGTGAGTCCTATCCCGATGTCGATGACGATGGTTATCACTCCGCCTTCGAGCATGGTCATGCCGACTATCCACAGCCAGTCGCCGGATGGCTTCTTGTTTTGGATGAGGCCGATGGAGGCGAGCATGATGATGAGGCCGATGCTTGCAACCATGAGTCCGATGGTGGCTACCAGTGCGATCATTCCCAGTTTCCTTCCGGTCCGAGTGGCAGTCCGTTGTTCAGGATGAGCGTGAGGCTTTTCAGCGTGATGCACGCGAACTGTTTGCGTCTGCCTAGGAATTCGGTTCTGATTCGTGGAGTGAAGTACCTGTCGTCGTCGGCCAAGTCGCACATGGTGTTGTACGTGTCCCAGTCGGTGTAGGCGAGCTGTTGGCCGATTCGGTCGAGTGTGGACAGTCCGACGCGTGGCTTCTTCTGCACGACCCCACGGGTATGGGCTGTCAAGGTTTCCGGCTTCCTCCAACGCCTCGTTGTAGTGTTTCGTGGCGTTGAGCTGGCTGGTGTTCTTGACTTCGATGCATACGGGCTGGCCGTGGAAGTAGATGTTGGCGATGTCGCCGAGGTCCTTGCTGCCGTGGAGACGGCGGCGGATGATGCGTGGGTCGTTCAACGCCCATTGCAGGTAGTGTTCCACCGCCGTTTCCATTGCCGTTCCGGCTTTTTTCGCCGACTGTCGGTTGCGTGGCATCAGAACGCCGGTTCTCCTACGGGCTGGCCGAAGGAGTCGAATCCAGCTCCGCTCCACGGGTCGTTGCCAGCCTGCGGGCGCATGGCCGGAGCGGCTGCGGGAGCGGGTGCCGCCTGCCGTTGGCCGTACTGCTGGTTGGTGTCCACGAGCTGCGCGACACCCCAGCGGAGGCTCGGACCGGCCTCACGCACATTGACCTTCTGCGTGAAATGGATGAGGCCGGACGAATCCTCGAATCGTTCGTCGGATTCGGTGCCGACGACGATGTACTCGTCGCCCTCCTTGAGACTGTTCTGGATGTTCGCGGCTATCGGACCCCAAGCCTCGCAGGTGCGGGAGCAGGATGCGCCGTAGCCCCACGAGCCGTCCTCGTTCTTGACCCTGTTGGAGCAGAGGATACGGAACTGGATGTAGTTCTTGCCGGTCTTCGTGGTTCCAGCCCTGTACAGGTCGCCGTCCTTCTTGATCTTGACGATTCGTCCGACGAGGGTGATGGTTGGCGTGCTCATTTGATGTTCTCCTTGTTTCGTAGATGTTTTGGTTCGAGTCCGACCCAGCCTTGCTGGTCCTTCGGTTTTATGTTTCGTAGACGGTCTGCGGCTTTGTGGCGGTTGGCCGCTTCGACGTTGCACATGAGCATGTGGCTTCGCGCGGCGGCGCAGTCGGTGCGTCCGCATTTGCGGCAGTATGGGATGAGGCCCGTCTGGACCGGATTTTTATGAACGCAGTATTCGCACGTGCATCCGGCGCGTCTGGTGATGTTCAAAAGTTCTCCTCGTATTCTTCTTCTTTCGGCTGTTTGAGGCCGAGCATGTAGTGGATGAGCGGCATGTACTGGCGCATCTTCGATTCGGGCATGATCTCGTCAACCTGCATGGGAACGTATTTCGTCTTCCATTCGCCGTTGCCTGCCAGCGTGGAGAAGGTCGGTGCCATGTAGGCGGTCATTCTCCACACTCCGAACTCGTCGAGGTGGAACAGTGTTGTCTTGTCGGCGCTCTTGTACCAGCCCGGCTTTGTCGGCAGTGGCTTCTCGCATAGGCGTTCGAACGGGAATCGTTTCGAATGGCCGCTGCTGACGGCGAACGCTTCGGTGGTCTGCTGCAAGGCGTTCGGTGGAACGTTGCCGTAATGGTTCAGGATTGGCGTCCATACGTCGCCGGTGAGGAGCCATACGCTGCCGGTAGCGGCCTTGTAGAATCCGTTGGCCTTCGGAAGTTTGGCCTCCCATTTCTTGGCTTTCTTGGCGGACGCGTCCATTGCCGTACCGTCTTCGGGGGTTTCCTGTTCCACGAGCTTCGCCTTCAGTTCGTCGGCGGTGATTTCCTCGCCCTCATGCTCGTCGATGTTCGCGTCATCGATGGCGGTGATGAAATTGTGGACCACATCGGTTTCGAGCGTGGTCTTAGAGAACGCGATGGCCGGTGTCGGAATGTCGTCATGGAAAGTGCCGACCGGGTACAGGATGTAGTACAGGTACAGGTCCGAGAACAGCATTTCGTCAAGGAACACTGCGGACATGCGGTCGATTTTCTCAACTTCGAACACGTCATCGGAATCAAGCTGCTTGACTTTGCCCCTGTATGACATGCCGTATGGACTGGTCACGGTAACCGTGAGATGACGTGCCGCGATCTGGTCGAGGTCGTCCTTGGTGAGATGTTCCGGGTCGTACTTACTCATCGTGCCGCTCCTTGCTGCTGCATGTGCTTGTGGTATTCGTTGATGAACTCGTGGGCTTGGACTGCCGTGAGGTTCATGCTGGTGACGTTCGTGGTCCGGAGGATTTTCTGTAGGAACGCGTCCGCCTCGTCGGGCTTGATGTTGCAGGCGCGGAGGATATCGGTGACCTCCTTCAACTGGTCGGGGCTTGCGGGACCGTTCTGCGGAGCGGACTCGGCAGGCTGCTCTGGCTTGCCCTGACGGGCCTGCGGAGCGTATCGACGTGGCTGTTGGCGTGGCTGCTCGTCCACGACCTCGGCTTCGACGACCTCCTCGTCGGGCTTGTTGTTGGCCTGCTGCATCTCGTCGGTCGAATACAGGCCGCTCAAATCCTGCGGGAAGGCTTTACGCAAGGCCAACGCCTCAGCGCATTTAGCGATCATCGTCGCTGGCTTCGAAGCCCACATGCTGTTGGGCACCTGACGGCGGGTATCCTTGTCGAAGCGGGTGCCGACGTATTCTCGATAGAGGGCCACGCCAGTGAACTCGCCTTCGCCGCGTTTGACGGTGACCTTGGCTGCGACCGGTGGGGTCGGCGCTATCCACACGTCATGCCAGACGCCATCCTCGCCGCACCAGAGGGTTTCGGGTTCGCTGAACAGTTCGTGATTGCGGTCGGCGGCACGACGGGCGATGGTACGGAAACCGTCGATGCCGACTTGGATGGTCTGCTTGACAATCCACTGGCCGTTCTGCTGCTGACGCCTGCCGATCATGTAAATTTGACGGTTGAACGGGTCGAGTCCGGTACGCTGGCATTGGTGCAGGAACACGGCAAGGTCGGCGGGCTGCGCGTTTTGAACTCCGAGATGGTTCAACGCCGTCAACTGTTGGGGAGTCCAAGTGGACTGCTCTTCCGTGACTGTGAGTGTGTTGCACATGATTATTCCTCTTCGAGGTTCGAGGTGAGCATTTTGAACATTCTGGGCGCGAGTTCGCCGGTGAAGACCTTTTCGACGAATCCCCGCGTGGTGCGCAGGGTGACGGTCTGGGCGCGTCCGGGCTTGAACTCGACGCCGGGCGGAAACTCGCCGCCATGGTCCGCGATCATGTCCTTCAGGTAGGCTTGGGTCTTCGCTTCGGGGCGGGGCATCCATACGGCTTCCGCAGCGGCGGTCTCGCCGGGGATGAGATACTGGTTGTCGTGGAGCATGGCACCGTAGGCGCGTTCGTCCACTATCACGTATTTGCCTTCGGTTCCCTTGCTGAGGGTGATTTCACCAGC
Organism: Bifidobacterium sp. LH_743; assembly: GCF_056355775.1. NCBI lineage: Bacteria > Bacillati > Actinomycetota > Actinomycetes > Bifidobacteriales > Bifidobacteriaceae > Bifidobacterium > Bifidobacterium sp. LH_743. Next base: position 175,104 of record NZ_JBKESZ010000004.1, on the reverse strand, counting down.
GTCGATTCCGCCGAATTGGGCGTGTTCGCTGTCTCCTCCGTCATGGGGGCGGGTCCACTCCTCCTTCGCGGCCTTCAACGCTTCGGCGCTGCGCTTGTTCAACGCGGTGAGTCCGGCGATGGTGGAGTTGAGTTCGTCCGCCCGCAGGCCGCTGAAATCGTATTCGGTTTTTCCTGTCATTGCTGCTCCTTGAATTGGTGTTCCGCCGTGTCCGCCGCGAGCCTGTAGAAGCTCACGTCGGTTCTGAGGGTCCGGTTCATGTCCTTCAGCCGACTGTTCTCGACGGAGAGTTTCCGGTTCTCCATCCAGAGGGTGTGGATGGTGAGGGCGCAGTCGTCGAGGAAGTCGTCAACTTGGTCGGCGTCGTATCCCATGAACAGGAACGCGAGTTTGAACCTCCTGTCGCGAATGTCCTTCGGTGTGACCAGTCTGCTGGTGTTCACTTGTCCGCCTCCTTGGCTTGGTCTTTGATCTCGTAGAATCTGAGCAAGAGTTCCTTCTTCGTGAAAAGCTTGTTCTTCCCGGCCTGATAGCCGAGTGGACCGTACAGTTTGTCGAATTTGTCCTCGCCGACTTTGGTGAAGGCTATGGCCTCCGGTTTGGTGAGGATGCCGTCTTCGAAGATGATGGGTGCCGTCAATTTGTGTGTGCTCCTTCCTTGGATTGGTGGTTGGTGTAGGCGGGTTGCGGCATGACGCTGGACGGTTGGCTCGCAAAAGGGTGTGCGGGGCGACTGGGAAAATAAGGAAAACCAGTCTGGCTGACCATCGTTCCCGATGCGGGGCGGAGAAAACCAAGTGAAAAACTTCGTCCCGATGGGTGGCGTTGACGTCATGCCGCTGGCGTCCAAGCGCGGATTCGGACCGCGAGCCGTTCGGGATCATCGTCGTATACCTTCGAGTACAGGAGAAGATGTGGTGTCTGGTTCGATTGACGATGGTCTTGTGGTACGGTTCCTGTTCCCACTGCGTGGGCTTGGACGATTGCCGTGGCGGCGCGTGTATGCAAACGCTTGTGACGGTTCGTTTGGATGTGTTTCGCCACGGCATGGAACATCATGGGATGTTCCATCTTTGCCAGCCGGTGAACGTGGATATTCGATAAACGTCCAATTTTTCATTGTTTGATTGTTTATCGGAGTGGCTGGCGAAGCTTATGGGTCCCCATCCGGGTTGCAGGCGGATGGGGAAGAATCAGTTGTTGTCGGCGAGCGCCTTGGCGATTGTCGGCATGCTTGAGGCTTCCAGTGGGATGAGTGGGAAGGCTGAATCTTGGAGGTCTTCGACCAGCTGATGCCAGTTAAGGTATCCACTGAAATTGCTGATATCGTAGGACAATTCATTCCAACAGCTGATTCTGCACATGACGGCAGGCGTGTTCGTCACGTATGACCATGTGCCGTCCGTGTCATGGAGAATCAGGTATGGTTTGCCGTCGCGTGGGATGAAGAGGCCATGCGACTGCGGTTCCGTTGGCAGTGGCTTCTCCTCCGGTTCCACGTCGTCGGATTCGGGGCTGATGCCCATGGCTTTGATGCGGTCGAAGAGGACGTGCAAGTAGTCTTGCATGATGTAAAGTTGGGCGACGGTCATGCCGCCAAGGCATTTCGGTTTGAACTCAAGCTCTCCCCTCTTGTATCTAGTGACGGCATCATCGAGTTTGCTGATGCGTTCCTTGAGTTCGTGGTATTCTTCGACCATGCGGGTCTTGTAATCGTCTTTCATTACTGTCTCCTATCGTGATTGACCGTGAACGTCGGAAGCCCATTGGATGAACGCAGCCAGTTTCGATTCTGGAATCGCATACAATGTGCTCGTCTTTTTTCCGTCCTTTTCGACGATGGATGCGCCTTTCCGCTCGTTGATGCGGAACACGCAGTGTCCGCCAGTGTCAAGAACGAACTCCTGTGGTGGTGCGGGAGGATTCAACAACGTCATGCCGCCACCTCCGCGTCAAGCGCCTTGTCCAGGGCGATCTCGCCAAGACGCTTGTGCAGCAGTGCCAACCCCTTGCGGGTTATGCGCACGGTGGGAGGGAAGGCGAACTCCGTGCCATCATCCTTGACTCCATGCTTTTGGGACATGACCATCACGAGATGACCGGCAGTGCAATGCTCTGCGGTTGCCCGCCAAGAGCCACCGGATTTGAAAATCCAGTTATGGTCGGCCATCCATTCGCGCAACTGTTTTTCCTTGATGGGGGTTCCGGCGTTCGACAGTACCTTTGCCGCGTCGCGGACAAGCAGCCTGTCTTCCACGTTCGTGAAATCATCAAGTGCTTGAGCCTTCGGTTCCAGTTCCCTGATCTGCGCGTCCTTGGCTTGAAGCTGCTGGTTCTTGCGTTCGATGGTCTTCTGCGCGACGAGCACGGCACGGGCCATGATGTCTTCATCGGAATCAGCATCGGAAACGCGGATTGCGCCACCCTCGTTGAAATACTGGTCGAGGGCTTCGGCGGCTTCCTGCTGGTAGACGGTCACGTTGTGGCGTGCCTGTTCGTCGCTGAGTCGGTTCGTGTCGATGGTGGCGAGCCACATGGTCAACGTCTTGCGGCTGATTGCCACCATGTCACGTTGTTTGCCGTCTGCGCCAACTGTTCGTATCATACGAATGGTTGCCCATGGCGTTCTGTTGAGTCGTTCCCACTGTCCGTTGTATGCGATGCCGATGTTCTCGCAGATAGGTTTCAACGCAGTGTAGATTTCACCGTCATCGAACCTTTGAGCGATCATCGCACTCCCATTGAATGGGACCTCGACAATATCGTTGCTCATTTGGTTGCCTCCGCGTAGAGAATGTCGATCATGTCGAGGGTGTTGTATTTGGCTTGAAGCTCTTTAGAGCCTCTGCGCATGGCTTTCACCAAATCTTCTGGAAGAATCACGTTTCCAGTATCTCCGTTCTTCGCATCCTTTGGGATGATGGCGGTGAACATATCCTCTGGCAGTTTTGTGAGGAGGCTTAGCGTTTTAGTGGACATTCCTAACTCTCCTCGCAGATTGTGCAGGTAGCCGTTGTCGGTGAGGTATTTGAGCCTCTGCTGTTTGGTTTCGTTCATTTGGGTTTTCCTAGTATTCGACTGCTTCGATGCGGGTGATGAAGAAGTGGATGCCGGTGGCGCATTCGTCCCACCGGTTGGTGTCGAAGTCTTCGACGTGCACGGTTTCGCCTTTTTGGTAGGTGAAGTCTGGATCGTATGAGCTGTACGCCGTGGTATCCGGTGGGAGGCTGTTGCCTTGCTTGTCTTGCAGGTCGAGCACTCGCGCTGTGCTGGCGCGGCATTTGCGGCCAGTGGCGTTGGAGCGTTGCGCGTCGGCCGGAATGAGAAGTTTTACGATGATGGGCGCTCCGTCGAGTGTGATGGCTTTTTTCCAGCCGATGATGTCGCCTTCGTCCGGGAGGATGCTGGTTTGGGCGACGGTGAGTTCCGATAGGTTGGCGCCGCTCAGGTCGGCATCGCTCAGGTCGGCAGAGCGCAGGTCGGCAGAGCGCAGGTCGGCACAGCGTAGGTCGGCACCGCTCAGGTCGGCAGAGCGCAGGTTGGCACCGCGCAGGTTGGCACCGCGCAGGTCGGCACCGCGCAGGTTGGCACCGCGCAGGTCGGCACCGCTCAGGCAGTCGAGTCCGTGTTCTTTGAGGATGGCTTCGATGCTTTCGCCTTCGAGAGTGCCGTGTGGTGTGGTGATTTTCATTGGTTGTCCTTTTGCTCGTTGGCGTTGTGTGGTGTGGTTAGGCGGTTTGTTTGATTTGGGCGATTTCTCCGGGTTGGAAGCCGAATGCTTTGTAGAGTCCTATGAGCATGAGTGGTGTGCATTCGTTGGTTTTCTTGGCTCGGGCTAGGACGCTTTCGCTGACTCCTATTGCTCCGGCGAAGGCTTCGTCTGTTTTGAGGCCGCTCATTTGTTTGGTTCGGTCTAGGAAGCCGTCTCGGAACTGCATTTTGTATTCAGCCATCAGTGATTCCTTTCGCAACCTTGAATTTCTTTTTGCAACTTGTGGTTACATCATGCAACATGTTTTTTTATTTCGCAACTCGCTCGGCGTGTTGACTTGCAACCGGTTTGGTTGCATAATGAAACCATGAGCAAAGAAACATGGTTCAAAGAAACAGTCCAAGGCGACACCATCGCCGAAGTAGCCCTCAAAGCGGGAATCATCAAGACAACCGCTTGGAGGCAATACAACAATGCCCTTGGTTTCAGCGCCGAGAACGTCATTCTTATTGCACGCGCCTACCACAAGTCCCCTGTAGAGGCTCTGGTTGAGTTCGGATATATAAGAGCCGACGAGATGGCTAAAGGAAAGACCGTCGCAAGGCTGCATGACGCTTCGAATGACGAGCTGCTTCAGGAACTCGCACGCCGTCTCAAGGAAAACGCGGACGCCGACTGGGTGAACAGTCCGATCATCTACCGTGAAGAGTTCGACATGGCCGCGAACGACGATCCGAACGCGAGGCTTGAGGCCGAGACACCTGAAGACTGACGACAGCGATGAATATGGCGGCGGTATTCACTCGTGATGCCGCCGCCTAATAATACGAAGGGAACAATGTCTCGAATCACCATCGACGTTTTGGAACGTCAGGCCGAAGCCATGGGGTTGAAGGTTTTGGAATCCGATATTCCCGGCACTACCTGCGGATTGTTTTGCGACCGGCTGCGGACGATTTGGCTTGCCGACTGGTTGAACGACCGGCAGAGGCTCTGCACCCTATGCCATGAGCTTGTGCACGCGAAGTACCGTGATCTCGGCTGCGGCACACGGTTCGGCGTGAAGTGCGAGCGTAGGGCGCGACGCGAGACGGCGTTGACGTTGATAAGCCCGGCCGAGTTCGCCATGGCCGAACGGACGTGGGACGGCGACACCTGGCATATGGCGGCGGAGTTGGACGTGACCATGCAGGTTCTTACGGATTACCGGCAGATTCTCAAGGATGGCTTGTTTGAGAAACGCCCATGATTCATCAACTCGCGTAATTCAACACATGTGGCGAACGCGTGGATTTTCCTTGGCATCGGCATCGTCCTGTGTGTAGTGGTCGTGCTCATCGTGGCGTCGTCGGACAGCATGATGTGACCGCATACAAAAAAAAACGGGGACATCCCTTCTATGAGGGTGTCCCCGTTTTTTTATGTATCAGACGGCCACCGGTGCCTTGATCGCGGGCCATGGGTCATAGCCGGTGAGGTGGAAGTTCTCATACGCGTAGTCGTCGATGCTGTCAGCCTTGTCGATGCTCATGTGCGGATATGGGCGCGGCTCGCGGGAGAGCTGTTCCACGACCTGCTTCAGGTGGTTCCGGTAGATGTGGGTGTCTCCGCCGACCCAGATGAATCTTCCGGGCTTGTAGCCGGTCTGCTGTGCGATCATCATGGTCAACAGTGCGTAGGATGCGATGTTGAATGGCACTCCCAAGAACATGTCGGCTGAACGCTGGTAGAGCTGGCAGTCGAGCTTGTCTCCGCGCACGTGGAATTGGAACAGGCAGTGGCATGGCGGCAGAGCCATGTCGTTGATTTGCGGCACGTTCCAGCTGCTGACGATGATGCGGCGGGAGTCCGGATTATGGCGGATGGCGTCGATGGCGTTGGCGATCTGGTCGATGCCGTCGCAGTCTCGCCATTGATGCCCGTAGATGGGTCCGAGCTGGCCGTTTTCGTCCGCCCATGCGTCCCAGATGTGTACTCCGTGCTCCTGTAGCCAATGCACGTTCGTAGAGCCTTTGAGGAACCATAGAAGCTCGTAGATGACGCCTTTGAGGAAGACCTTCTTCGTGGTGATGAGCGGGAAGGATTCGGCTAGGTCGAATTCCATGCGCGTGCCGAAGAGGGAGTATGTTCCGACGCCGGTGCGGTCGTCGGTGGGCGTGCCGTTGCGGAGCACGTCGAGGAGAAGGTTTTCGTACTGGTATTCGTCGTTCCACTTGTGGAGGTGGCGGGCTTCGGGGATGGTCCGGTTGGATTCTGCGGCGATGGCGGATGGCATTGGGGGTGTGCGGTCCTTCGTGGATTGTTTCGGGGTTTGGCGGCTGGGGAACGCCGACTGATGCGGGAGCGCCGAACGGCGGATTGTCAAGCGGCTTCGGCGTCACAGCTGCGATTTTAGCACGCGAACTTTCTTTTTGGATGTGTTAATTACGAGCGAAGCGAGTAATTAAAACATCTTTTTCTTTCTCGCAGGTCTAGTAAACTCTTAGGTCAGCTCATGTTCTTATAGGTAGACTTAATTATAAGTCGATACTTATAGGTCTACTTACTAGTATTACCGTGTTTTTTGCCGTTTTTTCGATTGTTCTTGGTGCTGAAAATGGCGTTATTCCAACGTTTTTGCGACTTGACGGGGGGTTGCGGTCACTTGCGGTCATCTGCGGTCACGCTGCGGTCACCGATGACCGCAACACGCAAAAAGCAAATCGTTGGAAAATGGCGGTTTTTATGTTACGAACATGTAACGAGATTGTTAATTCGTGTAAAGGGGGTATATTTCTGCGTGTTTTTGACACCGTGTCTACGGTATTTATGTAAACATTGTGAAGTCTCACATATTGAGACAACCATACCCTCGTACATGGTTTCGACCACGATTCGACCGTGATTCGACCTCGTTATGACCGTCATGGTCGAAAGCCGGTCGAAAGGCCATCCTCCGCATCCTCGCCGCTCATCGCCCCATGGACGCCCCTGAGCGCTGCTCTGACGGGTTTCCGGCAGCAGCCCGACCGGATGCCGCGACACGCCCGGACGGGCCTCAGAAGCCCCTCCGAAGCCTTTTCTCGGCGTGTCATGGCGAGTTTGTCTGAGAATATCAGAGAATATTCGTTTTTGACGCCCCCGAATATTCCTCCGGAACGACCTGCGAACCCTACTCCCGTAAGGGTTCGCGTCTTAAGCTCCTGCGACTGGGCTTGAACCAGTGACCGTCCGATTAACAGTCGGATGCTCTGCCAACTGAGCTACGCAGGAATGTTTCATGCACACTGTGCACAAGACAAAAATAATATGCGAAAAACGACAAAACGCAAATCCCCGCGTGTCTTGTCTGTATGCAGCGGCGAAACGTCACATGCAAATCTTCGTCAGCGGCATGGCCGAATCGATGGCGAAATCCGGGTTGGAAGGTTTGACGCCCGCCTCGACCAGATTCACGCCCAGCATGGCGACCATCGCGCCGTTGTCGGTGCACAGTTTGATTTGCGGGATGCGCACTTCGACTCCATGCGCATCTCCGAACTCCAACAGCTTGGCACGCAACTGCGAGTTCGCGGAGAAGCCTCCACCGACAATCAGGGTTTTCGAGCCGTATTGCTCACATCCTCGCATCGCCTTTTTGGCAAGCACCGTCGCAACGGAATCGGCCAAAGAGGCACATACGTCATCAACCGGAATCTCGTTGCCTTCGGCCTGCTGTTCCTCGATCCATCGCGCGACGGCTGTTTTCACGCCGGAAAAACTGAAATCATAGGGATGCTGCTGACCGGCCTTGCCTTGCGTGAGTCCCTGCGGGACCTTGATGGCGTGCGGGTCGCCCAACTGCGCATGACGGTCGATGTGCGGACCGCCCGGATACGGGAATCCAAGCAGCCGCGCGACCTTGTCGAAGCATTCGCCGGCCGCGTCGTCAAGCGTGGTGCCCACCACGTCGATATGTCGTGCCACGTCCTCGACGTGCAACAGCGAGGTGTGTCCTCCGGATACGATCAAGGCGAGCGTGTCCTTGGGGAACGGACCGAACTGCAGCTGTGTCACGGCGATATGCCCTATCACATGGTTGATGCCGTAGATCGGCTTGTTCGCGGCCCAAGCCAACGATTTGGCGCCGGACACGCCAACGGCGAGACAGCCGGCGAGACCAGGGCCGGCCGACACCGCAATCGCGTCGACGTCGGACAACGTCATATCGGCGTCGGCAAGCGCCTTGGACACGCATGGAACGAAGGCTTCGGCGTGCGCGCGGGAAGCGATTTCCGGAATTACGCCTCCGTAGCGAGCGTGTTCGTCCATGGAGGACGCGACGACGTTGGATATCAGGGTGCGTCCCCTTACTATGGCCGCCGCCGTTTCGTCACAGGTCGATTCGATGCCGAGTACGATTGGTTCGCTCATTGCTGCTCCGTCATATGTTCTTCTGAAGTGTGTTCCATTGCCGCATCCGTCTCCGGATGATGCGTCGCGCTGAAGCCGACGACACGTGGCTCCAAATCAAGACTCATGGTGTACGCGTCGATTCCCTCGGGCTGATAATAGCGCTTGCGCAACCCCATTCTGGTGAAGCCGAATCGTTCGTACAGCGCCAGCGCGGGCGCGTTGTCAACGCGCACTTCCAGTAGCATGCGTTTGGCGCCCTGTCTGCGGGCCGAGCCGACAAGCGATTCGAGCAGTGATGCCGCTATCCCCCGTCGCTGGAAAGGCCTACCTACGCCAATCGTCATGATTTCGGCGTCGTCCCCGTCATACCAGTATCCGGCGTATCCGCGAATGATGGGATTCTCCGAATTCGCACTGTCGTCTTCGATATCTATCAGGTACACGCGCGCAGAGGCATGGAATTCCTGTCGGACGGATTCCTCGCTCCACGCGCCGCGCCCGAACAGGTCGGTTTCCAAAGCCGCGATCTGCGTGATGGCGGCTTCTTCGGGAATCTGCGATTGATTGACGATCATATGCGGGCCGTCATTCCGTTCGTTCGGCACCGGCATGGTTGAGCACATGCTTGAGAGGATTCGGCACGGACACGTCGGGACGACGCAGATACAGCGGTTCGACGGGCGTCAGCTTGGACAACGCCTGCTCTCTGGTCGCGAAGGCGGCGAAACGGGACAGTCCATCCGCGCCCTCATCGAGCAGCGCATGATCATCCACCTCGCCAAGCGCATCGATCGCTTCCCAGGATTTCGCGTATTTGACCGCGCCATGGCCGACGATGTCGATTGCATACGGCTTGCCCGTTTCGGGAAACTTCGTCAAAGCGTCATTGACGCGCGCGGCGATGGAATCCGGATAGTCGATGTCCATGTCGATGAGCGCGTCCGGAACATTCATGTCGTTTTCCACGTCATACAGCGCGAAATACAGTTGTCTGCGTCGCGCGTCATTCACGGCGAGCGTCAGATGGCGACGACCATCCTCCGGATTCGGATGTGCAAGAATCTGAGGCGAAAGCACGTCCTGACCGACCAACTGCGCGCCGGTGGCAAAAGCCAACGCCTTGGCAGCGACGATTCCGGCCCTGAGACCGGTGAATGGCGCGGGACCGACGCCGACGACGATGCGGGTGATGTCCGACGCCTCCAGTCCAGCCTGTTCTACGGCTCTCGCAATGTTCACCTGCAGTTTCTCGACGTGGGTGCGCGAATCCGTCTCGACGATCGGCTCATGCCCGACCACGCCGACGGTCGAACCGTACGAGGTGTCAATCACCAGTGTCTGCATATGCTCAAAACTCCTTGTGCCAAACTGTCCACTACTGTACAACCGGCGTTGGAATCCGCCTGCAGCGCATGCTGGTGGCATATGGACTTGTCAACGTGTGCCTGCGGTGAAATCGAACGAATCCCAAGAGGATCCCACCGGTACCAGCGTCACCGTGCGCGCGCCCGCGCTGGTCAATTCGCCATCCGTATCCATGGCAGGCGTGTTCAACGGTCTTTCGATATGGATTTCAAGACGTTCCGGAGCCAAGGCGGCCACCATCTGCTCGCCCCACTCCATCAGAATGACGGTGTTCTCGCCGGGATCCTCCAATTCCTCATCCAGACCCAGTGACTCCAATTCGTCCAACAGACGTCCGACCGCATCCTGGCCGGGCGCGTAGGCGTTGCCTCCAAGTCGGTAGGCGTCGACATGCACCAGATGGGCCGGTGAACCGTCCGCGAACCGTCCCTCAAGCTCACGTGCGATGGTGAAAGTCGGCGAGACGATGGGCTCGCCAATGCCGAGTCCCGCGCCGAAACCCTGCGCGAATGTGGTCTTTCCCGCTCCAAGCGGGCCGGACAGCAGCAGCACGTCTCCGCCATGCGTAAGTCTGGCGACGCGCTCCCCCAATGTTCGCATGTCCTCGCCGGTCGCGGCTGTGATGGTGATGGTGTTGCTCATGCGGCACGTCCTTTACGGCTGATCAGTTCGATGGACCGTTCCAAAGCATAGACCGGGTCCGAACCATTCGTCTTGCTCTGCTCGTCGGCCCAGGCAAGTGTTTGGATGCAGGCGCTCATACCGCTTGACGTCCATCCGGAAAGCTGGCGCGTGGCGTTTTTCAGCACCCACGGATTCGTTTTTGCCTCGGCGGTGGAAATGGTGCCGGCGCGTACGGCCGAAGCCTTAGCCATTGTGCGCAGCTTCATGGCGAGTGCTCCGATGAGCGCGATCGGTGCGGTACCCTGTTCAATGGATGAGCGCATGGCGATGATGGCGTCGGCGGTGCGTCCCGCCAGTGCGAGGTCTGCCACACGGAATCCGTCGACTTGGGGATTGGAGGTGAGGTACTGGTTGACTCGATCGATGGTCATGGGATTGTCGTCGAAGTCGAAGCAGAGCTGATCGACCATGGCTGCGAGTTCGCCGGTCCGGTCTCCCAATACCGCCACCAGCTGTTGCGCCGCCATCGGATCGACGCGGCGTTTGCGTCGTTCGAAGCATTGCATGGTGAAGTTGAGTTTGGCTTCCGGTTTTTTGAGGTCCGCGACGGCGTCCTTGTATGCTCCGGCTTTGGCGAGCTGATCGACCAGACGTTTGCCTTTCATGCCGCCTTCATGCTGGCAGATGACGATGCTCGCGTCCGTGGGCTGTTTGCAGGCTTGCTTGCAGTAGGCGACCATGGCATCTCCCAGCTTCTCGTCGGCGTTCTGCAGGTTGGAAACGATGACGATGGACCGGTCCGCCAACAGCGACGGGCTTACCGCCTCGTCGAAGGCGTAATGGTCGACGCCGGATGCGTCGAGTTCGATGGTCTCCGCGTCGGGATACCGGCGTTGCGCCTCGTGCTTGAGATCACGTACCGTCCGGTCGTTCAGGTACGGGTCTCCTCCGCATACGAGGTGGAAGGGCGTGTTTGCTGCGGATGGTTTCGGCATACTGTTCAATCTCGCCGTATCGGTGGACAAAATGGATGGACCTATTGTTCCCATTGCAGATCGCGCAATGCTTTCCTAGTGCGTTCACTCCACATACGCAGTCGCTCCACGGGATTGATGATGAGTCGTTTCCCGGGCAGGTCGGGTTCCTGGATGATCATCGCGGCGAGAATCCGGTGCATGGTGATGGCCGTCAGGACGCATATGGTTTCCACAGCGCAGATGAGTGCCGCTCCTTTGATTCCTCCGGCCCAAGGGATCGTCGCCTGTTCTCCGGATCCCAGATGGAGCGCGGTCAGTTCCATGACCGAAGTGCCCCAGGACGCCACACGGGCCAGTTGCAGACCCAGCCAGGGAATGAGCCATGAGATTGTCAGGCTCGCCAGACCGGCCAGTGTGGCGAAACCCACGAATGGAGCCACCATCAGATTGGCAGGTACGGAGAATATTGGCAATTCCGGCTCGATGAGCACTTGGATCGGCAAGGTGAACACTTGCGCCGAAATGGTCATGGACATGGCTTCGGCGATGAACCGTGGCATGACCGGCATCATCCATGCGTTGAGCGTTCCAGCGAACAGCACGATGCCGAGCACCGCGGCGCAGGACAGGGCGAATCCGAAGCTTTGCGACATCTGCGGGCATGCCATCAGCATGACCAATGTGGTCCAGCTCAATGATGCCATCGCCTGTCCCCGTCTGCCCAGAAACAGGCATGCCGCCCCAGACAGACCCATCATCAGCGCCCTGGACACCGAATCCGACGGGAACACACACGCCGACAGCATGACGTACGCGGAGGCCACCAGCAGTGCGGAGACTCGGCGCGGAGCAAGGAAAAACGAGCAGACGCCGCGGACCAATGCGGCGACCACGGCCAGATGGCCACCACTGACCGCCATGAGATGCACGATTCCCGATCGACGGAACGCATCCTCGACCTGCGCCGCATATGTGGAGTCGATGCCGACGCCGTCTCCTTCGACCGGAACATAATCCTGCCCAAGGATGCCCAAAGTCAATCCCGGGACCAGTACCTTTCCTTGGTCGGATAGCTGCGCGGTCTGCGTGAGGAATGCCTGCTGCATCGTATCGATGACGCGCATCGGCATGCTGGGCGATCTGATTCGTCCAATCAGCACGGCGTCGGTCAGCCATAATGGCATGGCGCCATATTCCGCCTCGGAGATGGTGCCCGAGACTTCGTATATGCCGCTTTGTCTGAGCTTGCCGCATTCGGGTCGGTCCGCATATACGCGTATTCGTGCCGAACTATTCTGCTGGATACCGTCGATGGTGATGGACATGGTGCGCGCGTCGAGGCGGCAATCATTCGAACGCCGATCGGAGCTGACGGCCGGCGATGTGGCACGTATGACCGTGATGACGTCGGCTTCTCCTTTCGCTACCGCTCTGGAAGCGGGGTCGCGCCATTGCAGCAGATCGTATGCCAAGGCGCAGGACGCGCATGTGATCGCTGCGACCGCGCATATAGTGACGCTCGCATGCCAGACGGACAGCCAACGTCGGAGAGGCTCGGATAGTCGCAGAAACGTCAGTCCCGATACGGCAACGACCGGCACCATGCCGATGACGGCGATCGGTAGCAATCCCAATGTGCCGTCATGGTCCATGCAATAGCCAAAACCGGTATGGGCGGCAAGACTCGCCGCCCAACCGCACAACGCGGCCGGAAGCAGCCGCCAATCACGGCTTCCACGCTCCCTGTCCAGATAGTCGCCGCCGCTCATCGCACGCACGCCTGGTCGCGGAATTTCTCCAGGGTCTTCGTGCCGATGCCTTTGACCTCCAGCAACTGGTCGACGCTATCGAAGCGGCCGATTCGCGTCCGATGGTCGAGGATACGTTGCGCAGTGACCGGTCCGATGCCTTTGAGCGTCTGCAGTTCTTCCAGACCGGCCGTGTTGATGTCGATTTGGTTCGATTGAGGTTGCGACGGCTCGGCTGGCGTCTCTTGCGGTTCCTGTGTGGACTGAGTTTGCTGCGGGGTCTGTTGGACTGTCTCCTGACCAGCCTGTTGCGATTGCCGTTGCTTTGACTGTTCCTGCGATTGCGTGGTCTGGTTTCGTTGCATCGCGCCATAATGCGTGGCCTGCTGTACCAGCATGGTCAGGCTCGCGCATAACGCGCACGACAGTGCGAGGATGGCGATGAGCGCGTGGAATGGCCGGAACGCCAGTCGCGGCCTGTCCCGTTTCGGCCGTTCCATGTCATCTGTGCCATCCGTCGGTCTGACTCCGGTAAGCTCCTCCAATGTCGGCTTCGCGCCATGCGACGTCCGCTCGGGAACGGCATGTTCCATGAGGTCGGATGGTTCGTTCGGTTTCTCCGTTTGCGGTGGGCCGGCAAAAGCATCACGCCGAACCACGTTTTCAGGAAGACTGAGTCCACGTAGCCGCATTGCGGTAAGCGGCACGTCCACGTCGCCATTCGCCGCGCGGGCGACTTGGATGAAACGCTTGGAACGAAAAACAAATGTGCCCATGCATCCAAATTGGAGGATGCATGGGCACATTGTCCAGCCGGAACGGCCCCTGTGGTCAGAGAACGTGAGTTATCCACATGTCCGGTGTGTCGCCAGATGCCGGAAGGCCTCACTTCTCCCTGGAGGGGTGGTCGGCGAACGGAATGTCACTCCGCGGGGACGATGGAGACGATCTTCGGGGCCTTGACGATGACCTTGCGCGGCTCCTTGCCGCCCAGACGGTCGGCCACGGCCTCAAGCGCCATCTTCTCCAATTCTTTCGGATCAATATCCGGGGAGACCTCGAGCTTGGCACGGACCTTGCCCTTGATCTGCACGACCGCGGTGACGGAATCCTGGCCAACGTAGCGCTCATCGGCCTTCGGCCAATCCGCATGTGCCAAGGATTCGGTATGTCCAAGCCTGCTCCACAGCTCCTCGCAGATGTGCGGGGCAATCGGGGAAAGCATCAGAATCAACGGTTCGACCGCAGCGCGCGGAACGCTCTTGAGACCGGTCAGATGATTGTTGAGTACGATGAGCTTGGCGATGGCCGTGTTCGGACGCATGGCCTCCATTTCCACGGTCACGTCGGCGATCGTGTTGTTGAGCAGTTTCAGCGTCTTCGTGTCGAGCTCGCCGTCGGTGACGCGTACTTCACCGGTGGTCTCGTCGATGACGTTGCGCCACAGACGCTGCAGGAATCGCATGGAGCCGATCACGTTGCGGGTGTTCCACGGACGGGATTCGGCCAGCGGACCCATGCCCATCTCATAGAGGCGGAAGGTGTCGGCGCCGTAGTTCTCGTACATGTCGTCCGGCGTGATGATGTTCTTCAGGCTCTTGCCCATCTTGCCGAATTCGCGATTGGCGTGCTGACCGTTCCAAGTGAACGTCGGCTCGCCGTTGGCGTCGGCTGGACCTTCCACCACTTCGGCGGCAGGCACGTACTGGCCACGGTCGTCGGTGTAGGCGTACGCCTGGATCATACCCTGGTTGAACAGTTTGTGGAAGGGCTCCATGGAGTCGACATAACCGAGATCGAACAGCACCTTGTGCCAGAAACGGGAGTACAGCAGGTGCAGCACCGCATGCTCGACGCCACCGATGTACAGGTCCACGCCACCCGACTTACCGGCGGTCTTGTTGTGGTTAGGCCCCATCCAGTAGTCGAACTCGTCCTTCTCCACCATGTGCTTGGTGTCGGTCGGGTCGAGATAGCGCATGTAGTACCAGCAGGAGCCGGCCCAGTTCGGCATGGTGTTGGTGTCGCGGTAATAGGTCTTCTTGCCATCGCCCAGATCGAGCTCCACTTTGACCCAATCCTCGTTACGGCTCAGCGGCGCCTCCGGGTTGGATTCGGCGTCATCCGGATCGAATGTCTTCGGACTGTAATCCGGCACGTCGGGCAGATTGATCGGCAGCTGATCGTCGGGCAGCAGGTGCGGGGTTCCGTCCTCGCCATAGACGATCGGGAACGGCTCGCCCCAATAACGCTGGCGGCTGAACAGCCAGTCGCGCAGACGGTAGCTGACGGTGCCCTTGCCAACGCCGGCGGATTCAAGCCATGCGTTGACCTTGTCGATGGCCTCGTCCACGCGCAGACCATCGAGGCTCAGGGCGTCGCCCTTGGCCTTGGTGGCATCAGTGGAGGAGTTGATAACGATGCCGTCATGGGAGACGAACGGCGCCTTGCCTTCGTAGTTGGCGAGGTCGTCACCGGATTCCGGAAGTGGTTTGACGGTGTAGATGACCGGCAGTCCGAATTTGACGGCGAAGTCGTAATCGCGCTGGTCTCCACCCGGCACGGCCATGATGGCGCCGGTGCCGTAATCCATGAGCACGTAGTCCGCGGTGAACAGCGGCAGTTTGGCTCCGGTAATCGGATTGACGGCGTACAGGCCGGTGAACAGACCGGTCTTCTCCCCCGCCTCGTCCACACGGTCCTTGGCAGTCTTGGCTTCGGCGGCCAAGCGGTAGGCCTTCACGGCCTCGACTGGAGTGTCATAGCCGCCCTTCCAATCCTCGGGGGTATCGGAAGGCCATGCGGCGGGCACATGCTCGAGCAGATGATGCTCAGGGGACACTACGGCGAAAGTGGTGCCGAAAAGCGTGTCGGGGCGGGTGGTGTAGATCTCCATGTCCTTGACACCATCCGGGGTCTCGACCTTGAAATGCACGGAAGCGCCGTGGGACTCGCCAATCCAGTTGCGCTGCATGAGTTTGACCTTCTCAGGCCAGTCGATGGTGTCGAGATCCTCGATCAGACGGTGGCCGTACGCGGTGATGCGCATGGACCATTGACGCAGCTCGCGCTGGAACACTGGGAAGTTGCCACGTTCGGACTTGCCTTCGGCGGTGACCTCCTCATTGGCGAGCACAGTGCCCAGGCCCGGACACCAATTGACCGGCGACTTGGAGATGTAGGCGAGGCGGAAGTCGTTGAGCACATCGGCCTGTTCGGCTTCGGTCAGATCGGACCACGCCTTGCCTTCGAAGCCCGGGATGGCGCGCTTGCCGGATTCGAACTGCTCGATCAGCGTGCTAATCGGTCGGGCGCAACCCTTGGAACCGGAAGGATTCGTAGCTTCCTCGTCATACCACGCGTCGTAGATGCGGGAGAAGATCCACTGGGTCCAACGAACATAACCAGGATCAATGGTGGCGAAGGAACGACGGTTGTCAAAGCTCAGGCCCATGCGGTGCAGCTGGCGGCGCATGTTGGCGATGTTCTGCTCGGTGGTGATGCGCGGATGCTGACCGGTCTGGACGGCATACTGCTCGGCCGGCAGACCGAACGCATCATAACCCATGGCGTGCAGCACGTTCTCGCCCTTCATGCGATGGTAGCGGCTGACCACATCGGTGGCCAAGTAGCCCAGCGGATGGCCGACGTGCAGACCCTTGCCGGACGGATATGGGAACATGTCCATCGCGAAGTAGGACGGGCGGCCTTCGGCATTGCGGCCCTTGCCATCCTTCAGATCGCCGTTGACGTTGGCGGCCCAGAAGGTGCCTTCATCGTCCCAGATCTTCTGCCATTTCTCTTCGATGCCCTGCGCCAGCTTCGCATTGTAGCGGAACGACGGTTCAGCGGATTCGTTCGACTGCGCCTGCGCGCTTTTCTCGGTGTCACTCATAATGCATGAAATTAGCCGCGCAACTGGACACTTCGCAAGGAATCAACCACTATTCAGGCGTGTGCGGTCCCGTTATTTTTCCGATGGCATGGATGAATCGGAGGAGGAATCCTTGGCCGATGCCGTTGGAGGATTCGTCTTCGCGTCAGGAACGTATCCGATCATTCCGTTCATGTCATCGACGGCCCGTTGCCATGAACCGTCCTTCACCATCGCCCGCAACGCGGCATCGATTTGCCCCACCAGTTCGCTTTGCCCCGATTTGACGGCAATACCGTAGGACCATTCAACGTCGGAGATGTCAACGATCCTCAAATGATCACCCGTATTGTTGGCCGCCAGACCGGTCGCGATCGCATCATCCGTCGCAATCGCATCGGCCTCGCCGATCATCAGCGCCGTCACACACTGCGGATATGTGCCACGTTCCCGTACGACCGCATGCTCAGCGCGGTCGCGGATATCGCGCGCGGCCGCGCTGCCGGTGACCGCACATACTGTTTTCCCGGACAGGTCATCAGGCCCCTTGATTGTGGACGAATCACTAGAGCGTACCAGCAAAGCCTCATGCACGGTCAGATACGGCCCCGCAACATCAGCCTCGCCATCGTGGACCCCATCGGTGGAGAAGGAATCCACAATCATGTCGACGGTACCGTCGGCGAGCGACGTGGCTCTCACGGCCGGTGTCACCTGTTTGAACACGATTTGCTTTTCCGCGTATCCCAAAGTCTTCGCCACATATTTGGCGATATCGATGTCAAAACCGGAATATTCGCCTCCATGCAGCCAACCAAGCCCCGGCTGGTCGGCCGCAACGCCGATTGCGATCGTCGGTCCTTGTGCCGCGCCCTTGGTCACCACGGAAACCGACGTGCCGCAACCTCCCATGCCGATTGCCAGCAACACCGCGCCTGCTGCCGCGGCCACACGATGAATTCTTCCGCCCATACGCATCACTTGAACATACGGGAACGGGTGAGGAACCAGGTGACGATCGCGGAGATGACCACAGAGATTCCGATGACGACCGCGAAGCCCCAAGGCTTGTCCGTCAATGGCATGCCAAGCATGCCATGCTGGAAGTTCATGCCGTACATCGAGAAGATCAGGGTCGGAATGGACAGCGTGATGGAGATGATGGTGAAGATGCGCATCACGTTGTTCAGATTGTTCGACACAATCGATGCGAACGCGTCGGTCATGTTGGCGAGAACGCCGCTGTAGATGTTGGCCATCTCGATGGCCTGCTTGTTTTCGGTGATGACGTCGTCGAGCAGATCCTCATCCTCCGGATACTGCTTGAGCCGCGGCAACGTGGTCAGCTTCTCCATGACGATCTCGTTCGATTTGAGCGACGTGGTGAAGTAGACCAATGTCTTGCTCAGCTCCAGCAGCATGAGGATTTCGCGGTTCTGCATGGAGTGGCGCAGCTTGAGTTCGAGTTTGTCGCTTTCCCGGTCGATGATGCGCAGGTAGCGCAAATACATGGTGGCGTTGCGGTACAGGATCTGCAGAATGAACCGTGTCTTCATATACGTGTTGAAGCCGCGGATGGTGCCTTCCATAAACGGATGTAGCACGGGAGTGTCCTGCATGCAGACGGTGATGATGGCCGATTGGGTGATGATAATCGACAGCGGGATGGTCTCGTACCAGTCGCGGCCTCCCCGCTCCTCCACCGTCGGAATGTCCACGATGATCATCGTGTAATCGTCCTCGACGTCGACACGCGAACGTTCCTCGTCATCCAGCGGGGCACGCAGGTCGGCCAGATCGATGCCGGTCTCCATGGACACATTGGCGAGTTCCACGTCAGTGGGTTCCGAAAGACACAACCAGGAGCCGTTCTCAGGTTTTTGAATCCGCTCCACCTGGCCGTTAATCGTTCTGAACATTCTCAACATGTCTCTCACCCGCCTTTCGCGCTTTCCAACGTTCTATCGCTGTACGGAAGCCCGGATGCCGTACAGCGCGCTGCACGGTCGGGCAAACAACCTTATCAAGGATAGTCCCACCGCGAGAATTCGCCGCGTGAACGGCGATGATTTCATCAAGCGTTCACCTTGCGACCCGGTTTGGGCGAATGTCGGCGCCGTCTATTGAATGATTGGTTTCCACGGCTGCATGTCAGGTGCGCGCAACGATTCCGGCCCGTTCTCCCAATCCGCCGTCGCCGCGATGGCCGGGCCTTGGTTGAACTCCTCCAGTTTCCAGGTGCGGCGCGTCGGATCGACGGGATTGTAGTGAGGGGTCATGCGTGTCCAGAAGGCGTTGCGCATGGCACCGACATTGTTGAGATCGTCTGGATCCATGTCGAGCAGAACCGCCACGGTGGCGACGATCCATGATCCATGGCCGACAAGCAGCAGCGTGGTCGGATGCTCGTCGTCATCATGCGTGGCGACGATGTCCTGTACGGCTTCGGCGCCACGACGTCCGGTGTGGACGCGGCTTTCCACGCCATGCTTGGTTTCGCCTCCGGTATGGGCCCGCCAGGAGCGATAGTCGTCGGCATAACGTTCGCAGATCTCCTCGCGTGTCATGCCCTCCCATTCGCCGAAGCTACGTTCCCGCAGACGAGGATCGGATTCCACGTCGAGTCCCATGAGGTCGGCGAAGGCGTGCGCAGTCTGCCTCGCGCGGAACAGATCCGAGGAGACGACGATCATGCGGCGGCCGGCGGCGGGCGCGTTGTTAATCTCGTCGAGACTGGCGAGATGGGCGCCCTCGTAGGAAGGCTGCGCGAGTTGTTCGTTATGTTCGGCGAGATGCGCGACCTTCGCCCAATAATAGGTTTTGGCGAGTTCGTATGCGCTTTGGTCCGCCTGCCATCGGCCGACGATGTCGAGAGGGATGTCGATCTGCCCCTGCAGACGTCTGGCAAGATTGTAGGCGGTGCGTCCATGGCGCAGGAAGAGTACTTCGTCAATCATGGCTTTCATTGTATCCGCACGTTTTACCGTCCGCCGGCTTTCTCTTTGCTCCTTGTCTCTTTTTGCCGGCTTTTAGCAATCGGATGCCTGGCACATGCGCAGCAGCAGGATTCCTCCGGCGAGCAACGCGACAGCGGTAGCGACGACCACGGCCAGCATTTCTCCGCCCGTCAGGATCATCGCGCATGCCGCGGCCAGGATGCATGCCAGTATTGTGGACAGAACTGCCGGCAGCATCGTTCGACGGCTGATTGAGGATGGGGATGTTATATTCATGTTCCCTCTTTCGCTTTGCTTCTGGACAATCGCCTTCGATTGTCCGTAGAGACAGCATGGCAGGAATCGGTATGATCCGCCACCGGTTCTGGCTGATTTGTGGATAAGTGGATGAATGGCTCTTATCCACAGCCATCCACAATGGGGGTGGCATGCCGCGGCGGATTGCTGGAGCTGGCAGCAAAAAGCCGATCTTGACGGCGATAAAGATAGGTGTCCCACCGTCGGTTTCGGATTGAAGTACGAAAAAAGGCTTCCGAATCATCGGAAGCCTTCCTGTAGTGGAGCTAAGGGGATTCGAACCCCTGACCCTCTCCATGCCATGGAGATGCGCTACCAGCTGCGCCATAGCCCCGTGTCTGCTCTGCAAACCTTGACTAAGATACAACACAGAGCAGAATCATGCAATCCTCGGCGTGTCGCATAGGGATGGATGCCTTGGATATGCCGTGACGGCTAGTTCGTGGAGCCGGTTCCACTACCGGATGTGTCGGACGAAGTGCCGCTGGAGGTCTGGGAACCGGTCTGCGACTGGTTCTGACTTGTGTCCGTCGAACCATTCGAGCTGCTCGACGAGCCGGTGCCCTGTCCGGAATCGGTGGATGGGGTCGATCCGTCTGACGGCTGATTGGAATCCGTGGATGTATCCGTCTTGTTCGAATTGCTTGTGTCGGTTTTAGTGGACGAACCGGAATCGGTGGTGGTCGAACCGGTGCTGCCAGTCGAGGAGTCCGTCTTCTTGCTGGCGTCCTTCCCGCTGTTCTTGGTGGGGGTTTGGGTCGTGTCTTCGTCGGTGTCGGTCGCACCGGATTGGTCCTGTGTGCCATCCTGCGCGCCATCGCCGGTACCGTAGGTGGAATCGTCGTCATCGTCATCTGACGGCGTCTGCTTGCTGTTGTTGACTACGTCGCGGACCACGGTGTCGGTTCCGTGTCCGCCGGTGAACGCCAGAATCAATCCTGCGCTCACGGCCACGCCGATCAGGGCGCTGATGACGGCGATGACAATTGGAGCGTATTTGCCATGCAGCCAGGCGTTAAGCGCGGCTCGGCGACCGGCATGCTGGTTTTGTCCATTGGGATGTCCACTGGCAGCGTCTTTCGGAAGCAGGTGCGTTTCACGGCCGTCGGCCTGCGCGGAGGAGATGACTCGGCCGGACGCAGGCATCGTCCTAGTCGTGTCATCGTCACCTGCGGACAGTATCTGCGTTTGATCCGCATCGACTGCGGACATTGCGGTGGTCTTATCGCCTTCGGATGTGGCGGGTGCGATCACCGTGGTGGCGTCGTCTTCCTTTCTATCCTTGTCCTTCGCGTCTGCCTCATCGTTTTTGTCGCCGCCCACGAACGGCACGGCGCTTTGCAGCTTCTCCCCCGAAGCCTTGAGCACGTTCTTATACACCTGCGTCGCCACGGCGGACACGATGGAGCCTGCCGCGACACCGATGACCGATCCCGCGATGCCAATCTTCGCGGAAAGCAGGAACGACGTCACCGCGGCGAGAGCGCCCGCGAAAATCGACGAGAATGATATTCCCTTGAAAAAATTCCTCACAATCCAAGACGGTAGCTGATTGCGCTTTGGAAAAACCTGCGATTCTGTGAAAAGCTTGGAAAAATCGGAAGGGCGCCTCACCTTCCTCGGCTGCATTGAGGTCCCGTCTGACCAGGCTCTATAGTCGCGGATGCTCCCATTGGCTGGTATAGGCAATCGCCGGACCATGATTGTATTCCGCCAGCCGCCAACGCAATGTGCCCTGAAGTTCCAAAGGCACCAGCCGTACCCAATGCGCGTTCCGCATCGAAAGGATGTCCGCAAAATCGCCATGTACCTGGTCCAGACCCAGCAGAGTCTGCAAAGTCTGTGAAATCCATGCGCCATGCGAGAACACGTACAGATCGGTGTCTTCGCCGGCCTTCGAAGCCCAATCGTTCAACGCCTCGACACCACGTCTACCGACCTCCTGCTTCGGTTCGGCACCATATTTGAGCTCGCCTCCGCGGAATTGGGCCCATGACAGATAGTCCTCCGGGAAACGCTCGGCAAGCTCCTCGACGGAGATGCCTTCCCATTCGCCGAAGCTGCGTTCCCGCACGCGAATGTCTGGATGAACGTCAAGACCGAGCGGGTCGGCGAACGCATGGGCGGTGGCCACCGCGCGCTTGAGATCCGAACAAACGACCAGCTGGTGTGGCACTTCGGGATGACGTTCCACATAGAGCTCGCGCAGCGCGTCCGCGGTCTGTCTTACCTGCCACAGGCCCACTTCGTCGAGTGGAATGTCGATCTGTCCCTGCAGCCGGTGCTGCTCATTGTACGAGGTGCGTCCATGACGCACCAATGTGACGGAATGCACGTGCGGCGTCATGGCGTCGTCGTGCTCGAACTCGACGTTTCTAGGCATGTCTCTCCCCTATGCCGTCCATATAGCTTCTGTTGCCCTATTCATCCACTCTGTCGTATGGAACGAAACGGACGTGCCCTCCTCGTCCATAGGGAAGACACGTCCGTGTGAAAACCGTTGTCAGGCTTCCGTGTTCTGCTCCGAATCCTCGGAATCCGTCTGGTCCTGGGTCGTTTCGGCATGCTCAAGCTGCAGGTCGATGCTCGGGCAATCCTTCCACAACCGTTCGAGACGATAGTAGTCGCGGGACTCCTGATGCATGACATGGATGACGAAGTCACCGTAGTCAAGCAGCACCCACTGGCCTTCGGTCAGGCCTTCACGCGACCGCGGCTGACGCTTGCCGGCTTTGAGGTACAAATCCTTCTCGATCTCCTCGGCGACGGCGAGCACCTGACGTTCGTTCGAAGCGGTGGCGATGAGCATCGCGTCGGTGATGGCCAATGGTTCGGTGACGTCGAACGCCACGATGTCGGTGGCCTTCATACGGTCAGCCGCCGCGGCGGCGATACGGACGGCGTCAATGGAATCTTGCAATGCAGGCATGTTCAGCGCTCCCATTCGGGCTTCCAGCCCTCTACTACGTGTTGTGTGTTTTCGGAATAGACCATGGAATCGGCAGGAACGTCATGACGGACCACGGAACCGGCTCCGGTGGTGACGCCGTCGCCGACCTCGACAGGGGCGACGAACAAGTTGCCCGCACCGACGTGCACGTTCGATCCGATGGTGGTGTGGTGCTTGTGCACGCCATCATAGTTGGCGGTGATGGTGCCGCCACCGATGTTGGTGTGCTCGCCCAAGTCGGCGTCGCCGACATAGCTCAGATGCGGTACCTTGGTGCCGTTGCCGATATGCGCCTTCTTCATTTCCACGAACGCGCCGGCCTTGGTTCCCTCGCCAAGCTCGTTACCGGGACGCAGATACGTCCAAGGGCCGATGTTCGCCGCGCGGCCGATATGCGTTTCCTGCACACGGGAACGTTCCACATGCGCCTCGGCGTCGATGGTGGCTCCGATCAGCGTTGTGTACGGGCCGATTTCCGCCGCCTCGCCGATTACGGTATGGCCTTCCAGGAAGCAACCCGGCAGGATGACCACGTCACGCGCGATCTCGACATCGTCCTCGATCCACGTGGTATCCGGGTCGAGGATGGTGACGCCCTCACGCATCCAACGCTCGCAGACGCGCTTGTTGTGGGCCTTGGCAAGGTTGGCGAGCTGCACGCGGTCGTTGACGCCTTCCACGCTCAACGGATCCGGCGCTGCGAATGCGCCGACCGCGCTCTTTGCCTTGGCCGCTTCGAGCGCGTCTGTCAGATAGAACTCTCCCTGCGCATTGTCGGATTTGAGATTGGAGATGGCTTCGGCAAGCAGCTTCGCGTCGAACACATACACGGAGGTGTTCACCTCGTGCACGGCCAGCTCGCTGCTGTTGGCGTCCTTCTGTTCCACGATGCGAAGCACGTTGCCGTCGCTGTCGCGGATGATACGGCCGTATCCGGTCGGGTCATCGAGAATGGTGGTCAGCACGGTCGCGCCGTTGCCGCTGCGCTCATGGAAGGCGAGCAGCTGATCGAGCGTGCCAGTGTCGAGTAGCGGCATGTCGGATGCCGCGATCAGCACGGCACCGTCCAGATCGTTCTGTTGCGTCAGCTGCGCCATCGCGCATTGCACCGCGCGTCCGGTGCCGGGGATGTCGTCCTGATTGACGATGGTGACACGCTCGTTATAGGAGCGTGCCGCTTCGGCGACGCGTTCCGCCTGATAATGCACCACGACGGCAAGCGTGTCCGGTTCAAGCGCGGAAACGGAGTCCATCACTCGATTCAGGAACGTCTTGCCCGCCAAGGTGTGCAGCACCTTCGGCTTGTTGGAACGCATGCGGGTCCCTTCACCCGCGGCAAGGATTATTGCGGCGCTCAATGCCATCTTTCGCCTTCCGTTTTGTTGGTTTCGCAGGAAACGTCCATTCCGAACGGATTCGTGGAGGACGCCTCGGATTTCAACGCAACGGAGATTGTATAAAGAGGGCTCGGACAATGCCGAAGATACCGGAATACCTTGCGACGCTTACAAAACGGCGCGTCCGACGCAATCATAGGCATCGATAAGCTGCGGCAGACTGATTCCGGCGTTTGCAGGACTGGTGGATGGCAATCGCGTCATTGGCACGTCATCCAACCCATGAGACCGCAGAAGCGGGACGCAAAGCTTCCGATACAGTTGCGATGCCTTCGCGCCCGTGGTGAATATATGGGAGATTCGCGATTGATGAAGCATTCCGGAGAAATCGTTGGGAACGGCATTACGGATGCTCGCGTCGCTCGCGCCTTCGATATCGCAGGATGCAATCACATCCCATAACGCCATATGGTGACGCAACGCGAAATCCCTGCGCGCACGCACCGTCCGGATAGGGTCCATGCCCTCGCACAGGCAGCTGTCATCATGGAACACAGCCGCCATGACAGGCCAGAAACGGTTTCGCGGATGTCCATAGTAGAAATGCATTTCACGCGATTTCGGACTTGGCATGGATCCCAATACCAATACGCGCGATTCAACGTCCCAAACCGGACCGAATCCATGCTCCACATGCATCCGACGTTCCTCCTGTCATCACATGGGCGTGCGCTGACGCGACCATTGTATTGTATTGCGGTATGGCACGACGCGACAATGCAGGCACCACGCGGCATCCCCGAGAATGTCCGGTTCGGCGCTGTAGTCTTGGCGACTGCTATGGATAACGAACTCTTCGAGAAGGCGCCGATACCGCGCGCATACATGACTCTTGCCATTCCTGTCGTGCTCAGCATGATGGTCACCCTCGTCTACAACACCGTAGACACTTATTTCATTGCGCATACCGGCAATACCGACATGGTGGCTGGCGTCGCGATAGCGACCCCCGTATTCACGGTCATGATTGCGCTCGGCGACATCTTCGGACTTGGCGGAAGCTCCGTAATCTCACGACTCTACGGGCAGGGACGTTATGATGACGGCAAGCGGCTGAGCGTATTCTGCTTCTGGGGAGCCGTCCTCACCGGCCTGCTCGTCATCATCTTCGGCCTCGCGCTCCGAAGCCCAATCCTCGCCATGCTCGGCGCGGATGACAACACGCGGCAGTATGCGTCCCAGTTCTATACGCTCATTATCATCGGTTCGCCGTTCATT
This sequence comes from Bifidobacterium sp. LH_743, assembly GCF_056355775.1. Classification (NCBI taxonomy): domain Bacteria; kingdom Bacillati; phylum Actinomycetota; class Actinomycetes; order Bifidobacteriales; family Bifidobacteriaceae; genus Bifidobacterium; species Bifidobacterium sp. LH_743. The sequence goes on along the minus strand of NZ_JBKESZ010000004.1, from coordinate 149,611 downwards.
ATCGTGTCCATGACACCGACCAATCTGTTGCGAGCGGAAGGGCATGCCACCCCGTCGGCTATCGGCTCGGTCGCCGGAACCATCATCAACATCTGTCTCAACCCGTTGTTCATCCATGTGTTCGGATGGGGAGCCGCCGGATCCGCAGGTGCAACCGTCATAGCGAACATCTGCACGGACGCCTACTATATCTGGTTCCTCGTCGCACGCAGCGAAAACCTCTCCATCGATCCACGGCTCATGCTGAGTGGTAACGGAATCGTCGTCACCCGGCACGAGGTCGCGGGGATTTTCGCCATCGGCATACCCGCATCCGTCACCAATCTCATGCAGAGCCTTGGCATCGTCATGATCAACCTGTTCCTTCTGCCGTACGGCAATGACGCTGTCGCGGCCATGGGCATCGGCCTGAAAATCGTCATGATCGCCGTGCTGATTCTTGTGGCCTTCGCCTTCGGAGGCCAACCTCTTATCGGATACAACTACGGTTCCGGCAACATGCCACGTCTGAAAGCGCTGCTCAGATTTGCTTACGGATTCCTCTGCCTGCTCGCAATCGGCATGACTGTGGTGCTTGTGGCCTCAGCACGCCAGCTCATGGGCTTCTTCAGTGACAATCAGCGCATCATCGACCTCGGCACCGGTATGCTACGTGTGCAGCTTCTGAGCACCGTATGCGTCGCCATCGTCCTCGTCACCACGTGCACCTTCCAATCCGCAGGCAAGGCATGGGGCGCGCTGGCCCTGTCCATCAGCCGCCAGGGAGTGATACTCGCCATCACACTGTATGTTGGATCCCATCTTGCCGGGTACCATGGCGTCATCGCGGCGCAGGCAATGGCGGATCTGCTCACCGCCTTGCTTGCCGTCGTGTTGTTCGTCGTATTGCTTTCGGAGCTGCGCGGTTCGCGACGTAAAACCGTCTGACGTCTTGACCTGTTTAATGGAAATCTGATGGTGTGGTCATATTTCCGTGCAAATCAAACGGATATGGCAATCGCGGCAGGCAGGGGTTGGTCATCAGACGAATTCGGCGCCCAACTCTTTCAGTTTCCTGAAGTGCTTCTTTTTGCTGTGTTCAAATGTCGTGCCAATGGCCGGCTCGTCGACTACCACATGGTAGCCGTGTTCTATTGCGCCCAGCGCGGTCAATGCCACGCAGCCACCTCCATCCACACCCACGATTTTGACCGAATCCACGTTGTTTCCCTTCAGGAAAGCATGCAATTGGGGATTGGAGAACGCGTCTCCCGCATGTTTCACGAACACGTGATTCGACGCCACGTGCAGTCCTTCAACCAGCTTTGACTCCAGAGCGTCCTCATACACTTTGAACGGTGACAGACGGCTGAGGAGGCTGCGTTCCATCACGTTTCTTATGTATACAATCAGCCGTTTCTCGTCTGTGTAAGCGTCAATGACGCCATTTACCGTAGTGAGCAGATCGGGCATGCTGTATTTGAGGTATGGGAAGCGGTGCTCCCCTACGTATGCTTCCTGCATGTCGATGACTAGCAACGCGTCACTCATCGGATTGTCTCTTTTCTGCGTCGTGCAATATTATGTAATGCCGCTCCTTAGCATGCGGTCATTTTGGCAAGATCCAGTTTGAAAATGCCGTTGTCAGAATTGTACGAATCCTCTGTCGCCTTGGCATGGATGCTTCATTATGCACATTCCGTCAAACTTATGACCTGTCTGCCACAACCGATCCTGCATTCCAGCAGAAGACCGATGGCGCGCATATCCCCTTACCCATGCCTACACTTGCATGGTGGACCGGCGGATGGTCGCCGGAGAATCGCAAAGAAGGGAAACCATGCATATCACAGGACTCGATGAGGAGCGTCACGATCAGCGTTGGGAGGGACAGCGCGCCCTGGTGACCGGATCCGGACAAGGCATCGGCCGCGCCGTCGCCCAACTGCTCGCAAGCAAAGGCGTGAAAGTCGCGGTCAACGACATCGTGCCCGAACGCGCCGAAACCACCGTCGAGCTCATCACCCAGGCGGGCGGCGAGGCGTTCCCGGCTCCCGGAGACATCGCCGACCCGGACACCGTAGAACGCGTCTTCCAACAGCTCGACAAACGCTACGGCGGCATCGACATCCTCGTCAACGACGCGGGAATCATCATCAAGGACACGCTCGACGACACGGACCTGGAACGCTGGAACCGGATCCTCGCGGTCAACCTGACCGCCGACTTCCTGACCATCAAACAGGCCGTCAAACGCATGAGGACGCAACACTACGGACGCATCGTCAACGTGTCGTCCATCGCCGCGAAACACGGCGGCGGCTACCTGGGCGGCGTCGCCTACGCCGCCACCAAGGCCGGCGTCGCCGCCCTCACCCGCGGCGCGGCCAGGGAATACGCGCCGGACGGCATCAACGTGAACGCGGTCATGCCGGGACTCACCTACACGCCCATGACGTCGGGGATGCCGGATTGGAAGCAGAAGGCCATCGAGGATTCAACGCTCGTCAAGCACGGCGGCCAGCCGTACGACATCGCACGCGCGATCGTGTTCCTCGCCGACCCGGAATCCGGCTACATCGACGGAGAGACCCTCGACGTGGACGGCGGCACCAGCCTCGACTAGGCAAAGTCAACTTCGTGGATGGGTGGCGTTGTGCCGCTTCCGCACGTCATGACGCCACCCAGATGCCATAAAAAGTCGAATCCGCTTATTCGGAACAGGCCGAATCACGTATGGGTCCGAACTTCATGCCGGTTCTCGCTATTCCCCTCCGCCATAACTTCCATTTTGCGACGTATGACTCTCGGCGTCGGCATGCGAAGCAAGAAGCGGCTGCTGACTTTCCCTCCCCGCGCCGCGCAGGGTTTTTGTCAGTTCCCTGTCGGCGCGTTTCAGGTATTTAAGACTGCGATTGAGCGCTTTGAGCATCTTTTTCGAACTGGTTTTTTCCTTGCTGTCATTGTCATTCCCGTCATCCTCCACCTCGTCGTCGTGGATATCACGCCTGATCGCCTCAACCCTTGCCTCGAATTCAACAATCCGTCTGTTGAGCGTGGTGTGAACCACGTAGGCGGAGACAAGGTCGTCATACCGCTTGATGAGCACTTCTTTGCAGAAAGCGACCAGTTTCGCGCATTCCTCCAACACATAATTTCCGTTTGTGGCCAATGCCATCGATGCCATGGCGGACATTCCCGCACCGCCGGCGGCACCTAGCATGGCTCCACCGCCCACAATAAGCATCGCTCCACCTGCCATTCCAGCGCCACCAGCAGCGAGGGAGCCTCCCCCAAGGAACGCGAGACTCGCGCTTGTGAGCGCGGCGCCATACAGTCCCGTCGTCTCGAAGCCGAACGCAGCCGCAAACACTGGGGCGACGGCCGGAGCGAAACAAAATGCCAAACCACCTGTGGCGGCCGCCGCGACTATCACACCCGCAACGCCACCTAGTCGTTTGGCCATGGTTCCGTCAAGCCGGTTCCTTATGTCCTTGACGGTCCTGCCAAGGTTACGTAGTTCCTTGACGGTAATGATTGTCTGTTTTCGGCAGAAGATATCGTCGATATAATCCGAATGGATTTTGAGATTCCCGTATTCATTGTCGTTGCCGTCATGCAGCGGGAAGTAGGGAGTAAACATGACAAGTTCCAAGGCCACAAGCCAAAACCATTCGCAGCTGTCCGCCACGGCGGACTTGCCGATCATGTCATACAGAGAAACCTCGTCGAGAAAGTACTCATCCCCCGCATTGATGACCTTCCCAAGCTGGTGCGACCATTGGCCGAGCCACTTCCTCTTCCTCTCGGCACGTTTATCGTGCTTTTCCCGTTCGATGTCGTACAAGACCTTCTGCCGCATGAGCGAATGGAGTATGCGCGCTTCATGCTGGTCGAGCTTCAGGCAGTTCAGGCTAGCCAATCCGCGTTCGATGGCTTCTTCCTCGCCGCGCCCACCGGCATCTCGCAGTCCTTCCGCCATCGTCTCCTTCACGTCCACGACGCAAGACACCACGAACGAGGCGATTCCAACGTAGTTGACGCGCAGCAGGAACGCCCGTGCCTTGTCGTCGCACGTCATTGCGCGCACGGCGGCGTCGGCGATATCGACGCCCATGAACACTCCGCTGGATACGGTCAGCATGCGGCGCATGGCTGGAGTGCCCCAAGGGAGGACGTCTTCGGGATTGACTCGGACGAGATCCTCGACATCACGAATGTCGAGTGCCTTAATCTCGCGGGAAAGCCTGCGACAGAAATAAAACGCACGCACGACGCACTGGTTGATGACGACGGGTATGGACTGCCTACCAATCTCGCCAAGGACGCCGACTTCCATACGCAGATCGAATCTGCGCTCCGTGCCTTTTATGATTTTCCCATTTGCGTCATGTTCTGCGAGGAACGTCCCGTTGAACAGTTTGGACAGCCATAATCTGAACCCCATACCGTCTGTGCTGGAATCCTTGAAGAACGGCAAGGTGGATAGTTCCTTCATGAACGAAAGCAATGGTCCAGGGATTCCCGTGCCATTGCCGGCATTGCCACTCGAGCCGGCCATGTCGCTCACCATATGAAAGAACCACTCGACCGTTCCAAAGGCGAGCTTTTCGGGGATATTCCCTCCCAGATACCGTTTATGGCTCTCAGGAATCGGCACGATGATCAACTTCCCATTCGTGTCCGTTCCAATTGACAGTCCAGTGAATTGCGTGAAAATCGACGCGACCAATCCGCCGATGCCGAAATGATGGGCGAAATCCCGCAAGTGATGCTGCCTTCCGCCTCCGAAATCCGCAGTGTTTCCATCCGCGGCCAACGGATGGGCCTTCTCGAGGCTTCTGATGGCATCCTTGAGGGAATCGGCCTTGTGACCTTCAACCCGCGCGATTTCGATGACTAGGCGTTCGATTGTCCTAGACCCCCATTTTTCGGCACGATCCAAAGAAAATTCGCCGACGAACAAAGAGTCGATCAGACCTGCGACAACACCGCTGGATGCTGCGATGGCATAGTCGAGCCTGTCTGCCGGATTGACTTGCGGATCCCATTCGATACGGTCGGATAACCGCTCCGCCGCATCCCGTTCCGTCTGGTCTGAAATGCCGTCCATGGAACCGGTAACATCGGCTGCAATCAAAAGCCGCCGTTGTTTAGGGAAGGTCAATTCATAGCTGACGATCGGCATGCTCCCATCGTCATGATCAAATCGCTGTGTCATCAATACCATCCTTCACGTCGACGTGTAGCAGGCCTCGGGAAACCTTGTTCAAGAATACCTGTGAAAGTCATGTCGGCGGAGTGGGCGTGCTTGCCCGCCGCCCATGACTTCCATATGACCCGTTTATTTTCCTATGTTTTCTTGGCGAGGGTAACGAATTCGTTCATTTGGCGCCATCGAAAGCTCTCCACATCAAGCAAGTTTTCCCGCCTGACAGGAAGCCGCCAGACGTGGTTTCCCCGTAATATGCGAGACGCTCATCCTGATACGATGGACAAGCCGGCAGGAATTCACGGAAGGAACTTCGATGAGAAGTGTCATGTTCCATGCAAGACCGAGGCGAGATGCGGCGATCGCACTTGCGGTCTGGCTGACAGATATGCTTCTACTGTTCGTTTATGGATGGATACATGTTCACGCCGACACTCGCGCTGCCGATGGATGGTGTCTCATCGTGTCATATGTTCCTGCCCTGCTTGCCACAGTGATTGTGCTTGTACGTGATCATGACCTGACCGCAATCGGCCTGGGACGTGGACATCTGAAACCTGATTCACTGATGCTGCTTGCGATGCTGATCGCCGAACTGCTCATCGGCGTCTACATTTACCGGATGTCTTGGAACAAAGCCGTGCCGGATCTCGTGTATTACACGTTCCAGATAGCGATGGCTGAAGGAGTAGTGTACCGGGGACTCATCCAGAATTATCTTTCCGGATTGCCACTTCCCCACAAGGCCGTGTTCCTGATAGGCGCCGCGATGTTCACGTTGTCTCATCTGCCGTGCCAACTGCAGGTCCGTCCATGGGATTTGGCATTCACAATCCAATTGTGCATTGCGTTCGCATCACACCTACTGTATTGCTGGATCGCATCCAACCGCAACGATCTGCTTGTTCCTTGGGGCATTCATGTGGCGCAGGATTTCCTGCAGGTTGTGTAGAGGCTCAACACGACACGAGTTTCGGCATCAGAATCCGTCTACATTGACGGAGAGACCCTCGACGTGGACGGCGGCACCAGCCTAGACTCAGCACGGATGAGCGGGAATGAATCGGCCAGTCGGATACTTCAATCGCGTGTGGATAATTCGATACGTATGCGGATTTTTTAAGATGCTTTGCGGTTCATCGAACGTCCGTGCGGATAATTCCAAATCTTTGTGGATTATTCGACGATCGTGAGGATTTTTCAATCGCCTCGACAATGTGACAATCTGCGGTGCATACGTTGAAAACGTTGGGAATTCAACGTTTTTTGATTCCAACATGTTTCTTCATTCGGACAATTCGTGGGATTGGGCGGATGAATAATCCGCAAGCATCCCGATTAATCCGCACAGGCAGTCAGTAATCCGCAAACGTTCAAAAAGATCGGTGGAGACAGATGGCTACCGTGCGGAAAAGCCATGCCGAAGCGCAGCTGGCGGCATTAGATATAAAAAAGCAGGACTTCCGGCAAAAGAAAACGGGTTCCGAACGAATCGGAACCCGCAGGTTTCGGTGGCGGAATTCCAATCGCCAAACATTGGAAGTCCGCAGCCGAAAATCAATGGAATCAGGCGAACAGGAAGCCCTGTCCGTGATGCTCCGGATAGGTGTCGAACAATTCGGCCACGGAGCCATCCTCGAACACGGCACGAATGGCACTGGCCAGCAGGGGCGCGATGGACAGAACGGTAAGGCCATCCCAGCGCTTCTCCTCCGGAATCGGTACGGTGTCGGTGAGCACGACCTCACGAGCGCCGCAGCTCTTTAGACGGTCCACGGCCGGACCGGACAGCACACCGTGCGTGGCGACGACGGTCACCGACTTGGCTCCGGCATCCTTGAGCACATTGCATGCTCCCGCGATGGTACCGGCGGTGTCGATCAGATCGTCGACGAGCACGCAGTCCTTGCCGGCCACGTCGCCGACCACGCGGTTGGCGACAGCCTGGTTCGGACGGGTGATGTCACGGGTCTTGTGCACGAAGGCGAGAGGACCGCCACCAAGGCGCTGCGCCCACTGTTCGGCGACGCGGATACGGCCGGCGTCCGGAGATACGACGGCGACGTTGTCAAGTTGGTTGGAGAAGCGGTCACGGATATAGTCGACCAGCACCGGCATGGCGATGAGATGGTCAACAGGACCGTCGAAGAAGCCTTGGGATTGCGCCGCGTGCAGGTCGACGCTCATGATGCGGTCGGCGCCAGCGGTTTTGAGCAGGTCAAACACGAGGCGGCAGGAGATGGGCTCGCGTCCGCGATGCTTCTTGTCCTGACGCGAGTAACCCAGCAACGGGCAGACCGCGGTGATGGAGCGCGCGGAGGCGCGCTTCAGCGCGTCAATCATGATGAGCTGCTCCATGATGGCCTGGTTGACCGGGTTGGAATGGCTTTGCAGCACGAACACGTCCGCGCCGCGCACGGATTCGGTGTAGCGCACGTACATCTCGCCGTTCGCGAAATCGTATGCTGTGGTTTCCAGAACATCGATGCCGAGCTGTTCCGCGACTTCCGCCGCCAGCTTCGGGTGTGCTCTGCCTGTGACAAGGATAAGGTTCTTATCCGGCTTTCCTTCAAGGATTGCGCTCACCGTATCTCCAAACGTCTGTTCTAGCGAAGTGGATGTGACCCATACTAACCGGCTACGCAGACCTCGATGCCCACGTGTGTTCGGGGGTGTGCGAGCGCACATGGACATCGAGGTCTGCGATGGCTACCGGTACAGACCGTGCTTACCGATGTACTGCACCACGCCATCGGGCACGAGATACCAGACCGGTTCTCCATGCTCGGCCCTTCTGCGTACGTCGGTAGACGAAATCGCCAATGCAGGAATCTCCAATGTATCCACTTTGCCTTCGGGAAGTCTCACTCCGTCCGGCGATGAGTAGCCCGGTCGCGTCACGGCCACGAAATGCGCCAGGTCCCACATTTTGTCGGCGTCCTTCCATTGCATGATCTCCGCCACCGCGTCGGCTCCGGTGATGAAGAACAGTTCGGCGTCCGGATACTGCGCGCGAATGTCGCGCAGCGTGTCGATGGTGTAGGTGATGCCGGGACGGTCGATATCCACGCGCGACACGGTGAATTTCGGATTGGACGCGGTGGCGATGACCGTCATGAGATAGCGGTCTTCGGCGTTGGTGACCTTCTTATCCAGTTTGAACACCGGCCGTCCGGTCGGCACGAAGATCACCTCGTCGAGATCGTACACCCATGACACTTCGGAGGCCGCAACCAAGTGGCCGTTGTGAATCGGGTCGAACGTGCCACCCATAATGCCGATGCGCAGACGGTTATGCCAATTTCCGCGTGCCGACCTGCGGCCGGACGTCACAGCCGACTGCGGCCGGTCCACGGACAGCTCCGACATGCGTCGTTCCGGTTCCACCACGTAGCTAACAGCGAGCTCAGAATCGGCTTCCGCGGATTCCGGCCGCATGCGTTTCGGACCGGTCATGCGGAAGCCCCGTTTTCGTGCTGCTTGCCCGCTTGCTGTTCGGCCTGCTGTTCCTTGTCCGCGTCCACGGTCTCCTGCTCGATGCTGTCCGCGGTCGGAGAGGCATTGTCGGGGTCGATCTTGCCCATGTCCTCATCCCACTCGTTCTGCACAACGCGGCGAATTTCGGCGAATGTCGGCAGCGGGAAGTCCGGCTGGTATGTGCTGCGGATCTTGGCCACGCGTTCGGTGACGCGAATCAGTGTGTCCGTCATGCCTTCAAGGTCGTGGTCGCGTTCCATCGCACTGAATTTGGCGATGTACTGTTCCATGTCCCGCATCTGTTCGTCGATGATGCCGAGCTGCTCGTCGTTGGGAGTGACGACGTCCCCGGCATCGGCTTCGGGCCAGCCGATCAGCACCGCGTCGGCGTATTCGAGCGAAGCGCGCTCGTCGGCGGAGGCGATGCCGTCCTCGACCTGGACAAGGAACACGTAACGGACGATGCTCAATCGTTCGGAGGCCAGTCGCAATCCGAGCATCGGATCGTTCAAATCCGCATTCCAAGGATTCTTGTTGTTCCGCACGGTTTCCTGCGTGTTTTCGTCGCTCATGCCCTCACCTGTCCCATTCCGTAGCCGATCCATTTGGTCGTGGTCATCTCACGTAGTCCCATCGGGCCTCGCGCGTGCATCTTCTGCGTGGAGATGCCAAGCTCCGCTCCGAAGCCGAAGACGCCGCCGTCCGTGAATCGCGTGGAGGCATTGACCATCACCACCGCCGAATCGATGCGTGAGGTGAATTCCTCGATGGCCGAATAGTCCTCGGCGATGATGGATTCGGTGTGGCCTGTGGAATGACGATTGATGTGCACGATGGCCTCGTCGAGCGAGTCGACCACTTTGACGCCTATTTCGAGTGCCAGATATTCGGTGTCCCAATCCTTGTCGGTGGCATGCGTGAGATGCGCATCCTCCACCCCGGCTTGTTCGATGATGCCGTACGCGCGTTCGTCGGCATGCATTTCGACGCCGGCTTCGGCGAGCGCCGCGGCGGCCTTCGGCAGGAAAGCTTCGGCGACGTCCCGGTGCACGAGGAGTTTTTCGGCGGCGTTGCATACGCCTACACGCTGGGTTTTGGCGTTGATGAGGATGGGGATGGCCTTGTCGAGGTCGCCGGAACGATCGACGTAGATGTGCACGTTGCCGGCTCCGGTTTCGATGACGGGTACTTTGGAGTTGCGTACGACGGCTTGGATGAGTCCCGCTCCCCCGCGTGGGATGAGCACGTCGATGTGTCCGCGCGCTTCCATCATGGCTGTGGCTCCGTCGCGTCCGTATCGGTCGACGGAGGCGATCATGGCTTGATCGTATCCGTGTTCGGCAAGCACGTCACCTATGACGGAGAGCGTCGCTGCGTTGGTGCGTTCGGCGGCGTGACCGCCCCTGAGAAGGACCGCGTTGCCGGATTTGATGCACAGTGAGGCCACGTCGACGGTGACGTTGGGGCGTGCCTCGTAGATCATGCCGAGCACGCCGATGGGGACGCGTACCTGTTGCAGTCGCAGGCCGTTTTCGAGGTGGTATCCACGCACGACCTCGCCTACCGGGTCGGGCAGGGAGGCCACGTGCCGCACGCCTTGTGCGGCTGCGGCGATTCGGGGCACGTCGAATTTGAGCCGGTCGAGTTTTCCGGCGTCCATGCCGTCGTCGAAGGCTTGGCTCATGTCAAGCGCGTTGGCTCCGGCGATGTCGTCGGCGTGGCTGTCGAGCGCGTCGGCGATGGCGTTGAGCAGTTCGTTTTTCGCTTCTGTGTTCGCTTGTGCGAGCTGTGATTGCGCATTGCGGGCCGCATCGCCCATGGCGCATACCGCTTCGAGCGCGTCGGCGTTGATGGCGTCGGTCTGGTGTTGTGGATTCGTCATAGTTTCCTAGAATAGCGCGCGATCGCGCCCCGCTGCGCACTGGCGGCCATTTCGGGTCGTCCGCTTGCGTATTACGGGGCGCGATCGCGTTGAATGGAGAAGCGAGTGCGGTCAGTGGATCTGGTCGAGGCCCGGATACAGCGGGAAGTCCTCAGTGAGCTTGTCGACGCGCGCCTTCAGAGCTTCGACGTCGGCATCTTTGCCCGCGGCGAGCGCGGTGCCGATGATGTCGGCGACCTCCTCGTATTCCTTTGGTCCGAAACCGCGGGTGGCGAGCGCGCTGGTGCCGATGCGCAGGCCGGATGCCACGGACGCGGGGCGTGGGTCGAACGGGACGGTATTGCGGTTGATAGTGATGCCGCACTGTGCGAGCAGATCCTCGCCCTGCTTGCCGTCCATCTCGCTGTTGCGCAGGTCGACCATGACCAGATGCACGTCGGTGCCGCCGGTCAGGACACTGATGCCATTGTCCTTGACGTCGTCGGCCATGAGACGTTCAGCGAGGATCTTGGCGCCGTCGAGCGTGCGCTGCATGCGGTCCTTGAATTCCGGGGATGCCGCCACCTTGAAGGCGACGGCCTTGCCGGCGATGACGTGCATGAGTGGGCCGCCCTGCTGGCCGGGGAACACCGCGGAATTGAGCTTCTTGGCATACTCCTGCTTGGCAAGGATGAAGCCGGAACGTGGTCCGCCGAGGGTTTTGTGGGCCGTGGAGGACACGACATCGGCGTACGGCACGGGGCTCGGGTGCAGGCCGGCCGCAACCAGACCGGCGAAGTGGGCCATGTCCACCCAGAATTTGGCGCCGACCTCGTCGGCGATCTCCTTCATGGCTTTGAAGTCCTCGATGCGCGGATAGGCGCTCCATCCACCGATGATCATCGCCGGATGGGTTTCGAGCGCGCGCTGGCGGATGATTTCCGGGTCGATGCGGAAGGTCTCGGGATTGACTCTGTAGGCTTCCGCATGGTAGAAGCGTCCCGAGAAGTTAATCTTCATACCGTGGGTGAGATGTCCGCCATGGTCGAGGGCCAGTCCGAGGACCGTGTCACCCGGCTTGACGAGCGCCTGGTAGACGGCAGCGTTGGCCTGCGCGCCGGAATGGGGCTGCACGTTGACGTATTCGGCGCCGAACAGGCTTTTCGCGCGTTCGCGGGCGATGGTCTCGATTTTGTCGACCTGCTCGCAACCGCCATAGTAGCGGCGTCCCGGATAGCCTTCGGCGTATTTGTTGGTGAGCACGGATCCCTGCGCTTGCAGAACGGCGCGTGGCACGAAGTTTTCGGAGGCGATCATTTCAAGGCCGTTCTGCTGCCTGGACAGTTCGGCGTCGAGGATTTCGGCTATTTCCGGATCCGCTTCGGCGATTGGCGCGTTGAACTTGTCGTTCGGGGTTTGCGCAAGAGGTGATGCAGTCATGAAGCCCTCCTTGACTTCGGGGTGATCCGCTGTACCGCGGTTTAATAAAGCAGTGTACGTACACGAATCGCAGTGAGAAAACCGCGTTTCGAAACATACGGGAAATACGGCGCGGAAGTTGGGATAGGGACATTGTCGATGCCCGAGCGTCTTTGGTTACCGTCGTCTGAAAACCGCCGTCGAAGCGATTGCCGGCATTCCGCCGTTCCATTCCACGGACGCGGAGCGTTTTCTTCCGGCCTGTGCCGGTACACTGGAAATCACGTTTGACGTAATCTGTCCGTTCTATTGCTAAGGAAATCAAGTGACCACGTTCCACAGCACACGCAGCACCACCGATTCGCTTACCTCCAAGCAGGCCATCCGCAAGGGCATCGCCGACGATGGCGGCCTGTTCGTGACCGATTCCCTGGGCGAAACCCATGTGGACATCGCGGATCTGGCAGGCAAATCCTATCAGCAGATCGCATACGACGTGCTGTCCGTGCTGCTGCCGGACTACTCCGAGGAGGAGCTCAAGGCCTGCATCGCCGAGGCATACGGCGACCAGTGGTCCGATGAGAGGATCACTCCGGTCAAGCCGCTTGGAGACGATTATGTGATGGAACTGTTCAACGGTCCGACCTCCGCGTTCAAGGACGTCGCCCTCCAGATTCTTCCCCGTTTCATGGCGCGCACCACTCCGGCCGACGGTGACAAGGATGAGAAGATCATGATCGTCACTGCCACCTCCGGCGACACTGGCAAGGCCGCACTCGCCGGCTTCGCGGACACCGCCGGCACCGGCATCACCGTCTTCTATCCGGAAGGCAAGGTGAGCCAGGTGCAGGAGCTGCAGATGACCACGCAGGCCGGCTCCAATGTGAACGTGTGCGCAGTGAAGGGCAATTTCGATGACGCCCAGTCCGCCGTCAAGCGCATCTTCGGCGACAAGGAGCTCGCCACCCGTCTGGCCAAGGACTCCCATGTGGTGCTCTCGTCCGCGAATTCCATCAACGTGGGACGTCTGGTGCCGCAGGTCGTGTATTACTTCTCCGCATATGCGCAACTGCTCGAACAGCAGGTCATCAACGTGGGCGACGAAGTCGAATTCGTGGTGCCGACCGGCAACTTCGGCGACATCCTCGCCGGCTACTACGCCAAGCTGCTCGGCCTGCCCGTCAAGCATCTGGTTGTTGCCTCCGACAAGAACAACGTGCTGTTCGACTTCCTGACGTCCGGCACATACAACCGTCAGCGTCCGTTCTTCCAGACCATCAGCCCATCAATGGACATCCTCATCTCTTCGAATCTGGAACGTATGCTGTACTACATGTCCGACAAGGACACCCGTCTGATCTCCATGCTGATGAACGATCTGAACCAGTGGGGCGCCTACGAGGTCCCCGAACCGATGATGAAGAAGATCCGTTCGATTTTCGGCACCGGTTGGGCCGACGAGAATCAGGTGCGAGAAATGATTGCCGACTGCTGGAACGAAAACCATTACGTAATCGATCCGCACACCGCGTGCGGCTACTTCGTCATGAAGCAGATGCCGCGCGATCCGCTGACCCCGCGCGTGCTGCTCGCCACCGCAAGCCCATACAAGTTCCCGCGCGTGGTGAACGAGTCCTTGGGTCTTGACGCATCCGGCACCGACTTCGAGTGCATGGACGTGCTCGCCGAGGCCACCGGCACCACCGCACCTGCGGCGTTGCGCGGTCTCGAGACGTCCGACGTGCGTTTCAGCAACGTCGTCGAGATCGATGGCATGGAGAATTTCGTCGAACAGGCCGCGAAGGCGCTGTAGATTGCGGACTCCTGCCGATAATCGAATCGTATAACTGAATATCATGTCTCCCCCTTCACCGGATGGGGGGAATCAAGGCATCCAAACCAATCACGTAGGTATGCGGCCCAGGCCGTTCAAGGATTGGTTTGGATGCCTTTTTCTTTTTCCAACGACAAGTCGAAAGGAATCCCCATGGGAAACTCAGAAGGACCGCATAAAAGTTCCCTGTTCTATCAGATGACACTGCTTGGCAGCGCGGCATTGTGGGGAGGCAGCTACCTGTTCACCAAAACCGCCCTGGAGGCCATGACCTTCATGGAATTCCTAGTGGCCGGAATTCTGTATCTCGTCATGTCATGCCTCTCCTTCTCCGGGCCGAGCGTGGCATGGCTGCGGCCGGAAGTCGTATCGTCGGTGCTGTTTCTGATAGTCTGTGCCTCCATGGGCGCGCAGATCATGGAGAATATGAGCCTGCCGCATCTGCCCGGCTCGCAGGCTTCGATCATCATGTGCATAGAATGCCTGTTCGCCGCCGTCTTTTCGGCGATTTTCGCCGGGGAACGGTTCACCATGAACACAGTAATCGGATTCGCGCTGATCTTCACCGCCATGGTGATGTCGGCCAAGTGCTCGGAAGAATGACATGGGATTCGCTTCCCGAAAGACGATCACGCTAGTGGATTCGGGATTGCTACCATAAGGCTTCGGAAAGGATGGGACATCATGGTTGATTATACGGGCGGCGTAAGCGCAACGACGGAACTTGATGCAGGACCGGAGAATCCGCCCACGCGGAACAGGGATCGGCTGATCACCCGTGATGTGGCGCTGGTCATGCTGGCGACGTTCTTCTTCATGACCAGCAACATGGTGGTCAACCCCATCATCGCCGGCTATGGGGAGTCGATGGGAGCAACCGGCTCGCTGATGGGTGTGATCGCGGGAGCGATGAGCTTCGTCTCCCTGTTTTGCCGTCCGATAGCCGGCAATTTGTCGGATCTGGTCAGCAAGCGTCTGCTGGTGGCCGTCGGCACAGCGCTATACATCGTGGCGGGCGTCATGTACTGCGCCGCGCAATCGACAGGTATGCTGATCGCGGCCCGCATGGTCAACGGACTCGGCTTCGCTTGCGGCACCGTCTGTCTTGCCACTTGGGTGTCGCTGCTGCTGCCGATCAGGCATATGGGTGCCGGCATGGGATTGTATGGCATCGTCAACGCGCTGGCGATCGCGGTCGGTCCGGCACTTGGCATCCGTCTGCAGACGGCAGTTGGCTATCGATGGACGTTCGTCGCGTCGCTGACACTCAATGCATGCGCGTTCGTGACCGTGCTGCTGGTGAGGAACGGCGGCAAGCCGGCACGCAAGACCGTCACCATGCAAACGGCGGGCGGTTCACCCGCATCGGATTCATCCCGCGAATCGCAATCCGATCGATCCGCATCGCATATGCTGCGGCACCGTCTCCGACTGCGCAATCTGGTCGAACCGAAGGTAATTCCCTTGGCTGCGGTGTTCATGATGTTCGCGATTCCCTATTTCGCGAACCAATCGTTCCTGGTCGACTACATTTTCGCCCGGCATCTGTATGTCTCATCCGACCTGTTCTTCGTCTTCTACGCCGTCGCATTGCTGCTGTTGCGTCTCACGCTTCGCAACCTGTTCGACTCGAAGAGCTTCCGGTTCTGGCTTACCGTCTGCTCATTGTCCATGCTGGCGATGCTGTCTTCCCTCACGTTCATGACGAACAGCTGGTATCTGCTCGTGGCGGGCGTCACGATGGCCGCCAGCTACGGTCTGATGAGTTCCGTGACGCAGGCACAAGCTGTTGTGATCGCGGGGCGCGCTCGTAGCGGCTTGGCCAACAGCACCTACTATATGGGCATCGACTTGGGTATGACGTTGGGTCCCATGCTGGCTGGCGTCTTCTACGGTCATCTGCCTATCGCATGGTTCTATCCAATGTTCATGCTGTCGATGCCGATGGCATGGCTGATCTATCTGTCCTTCCGTCGTGTCATCCATTCGAAGAACGCGTGACACGGACGAGCCGTTCATCTCCCGACTAACCCGTCTCATCGGCGGACGCGCATCGAATGGAACGATCCGTCATTCCTTTGGCGGATCACGACGGTTTTTCCAACGCCGGTAAAAAACCAGGTTTCTGGCACCGCATGTGCTTCTGACGTGAAAGATTTATGCTGTTATGCAAAACACTATAACAGCATTTCACATATCTGTATTACTGTTATATATAACTACTTAACAGTTAGTGTGCGACTGTGCATCAGAAGAACATATCACCGGCAAAAGGAGGCACAGCTTGAAGCTGAACATCTCGTCCGCGTCCGAAGAGCCGATTTACGAGCAGATCAAGAACCAAATCAGATCCGCGATCGTTTCAGGAGAGCTGCAGGCGGGCGATGCGCTCCCCTCGCTCCGCAAGCTCGCCGGGGAACTGCACATCAGTGTGCTTACCGTAACTAGGGCGTACAACGATTTGGCGGACGAAGGCCTTGTGAAGAACATACAAGGCAAAGGCGCATTCGTTATGGAGCACGGCAACGAGCTCATAAGGGAACGCGCGAGCGAACGCATCATGGACAAGTTCCGCGAAGCGTCCATCGAGGCCAAAGCCTCCGGCATCAGCCTGCTAGATCTGCTTGGCATGTTCGAGAAAGCGTACAGGGAGCAATCATGATCCCATGCGTCAGACGGCCAGTCAGTGAAACGCGTTGCCCGAGCCTAATGCCAGGACGGGCGGAAAGCCCCGACTCTACAAGCGAGCCGGCGCGTCGCGGAAGTCGAACATGACGCCGTCCGCCAGTTCGCAGATCTCCGGCCAGTCGGCGTCGGACGAATCGTCGTGCATGGCCCACACGTGCATGCCGACGGATTTCGCCGACCGCATGCCGGTCAGCAGATCCTCGAACACGGTGCAGTCAACCGGCTCGACGCCAAGACGCGATGCAGCCAGAAGATACACATCCGGTCGATCCTTGCCGACGTCTCCAGCGTCATCGACGCTGACCACCTCATCGAAGAAGTCGAGGATACCCACATGTCTCATGGCTGGTTCACGCAACTGCGGCGGTAACGACGTGGCCACCGCGAGCCTCGCGCCGCTCGTCTTCAGCGCCGCCAGATATTCCCGCGCATGCGGTTTGGCCTCGACTGCCGTTGCGTACATGACGCGCGCCATACGATCCCATTCCTCCATCAGCTCCTCGGGAGTATCCGGCAGCGAGAACCGTGCGATCGTATACTCGGCGATTTGCCGGAACTGCATGGCGGCCACTTTCCGCATGTAGTCCTCAGGCACTTCGATGCCACGTTTGGCAAGGAAATCGATATCCACCTGATCCCATACGCCCATGGAGTCAAGCAATGTGCCGTCAAGGTCGAAAATGGCCCCCTTGCCTTGGTTCTCCGCGGTTTCCTGTGCCATGTCGGCTCCTTTACTGGTTGCAGTATTCCTGATACTTGATATTTTCTCAACTGGTTTGCGATCGTGCGCGTGACAGTCAGTCAAGCACCGACGATCTGAGCAGCTCCTCGGCATGTTCCAATGAGGCCTCGCTTTCGCTTCCGGAAAGCATGCGCGCGATCTCATGAACGCGGGCCTCTCCGCGCACCTGGTTGATTGTGGTTTCGACGGAGCCGTCCTCAGCCATGCTTTTGGCGACCACATACTGTTCATCCGCCCAAGAGGCGACCTGCGGCAGGTGCGTGACGACCAGAACCTGCGCGGATTGGGCGAGTTTGGCCAAGCGGGCACCCAGCTCCACAGCGGCCTTGCCACCCACGCCGGCATCGACCTCATCGAAGATGAACGTCATCGGCGGCACGGTTCCTCCGGCCACGACATGCTTTTCGGCGGCGACCAGTTCAAGCGCGAGCATCAGACGGCTCAATTCGCCGCCGGACGCGCTTTTGCCCATCGGCAGCTGCGGGGAGCCGGGAAACGGGGTGAAGAGGAATTCGATGTCGTCCGCTCCGGTGGCGTCCAACTGTTCGCGTTCCGCCACGCGGATCTCCAGTTTCGAAGTGCCCATGGCCAGCGAATCAAGTTCCGCGGTGACTTTGGAAGCGAGTTCCTTCGCCGCGGCTCTACGCCGTTTGCTCACAGCCTGCGCGGCTTTTTTCGCAGCCTCAAGCAGTTGGGCGCGTTCGGATTCCAGCTGTTCGACCTTTTCCGGCGAGGCGTCCAAATCCTCCAAATCGTATACGGCCTTGTCCCTCCACGTGATCACGTCGGACAATTCCGGCCCCCACCGGCGGGTCAGCTCGTCCAACTCGTGGATGCGCCCGTTGATGGCATCCAGATCCTCCACGCTCGCCTCATTGTCCACTTCGCCGGACAGGCTGAACACCACGTCGGACAAATCGGTGCTGATGGAGTCGAGCCGGTCGGCGAGTTCGGAGAACACGCCTTCCACGTGAATGGCGCGCAATGCCTGCGAGGCACGGTCGATCAAATCGGCGGCGCTGGCCGATTCAACGTCATCCGCCACTTGCGAAGCGTCCAACGCACCCAATGCGCGGGTCACGCCTTCGGCGATTTCGGCGGCGTTTTCGATGCGGTCCCGCCGTGCGCGCAATTCGCCCATCTCCCCCGGCTGCGGGTCGACCCGGTTGATGCGTTCGATTGACTCACGCAGGTAATCCGCCTGCTGGCGCATGGACGATTCCTGGCTGCTGAGCCTTTCCAAACGCTCGTCCATTGCGCGCAGCGCGTTCCACGTCTTGCCGTAGGCGGCCAACGCCACTTCATCCCCCGCGTAGCGGTCCAGGAATTCACGCTGCCGCGAAACGGTCGCGATACGTAACTGGTCGGCCTGGCCGTGGATCGTCACCAATTCGGCGGCGACGGAAGCAAGCACGGAACGAGGCACGCTACGTCCCGACAACATGCTGCGGGATCGTCCGGAAGCCGGCACCTTGCGCGACAGGAACAGTTCGCCGTCCTCTGGCTCGAAGCCAGCCTCCCGTGCGGCGGCCACCGCGGCCGGCGACGAAGCGACTTCGAACACGCCCTGCGCCCACGCCTCCTGAGCGCCGACGGAAACACGGCCGCCGTCGGAGGGACCGCCGGAAATCAGTCGGATCGCACTGAGCAGCATCGATTTGCCGGCACCTGTTTCGCCGGTGATCGCCGTCATACCGCCTGCCGGGGCGATCAGCGCGGAACGGATCGGACCGAGATTGTGGATCTCAAGCTCTTCCAGCATGCCCTGTCACTTCCCGCTTTCCGGTTTGCCGGTTCTAGGGAACGATTGCCCATGATGCGTGCCACCGGTCTTGCGCGCCTGCTCGCGCCATCCGACGACGGGCAGGTCGAATTTGGTGACGAGACGGTTCGTGAACGGCACGCCGGACAGTCGCGCCAATCGCAAAGTGCATTTCGATTCGCGCACTTCGATGCGTGTGCCTTTCGGCAGGGCGCGCTGGCGGCGGCCGTCGCAGCAAATCCAACCGTCGGACGTGGAATCGTCAAGAATGTCGATGGCGAACGTGGAGCCGGAGCCGATGATGAGCGGACGTGCGAACAATGCGTGCGCGGCCAACGGCACCAATTGCAATGCCTTCACATTCGGCCACATGATCGGCCCGCCCGCGGAAAACGCGTAGGCGGTGGAACCGGTCGGCGTGGATACGATCACGCCATCGCAACCGAAGGAGCTCATCTCCACGTCGTCGACACGGATGGACAGTTCCACCATTTTGCCACGGTCGGCGCGTTCCAGCGTGATGTCGTTCAACGCCCAGTCCTCGATGGGTTCCGTCGCGCCCGGCAGCCATACGTCGACGTGGGCGATCATACGTTCGTCGATGGAATAGTCATGGTCGGCGATCCGGCGGATGGCCTCGCTCATCTGGAAGCTTTCAAATTCGGCAAGAAAGCCGACGTGGCCCAGGTTCACACCGAGAATGGGCACTTCGGTGGCATGCACCAGTTCGGCTGCGCGCAGGATGGTACCGTCTCCTCCGAGCACCACCACGATTTCCGTGTTCTTCGGCACGGCGGGCGTCCTGCTGCCGAACTCGGGCGCTTCGATATTGTCGATGATCGTCACTTCGAAATTGGCGCGTCTCAACTGCTCGACGGCTTCTTCGACCACCGTGCCGCTTTCACGCAGACGCGTATGCGTCACCACCACCGCATGTCGGGTACCGATCATCGCAAGCCCTTTCGTATAACGGGCGCCCCATGCGAGGTGCCACTACCCGCCAGTGTAGTCGAACAAATGAACGAATGACGGCAGCGGGTGTCCAGAACACGCCGCAGACGTCCGAAGAGTCCCACGGAGCCACCGCGGAACCGTCGAACGGTACGTCCATGGCCCATTCGTCACACTACCGCCTACAATAGCTCAAGGAAACGAAGACCGTTTATACAGACAAGGAGCGAGGAACAGCATGTCCAACCTCGTCTTCGACGAGTCCTCCTCCAATCGCGAGGCCTCACATGGCTATGCCTGGTGGTTCTCCGGGGACACGTTCGAGAAGGCCATGGCGGAGGAGCGCAAGCCGCGCAAGCGCAGCCTAATGCACAGACTCACCACACATCCCGGACGTCTGACCATCCTGTACTTCATGATGTTGGGCGCATTGTCCACGCTGCTCCTGCTCACGCCCACCGCCACGCCGAAAGGCGAGCAAACGACATTCACCACCGCGTTCTTCACCGCGATCTCCGCGATTTCGACGTGTGGCATCTCCATCGTCAATTCGACGACGCATTGGTCCGCTTTCGGCCAGGCCGTGCTCATCTTCTCCGTGCAGATGGGCGGCTTGGGTGTCATGACGTTCGCTTCACTCATCGCCTTGGCCGTGAACCACCATCTCAAGGCCACGCAAAAGCTGCTGACGGCCAACGAGCTGGGCACCACGAAACTCGGCGAGATCAAGGGCGTGCTCACCGTGGTCATCGCCACCGCGTTCACCATCGAAGGCATCACGTTCGTGGCGCTGTTCCCCGGCCTGTACAAAGTCAATCATGGCAATGTGCGGCACACGCTGTGGGAATCGTTGTTCTTCGCGGTCATGGCATACAACAACGCCGGCTTCACCCCTGACGGCGCCGGCCTGCATGTCAACAATTGGGCTGTTGGCCTGCCTATCCTCGTCAGCGCGTTCTGCGGCACGCTCGGCTTTCCCGTCCTGCTTAACCTCATGCGCTCATGGCGCAACCATCGTCCGCCGAAGCGTTGGAGCCTGCATACCAAGCTCACGCTGACCACCACGTTCTGCATCGTGCTCGCCTCGTTCACCTGGTTCCTCCTCATGGAATGGAACAACAAACTGCTGTTCGCCACCGAAGGCGTGGAACCGCGGTTGTGGCATGCGATGGTGGCGGCCGTCATGCCCCGCAGCTCCGGCTTCGACCTGTCATGGATGCCGGGCGTGAGCGACGCGACGAAGGTGTTCCTGTCCATCGTCATGTTCATCGGCGGCGGCAGCACTTCGACCGCAGGCGGCATCCGCGTCACCACGCTCGCAGTGATTCTGCTGACCTGCCGCGCCGCGTTCACCGGACGCCATGACGTCAACGCATTCCATCGTCGCATCCATTCGCAAGCCGTCATGACGGCCGTGGCCGTCACCACCTCATGTCTGGCACTCGTCACCATAGTGTCCATGACATTGATGGCCATCACCGGATGCTCGTTGAGCAACGCGCTGTTCGACACCTGCTCGGCGTTCGGTCTGGGAGGCTATTCGGTCGGCGTGGCCAGCGCTTCTAGTCCAGCGGTCCTGTACATTCTCGCCGCGACCATGTTCATCGGCAGGCTCGGTCCGCTCACCATCGCCTACGCGATCTCCAGGCCGCGCAATGTGGAGCCGGTCCGCTACCCCACCGAGCAGATCGTGGTCGGCTGAGCGGATTCGTCGATACGGTTTCTATACCCGCAACTTCCTATACTTGGATCCGGAACAGAACATCGAAAGGTACGCGAACAATCATGGCTAACAACACCAGAAGCGTTCTTGTGGTAGGACTCGGCCGTTTCGGCAGTTCCGTAGCCACCACATTGGATACGATGGGACAGGATGTGCTCGCCGTCGACAAGGACGGCGAACTGGTGAACCGCTGGTCGTCGCAGATCCCCACCGTGCAGGCCGACATGACCGACGTGATGGCGTTGGAGCAGATCAACGCCTCCGATTTCGACACGGCGGTCGTAGCCATCGGCGACAGCGTCGAAGCGTCCGTCATCACCGCCGGCAATCTGTTGGACGCGGGCATCTCCGACATTTGGGCGAAGTCGGTGTCCAAGGAGCATGCGCGCATTCTGCAGCGTATCGGCGCACGGCACATCATCAACGCGGAGACCGATGCCGGCAAACGCGTAGGGCACTTGGTGTCCGGCAACTATCTGGACTACATCGAGCTTGAAGGCGCGTACAGCGTGGTGAAGATCCACACTCCCCCGCATGTCGTCGGTTACTCCATCGAGGATGCGCGCGTACATGAACGGTTCGGCATCACCGTGGTCGGTGTCAAATCGCCGGGCAAGGAATTCGAATACGGTTCGAAAGAGCTGATTATGCACCGTAACGACGAGCTCATCATCATGGGCAAGCAGGATCAGATCGACAAGTTTTTGAGGGGCTAGGCCCACGGAACATGCAAAAGGCCGGCGGTCCATATGGGATTTTTCATATGGACCGCCGGCCTTTCATTTTTACGCTATCGATTGGCGGAGAACGGTTTACGCCACTGCATACAGCAGATACTCGATGTTGCCGTGCGTGCCTTCGATCGGTGAGACCGCCGTGGCGCGTACATCCAGTCCGTTGGCTTTCGCGCAGGCGATGACGGTGTCGAGCGCCTGTTTGCGTAAGGTTTCGCTTTCCACGATGCCGTTTTTGCCGAGGTTGCCTTTGCCGACTTCGAACTGCGGTTTGACCAGCAGCACGACGTGTGCGCCGGGCGCGGCGATGCGCGCGATGACGGGAATCACGTATGTCAACGAGATGAATGACACGTCGGATACGATCATGCTTGGCCGGTACGGCAGATCATCCGCTTCGACGTCGCGGATGTTGACGCCGCTCATTTCGATGATGCGCTCGTTGCCTGCGATACGCGGGTCAAGCTGGCCGTGCCCCACGTCGAGCGCGATCACATGCGCGGCACCGCGTCGCAGAAGCACGTCGCAGAAACCGCCGGTGGACGCGCCGATGTCGAGGCAATCGAGTCCTTCCGCGGAACGCAGGCCCGTCTGGGAGAACATGTCGAGCGCGCCGACCAGCTTGTAGGCTCCACGGGAGACGTAATCGTCTCCCAGATCAGCATCAAGCGTGTCGGCGGCCGTAACTTTGAGCGACGCTTTGGATGCGACGGTGCCGTTCACCCGGACCTTGCCGGATTCGATCAGCCGTTGTGCTTTGGAGCGACTATCCGTGACGCCACGCTCCACCAGCGCGATGTCGAGTCGGACGACGGCACCGGAATCGTCATTCATGTTGCGCATACGCACGTGCGGCAATCAGGCGATTCGGAATTCCGGCACGATCATGCCGTCGACGCTGTGTCCGCGATCCGCCGCATCCCACATGGCGGCGCAGGCCGCACGAAGACCGTCGACGCTGGTGATGTCGGTGACGTAAAGACGATCGCCGTCGACGCGCGCCTGCACGTCGCGGCAGCTCCAAGCGCCAGCCTCATGCACGACTTCGGGGGCCGGCTCGTTAAGTCCGGTCAGGTCCTTGGCGATGTAGGTCGGACGCAGATGCTCCGGAGCGAACATCAGCTCATGCGGATTGGTGACGCCAGTCAGCACGGCCAGGGAATCATAGCCGCCACGGTTGCCGGCTTCGATATCGGTATCGAGGCGGTCGCCGATGGCGAGGCATGCTTCCTTGGCCACTGGTTCGGCACCATCATGCGCGGCAAGCAGTCGGGCTTCGTCGTACATGGCGGATTCCGGCTTGCCTGCGGACGAAACCGGTTCCACACCAGTGGCGTTGATGACGGCCATGATCATGGAACCGCAACCGGGGGCGATGCCCAGCTCACGCGGAATGGTCAGGTCGCGGTTGGTCACGAAATACGTGGCGCCCTGTTCTACGGCGTAGGCGATTTGCGCCATCTGGTTCCAAGACATGTCCGGGTACCAGCCTTGGATGGCCGCGACCGGCTTGTCTTCGGCGGAATCAACCACTTCAAGACCCTGCTTGGCGACTTCCTCACGCAGATGCTGTGCTCCGAGCACGAACACTTTTGCACCTTGCGGCACCGCACGGGCCACCATACGGGCAGCCACCACGGACGAGGTGATGACCTGCCATGGTTCGACTTCAAGGTCGAAGCCTTTAAGCTGGTCGGCCACCACGGATTGCAGTCGGGAGGAATTGTTGGTGGTGTATTCCACCGTCATGCCGAGGCCTTCGGCCTTGCGGATGCTCTCTGCAGCATGTTCCACCGGATTCTTGCCACGGTAGACCACGCCGTCAAGATCAAGCAGCGCCAGCTGGTAGGCTTCGCTCAGCGGACGGGTTGTGGATTTCAGCATTGTTTTGCCGCACCTCACTCGTTGTCGGAATCGGCTGCGGATTCGACCTCATCCTCAGTCTGGTCGTCTTCGGAGTCGCCCGCGTTTTCGCCGTCACCGGCAGGTTCGTCGTCGGACTCGGCGCCTTCCTTGGCCGCTTCGGCATCAAGCTGGGTCTCATCGTTGGTCTCGCCGTTCTCGTCGACGGCCTCGGAATCGTCCTCATCCTCGTCTTCCGGCGCATACTGGGCGTCATCTTCGGAAATGCCGAGCTTGTCCATAAGCTCGTCGTTCAATTCCTGCATGTCGTATTCAATGACCAGATCGTCGGAGGTCTCGTCCTCTTCGGCATCGGCGTACTGCAGCTCAAGCTTGTCAAGCAGCTGGTCGAGAGCCACGGCCTCATCGGAGCGTCCGGCCTGCTCGAGGAAGTACTGTTCGGCCTGCACCGCACGCATGCGGTATTCGCCGGCCAGGCCCTTGGAACGGCCCAGCGTATGCACGATCTCAATGGCCTTATCCCACAGCTCGAGGTCGCCCAGCGCGCCCGCGTACACGAGGAACATCTCGGCCTTGGATTCGCCGCGCAGATACTTCGCGTCATCGCTCATGGCGGTTTCGATGGCCTTCTTCGGCTCGCCCATGCCACGCTCGCAGTCGGCGATGAACGGCAGATAGTCAAGGAAACCGTTCATGCGGAACGCGGTGCGGAACTCACGCAGGGCAAGTTTGTAATCGCCCTGACGGTAGGCCACGAACGCAAGGGTCTCACGCGCGAAATCAATACGGGAAGCCTGATGCGCCACCCACTTGGCGTGTTCGAGCGCCAGCTCCGGATCCCTTTCCTCAAGCGTGTAGGCGGCGAGGATGTGCAGGCCGATGTTCTCCGCATGTTCCTTGGACAGGCCACGCAGACGCTCACGGTCATCGGTGGACAGCATGCTCCACTCGATGCCCTTCGGCATCTTCGGCTCGCCCGGGCGACGATGCGTGTACGGGTTCTGCGAGGGGAAGCTCATCGTGCCGTCGGAATTGCGACGCGGCTTCGACAGATATTCACCACGCTTCGCCTCGCGGTACTCCATCTTCTCTTCACGGGTGAATTCGCGGCGCTCCTCGCCTTCCGGACGCTGATCGCGGTCCTTGTGGAAATCACGACGCTGGTTGTCACGGCGGAAATCCCTGCGATTGCCGTCACGACGATCATCACGACGGAAATTACGACGCTCGCCATCACGACGCTCCCCGCGGCGGTCATCGCGGCGGAAGTCTCTGCGATCGCCGTCCTTGTGGAAGTTGCGGCCGCCACGACGCTCACCATCGTCACGGCGGAAGTCACGACGGTCACCGTCATGACGGAAATTGCGACGCTCGCCATCACCATGGCGGTCGTCACGATGGAAATCCCTGCGATCGCCGTCACGACGGTCATTATGACGGAAGCCGGAACGCTCGCCATCACGCTGGTAGCGCGGATTGTCGCCGCGATTGCCGCGATAGCCGCCGCGACGGTCGTCACGACGCTCGCCATCACGGTTAAACTTGCGCGGACCGTTGTGGAAACGACGCTCCTGGCCTTCGCTTTCGCCGTCGCGATGGAAATCGCGGTCGCCACGACGGTATCCGCCGCCATTGCCCTTGCGATATCCGCCCTTACGGTCATCGTTGTGGAAGCCGCCGGACTTGTGTCCGTAGGACTTGCCGCCGTTGCCGCGCGGCTTGAATCCCTTGCCACCGCGGTTACCCGGCCTGCCCGAGCCGTAGGACTTGTGGTTGCCGTAGGATTTGCCGCGCGATCCGCGCTGTTCTTCTGCCATGCTGTTCCTTATTGGTCTTGAGATACTTGCGATTATTTACTTACGATTGCCTATGCGTCTCACGCCTGTTCGACGACGCCGAGCGCCTTCTTGCCGCGGCGGATGAGCACGAAACGACCATGCAGGAAGTCACCTTCCTGCAACGTCTGTTCCTCATCCTCCACGCGCGTGTTGTTGAGGTACACGCCACCGGACTTGATGGTCTTGCGCGCCTCGGAAATCGACTTGAACAGGCCTGCCTTCATACCAGCCTCGGCCACACGGTCGCCGGCTGCGACCTTGGCGAATTCCCCATCGACCTTCATGCCGTCGATAGCGGCCTCAAGCGTGGACTCGTCGATATCGGTCAAGTCGCCACCCCGGCCGAATAACGCACCGGCCGCCGCAATCGCCTGGCGAGTGGCTTCCTCGCCATGCACGAAGCTGGTGACCTCCCATGCGAGGGTGCGCTGCGCCTCACGCGCGCCCGGATTGGTCTTGCTTTCCTCGATAAGGCGTTCGATTTCGGCCTTCGGAAGGAAGGTGAACGCCTTGAGCAGGTTCTCCATCTCGCTGTCAGGACGGTTGAACCAGAACTGATAGAACTTGTAGGGGCTGAGCATCGTGCCATCCAACCAGACGGCGTTGCCTTCGGACTTGCCGAACTTCTTGCCCTGCGCGTCGGTGATGATCGGGCTGGTGAACACGTTCACGTCCACGCCGCGCACCTTGTGGATCAGATCCAGACCGGAGGTGAGGTTGCCCCACTGGTCGGAGCCGCCGATCTCCAGCACGCAATGGTATTCGTCGAACAGGTGCAGGAAGTCGTTGCCCTGAAGCACTTGGTAGCTGAACTCGGTGAAGGAGATGCCTTCCTCGGAGTTGAGGCGACGGGCCACGGTGTCCTTGGCGAGCATGGTGCCCATACGGAAATTCTTGCCGACGTCACGCAGGAAGTCGATGACGTTCATCGAAGCGGTCCAATCGTAGTTGGACACGAAACGCACCGGATTGCTGCCTTCGGTCTCGAGGATGCCGCCGATCTGCTTTTTCAGACGGTCGGCCCAGCCGGCCACGACGTCCTTCGGGTTGAGCGTGCGCTCGCCTGACTGGCGGGGGTCTCCAATCAGACCGGTGGCTCCACCGACCAGCGCGATCGGATGGTGTCCGGCCGCCTGCAGATGGCGCATGTTAATGAGCTGCACAAGGTTGCCGATATGCAGGGAGGCCGCGGTCGGATCGAAACCGCAATAATAGGTGATGGGCTCTCCGTTCAACGCTTTGGCGAGTCGATCCCTGTCGGTGGACTGGGAAATCAACCCGCGCCATTCCAGTTCATCGAGGACGGAGTCGAATCCGGCCTCCTTGAAATCGATGACGTGAGCCATAACAGTGTTTCTCCCTATCGAATTGTGGACATTACCGCGTTTTACGCATCCTACAGTTTCGCAGAAGATACAGACAGCCAACATCCAGTCATTCCCGTGCAGGTATGTCAGCCGAGTCATATGCCGGTAAAGTTGAAGACAAATGTCTCGTTATTGAAGGGAAGGGACAGGATATGGACCGCAAATCCATGAAAGTGAAAGCAAAGTCGGCTTTCAAAAAACATTATTGGATGATCGTCGTGATTTGCCTGTTCGCATCGGTGTTCGGCGTGGACTACACCTCATCGACATGGTCGCTGGATCTCGCCGCTCCGACGGACACCGTCCAGACATCGCAGGGAACGGCACGGTCCTCCGGTCTGACAGACATATTGGGCGAGCTTGTCGTCGGCAATGAGGTGACGGCACGCAAACAAGCCAAGCACAACGAGGAGCAAATCGTCAGAAACGACACCAACGCCGTTTTCGGACGCAAGCGGGGCGTGCTCGCCACGCTCATCAACTCCTTCTCATCCGGATCGGTTATCATATCCATCTTCGATGCGGTCAATACCGTCGTGCACAACGGAGGCGCGGCGGTGGTCGTCCCGGTCGTATTGGCCATGATCGTCTACATATTCGTATGGCTGTTCATCAGGCAAACATACAAAATCGTCATGTGCCGAATGCTGTTGGAGGGCCGCTCCTACAGAAAGCTTCCGGCAAGCCGGTTCCTGTACCCGATCCACACCCGCAAATGGTTCCGCATGGCATGGATCATGTTCGTGACCTCCGCGTTCATGTTCCTCTGGTCGCTCACCATAATCGGAGGATTCATCAAGAGCTATTCCTATCGTATGGTTCCCTACATCGTCGCCGAGAACCCGAATATCGGCGCATTGGACGCCATCAACCTGTCGAGGCGCATGATGAAGGGGCACAAGTGGGAATGCTTCGTGGCCGACCTGACATTCATCGGATGGTTCCTGCTTGATTCGATCACTCTCGGTCTGAGCGGCATCTTCTATTCCAATGGGTACAATGCGGCGTTCTTCGCCGAATACTACGTGTATGTGCGGGCTTTGGCGAAACAGGCCAATCTCGATGGCGCCGATCTGCTTTGCGATGAGTGCCTGTATGCCAAGGCGGATCCGGAAACGGTCCGCAACGTCTATGCGGACGTGGCGAAAGCCGTCAATGATCTCGAAAGCCGGCTCGCTCCGGCGCCGAAGCCCCAGGGGCTGGCCGGTTTCCTGTCGGAATGGCTTGGCATCCGTATCCTGCATGCGGCGTCCGTGAACCGGTACGAGGAGTATCGAGAGGATTCGTTGCAGCTGCAGATCGGCAAGGACGTGCTCAACGGTGATGTTTATCCAGGTAGGCTCGCTCCGGCGCCGATGGCATACCGGTTCCGGGAATCCAGGACCGTTCGTTCCAGTCGAAGCTATTCTCTGGTCAATCTGGTTATGATGTTCTTCATTTTCTGCTTCGTCGGCTGGATTTGGGAGGTAAGCCTCGCGTTCATCTCCGAAGGTATGTTCGTCAACCGCGGTACGTTGCATGGTCCATGGCTGCCGATCTACGGTACTGGTGGCGTGATCATCCTGGTGCTGCTCAAAAAACTCCGCGAGAAGCCAGCGCTCGAGTTCCTTGCCGCCATGGTTTTGTGCGGGGGCTTGGAGTACTTCTCGTCCTGGTATCTGGAACAGACCCATAATGGACAACGCTGGTGGGATTACACCGGCTATTTTCTTAATCTCAACGGACGTATCTGCGCCGAAGGTCTGCTGACCTTCGGTCTCGGAGGCTTGGCGCTCGTCTATCTGTTGGCGCCGGCTTTGGACAATCTGCTCAACCGTCTCGATGTCAGGAAACTTGCTGCCGTAGCTGCAGTGCTGCTGGTGCTCTACTGCGCCGATCAGGTGTATTCCGCACAGCATCCGAATATCGGCGCCGGCATCACTGATTACAAAGGTTCGGACACCTCGCAGATATCGTGACCGGGTCTGGTTCACGTGCCGCATATAACGCATTCGCCCGCTGATGGTTTTCAGCGGGCGAATGCGTTAACGAGCCCGTTTCGTTTCGGACGATTACTTGCGGCGCAGCATTTCGCGTACGGTCTCGATGATTTTGCTGTACTTGGTGGACTCTGTGGAACGCATACGCGGGAAGGCGCTAATCATTCGGCGCTGCTGTCTGTTCAACACGGATGAGGCAAGCCTTTGCATATTGGCAGCGATTTCCTGTGATGACGTCGAGAAATCATGCATTTTGTCGCGGAACGCTTCCTTACCCCACTGCCAGGAGTCGCCGGCCTTCTCCGCATAGGTCTGCACAGTCTCGCTGAACTTGGCGAGATTGTCCGACAGGTCGATGACGCCAAGCACGGTGACGATGGTGTCGGCGAGGACGGCCACGGCGCAGACCACACACATCACATGCATGGCGATTGGCGGGATCATGGCGGTGAGCCGTTCCACCTGCGGCTGGACCAAATCGATGATGGCCACGCCTCCGAAGCCGAATACGATGGCGCCGAGCAGGCAAATCCTGCCTTGGATGTTGAATCGGAAGTGGCTGTAATCCCACCATCGCGCGTGGAACAGTTTCTCCATTCCCCAAGACGTGACATATTCAAGGACGCTTGCGCCGAGTGAGGATATCAGGAAAATCAGAATCGGATTCGTAAAATCATGCAGTAGCACGATTGCGAGAACGGCTCCGCAACCGTAGATCGGGCAAATCGGGCCATTAAGGAAGCCACGGTTGACCGGCCGGTGCTCTGAAATGGATACGAGAATCGATTCATATACCCAGCCGATGAACGAATACAGAAGAAACCATAGAAAAAGTCGTTCAAGAGTGAATGTCATCAACGGCGCCTTCCATGATCCGGTTTGCGCAATGTCTTGTCGAATCGGTCGAAGGAAAGCGTTTCTTGGGTGGCGCTGATCTTATCCGCGGCGGTCACCAGATACCCTTCGATATATTTTGGCGGGCACGGTGTCAACGGGAACATATGGTTCATGATACTGTCGCGTTCGATTCGATTGAGCTTGAAATCATGGACTGCGTTGCGCATGGCTGTGCCGCCATGGGTGAAGCCATGCAGTCGATGGGATCCTTCATCCCAATCGTGCCAATCATACAGGAAGTAATCATGGAGCAAAGCGGCGCGAATCAGCGAATGCAGGTCGACACGATGCCATAGATGCAATCTGTCGGCCAACCATACGGCTAGGCATGCCACGCGGATGGAGTGCGCGAACGTGGTGACCACGCCATGCTGATAGCAGGTCCGTTCGATCTGCATATGCTCATGTTCCAGGATTTCCCGTCCATGTACATGGACTAGCCGTCGTATCTGCACACGTGTCAGCAGCACCGCTTTGCCTTCTTGATTGTCTGTGTGTTCCTACTTGCGGAGTGATTCCGGCGTCTTATATGCCGGACCGTCGCTGATGGAGTTGGCGAAGGTCCTCAACTGTTCAATGGCGGATTTGGCGGCGGCAATCTGTTCACGCACACGCAGCGGCGAGGTACCCCCCTTGCCGTTGCGGGCGGAGACGGAACCTTCGGTGGAGAGGACCTCGCGTACCTGCGGAGCCTTGTCCGCCGGCAGGAAATCCTTGAACACGGTGATGAAGTCCTCGTCGGTCAGATCCCATAGCTCCTGGCCACGGTCTTCGGCGATTTTCACGCACGCGCCGGAAAGCTCATGCGCATGACGGAACGGCACGCCGTTCTTGACAAGCCATTCGGCGATGTCGGTGGCGAGGGCGAAACCGGTCGGGGCTTCGGCTTCGAGGCGTTCCTTGTCGAAGACCATGGTGGCGACCATGCCGGTGAATGCCGGCAGCAGCACTTCAAGCGTGTCCACTTGGTCGAATACGGCTTCCTTGTCTTCCTGCAGGTCGCGCGCGTAGGCTGTCGGCAGGCCTTTCAAGGTGGCGAGCAGGCCAGTCAGGTCGCCGATGAGTCGTCCGGACTTGCCGCGAGTGAGTTCGGCGATGTCCGGATTCTTCTTCTGCGGCATGATGGACGAGCCGGTGGAGTAGGCGTCATCAAGACGCACGAACGCGAATTCCTGGGTGTTCCAGATGATGATCTCTTCGGACAGGCGGCTCAGATCGACACCGGTCATGGCGGCGATGAAGGCGAATTCGGCGACCAGATCACGGCTGGCGGTGCCGTCGATGGAGTTGGCGGTCACCTTGGAGAAGCCCAGCTCACGGGCCACAGCCACCGGTTCGAGGCCAAGGGTGTTGCCGGCGAGGGCACCGGAGCCGTACGGGCTGGCGTCGATGCGCTTATCCCAATCGGCGAAACGTTCCACGTCACGCAGCAGCGGCCACACGTGGGCCATGAGCTGGTGGGCAAGCAGAACTGGCTGGGCGTGCTGCATATGCGTACGTCCCGGCATGACGGTGCGACTGGCTTTTTCGGACTGCTCGATCAGTGTTGCGGCGAGACCGAGCAGCATTTTGGCGATGATGCGGCTGTGGCGGCGCAGCCACATGCGGATGAGCGCGGCGATCTGATCGTTGCGGGAACGGCCGGCGCGGAGCTTGCCGCCGAGTTCGTCACCTGCGATTTGAAGCAGGCCGCGTTCGAGTGCAGTGGCCTCGTCCTCGTCATCCTCGATCGGAGCGAATGCTCCGGAATCCACGCGGCGCTGCAGCCCGTCAAGGGCGTCTTCCATGCGCTGCAGCTCATCGGCGGTCAGCAGTCCGGCGCGGCCCAGTGCACGGGCATGGGCGCGCGAACCGGCGATATCGTCATCGGCGAGTCGCCAGTCGAATTGGGTGGACTTGCTCAGCCGTGCGAGTTCCGGCGACGGACCAGACTTGAAACGGCCGCCCCACAGGGCAAGATGCTCACCATTAGTAGTGCTCTCGGTCATTGTTTTTCCAAATCTCCTTGCAGATATGACTGAGGGAGAGCTTACCAGTCAGGATGGTCCCGACGGTACGCTCTCCCCCATTATCAAGACGATTCACAACGTGAATCCGGATGATGCTTACTCGACGCTGTTCTCCGGAACCTCGATGCCGTTGCCGAACTTGACGTCGCGGGCTGCGGCCACGCGGCTCGGCAGACCATAGATGTCGATGAAGCCGTTGGAGGACTTCTGGTCGAAGCTGTCGCCGGAATCGTAGGTGGCCAGGTTGTAGTCGTACAGCGAGCTGTCGGAGCGACGGCCGGTCACGACGGCGCGGCCACCGTGCAGAACCATGCGAATCTCGCCGGAGACGTACTTCTGGGTGTCTTCGATGAAGGCGTTCAGGGACTGGGTTGCCGGGGAGAACCACTGCGCGTCGTAGACCAGTTCGGCCCAGCGCTTGTCGATGTCGCGCTTGATGCGGTGCTGCTCGCGTTCGAGGCAGCAGTTCTCGAGTTCCTGGTGGGCGGTGATCAGCGCCACTGCGCCCGGAGCCTCGTACAGCTCGCGGGACTTGATGCCTACCAGACGATCCTCAATCAAATCGATACGGCCGATGCCCTGCGCGCCTGCACGACGGTTCATCTCTTCGATGGCCTGCAGCGGAGTGACGTCATGACCGTCGATCTTGACCGGGACGCCCTGCTTGAATTCGATGACGACCTCATCCTCGACCGGTGGGAACGCCGGATCGTCGGTGTAGGAGTAGCAGTCCTTGGTCGGACCGTTCCACGGATCCTCGAGGAAACCGGTCTCGATGGCGCGGCCCCACACGTTCTGGTCGATGGAGAACGGGCTCTTCTCGGTCTGCACGATCGGCAGCTTGTGTTCCTTGGCGAAGGCGATCTCGACGTCGCGGGTCAGAGACAGGTCGCGAATCGGGCTGATGGCCTTCAGCGTCGGGTCGATGGAGGCGATGGAGACCTCGAAACGAACCTGATCGTTGCCCTTGCCGGTGCAGCCGTGGGAAATGGTGTCAGCGCCGAACTGGTGGGCGGCACGGACGAGATGCTTGGAAATCAGCGGACGGGAGATGGCGGAGACCAGCGGGTACACGCCTTCGTACATGGCGTTGGCCTTCAGGGCCTTCATGCAGTATTCGTTGGCGAATTCATCACGGGCATCGACCACGTAGGCTTCGACCGCACCGCATGCCAGCGCGCGCTGCTTGATGGTTTCGAGGCTTTCGCCGCCCTGGCCGACGTCGAGGGACACGGCCACAACATCCTTGCCGGTGCGTTCCTTCAGATACGAAATGGCGACGGAGGTGTCAAGACCACCGGAGTACGCCAGGACGAGACGATTCTGATCGCTCATGGTTTCCCTTTCTAACATCCAACGTTATTCATCAGTATATGCACAGCTCTGTATATTTATGCATATTTGGTGCGTCGTGTCCACTATATGGCTATTCACGCTTTGGAAGCGACATCAAGCAGCCATTGCGCACGCCGTTTGGCGACATCATCCTCGGAGCAGATAACCATGACCGTGTCATCTCCGGCGATGGTGCCAAGCACGCCTTCGATGGGCTGCTTATCGATGACGCTGGCCACATATTGCGCGGCGCCGGATGGCGTATGCACGACCACGAGATTACGTGCCGCGGCCACGGATGTGACCAGTCCGGACAGTACCCGGCTAATCTGCTGCTCGGTTTTGGCGTCCGGGTTAGAAGCCGGATGTTCATCAATGTCCTGTTTGCCGACGGCGTAGGCCACGGTTCCGTCGGAAAGACGGGTCTTCGTGGCGTGAATCTCATCGAGATCACGGCTCAGCGTGGCCTGCGTCACCTCGATGCCCTGGTCGGCGAGAATCTGCGACAGTTGCGATTGCGAGGTGACGATACGCGTCAGCAGCGCCTGCTCGATGGCGCTCAGTCGAGCGGTCCGGGAAGCGGGACGCTGCAACGCGGGAATGCGGTCATTCATCAGACCAGAAGGCTTTCGTCGCCACGGGCCTTGCCAGCGAGCCAGGTGAGCAGCGCCTTCTGCGCGTGCAGGCGGTTACCGGCCTCGTCCCAGACCACGGACTGCGGACCGTCGATGACCTCGGCGGTGACCTCCTTGCCGCGATACGCCGGAAGACAATGCTGGAAGATGGCATCGTCCTTGGCCTGGGCCATGAGCTCGGCGTTCACCTGATAATCCCAGAACGGCTTCGAACGAATGGCGTATTCCGCCTCCTCACCCATGGAGACCCACGTGTCGGTGAACACGCAGTCGGCGCCGGCCACAGCCTCCTTCGGATCGGTGGTGACCAGGATGGAGCCACCATTCTCGGCGGCGATGGCCTCGGCATCGGCCACGATCTGCGGATCCGGCAGATAACCGTAGGGGCCAGCCACGCGCACGTTCATGCCGGCGACGGCGCCGCCAAGCAGGTACGAGTTCGCCATGTTGTTGGCGGCATCGCCCAGATAGGCGATGGTCTGGTTCTTCAGATTGTCCACGCCGCCGCGATGCTCGGCGATGGTCTGGAAGTCAGCGAGGATCTGGCAGGGATGGAACTCGTCGGTCAGAGCGTTGACCACGGGGTGCGTGCTGTACTTGGCCATTTCCTCCACACGGTCCTGACCGAAGGTGCGCCACACCACGCCGTACGCCATGCGATCGAGCACACGGGCGGTATCCGCCACCGGCTCGCCACGGCCCAGCTGGGATCCGGACTTGTCGATCACCAGCGGGTAGCCGCCGAGTTCGGCCACGCCGATGGAGAAGCTGGAGCGGGTACGGGTGCTCGGCTTGTCGAAGATCACCGCAATGCCCTGTGGTCCGGCGAACGGCTGATGGTAGAAACGGTTCTTATGGAACTTGATGGCAAGCTCCAACACCTGCTTCTGCTCCTCATGGTTCAGATCATCATCGCGCAGCATATGGCGCAGTTCGGGTGTTGCCATGGAAAGGCTCCTTTCAATAAACGGTTTTGGCCGACGTCAGTCGTTGGGCAGGTCGGATGGAATCTTGGCGAGAATGGACACCGCCTGGTCAACGTCCTGTTCGGCGACTATCAGCGGTGGGGCGAGACGCAATGCGTTCGGCGCGACGGCGTTGATGATAAGGCCATGCTCCAAAGCCCAGTTCATGGCCGCGTGCGAACACGGGTGCGTAAGCTCCACGGCGTCGAGCAGACCGCGGCCACGGACGGAGGCGAACAGCGGATTGCCGCAGGAGACGATACCGTCACGCAGTTGTTCGCCGCGGGCCTCGGCGTTGGCCACAAGACCTTCCTCTTCGATGACATCCAATGTGGCCAGTGCGGCGGAGGCGCCCAATGGATTGCCTGCGAATGTGGAGCCGTGGGAACCCGGGGTGAACAACGCGGACAGTTCGGCGCCGAAGGAGATCATGCCACCCATCGGGAAACCGCCACCGACACCCTTGGCGAAAGTGACGATGTCAGGTGTGACACCGCCGGAAAGATCGTCGCGCTGGAACGCGAACCATGAGCCGGTACGGCCGATGCCGGTCTGGACCTCGTCGATGATGAGCAACGCCTTGTTCTCATCGCACAGCTTGCGGGCTGCCTTCACATAGTCCGCGCCAAGCGGCATCACACCGGCCTCACCTTGGATGAGCTCCATGATGACGGCGGCGACCGGACCCTTGCCGTATTTGCCCTGGCCGGTTTCGGCAAAGGCGTCGTGCAGAGCCTGGATGCCTCCGGCTTCAACGAACTCGAAATTCGGCACCAGTGGTTCGAAGCGCTCACGGATGGCCGGCTTCCATGTTGCGGACAACGCTCCCATGGTACGCCCGTGGAAACCATGGGTCATGGAGATGATACGCGCCGGTTTGCCGCCGATTTCGGGCAACGCTCCTGGAAGAGTGGATCCGTAGAGTTTGGCGAGTTTCAACGCGGCCTCATTGCCCTCCGCTCCGGAATTGCCGAAGTAGACGTGGGATCCTTCCGGAGCTCCGGCCAGCTTGATAAGTCTGGCGGCGAGTTTAATCTGCGGCTCGGTCGCGAAGTAATTGCTCACATGGGCCGCTTTGGCAGCCTGCTCGCTGACGGCCTTCACCCACTTCGGATGGGCGTAGCCGAGCGCGTTGACGGCGATGCCGGCAAGAAAGTCGAGGTACTCGTTGCCGTCAACGTCCCAGATATGGGCGCCCTTACCGTGGTCCATCACACGCAGGGGCGTGCCGAACACGTTCATGTGCACCTGGGAGTACTCCCCCAGCCACTTGGAATCTTCGGAACCAAGCGTTTCCAGTTGTTCAGTTGCCATAGGAACTCCTCATTTCGATACCGTCCTCGGGCACGACCATGGTGCCGATGCCGTCGGTGGTGAAGATCTCGTTCAGGATGGAATGCGGCTTACGCCCGTCGATGATGTGGGCGCGTGGCACGCCGCCGTCGATGGCACGCACGCAGGCTTCCATCTTCGGCCGCATGCCGCTTTCCAAATCAGGAAGCATGTCACGCAGGTTCTCCACGCCGATGCGTCCGATCAAAGAATCACGATCAGGCCAATCGGCGTACAGTCCATCGACATCAGTCAATACGACCAGCTTGCTGGCGCCAAGCGCGGCGGCAAGGGCCGCAGCCGCGGAATCCGCGTTCACATTGAGCACTTCGGTGGCGTCATCCTCGTTCGGCGCCACCGAGGAAACCACGGGGATTCGCCCGGCGTTGATCAAATCCTCAACGGCAGAGGCATCGACGCTCACCACATCGCCGACCAAGCCGATGTCGGTGGGCTTGCCATCAATGATCGGCTTGCGCTGCATGGCTGAAAACAGGGCGCCATCCTCGCCGGACAGGCCGACAGCGAATGGTCCATGCGCATTGATCAGACCAACGAGTTCGCGAGACACCTTTCCTGTCAGCACCATGCGCACCACGTCCATGGCCTCCGGAGTAGTGACGCGCAGTCCACCTTTGAACTCGGATTTGATGCCCAAAGCTTTGAGCATGCGGGAAATCTGCGGCCCTCCGCCATGCACCACGACCGGATGCAGGCCCACCTGTCGCAAGAACACCATATCCTCGGCGAAGCAGGCCTTCAGGTGGTCGTCGATCATCGCATTGCCGCCGTATTTGATAACAATGCGCTGTCCGGCGAATTCCTCAAGCCATGGCAATGCCTCGATCAGCACTTCCGCCTTCTGGTCGGCGCGCAGATCGGTGTGCACGTCGAAATGGAATCCAGGTCCTTTGAGTTCTTTGACCATTCCTGTCTCAATCAGCTTTCATAGTCGGCGTTGATGTGTACGTATTCGTGGGTCAGATCATCAGTCCAGACGGTCGCTTCGGCGTCTCCGGCATTCAGATCGATATCGATATGCACCTCTCGTGGAGTCATATCCACTTCGGAACGGTCACGTCCGGCGCCTCCGTTCTCGCAGATGCGCACACCGTTGACATCTACCGTGACCTTCTCCGAATCGTATGGGGCGATTTCCGGAGGGACCGTGCCGAGGGAGCTGACGATGCGCCCCCAGTTCGGATCGTTGCCGGAAATGGCGCACTTGAGAAGATTTGACGCTGCGACCGCACGACCGCAGGCCAAGGCGGCTTCCTCAGTGGTGGCGCCGGACACCTTGACACGGATGTCATGGCTCGCGCCTTCGCCGTCGCCGATGATTTGACGTGCCAACGAGGCTGTGGCCTTGGCCACGAGCTCATTGAACTCATCCGGATCCGGTTCGACGCCGGAGGCGCCTGATGCCAGCAGCAGGACGGTGTCGTTGGTGGACATGCAGCCATCCACGTCGATGCGGTTGAACGACAGCTCCACCCCGGCGTTCAACGCGGCCTGGAGATGCCCGGCGCTCACGACCGCGTCGGTGGTGATGACGCACAGCATGGTGGCCAACTGCGGGGCGATCATGCCCGACCCCTTGACCATACCGCCGATGCGGAAACCATTGGAACCTTCCAGTTCGACGGTCTTCGGCTTGGTATCGGTGGTCATGATGGCGTGTGACGCATCGGATCCGGCCTGCGCGGTGTCGGCAAGAGCCTCGAACGCCTTGTCCGCCCCCGACAGCACATTGTCGAGCGGCAGCAGCTCGCCAATCAGCCCGGTGGAGCATACCGCCACGTCTTCGGCCTTGGCGCCGACGAGTCCGGCGACCTTTTCGGCCGTGGCCTTGGACTGTTCGTATCCTGGCTTGCCGGTGCATGCGTTGGCACCGCCGGAATTCAAAATCACAGCCTTCACATGGCCATCGGCCACAACGGAACGAGACCACTGCACCGGAGCCGCACAGAAGCGGTTCGACGTGAACACGCCAGCGGCGGCGTCAAGCGGGCCATTGTTGACCACAAGGGCCAAGTCCTTTTTGCCTTCGACCGCGGAAATGCCGGCCGAAACTCCAGCCGCGGAAAAACCTTGTGCGAACGTTACGCTCACGGTGCCACTCCAATCTTCGTCAATCCTGCATCCTCAGGAAGTCCCAATGCCACATTCAACGACTGCACGGCCTGTCCGGCGGTACCTCGGTTGAGGTTGTCGATGGCGGCGAACGCCAGAAGACGTCCGGCGTTGTGGTCGACGACCACTTGGATATGCGCCGCGTTCGAGCCGATGATGTTGGCGGTTGCCGGCATCACACCTTCCGGCAGCACCACCATGAATTCCTGTCCCCTATAGGCGTCGAGCCAGACCTGACGGATTTCCTCGTCCGTCATGCCCAACGCTTTATCGGTGAGTCTGGCGGAAACGGAGGCGAGGATGCCGCGAGCCATCGGAGCCAGAATCGGAGTAAAGGTAAGGGTGTAGTCATCCGCGTGAGCGGCGCTTTTCCCGGCCGCATGCGCGAAATTCTGCAGGATTTCCGGAATATGGCGGTGCGTGCCGCCCACCGAATAGGGCAGTGCGGAACCAAACGCCTCTGCCGCGAGCAGATTCGTACGTTTCAGATTCTTGCCGGCTCCGGAATAGCCGACCACCAGATCGGCGACGATGTCTTTCGGCTCGACGAGGCCTTGCGCGATGCCGGGCTGCAGCGCCAATGTGGTGGCGGTGACATTGCATCCCGGTCCCGCGATGCGCTTGACGCCGGAAAGAGCTTCGCGCTGGCGGATGTAGGATTCGTCATCCGCGATGCCGGTGATGAGTTCCGGCATGCCATAGGTCCAATGCTCGTAAAAATCTCCGCCGTAGAACGCGTCCCACGCGTTTTTTTCCTCAAGACGGTGGTCGGCCCCTAAGTCGACCACCACGGCATTCGGATCGAGATGCGATGCCAACGCTCCGGAAGCGCCATGCGGCAATGCGAGGATGATCACATCGTGACCGTTGAGCACTTCAGGAGTGGTGTCCTCCACTACGAGGTCCGCCAGCTGAGGGATATGCGGCATATGCTTGCCGAGTCTGTCCCCTACCGAAGAATGTCCGGCAACGCAGGTCACCTCGAAATTCGAATGCGCCGCGAGTATTCGCAGCGCCTCACCACCAGCATACCCAGTCGCGCCGGCCACGGCTACCGTGTATTTGGCCATGTCACGTCTCTTTTCCTTGACTCGTTGAAACACATTCAGCATACACTTTATGCACTACATTGCATAATTATGCATTTCAATCGTGTCGGATAGTGGTCAACGCCTCGGTAGGTGACCACGGAGACTGTCCAAATCGCAGGTTTTCAGGCGCTGATTGAGCTCGAACCGTCTCCTGATCCGGAACCGCCGTCGAACATGTACTGCATCATCTGACTGTAAAGATCCGACGTCGATATACCGTGGACCGTCATCCAAAGCACGGCGAGAGTGTACAGCACATTGATGATCAATGCGGCGACGCCGAGCGCGTAGCCTTTCATGTGGAGCTTCTTGGTGCGCCACATGGCGACCGCTCCCATCACCGCGGGGATGACCGGCACCGGCAGCAGAATCGCGAATATGAGGGAGATGATCGCATAACTGTCCCAATGTCCGTACATAGGATTCTGCTGCGGATCATCAAGATCGATGGGATACATGCCGGGCCGCTGGTAAGGGTTCTGCCCATACGGATTCGGCGCATACGGATACTGTCCGTTGCGTTGTCCCGCCTGCTGCCGGGGCGGTGCGGCATACGGATTTGCCGGTTGCCCGCCGTTTTGCGCGCGTTGGCCATCGGCTGGCAGTGGCACTCCCTGCTGCGCCTGGATTTCCGGCTTGTCCGGTTCCGGCGCTCCATATACATATGGATTGTAGTTCGAAGGGTACTGGTTGGACATCGCGCCATATTCAGGTTGCGAGTATTGCCCGAACTCCGGCAGGTCGGATGACTTCGCAGTCTGTGGTTCATTCGCAGACGGAGACGACGGAACCGGAGCGGTACCGGCCTCCCCTTGTTTTCCGTCGGGATTAATCGGCTGGTTCTGCTCCGGTTCGCTCATATCGTCCTCTTGTCTGTCATCCGGACCGTCGCCGGGACCACTGGTCCCGGCTTATTGGTTCAGGCACGCAACTGCGCACCCAGTTTTGCCGCCGCATCGACGATGCGCTTGCGGATTGCTTCGCTGTCCTCGGAGGTCAGCGTCTTGTCTCCCGCACGGAATGTGACCGCGTATGCGAGGGATTTCAGACCTTCTCCCAGCTGGTCGCCGGTATACACGTCGAACAGGTCGATGCTTTCCAGGCTGTCGCCGGCTGCGTCGACGATGGTCTTCTCGAGCTCGGCGGCGGTGACGTCCGTGGACACGGTGAAGGCCAGATCCTGCTTGACCGGCGGGAAGGTGGAAATCGGCTTGGCCTGAACCGGCTTGCCGCTCAATGTGGCGAACAGCGCGGTCAAATCCAACTCGAATGCTGAGGAATGAGCCGGGAATCCCAGCGCCTCGTTGACATGGGGATGCAGCTCGCCAACCATGCCGACGAATGTATTCCCCACCATCACACGGGCCGCACGACCCGGATGCCATTGCGCCGGCACGTCCTCGCCCTTCGGCTGGTCCAGCGCGACGCCGGCGCCGATACGATCGGAAATACGTCTCACGGCCTCAACGGCATCGGACCAGTCCACGGCACGACGTTCGCCCAGCCAACCGGAATCGACGGCATTGCCGGTGAAGATGCCGGCGACATGCAATGGCTGATCGGGAAGTCCCGCATCAAGCGCCGCAAGCTGCTCGTCGGTTGGTTTGACGGCACCCGGCAATGCGGGAATCGCCGGAGCGTTCGGATCCCACAGGTAGACATGTCCGATTTCGTACAGCGACACGTTCTCAGCGCCGCGGCGCAGGTTGCGTTGCACGGTCTGGGCGAGTGTCGGGATGATATCGCGGCGCAGGAACGGACGATCACCGGCCAGAGGATTCGCGATTTCGACGCTGACCTTCTTGGTCGCATCGGCATCAAGCGCGAAATTCTTGTAATCCTCGTCTCCCACGAACGGATAGCTCAGGGTTTCCACCATGCCGTATTCGGCGAGTTCGTCAGCGACCTGACGCTTGCGCAGCTGCTCGGGAGTCAATCCCACCTTGCCCTCGACCGGCGCCGGCGGCACGGTGACGGGAATCTCGTCGTAGCCGACCAGACGGGCCACTTCCTCGACCAGGTCGCATGGTTCATTGAGATCAGGACGCCAGCTCGGCGGGGTCACGGAGAACTCGCCGTTGCCGCCACCGGCCACGGTGCATCCAATGTCGGTGAGAATGTCGCTGATGGTGTTCACATCGGTATCGAGTCCCGCCACGCGGGCCACTTCGGACGCCTTGAACAGAATCGGACGACGGTTGCCGACGGTGTTGTAGTCGGTCGGATGCTCGCTCGGCTCACCGTTGCCGTACTTGACCATGAGCTCGGCCGCCATCTGGGCCGCTGCCGGCTGG
This sequence comes from Bifidobacterium sp. LH_743, assembly GCF_056355775.1. Lineage (NCBI taxonomy): Bacteria > Bacillati > Actinomycetota > Actinomycetes > Bifidobacteriales > Bifidobacteriaceae > Bifidobacterium > Bifidobacterium sp. LH_743. The sequence goes on along the minus strand of NZ_JBKESZ010000004.1, from coordinate 107,491 downwards.
AGCTGGTTGTCCACACCGCGTTCGAAACGGCGGGACGCCTCGGACGGAATCTTGTGGCGGCGCGCGGAACGTGCGATCGATACCTGATCGAAATGCGCGGATTCCAGCAGGATGTTCTTGGTCTCGGCGGTGACTTCTCCATACAGACCACCCATGACGCCGGCAATGCCAAGGATGCGCGAGCCGCGTTCCCCGTTCGGCGAATCGGTGATCAGCAGGTCCTCGACGCTTAGGTCATGGTCCTTGCCGTCAAGCGTGGTGAGCTTCTCCCCCTCGTTGGCACGACGCACGACGATTGGCCCTTCGATCTTGTCGAGATCATAGGCGTGCATCGGCTGACCCAGGTCAAGCATCACGTAATTGGTGACGTCCACGGCCAGCGAGATGGAACGCATACCAGCGCGGGTCAGTCTACGGCGCATCCAATTCGGCGTACGGCTGGCCGGATCGAAGCCTCGCACGGCACGTGCATAGTAACGGTCACAGCCTGCGACGCCATGAATCGGATTGTTGTCGTCAACGATCACTTCGATGTCGGTCTTGGTGCCCTCCGGCAGTCCTTGGGTGACGGGCGCCTTCTTATCGAGACCGATCGCGGGATCGGTGTAGACGGCACCGGTGGAATGGTGGTATTCACGCGCCACGCCACGATAGGAGAACGCGTAGCCGCGATCCGGGGTGATGTTGATCTCCAGCAACGGCTGGTCCAAGTGCAGCAGATGCATGGCGTCATCACCCGGCTGGAGCTTCTCATATTCCTCCGGCGTGAAACCGTAGTTGCGCAGCAGGATGATGCCGTCATGATTGTCTCCCAGGCCGAGCTCACGCTCGGAGGCGCACATGCCGTTGGAGATATGACCATAGGTCTTGCGGGGCTCGATCTTGAAATCGCCCGGAAGCACGGCGCCCGGAAGCGTCACGACGACCTTCTCGCCGGCGGCCATGTTCGGCGCGCCGCAGATGATGCCGCGCGGCACCTTGTTGCCGTTCTCATCGACTTCGTTGTACTGGTCTCCGACATCCACGTGACACCAGTTGATAATCTTGCCGTTCTTCTGCGGCTCCGGAGTCGCATCGACCACATAGCCGACGACGATCGGACCGGTGACCTGAGAGGCGTGAATCTCCTCCTCTTCAAGGCCGACCTTCACCAAATCCTTGGCAAGCTGTTCGTATGTAAGGCCTTCCGGAACCTCGACATGGTCCTTGAGCCAATCAATGTCAACCATTGGCATGGGCAATCACTCCCCCATCACAAACTGTTCGCTGAATCGCACGTCGCCCTCCACCAGGTCGTGCATGTCGTTGATGTCGTGGCGCAGCAGCAGCGTACGTTCCACGCCGACGCCGAAGGCGAAGCCCGTGTAGACCTCCGGGTCAAGCCCAGCGGACTTCAGCACATTCGGATTGACCATGCCGCAGCCGCCCCATTCGAGCCAGCCGGCACCGCCCTTCTTGTCGGGGAACCACAAGTCAAGCTCGGCGCTCGGCTCGGTGAACGGGAAGTAGCTTGGACGCAGACGGGTCTTGGCTTCCGGACCGAACATGGCCACGGCGAGCTTGTCAAGCACGCCCTTCAGGTCGGCCATGGTCAGATGCTTGTCGACGGCGAGGGCCTCCACCTGGTGGAACACCGGAGTGTGGGTGGCGTCAAGCTCGTCGGTACGGAACACGCGGCCGGGGCATGCGATGTACAGCGGCACGCCACGGGTGATGAGGCCACGCACCTGATCGGACGAGGTCTGGGTGCGCAACACCATGTTGGAGCCGACAAAGCCGGCGGCGTCCTTGGCCTGGTTTCCCTTGACGTAGAAAGTGTCCTGCATCTGGCGGGCCGGATGGTCGGGGCCGAAGTTCAGCGCGTCGAAGTCGTACCATTCGGTCTCAACCTCAGGACCATCGGAAATCTGCCAGCCCATGGAGATGAAGAAGTCCTCCACGTCCTCCATCAGCTTCGGCAGCGGATGGCGTGCTCCCAGCGGCTTGCGGTTGACCGGCAGGGTCATGTCGACGGTTTCGGCGGCGAGCTCCCTAGCCTCCTCCTCGGCCTTGACCTTCTTCTCCTTGGTGCCGAACGCACGACCGAAATCGGCGCGCAGCTTGCCCATGAGCTTGCCGGCGTCCTTCTTCTGATCCTTGGGCAACGCGCCGATGGCCTTGCTGGCCTGCGTCATCGCGGATTCCGCGCCGGCGTACTGCGTCTTGATGGCTTTCAATTCCTCCATAGTGGAGGCGTTTTCGATTTTCGCGATGCCCTCGGCAACCGCATCGGTTACCGCTTGGGCGTCGAATACCGCACCCTCTGCCACGAGATACCTTTCTTATTTACCCGTTTGCTTTGCGCACAAAACGCGCAATTCCAACGTTTTTACGACTTCACATTCTTTCAATACGACTCGACATAGCCAAGCTCAGCAGCATCACCGCCGCGCTGGTGCCGAGATTGAGCGATTCCGCCTTGCCGTAAATCGGAATCGACACGATCCTGTCCGCACGTTCCAACACATCCTTGTCCAATCCGCGAGCCTCATTGCCGAAAAGCACCGTTTTGGCCTGTGAAAGCGATTGCGGCACGGCGAGCACATCCGTAAGCGGTTCCGGCGGACGCGCGTCGGTGCCATATACGTCGGCCGCATAGACGGCAAGTCCATGCTCGGCGCACCAATCGAAATATTCGTCCGTGCCCATGGTGACGACCGGCAGATGGAACAGCGAACCGGCCGTAGAACGAATCACCTTCGGATTGAAGATGTCCACGCAATCGTCGACCAGCACCACGCCTGCGCAACCGGCCGCATCGGCGGACCGGATGACGGTGCCGGCATTGCCCGGGTCTCGCACCTGCCAAAACGCCGCGACCATCGTATGCTCGTCCGAGTTTCCATCGATGACGGCGGAATCAAGGAAAGCACGCATGTCGGCGACGGCGAGCACGCCTTGCGCATCGGAACTCATACGTCGCATGACATCGTGCGTCACCTTATGCACATAGGCGCCGGCCTGCATAGCCTTCCCTGCCATCTGCGCCGCGATCGGGGTGATGAAGGTCGCATCCGGCTCTGCGGAGACGACCTCCACATACAGGTCCTCGACCAGGTCGGGATGCCAGGCAAGCAATTCGCGCACCGACTGCGGCCCTTCCACCATGAACCGTCCGGAACGTTTGCGTCCTTTGCGGTCGGCGAGTTCAGCGACCCTGCGGATACGTTCCGCCTTCGGGTTTGCAATGACTTCGGATTTAATTGGCATGCGCATTAGCCTAACACCTTCGAAGCGGTTTGAGGCGCAGACATGTCATGTTTTGAGGCATTCAGCAAACACCCAGTCACGTTCCAGCGTCGGCAAAGCATCTTTCTGCCGTACGCCAAGATACGGTTTTTACCATCGGCTTAAACGCCGATCGCGAGCGGCGCGAACCATCAACCGATAAGACATAAGGAAAACCACCATGTTCGTCCTCAGGAACGCGTGGAAAAGCGTCACCCGCAACAAGGGCCGCAACATTCTCATCATCGTCATCGTTACCATCATCGCGGCCGCCGCCACAATCGGTCTTTCCATCCGTCAAGCCGCAACCACCGCCAGAACGAACGGTCTGGCAGACACCACCGTCACCGCTCAGATCATCCTCGACAGAAGCAAACTCATCAACGAATCGAGACAGCAGGCCACAACGGATTCCGACTCGTCCGATTCATCCGAAACCGACGGCAAGCCCGACTTCGATGCGATGCGGTCCGCCTTGGCCGACAAACAGCTTTCACTCGCCGACTACCAGAAATACGCGAAGGCGTCCTCGGCCGTTAAATCCACGTATTACACGGAGACCACGGGGCTTTCCGCCACCGACAATTTCCAGCCGGTCAGCGATTCGGACAATTCGTCCGAATCAAGCGGCTCCGACAATGCCAAGAAGTCCGGCGACGGCTCCGACGACACGGATGCTTCCGGCAAGCAGAATGGCCAATCCACTCCGCCCGACGGCAAGATGAGCGACGGTGGCGGCATGTCCGGTCAAGACGGAGGAGCCATGGTATCCGGCGATTTCTCATTGGTCGGCTTCTCGTCCGATGAGGCCGTGTCCAACGCGTCCAACGGCAGCTTCACCATGGTGGACGGCAAAGTGTTCGGATACGGCGCAAACAGCGATGGCGATGTCATCATCTCCAAATCGCTCGCCGATTTCAACAACCTCTCCGTCGGCGACACCGTCACCGTGTCCGACACCAACGATTCAGACACCACCTACAAGCTCACCATCGTCGGCATCTACAAAAACTCCACCGACTCGTCCCAGCAGATGGGAGGGCCGATGCGTTCCACAGCCTCCGACCCGGCCAACGCCATCTACACGTCCGCGTCCACGCTGAAATCACTGGGACTTGATGCCGACGCCGATTCCGATTCCGCCGCCCAGCTCAGCTACACCTACGTATGCTCCAGCAAATCCGATTACGAGACATTCGCCAAAGACGCCAAAAAGGCAGGCCTGAGCAGTGACTACACCGTTTCCTCCGCGGATGTGGAAAACTACGAATCCAGCCTGGTGCCATTGAACAACCTCTCGAAGTTCGCCCTGACGCTGCTGATCGTGGTGCTGGCCGTCGGCGCGGTCGTGCTGGTGGTCATAACCCTGCTCAACGTACGCGAGCGCAAATACGAGATCGGCGTGCTCACCGCCATCGGCGTGAACAAGGTGAAGGTGGCGGCGCAGTTCACATTGGAACTGCTCATCGTCACCATGATCGGTCTTGCCATAGGAGCGGGGGTTGGCGCGGCCGCGTCCGTGCCGGTGTCCAACCAGCTGCTTGCCAGCCAGGTCGAGCAGCAGCAGTCGCAGCAGAGCAGCCAGCGCGAACAGTTCGGCAGGGATATGACGAAGCCTGGCGATTCCAACGAATCCAAGAACAGTTCCGATTCCGGCGACGGCTCCGCGGCGACCGACAACGACAATGGCGGGGCGTCCCAGCGGCGGACGCAGGGCGGACCTGGCATGATGGGCCGCGCCGTGGACTATGTCTCCTCCGTCAACGCGACCGTCAATCTCAAGGTGGTCGGGCAACTGCTGCTCGTCGGACTGGGACTGACACTGGTCGCGGCACTGGTAGCGGTGGTGTTCGTACTGCGCTACGAGCCGCTGCAGATTCTCGCAGACCGTTCCTGATCGCACGACCACACATCTTTTCCCGAAAGGATTCCCCATGACAACGAAAACCACGGATACGCCGACACTCCGCCTCGACGACGTCAGCTATGCCTACACCAAAGGCGGCAAACGCGTGCTGAAGAACATCAGCCATGACTTCCATGCCGGCAAGGTGCATGCCATCACCGGACCGTCGGGAGCGGGCAAGACCACGCTGCTCTCACTCATCTCGGGTCTCGCCGTCCCCACGGAGGGCAAGGTGCTGATCGACGGGGAGGATCTGGCCAAACGGGACCGTTATCGTTTCCGCAGCCACGATATCGGCGTGATATTCCAAAGTTTCAACCTGCTGCCCAACCTCACCGTTGCCGAGAACGTCATCCTGTCGATGGACGCGTCCGGCAAATCCTTCGACAGACCGAAGAAGGACATAGTCAACGAACTGCTCAAGCAAGTGCATCTACCCAAGGAATACGCCAACGAACGCATCCTGCATCTGTCCGGCGGCGAACAGCAGCGCGTGGCGATAGCCCGGGCGCTCAGCTACGATCCGGCCATCATCGTGGCGGACGAGCCGACCGGCAACCTCGACCTCGCCACCCAGGACGACATCATGGGCATCTTCCAAGCGCTCGCGCATGATGGGAACCGCTGCGTCATCATCGTGACGCACAGTCCGGAAGTGGCCAAAGCGTCGGACGAGGTGTTCGAATTGGCGCCGATCAGGCGACGCGGAAAGCGAAACGGCTAAGGACAGCCTAAGCAGACAAGAGCGGCAAGACAAGGCGACGGACGGCATTCCCATCATCGGCACCACGCGGGGAAACCATCCGTCGCCTTGTCTTGTTGGACGGTGACGCTACCATTGGACTTTCGACTACAGGGGCGCCGAATGCGGCTGAGACGGGCAAGGCCCGAACCCTTCAACCTGATCAGGATAATGCCTGCGTAGGGATGGTACCGGTCACATGCATGGCCATGCTCCGTGCAAGCGCGCCTTCTGTGTCTCGACGAATCATCGCAGCATACGAAAGCGGCAACACGGAAATCGGAGGATGCCCATGGCCAGCACAATGCCATCGCCGACGGCGAAGCAATCACAATCCACGAATCGGTCGCAGGACGGGGCCGCATCCGTGGCAACCGGAGATAAGGGCACTTCCGGCAGGCTCACGCCTAAAAACGCCCTGCTCGGCCTGCAACACGTGCTCGTGTCGAACGTATGGCTCGACCCGGTGTTCGTGGCCGGAGCGATCGGTCTTCCTCTGGCGCTGTCTTCGAATATGGTGAACGCCATTTTCATCGTGTCCGGCTTGGTCACGCTCATCCAAGCCACCAAGCTGGTACGTCTTCCCATCGTGCAGGGTCCTTCGGCCGCGTTCGACGCGCTGATGATTGCAGCGGGAACGGCTGGGTCGCTTGCCGCGGCGGGCACGTCCATCTTCATCAGCTCGCTGATTTTCCTAGTGCTGTGCCTGACACGCGTGATCGAGAGGCTGCGCTTCCTGTTCGCCCCGATCGTGTCGGGCGTGGTCATCTTCCTCGTCGGTGTGTCGCTGTCGAGCTTCACGTTGAGCGAATTCCTTGGCGGCGCACCCGGTGACAAGGGTTTCGCCGAACCGAAAACGCTGGCTGTTTCCATCGTCACCTGCGTTCTGGTGGTGGCGCTCTCGCAATTCGGCAAGGGCATGGCGAAGGCGTTGTCGTATCTGATCGCGCTGGTTGTGGGAACGGCGATGTCGTTGGCGTTCGGCATGGCCGATTTCTCCGAAGTGTCGTCCAAGCCGTGGCTTGGTCTGCCAAAATTCATGCCATATGGTGGTTTCGATTTCAACGCTGCCGTTTTCGTGCCTTTCCTCATCGCATACCTGGTAGCCATCATGGAGGCGCTCGGCGTATATCAGGCCGCCACGGAGATTCAGGGCACGAAGCTTGAGAATCGCCAGGTGCGCTATGGGCTTGCCGGCGAGGCTGCGGGATCGGCTATCTCCTCGCTGATTGGCGGCTTCACCACCACCGCATATCCGCAAAACGTCGCGTTGCTCAAGGTCACCGACGAAGGCAGGACACGCACCCGTGTGCCGGTGATCATCGCAGGCGTGGTGTTCGTGGTCCTGGGATTCATTCCGAAGGCCGGCGCGGTACTTTCTCTTATCCCGTCCCCTGTGATCGGCGGCATCTTCCTACCGGCCGCGGCCAGCCTTATCAGCACCGGCTTCAACACGCTGCGCAAAGTGGAAGGCAACGATCGCAACCAAGTGGTGATAGGGCTTTCCCTACTGCTCGGCATCGCCCTGCCGAACGCGCTCAGCGGACTCGAGGGCGGAGCGCATGTGTTCTTCTCGAACTCGATCCTGGTCGGAGCCTTCAGCGTGGTGATTCTCAAGGCGCTCATCATCGATCTGCCGGATATGATCGTACGACGTGCAAGGACGGCGGAACGCACGAATCAAACGGAATAATCGGCACAGCCACGGCATCGGAATTGTATATAAGGACATACGAAAGGGACACCACATGGAGGCACAGCAATCGCAGGAATCTGCAACACTCGACGAGCAGAAGGCGGACATCAAGCGGGAAGTGCTTGACTTCATATCACGATACGGTTGCGACAAAGCGCCGGATGATGCGTTCGACAAGCTGGCCAGACGCATCTTCTCCTTCCAGTTCGAGCATAATCTCCCCTACCGCGCCTACTGCATGTCCAAACGCGTGACTCCGCAGACGCTCTCCAGCTGGATGCGGATTCCGCCCATGCCGGTCGACGGCTTCAAGATGCTGACGCTCACCTCCGTGCCGGAAAATGATTGCGAGGCCGTGTTCACCACCAGCGGCACCACGCATCCCGGTCAACGTGGCCGCAATTTCCATCCCGATCTTGAGGTATGGGACGAATCGATGATCGTGCCGTTCAGGCATTTCATCATGCCCGACCGCGAGCGCATCCGCATCGCGGTGCTCTCCCCCGCATGGGATATGAACAAGCATTCGTCGCTATCACGGTATCTGACCCGTGCCGTTCAGGAGTGCGGCGCCGACGGCAGTGGCTTCTTCTTCCATGAGGATGGTCTTGATTTCACCGGTGTCGAGCGTTTCCTCGACAAGGCTTCAGCCGACAATGAGCCGGTGATGCTGATGGGCGCGTCTTCGGCCTACCTGTATCTGCTGGATTATCTGGACAAGCAGGGCAAGGCCTATCGTCTCGCAGCCGATTCGCGCATATTCGACACGGGCGGTTTCAAAAGCACCCGCACCGATATGACCGTCGACGACCTGTATGCGGCGTTCGGACGCGTGTTCGGAGTGCGGCGCACGCATTGCGTGAACATGTACGGCATGACGGAGCTGAGCTCCCAGATCTACGATCAGAACATCCTGTCCTATTACACGGATGGATCGTCGAATTATCTGAAGGAGACACCGTCATGGGTACGTTCGGTGTTCCTTGATCCGGCCACGCTCACGCCGGTAGCCGATGGAAAACAAGGTGTGATCGCGCATTACGATCTGGCGAATTGGAATTCCTGTCTGGCGATTCTGACGGAGGATCTGGGCGTGCGCACGGAACACGGTTATGAGTTGAATGGCCGTGCGAAGGGTGCCGAGGCGCGCGGCTGCTCGATCACCGTCGACGAGGTGATGGCGGCCAACGCATGAATGTCGTTGATGTTTTCCACGCGCCTCGCGATTTCGCGTTCTCCGATTTCGACACGCGAGACGTTTCGTTGCCTGACGGCGATGCGGTGACGCTGCGTTTCCCCCGTCTTGACGCTTCCACGGTGCATGCGCTGGCTGATTCGGTACGTCGGCATCGCGAGGGGACGCTGGCACGATATTCCACGGATAGGATCGTGAACGCCATCGCGCAGGCGGTCGAGCTGTGGACCGACCCATCGTACTCGGAACGCAGGCTCGCGGAACGTCTCATTCCCGTAATCACCGGCTATGACGCTTCCATGGTGCGTATCGAGTTGAAACGGTACATGCGTATGTTCCGCAGACGTGAGCTGCTGCGTTTCGTGGATGACGAATTGGATTGCCCGCAGATGCTCGACGAGTACCGTCCGAACCGTTCGGGCGGATACACTCGCCTGTACGGTCCGGAACTGTCGTTCCATGTGTTCTCCAGCAATGTGCCGGGCATTCCGGTATGGAGCATGACGATGTCCTTGTTGACGAAAAGCTCGATTCTCGGCAAATCGTCGTTCGACGAGCCGCTGATGCCGGTGCTGTTCGCCCGTTCCCTGGCAAGTGTCGATCCCGATATGGCGGATGCGATGGCGATTGTGCCTTGGCATGGAGGCACAGTGGATTTGGAGGATGCTGCGATCGACGAGGCGGACGCGGTGATCGCATACGGCTCCTCGCATACCACCGAGGCGATTCGTCCTCGTGTGCGTGCCGGCAAGCCATTCCTGAGCTACGGCGCGAAGATCGGCTTCGCCCTGATCGGTCATGAGGCTCTTCGCGCGGATCTGTATGCCGATACCGTGCACCGTATGGCGATCGATGTCGCCACATATGATCAGCAGAGCTGTCTGGCGCCGCAAACCATGTTCGTGGAACGCGGCGGCGCCGTGCCTCCCGCCCATGTCGCGGAACTGCTCGCCTGCGAACTGGAATCCCAACAGCGTAAATATCCCCGTTCCACACCTTCCGAGGAGGAATCACTGGCCATCCAGCGGCTTCGTTCGGCAGTGCAGATGAAAGCCCTGATGCTGGGTGCAGGCCCGCTGGCCGGCGCCTGCGAATCCGATGATGATTCCATGGCGTCGGACGACCCGTTCGTCATCCAATCACGTTCGGACACCGATTGGACGGTACTGTACTATCCGTCGGTCGGCATGGCCGATTCCCTCTCCACGCCGTTGAACCGCACCATCAATGTCGTGGCGGTGGATCACGTGGAGGACGCGCTGCCGGTTTTGCGTCCCTACACGCAATGGCTGCAGACCTGTGGCGTGGCATTGGAGCCGGACAGGCTGTTTGCGGTTGCGCAGCGCGTCGGCGCCATGGGCATCGATCGCATATGTCCCCTTGGCGAGATGAATCGTGCGAAATCTGGATGGCATCATGATGGCGGCTTCAATCTGCTTGATCTGGTGCATGCGGTCGACATCGAACGCAACACCGACGTGTACTGCGACGGTTTCGACATGGATGTCGAGTGATTCCATCCATGTCATCCCGTAAAAAACTTCTTCCTCGAATCGAAAGGAATTCCCATGCAGCACTCTGATCTTCTGCCATTGGATGGACGTGTGGCTGTGGTGACGGGCGCGAGCCGCGGCATCGGCGCGGCCATCGCGCGACGTCTGGTCCAAGCCGGAGCATGCGTGGTCATCGACTATGTCAGCGATGACGAGCGCGCGCAACAATGCGCGCGACATATCATGGACGACTGCGATGCGGCCGGACGCGTGATCACCTGCAAGGCCGATGTCACCGACGCCGGACAGGTACGGGACATGGTCTCCACCACAGTCACCACGTTCGGCGGATTGGACATTCTCGTCAACAACGCGTTCGCGCACTACTCGTTCGATCCGCGCAACCGCAGGACCTTCGACGCGATCGGGTGGAACAATTACGCGGCACAGCTGGAGGGCTGTCTCAAAGGCGCGTACAACACATGCGAGGCGGTGCTGCCACAGATGAGACGTCAGGCGGGCGGACGCATCATCAACATCTCCAGCAACCTCGTGGACTCCCCCATCGTCCCATACCACGACTACACCGCGGCGAAAGGCGCGCTTGTCGGATTCACCCGCTCTCTGGCGCAGGAGGCAGGCGCGTGGGGCGTGACCGTGAACGCCATCGCCGCCGGTCTCACCGTGGGCACCGATTCAAGTCGGGCCACCACCGAGGACGTACGGGAACAAATCATCAAATCCACTCCGATGGGCAGACTCGCCACCGCCGATGACATTGCCGGAGCCGTGGCCATGCTGGCCGGCGATGACGCGGCGTTCATCACCGGCCAGACCCTGCATGTCGACGGTGGCCTTGTGATGCGTTGACCGGACGGAGAGCCGCAGGAACACGGAAGCATGCGGGTATAGTGGTGCGTTGGTCTGAACGTCGGTGCCGCACGGCGCGGGCCTTCACAGTCACGACATGCCCACCGGCAAGGAGGAAACATGAACATCACCGTGTATCTCGGCGCGCATGAAGGCAATGATCCGTCCTACAAGAAAGCCGTTGAGGAATTGGGCGCATGGATCGCGGACAGCGGCAACCGTCTGGTGTACGGCGGATCCAACGAGGGGTTGATGGCGAATATCGCCGATGCCGTGCTGTCCCACGGCGGCAAAGTAACCGGCATAGAGGCACAAATGTTCGCGGACCGAGGTGTCGCGCACGCGGGACTGACCGAATTGGTCATAGTGCCGGACATCACCGAGCGTCGCACGCGCATGATCGAGCTTGGCGATGCGTTCATCGCCTTTCCCGGCGGCACGGGCACTTTGGAGGAGATCAGCGAGGTCGTGTCGAAAATCTGCCTCGGACAGTTGTCCCAGCCGTGCGTTTTCTATAATCTCAACGGCTTCTACAACGATATGAGGGCTTTCCTGCAACGGATGGTGGACGCGGGATTCTCCACCGCCGAACGGCAGCAAGGCATCTATTTCGCGTCCAACCTGGCCGAAATCGAACGAATCATCGCCAATCCCCGCATATAAATCGCCTCGGCGCCGAATCCGTGTGACAGGAAATCACGCCACCGGCAGCACCGCGTGCAGAACCGTCATAATCACCAATCCGATGACCGCGGTGACGGTCAGCGAGAAGCCGGCGAGCTTGGCGTTGCCGGTCAGCGAATCGGTGAATTTCGTGGAGAAGATCGTCACCGGAGCGAATGCGGCCAACACCACGATTTCGCGGACACGCTCGTCAAGCGGCAGCAGGAACCAAGCGGCCAACGCGATGACGATGCTGAACAGGAAACGCCATGCGATGACCTTGCCCAGTTCCGAACGGTCCTTGTGATTGTCGGGAATCTCCATCATGAGACCGATCATGGCCATCGCGGCGAACGCGTTGGCGTTGGCAAACGGTGTGATGAGCGTGACTATGCGGCACACTCCAGCCGGCGAACATGAACACCAGCATGAGCATGTAGCAATCGAACGAAATCGACGAATAGAAGTCATGGGCGATGTTCTTGATTTTCAGGCTCAACGGCAGGTTTTTGGTCGGGCTTCCCAGATGCAGCAGCGAACGGGTGATGGTCAGGGATGCGGCGGTGGCTATGATGGCGTTGCCGATATCAAGCATGATGACCGGCAGACCGGCGCTCGGCCCCATGAAGGTCTGTACCACCGGCAGACAGAACGCGCCGATGTTCAATCCGGACGCATTAAGCATCTGGTAGGCGCGATACCGCGGCTCATCGCCATGCGACCCGAAGTACACAATGAACAACGGGATCATGCAGGCGAACAGGCCGAACACCACCAGCCACAGCAGGTTCATCGGATGCTTGTTCGTGGCGAAGCTCATCACGATGGCGCAAGGCAGGGTGAGGTTGAATACCAAGCCCTGCACCACTTTATAGGATTTGTCCGAGAAGATGTGGATGCGTTTGAGCAGATAGACGCTGATGATGACGAGTAGCAACGATCCGGCTTGGAACAACATATGGCCGAGTATAGGAGCATGCTTGGCATATCGTATGTGGAACGGACACAATGTGACCGGGAATGAAGCGTCATGTTCTGACGTTTTCCTTTTGTCAACACGTTCTTCGTAAGGTGGATTAATACGTTCGACGCGTCGCGAGGACTTGTTACGGTTGAAAAATCAGCGAGATATGCAAGCCGCGAACGCTTGGAGAGGTGATTCGATTTGGATCAAAGCGAAGTCCAACCTCAATTCGATGACGTCGACGGATTCGCGCATGTCTTCGATTCGACGCTTCCCGAGGATGAGTGGAAGATTCGCCTGCCGCGGGAGCTTGGATTGCGGGCGCGGGAACGGGCCAGACATGATGGCATCACCCTCACCGAGCTGACCCGCAGGGCGCTCGAACGTGATCATCCTGACGGGAGCTCCGACGCAGTAGGCCTTGGGCGTATGCCCAAACAGGGTAGCGGACGCGAACAGCTCGGCGATGAGTGGAAGATCAAGCTGCCCTATGAGTTGGGGCGTAAGGCACGCGAACAGGCCAAAAAGGATGGAATCTCCTTAAGCTCGCTCGCCCGTAGAGCGGTCACCGGCTTTCTCGAGGCACGCGACTCGGAGGAGCGTCCGCTGTTCTGACAAAACGATGGGGCGCATGCCCGGTGAAAACCCATGGCATGCGCCCCATCATCGCGATTACTGACGCTACTTGCGCTTCTTCTTCTCGCGCACGTTCACCGAAATCTGGATCGGCGATCCTTCGAAGCCGAATTCCTCGCGCAGGCAACGCTCGATGTAACGGCGGTAGCCGTGCTCAAGGAAACCTGTGGCAAAGATCACGAAACGCGGCGGACGGGTGGAAGCCTGGGTGGCGAACAGGATACGAGGCTGCTTGCCGCCACGCAGCGGATGCGGATGCGCCGCCTGAATCTTACCAAGGAACGCATTGAGCTTGCCGGTCGGAATACGCTTGTCCCATGATTCCAGAGCTCCGCGCATGGCGTTGGCCAGCCGGTTGGTATGCCATCCGGTCTTCGCCGACAGGTTCACACGTTGCGCCCAGGTCACACGGTTGAACTCGGTTTTCCACAGGCGTTCCATGCGCTGACGGTCGAAATCGTCCATCAGATCCCACTTGTTGAATACGAGCACGATGCATCGTCCCGCATCCACGGCCTGGCTCATGACCTTCAGATCCTGATCGGAGATTGGTTGGGACGCATCAAACAGCACCAAGGCGAGTTCGGAACGCTCAATGGCGGCCTGCGTACGCAACGATGAGAAATATTCCGCGCCGGACAGCTTGTGCAGGCGGCGTTTGATGCCGGCGGTATCGATGAACAGCCAATCCTCACCGTCGACGGTGACGACCTCATCGACCGGATCACGCGTGGTGCCGGCCAGATCATTGACAACGCTACGCTCCTCATGGGCCAACTGGTTCAACAGGGACGATTTGCCGACGTTTGGACGACCGACCAACGCCACTCGGCGCAGATGGGACGGCGTAAGGAAACCGGAGGTCTTTTCGGCTTTCTTCAACGAATCGAGCGCGGCATCCAGCAATTCGCCGATGCCTCGGCCATGCATGGCGGAGATGCCGTACGGCTCCCCCAGACCCATCTTCCAGAATTCGGCGGTCAGATATTCGCTTTCGCGATCATCGACCTTGTTCACGGCAAGCGTCACCGGCTTGCCGGCGGCGCGTAGCATTCTGACGATGCGTTCGTCAGTGTCAGTGAGACCGACGAGACCATCCACCACGAGAATCACGGCGTCGGCCAGCTGAACCGCGATCTGCGCCTGGGATGCGATGGCGGATTCGATGCCTTCCACATCGGCTTCCCAACCACCTGTGTCGACCAGCTTGAAATCGGTTCCGCACCATTCCGCGTCGTAGCTCACACGGTCACGGGTCACTCCCGGCGTGTCCTCCACGACGGCGGCACGGCGGCCGAGGATGCGGTTCACCAGAGTGGATTTGCCTACGTTCGGACGCCCCACCACGGCGAGCACTCCGACCGGCTTCGGCCCATTCTGACGTTCGCCGCCGGAGAACGCTGTTCCATCGATCAGAGCCTCATCGCCCTCGTCAAGGTCGTATCCTTCGAGGTTGGAAACGTACTGACGGTATTCCTGCTCCTCGATGGCGTCGTCGACGATGCGGATCAGCACGTCGAGCGTCTCGCCGAAATCGAGGTCGGAATTATCGACGGTCAGCACACCTTCCGCGGCGGAAGTGAAATTCGTGACCTTCGAATCGGCCTTATCACGGGCCGCGACGTTCTCCGCGCCCACACCGGAGGTGGCCTGTCCACTGCGGCGAGCCTGGCGCACTTCCTCACGGGCAGTGAGCAGGACGCGGACTTCGGCATCGGGAGCGACGACGGTGGTGATGTCACGGCCTTCCGCGACTACGCCGGAACCTTCAGAGAAGGAGTCGGAGGATGCCTCGCGTGCGATGTAGGCGCGCTGCGCGGCGATCAGGACGTGGCGGACCGGAATGATGTTCGATACCTTGGACACATGCGAGGAGACCTCGGAAGAACGTATCGCCTCGCTGATGTCCTCATCGTCGGCATACACCTTCGGATCGTCCGGATCGACGCTGATGTCGAAATGGCCGTCGGTGAAGAACTCCCCCACCGTCTCGGTGATGAGCTGCTCATCGACCGTCTCGGCATCCAAATCGATGCCCTTGTGCATGCACCACCAGGCGCATGCACGGTACATGGCTCCCGTGTCGAGATACGCGAAGCCATAATATTTGGCCAATGCCTTGGACGTGGAGGACTTGCCGACGCCGGCGGGGCCATCGATTGCTACGCGGATCACAGGCCCACCGCCTTGGACAGGGAGCGGACCTCGGTCTGCGACAGCACACGGTACGTGCCGCTCTTCAAATCACCGAGCTTGATCGGACCGATCTGGGTGCGCACCAAGCGCCTCACCGGGAAACCAATCGAGCCGAAGATACGACGCACAATACGGTTTTTGCCGGAATGCAGCACAACCTTGACCAGCGTGCTTTCCCGATTGGCGTCAAGAATCGCACAGCGGTCGAGCTTGATCCAGCCATCATCGAGCTTCACACCGGTCGTGACGAGACGACGGCACACCTGGCCGCTGATACGGCCTTCCAGCATGGCGATGTAGGTTTTCTCCACTTCATATTTGGGGTGCATGACATGCTGGCTCAACTCGCCATCGTTCGTCATGAGAATCAGGCCTTCCGAATCATAGTCCAGACGACCCATATGGAAGATGCGCTCGTACTTGTCTCCCACGATGTCGCGTAGGGTGTAACGTCCCTTGGGATCCTCCATGGCGCTCAACACGCGCTTCGGCTTGTTCAACGCAAGCGTGACATGGTTCGGGTTCACGCGGACGCGGGAACCGTCGACACGCACCTCCTGATGTTTCGGATCGACGCGGGTGCCGAGTTCGGTGACCAGCTCGCCATCGATCTCGACGCGACCGTCGGTTATGATTTCCTCACATTTGCGACGGGAACCGAAGCCCGCCTGGGCAAGAAGCTTCTGCAGGCGAATGCCCTCATTGTCATGATTGTGCGCCTTGGCGGCGCGGGAATATGCGTTTGGCATCGTTCTCCCAACGTGGCCGGATAATACTTATAGGGACTGCTGGTAGTATGGCAGTCGTTCGGCGATTTTCAGAAACCGCAACTTACCTACTATATGACAGAGGAAAGACTATGACTGCTGTTGAAGCAACGTCCATAACAGAGGAAGAACAAAGCAAGCCACTGGCCCTGCGCATCGGCGCGGAACTGGTTGGAAGCTTCATCGTCTGCTTCGCCATCTACTCGATCTGCACGTTCGGTTCCGCGATCTACGGCGTGAACATGGCGTTCATCGCGCCACTGACCGGATTGGCGTATGCCGCCGTCACCATGATGTTCGGTGCGGTCTCCGGAGCCCAGTTCAACCCTGCGATCTCCATCGCGTCGATGCTTGTCGGCAAGACCCGCGTGCTCGATGGGATTCTCTACATCATCGCCCAGGTTCTGGGCGGCATCGGCGCAGGCGCCGCGATTCGTTTCCTGCTGCCGACCTCCGAACAGGTCACGCTGAAGATCTGGATGACACCGGTGATCAACGGTTTCGACAAGAACTCCGTCTCCTACGCCACGCTCGGTAGCTATGGCGTTTCCTTCAGCATCACCCTCGCCATTGTCGTCGAGCTCATCGCCGGCATCATCATCGTCGCCACCGCGTTGAATGCCACCGACGCAAACGGAAAGTCGAACACCCAACGCTCCATCGCGATGGGATTCGCCTACGGCGTCGGCGCCGCGATCACCTATCCGGTTACCGGAGCCGCGCTGAATCCGGCGCGCGCCACCGGCATCGCCATCTTCGCCCAGAACCAGGGTCTTTCCCAGGAGCCGCTCCAGCAGCTGTGGGTTTTCTGGATCTGCCCGATTCTCGCAGCCGCCATCGTCGCTCTGGCAGCCATCGTCGTATCCATCATCGGCGCAAAGAAAAACGCCCCGAAATCCGAGCAGGATTCCGAAGCGATTGAAAACGCCATGGACGACGACGCATCAGGCGATGCCGACGGGAACGAGGGCGAGCAGGATGATCAGTCCGACGCCCAGACCGATGCCGATGAAAGCGTCGAAGCCGACTGAGCGCACCTTCCAAGGACTTCGTTCACGCAATACGAGCCGAACCAGTCCCGTAACAATGGCCGTCACCGCGATCACCACGGTGGCGGCCTTCGTGTATCCGATGATCGCCAGCACCGCGGCCACGACCACCATCGATGCGACGATCCATTCGAACCAAGGCTTGCCCTCATGGTCTTCGGAAACATAGGGATGACTCATATCTCAGGCCTTTCGCATGTATATCGACGTGTGGACGTGTGCCCAGACACGAACACAAGCGTAATCATAATATTAAAAAATGGTGTCCGAAACCGATACGTGGTTTCGGACACCACATTATTTACAACATCATATGTCCACTGACATTAGGTGATGGACATATGACTCAGTGGAAGAAGTGGCGTGTGCCGGTCACATACATGGTGACACCGGCCTTGCGGGCCGCCTCGAATACTTCCTCGTCACGGATGGATCCGCCAGGCTGCACAATGGCCTTGACTCCGGCGTTGATCAGAATCTCGGCGCCATCGGCGAACGGGAAGAAGGCATCGGATGCCGCCACTGCGCCCTTGGTGCGGTTGGCGCCGTCGGCCAGCGTGTTGGCACGCTCGACGGACAGGTTCGCGGAATCCACACGGTTGACCTGTCCCATGCCGATGCCGACGGTCGCCTGATCATGCGCGATGAGGATGGCATTGGACTTGACGCAGCGGATGGCACGCCATGCGAACACCAGATCCTTGACGGTTTCGGCGTCGGCGGGTTCGCCTGACACCAGCTTCCACGCGTTCGGATCGTCGCCCGGAGCGTCAATCAGATCCGTGGACTGCACCAGCAGACCACCGTCGATCTGACGGAACTGGGTCTTGGTCTTCGGCGGCTCGGATACCTTCAGAATACGCAGGTTCTTCTTCTTGGTCTTCAACAGCTCAAGCGCGTCCGCATCATAGTCAGGTGCGACGATGACTTCGGTGAAAATCGGACGGACGCTTTCGGCCATTTCCATGGTGACCTTGCTATTGGCTGCGATCACGCCACCGTATGCGCTCATAGGATCGCAGGCATGCGCCTTCTTATGCGCCTCGGCGACGGTCGCTCCGATGGCCAGACCGCACGGATTGTTGTGCTTGACCACGGCGACCGCGATCTGCGGGGCAAAATCCCACACCGCACGCCATGCGGCATCGGCATCGACGTAGTTGTTGTAGCTCATCGGCTTGCCGCCAAGCTGCTCGGCATGCGCGAAACCGTTCTGGTCGAGCGGATCCAAGTACAGCGAAGCCTGCTGATGGGGGTTCTCGCCGTAGCGCAGCACATGCGCGCGATCCCAAGTGCGGGTGAACGTGGCCGGGAACTTGGATTCGTTCACCTCGGTCTCATCTTCAGCGGCCGTTTCCTGGATGGAGGCCGGCTTCGTCCAATGCTTCGAGGTCCATTCGTTGATGGTGGCGTCGTACGCCGCGGTGTGGGCGAATGCCTTTCCGGCAAGCCAGCGACGTTCCTCGAGGGAGAAGCCCTCGCCGCTCTCGATGCGGGAGGCGACAAGCGCATAATCGTTCGGATCGGTGATGATGGCGACGGTGGCGCTGTTCTTCGCCGCGCCACGAACCATGGACGGACCGCCGATATCGATCTTCTCAATGGTGGCGGCCTCGTCGGCGCCGGATCGAACCGTGTCCGCGAACGGATACAGGTTGACGACCACCAGGTCGAACGGCTTGATGCCGAACTTCTCGAGCTGGGCGGCATGATCGGGATTGGTCATGTCGGCAAGGATGCCCGCGTGGATATGCGGGTCGAGAGTCTTGACGCGGCCATCAAGGCATTCCGGGAAACCGGTGACCTCGGAGACCTCGGTCACCTTGACCCCCAACTCAGCCAGACGCTTCGCGGTGGAGCCGGTGGAAACCACCTCAGTGCCCGCCTTGATGAACGCCTTGGCGAGAACCTCAATGCCTTCCTTATGGAAGACTGACACCAGAGCCCGTCGTATCGGTCGATTCGTTGTTGTCACCCTGATCCTCCTTGTTGTTGTTTTTCGAGGCAACCGTACGTGACGCACGTGTTTCCTCACGGCTGGTTTTCGTGGAATCGGAAACTACGCTTCCCCTTCCACGCTCGCGGATACGCCTTATCATCCAGCGTACGGCGAAAAATATGGATACGGCCACCAGCGTCAGCAGCCATGCGGAAAACAGACCAATAGCGGTCGGTTGCCCCACTTTGCGCGTCGATGCGATCACATCGACGCCCACGTGCGCGAGATGCTTCGTTCCCAAGCCTCCGTCGCTCACAGAGAACAGCAGGCTGGAGACCACAGACACCACAGCGCTTGCTATCGAGAAGGCCGCAATGGGATACGCGAAACTCATCACGACATGTTTGACATCGATGTCCTGTTCGGAAGCACCTACCCTGATATGGAAACCCTTATTGAACAGCATGACGACCATGCCCATCACGAACGCGGCCGCCACGGGTATGCACATCAGCGCGATCCTCACCCAATTCGTCTCAACCGCTTGCGGGAACAAACCGAATATCGGCAACGCGGGAAGACCTGTCCCCTGGCCGCTCCATAAAGTGAACTCCGCCAGGTCGCCGATGGAGAAACCCGCTCCAAAAGCCCAGGACACAGCCCAGATCATCAGATTGGGGAGCCACGCGAGCATGCTGATGGTGGTGAGGATACGCGATCCGTTCTGCATACCGGACAGCTCATAGAGCCTCGCCACGGCCGACTGGTTGCTGACCGCCCAAAAGACAACTGCGATCAATCCAACGACCAGATACACGGCAACGAGCAGCAATCCCAATACAGCGCCGATGGCCACGGTCCTGCGAACTGGCGACGAGACGTGCCGGGTGAGCCATGCCACGCAGTCCCTTGTCCGTTCAGCCTGCGGTACCGCCGCGATGGCGTAGCCAATCGTGAAGACGATGGCGGTTTTGACGATGATCGTCATCATCGAGTCGACAAGTCCAACATCGACGCTTCGCATGAAAAAGACGTTCATCAGCTCCCAAAGCGCCAGCCCGGAGACGAAACCACGCCAATTCGTGCCGAAACGCCCTGCCACTTGCCTGATGAGTGCGATGAGCAGCAACGTGAGCAGCAACGGAATGATCGTCAACGTGATGGCACCGGACTTGAAGCCGGTTCCCTGACTGAGCAGTATCAGCGCCTCAGTCAGGGAAATGGAGAGGGCGGAAAGATTGTCCCCGCCCTCTTCCATGGAAATGACCAGAAGCATCAGTGCCATATAGCAGCCGAAGGCAACGGCATAGATGATCATGGACGTTGCCGCTACGGCAAGCCCCTTCAGCCAATACTTCAGGTTCGTCATCATAGCGAATGGGAAGCGAGCACCTCTCGCATGATCTCAGCGGTCTGGCCTGGTGTGCGCCCGACACGGATGCCGACAGCCTCCAAAGCCTCTTTCTTGTCCTGCGCGGTGCCCTTGCCGCCGGAGACGATGGCGCCCGCATGTCCCATCTGCTTGCCTTCCGGCGCGGTGAAGCCCGCGATGTACGCCACTACAGGCTTGGTCATATGTTCGGAAGCCCATTTCGCAGCGTCCTGCTCCGCATTTCCTCCGATTTCGCCGATCATGACAACGGCCTTGGTCGCTTCGTCGTTTTCAAAGGCTTCCAGAGCCTCCTGCAACGTCGTGCCAACGATGGGGTCGCCGCCGGCACCCAGGCATGCGGTGAATCCGATGTCGGACAACTCCCCCATCAGCTGATAGGTCAGCGTGCCGGACTTGGACACCAGTCCCAGTGGGCCGCGGGACACGATGCCGTCCGGAATGATGCCGAGATTGCATCCACGTGCCTCCGGGGAGGATGGCAGGGTCAGCAGACCCGGGCAGTTCGGTCCGACGATGCGAACCCCCTTGCGTAGTGCGAGCTCCACGAAATACGCGCTATCCGCGACCGGAATGCCTTCGGTGATGACCACGATCAGTTCAATGCCTGCTTCGATGGCCTCGACGACGGCGTCTTTGGCAAAACGCGGCGGCACGAACACGACGCTTGCCTTGGCGCCGGTGGCTGCGATGGCTTCCGAACAGTCCGCGAACACATGGATGGTGGCATCCTCGCCACCCTTGGCCTTGGGGAACGTAACGTCCAATCCCGCCTTGCGGGCGTTGACGCCGCCGACGATATTGGTGCCCGCCTTGAGCATACGCGCGGTATGAGTCATACCCTGATGCCCGGTCATACCCTGCACGATGACGGGAGCGCCATCTTCAATGAAAAGTGCCATGTTCAGCGAACCTCCTTGCCGTTGGCCGCGAAACGCGCAGCCTGTTGTGCGGCTTCTTCCATGGTTTGCGCGACGTGCAGATTGCCACGGTCGGCCTGGGACAGGATGCGCAGGCCTTCCGCAGCCGCGTTGCCGTCGAACCGCACGACGATAGGCTTGCTGCTGCCAAGCTCATCAAGAGCTTCAAGGATGCCCTTCGCCACCTGCTCGCAGGAGGTGATGCCTCCATACACGTTGATGAACACGGATTCGACCTGCGGGTCGGACAGCACGATCTCAAGGCTGTTCGACATGACTTCCGCGGAGGCGCCGCCTCCGATGTCGAGGAAGTTGGCCGGCTTGACATTCGTGCCCTGATCCTCTCCCGCCCCGGAGACAGCATCCAAGGAGCTCATGACGAGACCGGCTCCATTGCCGATCACGCCGACGGAGCCGTTGAGGTGCACGTAATGCAGACCGTGCTCGCGCGCCTTCTGCTCGAACGGATCGGTGTGAACCGGATCCGCGAAACGCTTCCAACCGTCATGGCGGAATGCCGCATTGTCATCGAGGGAGATCTTGGCGTCCAGCGCGCACAGCGACTTGGAGGATTCATCATCCGGGTCGCCGATCTTGGCAAGCGGGTTGATCTCCACCAATGTGGCGTCGTTCTCCTTGAAGCATCGCCACATCTTCAGCAGAATCTGCGCGGCCTGATCGACATCTGCATGGTAGAAGCCGATGCTTGCGGCCATCTTGGTGGCCGCTTCGAGGTCGAAATCCTCAAGCGCGCTGATATGAAGACGTTTGACGGATTCCGGATGCTCCCTGGCAATCTCCTCGACCTCCGTGCCGCCATTGGCGGTGGCCAGAACATCGAAGTCTCGTGACGACCGATCCACGGAAATGGAGACATAATACTCGTGGAGAATGTTCTTGGCCTCGGCTACCAGCACACCACTGACTTTGTGCTTGTGAATGGTCATCGGCAGGATGTCCTCGGACGCGAGGATGGATTCGTCGCGGTTCTTGGCGAGTTTGACGCCGCCAGCCTGGCCACGATGTCCGATCTTCACCTGCGCCTTGATCACATTGGGGTAACCAATCTGGTCGGCCGCCTCGGCCACTTCATGGGAGTTCTGGGCGAATATTGCCTTCGGCGTCGGAATGCCCTGCTCCTCGAGCAGCTCCCTGGCCTGGTACTCATAGAGATCCATGGATCATTATTCCCTTTGTTTGTGTTTTGTTGTTGACGAAGCCATCGGTCAGGCCGGCATGCGGACCAGTGAGCTTGACGGATAGGAGCCCAGTGATTCCATGCCGTTGATACCGATAAGCTCCATGACGAAGCTGAAGCCCGCAACCATGCCCCCGCATTTCTCGATCAGGCTGCGCGCGGCATTGGCGGTTCCGCCGGTGGCGATCAGATCATCGACGATCAGTACCCGCACTCCCTCATGAATCGCGTTGGTTTCGATTTCCACAGACGCCTGTCCGTATTCAAGGTCGTAGCTTTGGGACACGGTTTCCGGCGGCAATTTACCCGCTTTGCGAACCGCGATGAATCCTTTGCCAAGGCGAGCGGCCAGCGCGGGACCGAACAGAAATCCTCGTGCCTCCAAACCAGCCACCACGTCGAAATCATCAGCGGAGACGGGAAGCGCGGCCTCGAGCGCATCCATCAGAATGCCGAATGCCCGCGCATCAGCCAATGCCGGCATGAAATCGCGGAACAGAATGCCTTCCTTCGGAAAGCCCGGAATAGTGCGTATTTTCGATATAAGATATGCTGCGTCTTCGGCTCCGACCTTGCTCAAACCCGAGACAGTGATATCCGATGATGCCATGACAGTGGTTTCCTTCTACCTTGGTTTACGGCACTTTGAATTATAGGTTTCCTCCGCGAAAAAGAACGGCGAAAATCCCGAAAATGAGATTTTCGCCGTTGGGCATGTCCAGCAATCAGTCTTTTTCCCCTTCAACGGGCATCTGCTGCACAGATTCGACGTCCTGCACGGTTTCGTCGTCGATTGGCTCCTGCGCCGGCTGGTCGTCCTTGGGAAGCGGATTGCCATTCTCATCGACCTCGTCATCATGGACGTAGGCCGGACGGACATACTCGCGGCTGATGGCGTTGAAGCCGAAACGCAGCTGGGAGCCTTCAGAGTCGATGACGATCTCCTCATACTCGGTGTCCACGGAAACGACCTTGCCGATAATGCCACCGATGGTGATGATCTCCGTACCCGGCTGCAGATTAGAACGGAAGTCCTTGCGCTCGGCCTGCTGCTGCTTGGCCTTCTTGGACTGCCAGAACATCAGGCCGATCATCACGACTAGAATGACGACAAAAAACAGGGAGTTGGGATCCACAGCACACTCCTTATATCGAAGGGTTATCACGAGGGGGACGTAAAATCCGACCGGTCAACGAGTCTATGCCGTCTTGTTGACATCAAACCGCGAATCGTCAGGCGTGAGGCCAAGATGCTTCCATGCCTTGCGCGTGGCCACACGCCCTTTGGGGGTACGCATCAGGAAACCTTCACGCACCAGATACGGCTCGCATACCGTTTCCACGGTCTCCGATTCCTCACCCACCATCGCCGCCAGATTGTTCAGGCCGACTGGGCCGCCGTTGAAATTGGTGACAATGGCTTTGAGTACTGCGATGTCCAAACGGTCCAGGCCTTCGGTATCAATCTGGTAGAGGGCCAGCGCTTCCTTGACGTCATCAGGACGCACCGATTCGAGATCATGCACGATGGCCCAATCCCTGACACGCCGTAGCAGACGATTGGCTATTCGAGGCGTGCCCCGTGAACGCATGGCCAGCTGTCGGGCGGCGCCATCCTCCAATTGAATTCCCAGCACCGCGGCGGAACGCTCAATCAGTTTCTCGAGCTCCTCATGAGGGTAGAAGTCGAGATGCGCGGTGAAACCGAAACGCGCGCGTAACGGGGATGGCAACATGCCTTCCCTGGTGGTGGCGCCGACAACGGTGAATCTTGGCAAGGTCAGTGGAATGGAGGACGCTCCAGGCCCCTTGCCGACCATCACATCGACGCGGAAATCCTCCATGGCGATATACAGCAGCTCCTCGGCGGCACGCGGCAGACGATGGATCTCATCGATGAAAAGCACCTCGCCCGCATCCAGCGAGCTCAGAATCGAGGCGAGGTCTCCGGCATGCTGGATGGCGGGTCCCGAGGTGATACGAATCGGAACGCCCAATTCGTTGGCCACAATCATGGCCAACGTGGTTTTACCAAGCCCAGGAGGGCCGGCGAGCAGTATGTGGTCCGGGGGCACATCGCGTTTGCGGGCCGCGTCTAGGAACAATTGCAGCTGCGCCTTGAGCCTGGGCTGGCCGATGAATCCGTCAAGGACATGCGGACGCAATTCCTCGTCGCTGACCGGTTCGTTGCCAACCGGCGAGGCGGAAACCATGCGGAGCGATTCCTCGTTCGCACCGGTATTCGGCTGTTCGAATGCGTCAGTGTTCTCCATATCGGCTTTCCTCACCTACCCCTGTCCAGAGATGCCAACGCCAGTTTCAGCACGCGGGGCACGTCCTCCGCATCCAATGGCGTCTCGATCTGATTGTCGGCGCATGCCATCCGCACCGCTTCAGTGGCATCCTGCTGATGCCATCCCAGCGACATCAGCCCCTCGACCACCTGTTCCGTTCCAGTATCCTCGGAAGCGACCCCGGCATTGGAGGATCCCTCAATCTGGCTGAGGTCAATCGACCCCTTCAACTCGAGGATGATCTTCTGTGCGCCCTTCTTGCCCAATCCCGGAGCCTTGGCCAACGCCGCGGCGTCGCCGTCGGCCACCGCACGCGCCAACCTGTCGGGCGGCAGTGTGGACAGCAACGACAACGCAACCTTGGGACCGATGCCACTGACCTTCTGCAGCTGCAGGAACATCCGTTTCGAAGCCATAGTGCCAAAACCGAACAACGTGATGGCATCCTGGGACACGTTCAACGAAGTATAGACCTTGACGTCCTGTCCGGCATGGATGGAGGCCAGATCCGCCGACGGCATCCTGACCTCATATCCAACTCCTCCGACCTCGATGAGGGCCGAAACGGCGTCGACCGAATCCACACGGCCGTGAAGCATGCCAATCATCGCGGATACTCCTTCGAACAAATCTAGAACATCTGTTCGATAGCCTACATGCCTCCACGGACGCCCTGTCTGCGCGCGGCCCTCTGCGAAGCCTGGGCCCACTGTCGCTGCGCCGCCGTGAGATGCTGCTCTCGTTCACCGCCCTGCAACGCGCCGGCCGGACGCAGCGCATGGCATATCGCAATCGCAAGCGCATCCGCCGCGTCCGCGGGCTTCGGCAACACGTTCAACCCAAGTATGCGCGCCACCATGCGCTCCATCTGGATTTTCTCGGCCTTGCCGTTGCCGGTAATCGCGAGCTTCGATTCAGTAGGCGTGTGCAATGCCACGGGAATGCCGCGCTGCGCCGCGGCCAGCATGGCCAATCCTGCCGCCTGCGCGGTGCCCAGCACAGTATTGCGGTTCTCCTGAGCGAAAACACGCTCGATGGATACCACGTCCGGCACGAATCGTTCTATTTTCTCCACCAGTCCGTTGTAGATGGCCAGAAGTCGAAGATCCTGCGACGTCTTGGGATCGGATCGCACCACATCCACATGAATAAAAGAAAGCCGGCGGTATGCGCCGGCTTCGATCACGCCGACCCCGCAGCGTGTCAGCCCGGGATCGACGCCAAGGATAATCACGATGGATTACTCCTCGTCCAACTGGGCCATGACCTCGTCGGAGGCGGTCCAATTGGAGTAAATGTTCTGAACATCGTCCAGATCGTCAAGATTGTCGATGAGCTTCGAGACTTTCTGGGCGTCCTCGAGACTCAGCTCCACCTCGGTCTTCGGCATCATGACCAGATCTGCGGAATCATAATCGAATCCGGCATCCTGCAAGGCCTTACGCACGTCAATCATGTCGGAGGGATCGGTGATGACGGTGAACACCTCACCATCATCGGTCACATCCTCGGCGCCAGCCTCGGCAGCCTTCTCGAACAGACTGTCGAAATCAACGCCTTCAGCCGGGACGACGATCTGGCCCTTACGCTCGAAGTTGAAGCTCACGGAGCCGGTGGTCGCCAAGGAGCCGTTGCCCTTAGTCAGCGTGGAACGCACATCGGCGGCCGCGCGGTTGCGGTTGTCGGTAAGGCATTCGATGATCAGGCCGACGCCTGCCGGGGCGTAGCCCTCGTACACGATATCCTCATAGTTGGCGCCGCCCGCTTCCTCGCCGGAACCACGCTTGACGGCACGCTTGATGTTGTCGGCCGGCATGGAGGCCTTCTTAGCCTTGTAGATGGCGTCGTACAGGGACGGATTGCCGTCAGGATCGCCACCACCCATACGTGCTGCGATCTCGATGTTCTTGATCAGCTTGGCGAACAGCTTGCCGCGCTTCGCGTCGATGGCGGCCTTCTTGTGCTTGGTGGTCGCCCACTTGGAATGACCTGACATAATGCTCCTAGGCAGGTTGCGGATATTTCAAACGAAATGATTCTAAAGCGGTTCACAGACAAAGTTCGGATTCGGACCTTCGGCATTTCACTTGATGGAACCATTGCCGGCGTTTCCCGGGTCACGGCATTCAACGCCGGTATGTTTTCTCACCGATGGACATCTGTCGCCGGGCTTCAAGGATCCGCTGAAACACAGTGACCAATCCAAGCACGGCCAGCAATACCATGGCGACGGTCAACCATAACCCCTGCCGGGTCAAGCCGGTGATGGCCATGCCCACCAGAATGATCACCAAACGATCCGCGCGCGTGGCCACACCGTTCTTCACCTCATAGCCGACGGATTCGGCCCTGGCGCGGGCGTAGGAGGTGACGAACGACGTCATCACTGCCACCGTCGCCGCCACGATGCCGATCGTGGCCACATAATCCGGAATGCCATCGGTTCCCGCATGCCACCAATCGTCGTGCAGCACGAAGAAAACAATCACCCCGACGAGCATCGCCCAATCGGCGATACGGTCGAGCGTGGAGTCGAGGAACGCACCGAATTCGGTGCCACCGGTGGTGAGCATCGCGATCGAGCCATCCAAGGAGTCGGCGAGCACAAGCAGGGTCAGTACCACCGCTCCCCCGAAAAGCCAGCCGGTGATGCCGGTCGCTATGGCCACGACGATGGTCCCGATAGATCCAATCACCGTCACTGCGTTGGCGCTCAGCCCTATGGCGATCAGAGCCTTCGCGATTGGTTCGATGAGTCTTTTGAATGGGGCGCGGAGATGTTCAAGCATTACGTATACTTCTTTCGATGAAAACGCGGAACGGCGTGCAAACCCCGCAATCGAGGTTTGCACGCCGTTCCATCAGATCATGGTCGCATCACAGCGGACCGGTTGGTCGTCAATCCACGCTCAGTCGGCGAGGGCGGCCTTGAAATCGTCGACGTTGTTGACCTGGACACGCTTCTTGATGACGGTCAGGATATTCGCCTTCGCCTCGTCGACAGGCACGCCGTTGAGCTGGCTGCCGTCACGGAAGCGGAAGCTCACCGCATTGTTGTTCGTGTCCTCCTCACCGACGATGAGGATGAACGGCGCCTTGGACTTGGAGGCGTTGCGGATCTTCTTGCCGAAACGATCGTCGGACAGGTCAATCTCGCAGCGGACAGTCTCCTCTTCCAGGCTGGCGATGAACTTCTGCAGATGCGGGGCGAATTCGTCCGCGACCGGCACGCCAAGCACCTGGACGGGGGCGAGCCATGCCGGGAAAGCGCCTGCGTAGTGTTCAAGCAGCACGGCGAAGAAACGTTCGATGGAGCCGAACAGCGCGCGATGGATCATCACCGGGCGCTGGTGGGTGCCATCGGCGGCGATGTACTCGAGCTTGAAGCGTTCAGGCAGATTGAAGTCGAGCTGGATGGTGGAAACCTGCCAAGTACGGCCAATCGCGTCACGAGCCTGCACGGAGATCTTCGGACCGTAGAACGCGGCGCCGCACGGGTCGTCGACCAGTTCCAGACCGGATTCCTTGGCGACCTCGGCCAGCGTGTTGGTGGCCTCCTCCCAGATCTCATCGGAACCGACGTACTTGTGCGGATCCTTGGTGGACAGCTCCAGATAGAAGTCGTCCAGACCGAAGTCCTTCAACAGGCCGAGCACGAAGTTGAGCAGGCTCTTGAGCTCATCCTTCATCTGCTCGCGGGTGCAGTAGATGTGGGAGTCATCCTGGGTCAAGCCGCGCACGCGGGTCAGACCGTGCACTTCACCGGACTTCTCGTAACGGTACACGGTACCGAATTCGAACAGTCGCAACGGCAGTTCACGATAGGAACGCTGACGCGACTTGAAGATCAGGTTGTGCATCGGGCAGTTCATCGGCTTCAGGTAATAGTCGAAGCCCTGCTTGATCACATTGCCGTTCTCGTCCTTCTCCTCATCCAGACGCATCGGCGGATACATGCTGTCCTTGTACCACTGCAGATGGCCGGAGGTCTCATACAGGCCGCCCTTGGTGATGTGCGGGGTCTGCACAAAGCTGTAGTGGTGCTTGCGGTGCATCTCGCGCGAGTAATCCTCCATGGCGTTGATGACGGCGGCGCCCTTCGGATGGAACACGGCAAGGCCCGGACCGATCTCGTCCGGGAAGGAGAACAGATCCATTTCGGCGCCGAGCTTGCGGTGGTCGCGCTTGGCGGCCTCCTCCAGACGGGTCTGATAGGCCTTGAGGTCCTCCTTGGTTGCGAAGGCTGCGCCGTAGATGCGCTGCAGCATGGGGTTCGCTTCGCTGCCGCGCCAGTATGCGGCGGCGGAACGCTCGATCTTGAAAGCCTTGATGTAGCGGGTATTCGGCAGGTGCGGTCCGCGGCACAGGTCCTTCCAGACCACATTGCCGTCACGGTCGACATTGTCGTAGAAACTCAGTTCCTTGCCGCCGATTTCAGTGGCGGCTTCCGGATCGAGGTGGGCTTCCTTATCCTTGATGAGTTCGAGCTTGTAAGGCTGATCGGCCTCTTCGGCGAGGGCTTCCTCCTCGGTCACGACGCGACGGCGGAAGGACTGGGAGGATTTGATGATGCGCTGCATGCGCTTTTCGATTTCCTTGAGGTCCTCCGGAGTGAACGGGGTGTCCACATCGAAATCGTAGTAGAAGCCGTCCTTGATGACCGGTCCGACGCCGAGTTTGGCGTCAGGACGGATTTCCTGTACGGCCTGGGCCATGACGTGGGTCGCGGAGTGGCGCATGATGGCCACGCCATCCTCGCTATCGAGGGCGATGGGCTCCACGACATCGCCGTCGTGCAGTTCGGTGTAGAGGTCGCGGGGTTCGCCGTTCAGACGAACCGCGATGATGTTCTTGTCATCTGAGAAGAGCTGGACGCCGGTCTGGTCTGCCGCCACCTCCTTCGTTTCGCCGTTGAGTGTGATGGAGATGGTCTGTTCAGCCATGAGTTGTCCTTTGCTATCGGGGTCCGCGTTACCAATGTGCAGGCCTGGACTAAATATCAACGATGAACAAGATAAAGGCGAGTACAGACAATGGCGCGTTCCCCCTGTGGATGAAGTCTCGAGGCCGGTCAAACCGTTGTCGGAAGATCAGTCGGCATCGGCTTTCACTGACCGACGACATGCGCGTATGTATATTGCGGAGCCTGACGTGTCGACTTGATCGTCACCCTGTCCGAAGGGTCGACGGACACTGTGGCGCCATATTTCACTTTGAGCCTCGAACCTACGCCGCCGGCAAGATTGACCGCGTTCTGCAGATTGTCGACATCGCCAATCGCGCGAATGGTGTATGGCGCCTTGAGCTTGGTGCCGTCGCAGACGAGTCCGTTCGAGGCATCGCTGATGTAGGTGCTGGTGACCACACGCACGTTGTTGATCTCGATGACTTCGGCGCCGCTGTTGCGCAATTCCTCAAGCAGAGTGAACAGGACAGCGGCATCGATCTTCTGTTTGTCGCCTTGCGAGATACGGATGACCACACCTTCGCCGGTGGCCGCGAGACGCCCGGAGAGAATACCGTTCGTCTGCGCGTTCTGGCGTGCGATTTCCGCGGCTTTCTCGTTCTTGTCGGCAGTATCCTTCAACGCGTTCAGCTGACTGGAAAGCTCGTTCTTGCGCTGCTCGAGCTTCTGGACCTGGGTGCTTGTCTCGCTGATGAGTTTGGTCAGCTCGTCCTCACTCATCGTCTCGTATGTGGATGTGGTGTTGTTCACTTGGATGGCGTAGCTGAAGCCCAGCAATGCGCACAGCACCGTGACGAGAATGCTGGAATATAGTCTGGCACGGGTGGTCTTCGCGTCAAGAGAGATTCGTTTCGTCCTGGACTTGACCATGGGAAACGCGCCGGTCTGTGTGCTGTCGTTGTTCTGGTCCTTGACGATCTGCTCATGAATCTTGGACAGCACATCCTTGTTGTTCTCGTTATGCGCGGACATACCACATCAGCCCTTGAAGATGAAGCGACGGATGGAGGACACGTTGGTGAAGATTCGTATGCCGAGCACCACAATCACGGCAGTCTGCAACTGGGATCCGACACCCAGCTGGTTGCCAAGGAACACCAGCAGCGTGGCGGTGATGACGTTCGAGAAGAAGGAGATGACGAATACCTTGTCGGAAAAACTGCGTTGGAAATACGCACGTGCCGCGCCCAGCAGCGCGTCCAACGCGGCCAGCACCATGATCGGCAGGTACGGCTGCAGCTCGATGGGGATGTCCGGACGGACGAACACGCCGATCACCACACCGATGATGAGTCCCAAGACCGCTGCCATTACTCGTCCTTCCTCACATGAGTCGTATCGCCTGCGACCGCAGCTTCCAGTGTAATGGATTTGCTTCTGCTCACCTGCGGATAGATGCCGGCCTTCTTGAAATCGTCATACAGCTTTTTCTGCGTCGTTTTGTCCACCGCCTTCGACAAGGCGACCGGATTGCCGATCGCCTCAATCCTGTAAGGGCTTTGCACCGAATTCACACCGATGAGAATCGTTGTGCCGGCCGTTCGAATCGAGGTCTGCACGCCGAGTCTGTTGCCGTTGATGGCGATCGCCTCCGCGCCCGACTGCCATAGCAGGGAGACCAGCAGCTGCAGGTCGGAATCGGTGACGACGCGGATTTGATTGCCGTTCTCCCTGGGCAATGAGGAATCCGCATTGTCGCCGCTGACCGCAAGCGGGTTAGCCACCGTCAGGGTGATGCCTTCACCTTGCACCGGAAGAGTGCCGTTGACCATCTCGTCATCCCGCAACGTCTGGTTCAACGACCAGTTCGCCACGGATTTCGATTCGGTCTCAACTTGGGATCGCAGGTCGTTGACCTCCTTGGTGAGATCACCGGCCTGCTTCGTCTGATCTGTCAATTGGCTTGCCAGCTGTTTACGCACCTCCTTGCGCGGATCGGTGCTGAGCTGGCGCACGAAGACGCTTCCTGCCGCTCCGACTGCGATGCAGATGAGGAACACCAGGATTCTAGTGGCCCAAATCGATACGGTAGAACGCTTCTTGGTCGCCAATCTGGAATCGGAATACAGCACATCCATCGGACGGTTGGTCAAATCGTCTATGAGACGAAGCGAATCCTCCTCGGTGTGTCTGCGCCGTTGGGAAACCGCAGGCATGGAGACCTGCTGCACATGATGCGACGCGAGTCCCGCGAAAGACGCCGAAAAAACGGCACGATGCTTCGTCGGCATGTTCTCCATCGAGACGGGGAACGACATGTAACGCGGAGCATCGGCATTCATGTGATTCAATCCTTATGTTTTCCGTCGTTCTTCAGCAACTGAAGGCCCTGACGCATGTAGATGTATCCCGCGAGCCAGTACAATCCAACGCCCCAGATGCCAATGGCAAGGCCGCATAGATGCAACGAGTCGGTGGCGGAATTCGACCAGATGTCAGCGAAAATCAACACGACGATGGCTATCAGCAGCATCGCGGTACCGGCTTTGCCTACAAAATGGACGGGCAACGGGCCATAATCATGTTGTGCGAGAACCAATATGAGGATAGCCATGATCAGATCCCGAAGGCCGACGACGATCAGCATCCACCATGGAATGATGTTCGCCACACCCAAGGCGAGAATGCTGCAGAAAATCAGCAGACGATCGGCGATGGGATCGAGAATCTGACCGATTTTGCTCACCTGGTTGAACGATCTGGCGATCAGCCCGTCCAATCCGTCGGATACCGCGGACAAAGCCAGCACGACCAAGGCGGGAACCATCTTGTGGTGGGAGACCAGCACTGAAATGAAGGGAATCGAAATGATCCGCAACAGGCTGATGAAATTCGGAACCGTGAAATAGATGTCCCGCGGTTCCGGACTGTACTGCTTCTTGATAATCAGTTTGCCCATGCTGTGAGAGACACTACATTCTCGAAGCCTGCAATGCGGTGACGATTATGCCGCGGGCACCGACCTCATACAGCTGGTCCATGAGCAGATTCACCTTTGCCTTCGGCACCACCACGCGCACGGCTGCCCACTGCTTGTCATGCAGTGGCGAGATCGTGGGGCTTTCGAAGCCCGGGGTGATATTCACAGCTGCCGACACCTTCTCAACCGGGATGTCATAGTCCATAAGCACATATCGTTGAGCTGTGAGCACGCCCTGCAGACGGCGGCTCAGAATCGTCAGCCGATCGTCGTCCTCGGCAAGTCGGGGGGAACGGATCAGCACTGCCTCGGAATGCATCAACGGCTCGGCGAAGACACGCAGACCGGCGTTGCGCAACGTTGTTCCGGTGGATACCACATCGGCGATCAGATCGGCCACTCCTAGTTGGACGGACGATTCGACGGCGCCATCCAGATGCACGGTTTCCGCATTGATGCCATGCTCGACCAGATAGTCATGCACGAGTTTGTCGAATGTAGTGGCGACACGCTTGCCTTCGATATCCTCAAGCTTGGTGATCGGCGAATCGTTCGGAGCCGCGAAACGGAATGTGGAGGCGCCGAATCCCAGTTGCATATGCTCCTTGGCATCGGTTCCGGAATTCACCAGCAAATCATGACCGGTGATGCCTACGTCAATGGTGCCACGACCGACATACACGGCGATATCCAGCGGACGCAGATAGAACAACTCCACATCATTGTCGGGATCTTCCACGACCAGCTGGCGAGGGTTGCTTCTCAAACGGTAGCCGGCTTCGGACAGCATGTTCCAAGCGGGTTCGGACAGCATGCCCTTATTGGGCACAGCGATTCTCAGCATGGTTCTCCTTTAGAAAAGGCCACACCGTCAAGTGGCATGGCCTCGGGTTTCCTCACAGGTTCTTGTAAATATCCTCGAGCGTGATGCCGCGGTCGATCATCATGACCTGCAGATGGTAGATGAGCTGGCTCATCTCCTCTGCCGTGCGGTCAGCTCCCTCGTATTCGGCGGCAATCCAGGTCTCCCCCGCCTCCTCGACGATCTTCTTGCCGATGAAATGCGTGCCCTTGGCCAGCTCATCGACGGTCAGGGAACCCGCTTGCTTGGTAGCGGCCTTCTCGCTCAGTTCTGCGAACAGCGATTCAAAAGTCTTCATAGTCGTATGCTTCCTTGTGTGGTGATCGTTCACGCCTTGAAGGCCGCTTCGGCCTTCTCGCGGATGGAATCGATGGCTTCGGCCGGATTCTCGGCGCCGTACACTGCGGAGCCTGCGACCAGCACATCCGCGCCGGCTTCCGCCACGATATGCGCGGTCTTGGGGCTCACTCCGCCATCGACCTGAATCTTGGTGTCCAAGCCTCGGCGAGTGATCTCGTCACGCAGACGACGTACCTTGGCCATCTGGTTGTCCAGGAACTTCTGGCCTCCGAAGCCAGGTTCGACGGTCATGATCAGCACCATATCGAATTCGTCAAGAATGTCGAAGATCGGCTCTACCGGTTCAGCCGGGCGCACGGCGAAGCAAGCCTTGCAGCCCATGTCGCGCAACTGACGGGCGAGACGCACCGGAGCATGGGTGGCCCCCATATGGAAGCTGACGGAAGCCGCACCAAGCTTGGCGTATTCCGGAGCCCAACGATCCGGATCCTCAATCATCAGATGCACATCGACAGGTAGGTCGGTGACCTGGCAGATGCGGGCCACAATCGGCTCGCCCAGCGTCAGATTCGGAACGAAATGATGGTCCATCACGTCCACATGGACGAGATCAGCGTTGGAAATGGCCTTGAGGTCGCGTTCCAGATTGCAGAAATCGGCGGACAGGATGCTAGGTGCGATTTGAATAGTCATGTCTCTCATTCTATGGAAGGTAATCGACTTGATATCACTGGTTGTCGGAATGCTCATCGACATGTGAGACGGAAGAGTCGTCGTTCGGCATGATTTCACCCACGGTTTTCACGGAATTGGTTTCGGCCGTCGAATCAGAGCCAAGGCCATCGGCGAGACGGGTCTCGATTTCGGTGACGGTACGCAGCTTCTCCGCAAGCAACGCCGTGGGTTTGCCCATCTGCTGGACGACGATGAAGGCCACCACGCCAAGTACGAACACCGCCAAGGAAACCCACACATTGATACGCACGCCCAGGAACTCATGGGCGAAATCGATGCGCAAAGCCTCGATCCAAGTGCGTCCAGCCGTATACCACATGATGTACAGGGTGAACAGCGACCCCGCCTTGAGCCTTTTCATGATCCTGGCCCCGAGGAACACGATGAGCGCCGCGCCGACGAGATTCCAGATCATCTCATATAGGAAAGTGGGGTGGAACAGTGTGCCCGTCGGACAGGTGGCACCGTCATAGCATTGTTCGCTGTGGCCTATGGCGCTTCCCTCCATGTTGAGCTTCAAACCCCACGGCAGCGTGGTCGGCGCGCCGTAGAGCTCCTGGTTGAACCAGTTCCCCAAGCGTCCCACAGCCTGCGCAACAAGCAGTCCCGGGGCGACGGCGTCACCGAGCAGCGCCATCGGATAATGCTTGTGCCGGCACCATGCCCATGCGGCAAGCGCTCCAAGCAACACACCGCCCCAGATGCCCAATCCACCATTCCAGATTCGGAACATCTCGGTCCAATCGCCATTCGGTCCGAAGAAACGTTCCGGAGTGGTGATGATGTGGTAGATGCGCGCGCCGATGATACCGCTTGGCACCGCGACCAATGTGATGTCGAGAATCTGGTCGAAGGTGCCGCCGTATCGCTTCCAGCGAACGGTTGTCATCCATACGGCCAGCACGATGCCAAGCAGAATGCACAACGCGTAGAAATGTATGGTCACCGGACCGATGGAAAACTGTGAGATCGTCGGCGACGGAATATAAGCAAGTGTCATGGTTCCCCGATGGTAGTCCACGTATCCGATATGATGCGTGGACCACCAATGAGCCGTTTCCGGCTGTTTCAGTTACGGGCGTTATGGATGCCGTCGGCGAGCTCCTCGGTCTTCGCGGCCAAAGCCCTGAGACCGGCGGCCTCGTCGACGGCGTGTTTGCCGGATTCGTCGAGCATGGTATGCACCAAGGCCGAGCCCACGATGACACCATCCGCGTATGCTCCCACACGGGCGCCCTGCTCCGCGGTGGACACGCCGATGCCGACGCACACGTTTTTCGCCCCGGCCTTACGGGTGCGGGATACCAGCTCCTCCGGTGAGGCGTCGATGGTGGAACGTTCGCCGGTGACGCCCATGCGTGCCGCCGCGTAAACGAAGCCACGCGCATTGTCGGCGACGATCTTCAGACGGTCCTCGGTGGAATCCGGGGATACCAGGAAGATACGGTCAAGCCCATGGCGGTCGGACGCCTCGATCCATTCGCCGGCCTCGTCCGGAATAAGGTCCGGAGTAATCAGACCGGCGCCGCCCGCGTTCTCGAAGTCACGTGCGAAACGCTCGACGCCGTAATGGAAGATGAGGTTCCAGTAGCTCATGACCAGCGGCACTCCCCCGGCATTCGCCACGGTCTCCACGGCTTTGAACACATTGGCTATTTTCTCGCCGTTGTCGATGGCAATCTGGGAGGCCGCTTGGATGACGGGGCCGTCCATAACGGGATCGGAATACGGCAATCCGATCTCGACCGCGTTCACACCATGTTCGACCATGGTGCGGAACGCTTTGAGCGAGTATTCCGGATCAGGGAATCCATATGGCAGGTATCCGATGAAAGCCGGCTTGTTGGCAGCTTTGAATCCCTCGAACATGGATTCCGTCGGGCTGGGCTTGTGACTGATGCCGAGCGGCTGTCCGGACGGCGTGGATGCTGTTGCGTTCGTCATGATGATTGCTCCTTCTCTCACTCGCCGTCCACGTTGTTGCCTTGGGCGCCATTGGCTTCCAGTGCCTTGGCCTGTTCATCGGTCAGATATCCGAACCACTTGCCGGCGGTGTTCATGTCCTTGTCTCCACGACCGGAAATGTTGATGATCATGACCGGATGCTCATAGCCCTTGGCCTTGAGGTCCGCGGCTGCCTTATAGGCACCGGCGACGGCATGGGAGCTTTCGATGGCCGGAATGATGCCCTCGGTCTCGCACAGGTCCTTGAAGGCGCTCATGGCCTCCTGATCGGTCGCCCAGGAATAGTTGACGCGACCGATGTCCTTGAGCCATGCGTGTTCGGGGCCTACGGAAGCGTAGTCCAATCCGGCGGAGATGGAATAGGTGTCGAGGGTCTGCCCTTCGGAGTTCTCCAGCAGATAGCTCTTGGCTCCCTGGAACATGCCGAGTTCGCCGGTCCCCGGCGCGAATCTGATGGCATGCCGCCCGGATTCGGGGCCATTCCCGCCAGCCTCGTAGCCGTACAGGTTCACACGTTCGTCATCAAGGAAGGCGTTCATGATGCCGATGGCGTTGGAACCGCCGCCGACGCATGCGCAAATCGCATCCGGATGGTCGATGCCGTACCAATCCTGCAACTGCTGCTTGGCCTCCTCGCCGATGATCTTCTGGAAGTCGCGCACCATGGATGGGAACGGATGAGGACCCGCGACCGTACCGAGCAGGTAATGGGTGTCCTTGACGTTGGTGACCCAATCACGCAACGCCTCATTGATGGCGTCCTTGAGAATGCGGTCACCCAAGGTGACCTCCACGACTTCAGCTCCCAGCATGCGCATGCGCGCCACGTTCAACGCCTGGCGACGAGCATCGATCTGACCCATGTAGATGCGGCACTTGAGACCCAGCATGGCGCAGACCGTCGCGGTGGCCACACCATGCTGTCCGGCGCCGGTTTCGGCGATCACGCGGGTCTTGCCCATGCGCTTGACCAGAAGGGCCTGCCCGAGCGCGTTGTTGATCTTGTGGGCACCGGTGTGGTTCAGGTCCTCACGCTTGAGGAACACACGAGCGTCAAGCCCGGTCTTCTCTTTGAGACGCTCGGCGAAACGGGGAGCCTCGGTCAACGGGGACGGACGGCCGACATACTGCTTGTTCAATCGAGCCAATTCCTTATGGAATTCCGGATCGGCCTTGGCTTCCGTATACACGCGCTCAAGCTCGTCCAACGCCGTGATCAACGCTTCCGGCACATATCGTCCGCCGAATTGCCCGAAATACGGTCCTTCATGGCTTGCCAATGGGGTCTGTTCGGATGCTTTCACTCTTGCACCTGCCTTTACTAGTCGGTTCACCGCCTGTTCGTGGTCGGCTGCGGTGGCGACGCCTTCGCCAACCAGCACCGCATCGGCGCCGGCACGGGCATAGTCCTCAAGCTCGACCGCGCCGAACACACCCGATTCCGCCACACGAATCACATCATTCGGCAAATCGGCCGCCAATTCGTTGTATTTGTTCACGTCCACCTTGAGATCTTTGAGATTACGGGCATTGATGCCGATGACCTTGGCCCCCGCCTTGATGGCACGCTGAATCTCCTCACGCGTGTGGGTCTCCACAAGAACCGTCATGTTAAGACTGTGAGCAAGATCGAGCAGGGACTTGAGCCTGTCATCATCCAACGCGGCGACGATGAGCAGCACCAAATCCGCCCCATGCGCACGCGCCTCCCAAATCTGGTATTCGGTGACGATGAAATCCTTGCGCAGCACGGGAATCCTCACCGCGGCGCGCACCTTGTCGAAATCGTCAAGCGAGCCGAGAAACCGGCGTCCCTCGGTAAGCACGGAAATCGCGCTTGCCCCTCCCCGTTCGTATTCACGGGCCAAAGCGGCCGGATCGGGGATATCGCTCAAATGACCTTTGGAGGGGGAAGCCCTTTTGATTTCGGCGATGACCGGGACGCCATCCGACTTCTTCAGCCATTGACGCGCGTCAATCGGCGACGGCGCGTCGAACGCCATACGCTTGACCTCGTCAAGCGGCACATCCTTCTCCCTCGATTTCTGATCTTCGACGGCTCCCGCCACCAATTCATCGAGCACGGACATTGATATTCCTTTCACAACACAA
Organism: Bifidobacterium sp. LH_743; assembly: GCF_056355775.1. Classification (NCBI taxonomy): domain Bacteria; kingdom Bacillati; phylum Actinomycetota; class Actinomycetes; order Bifidobacteriales; family Bifidobacteriaceae; genus Bifidobacterium; species Bifidobacterium sp. LH_743. The sequence goes on along the minus strand of NZ_JBKESZ010000004.1, from coordinate 68,446 downwards.
TCGAATGGTCACGCATGACTCACAACTGGCGAAGCTGCGCGGCGATCTGCACCGCCTCGACGCTGGCTTCGGCCTTGTTGCGAGTCTCTTGCCACTCACTGGCCGGCACGGAATCAAGTACGATTCCGGCTCCGGCCTGCACGCTCGCTTCATGGTCGCGGATGAATGCAGTTCGAATGGCGATGGCCATATCGAGGTTGCCTGAAAAATCAAAGTAGCCGACGGTACCGCCGTAGATGCCGCGATCGGCCGGCTCAAGCTCATCGATGATGTCGATGGCGCGCGGTTTCGGCGCTCCGGACAACGTTCCCGCGGGGAAGGCGGATGTGAATACATCGAACGGAGTCATACCATCGGCGACCTGTCCCGTAACGGTCGAGCAGATGTGCATGATATGGCTGAATCGCTTGATATCCATCAGGGAAACGACTTCGACGCTTTCCGGTTTGCACACTCGGCTCAGATCGTTGCGCGCCAGATCGACCAACATGATATGTTCGCTGCGTTCCTTCGGATCCGCCAGCAGCTCCTTGGCCAGTCTCTCGTCCTCTTCGGGAGTGGCGCCGCGCGGCCGGGATCCGGCGATCGGGAAGGACATGGCATGGCCATTGTCCACCTTGATCAGGGTTTCCGGACTGGAGCCGATGACGTTGAAATCGCGTCCCTGGGCATCAGTGAGCGCCATGAAGTACATGTACGGGCTTGGATTGAGCGTGCGCAGCACACGGTACACGTCGAACGGATCCGCAGGTGAATCGATGTCAAGTCGCTGCGAGATGACCACTTGGAACACATCGCCGTCGACGATGTGCCGCTTGGCCGTTTCGACGGCACGCTCGTAGTCCTCTTTTTCGGTACGGAACCGCAACTGGGGCTGTTCGACCGATTCGTCGAGCACATTGACCCTTGCCTCGTTCTCAACCGGTGTGGCGGCCTTGCGCTGCATGTCATCCAAACGTTCCAGAGCCTCGTCATAGGCGGCATCGGCGCGTGTCGGTCGGTCGTCGACATTCACGGCATTGGCGATCAGCCATACGGAACCGGATACATGGTCCACCACGGCGATATCCGTGGCAAGGGCCAGCACGGTTTCCGGCTGCCCGGTCTCGTTCGGCGCCTCGGCGTGTAGCGTCGGTTCCCAATGACGAATCGAATCCCAACCCACCGTGCCGACAAGACCGCTGGTCAGATTCGGCAGTCCATCGACATGTGGGGCCTTCAATGTCTTCAACGCCGCATGGGCCACTTCGACGACATCACCCTCAGCAGGAACGCCAACGGGCACCCGTCCAAGCCAATCGGCCTTGCCTGCGTTTGAACGCAACTGCGCCATGGAATTCACACCGATGAAGCTATAGCGGCTCCAAGCCCCGCCGAATTCAGCGGATTCGAGAATAAATGTGCCGGAACGTCCTCCTGCCAGACGCTCATAGAAGCCCACGGGCGTCAGTGAATCGGCGAGCAGCCGCCGCACGATAGGGATGACGCGGTACCCTTGGTCCGCCAATTCATGGAACTGCTCACGGCTTGGCCAGGTCGAGCCCCACTTCAGTGTACGCACGCTGCATTCGCTCACCGTTGGCCCTCCTGTTCCTTGGTCCGATAGCCTACGACCACGGGCAGCTGTCCGCCTTCCTCGAAGCAGGAGCGCTTGCCCGTATGACATGCCGCTCCCACTTGGTCGACTTCCACCAGAATGGCATCCCCATCGCAATCCAGTGCGAAGGACTTCACATATTGGGCATGACCCGACGTATCGCCCTTGCGCCAGTACTCCTGCCTAGATCTCGACCAGAACGTGACACGACCGGTGGTGAGGGTCCGTCTGACGGCTTCGTCGTTCATATAGCCGACCATCAGCACTTCCTTGGTGTCGAACTGCTGGATGACGGCGGCGACCAGACCCTTGTCGTCACGCTTGAGCCGTTGCGCGATGCGGGGATCGAGAGTGATGGAGTTGTCGTATGCTTTTTCGTTGGTCATGATGATGCTTCTTACGATTCGTTCAGTGGAAATGTTCTACGTGCGGCGGTTCCGGTCAATATCAGACCGTGGATGCGTCATTCCGTTCAGCGCACGGTGTAGCCAGCGGCCTTGATGGCCTCCTTGACCTCACCGATGGTGACCTTTCCATAATGGAAAATCGATGCGGCAAGCACCGCGTCCGCGCCGGCCGCAATCGCCGGTGGAAAATCCGCCGCCTTTCCGGCGCCACCCGAAGCGATGATAGGAATCTTGACTTCCTTGCGCACGGCCTTGATCATTTCCAAATCGAATCCCTGCTGGGTGCCGTCGGCGTCCATCGAATTGAGGAGGATCTCTCCTGCGCCGAGCTCCTGGGCGCGTTTGACCCACCAGATGGCGTCAATGCCAGTGGATTTGCGTCCTCCCATGGTGGTCACTTCAAAACCGGACTGCGTATGGCGCTCTCCACGCTCACGTCGCGCATCGACGGAAAGGACAAGCACTTGGTTGCCAAACCGTTCGGAAACTCGGCTAATCAGCGTGGGATCGTTGATAGCCGCGGTGTTGACACCGACTTTGTCCGCACCGCAGCGAAGTAGCGAATCGACGTCCTCGGGAGTGCGCACGCCGCCACCGACGGTCAGCGGGATGAAAATCTGCTCGGCGGTCCGGCTCACCACATCCACCATGGTATGCCTATGGGAGCTCGAGGCCGTCACATCAAGAAACGTCAGCTCGTCAGCGCCCTGCCGGTAGTATTCCGCAGCAAGTTCCACAGGATCGCCAGCGTCGCGAAGATTCTCGAAATGCACGCCTTTGACCACTCGTCCCGCATCTACATCAAGACATGGAATGACTCGGACCGCCAGTGACATGGTGCTCTACTCCTTCGCGCATAAAGTTTGCAACGATTGCAAGAGTAACCGCAAAACGTCACACCAACTCGCATGGAGTCCGAGTAGCGGACAGAAACATTGAAATCAGTCGCGTTCCTTGGCGGCCAGCTGTCCGCAGGCGCCATCGATATCCTGCCCGCGGGTGTCTCGCAATGTGGCGGTGATGCCCGCACTGCGAAGAATCTCCAAGAATCTACGCTCGTCCTCTGGTTTGGATGCGGTCCATTTCGATCCCTCAATCGGATTGAGCGGAATCGGATTGACATGCGCCCAGTCATCCCCGTAATGGTTCAGGCGCTTGGCCAGCAGTCTGGCATGTTCGGCCTGGTCGTTGATTCCGCGCATCAAAGCGTATTCGATGCTGACCCGCCGTTTGGTGGCCAGATAGTAATCGTGCGCGGCATCCAGCACCTGCGTGGTGTTGAAGCGCTTGTTCATCGGCACCAATTCATCACGCAGCTCGTCGCTCGGAGCATGCAGCGATACCGCGAGCCTCACAGGGATACCCTCCGCGGCAAGTTTCCTGATGCCCGGCACCACGCCTACCGTGGAAACGGTAATATTGCGGGCGGAAATGCCGAATCCTTCAGGAGGCATGGCGCTGATCTGCCGGACGGCGCTCATCACCGACCTATAGTTGCCCATCGGCTCGCCCATGCCCATGAACACGATATTGCTCAACCGGCCTGGACCGCCGGCCACATCGCCGTCGCGCATAGCTTTGGCGGCCACTCGCACCTGTTCCAGGATCTCACCCGCGGACATGTTCCTGGTCAATCCCAACTGGCCGGTGGCGCAGAACGGACATCCCATGCCGCAGCCGACCTGGCTGGAGATGCACAGTGTGGTTCTTGTCGGATAGCGCATCAGCACGGATTCAATCAACGATCCGTCGAACAATCGCCACAATGTTTTGATGGTCTTGCCCTCGTCGGCTACCTGACGGGTCACTTCGTGAATGAGTTCCGGAAAGAAGGTTTCGGCCGCGTCGGTGCGTCTGGCTGCAGGGAAATCGGAGAACTCCTCCGCGTTGATATCGAAATGGCCATAATAATGGTTGGCCAATTGCTTGACTCTGAATTTCGGTAGCCCGATTTCCTTGGCTTTGGCGATTCGCTCATCGTCGGACATGTCGGCGAAATGCAGCGGCGGCTTGCCGCGCCGGGCATGATCCTTCGACAGCACATCCCTGAATGCGCCTGATGTTCCTCCGGGCGTGATGCCGGTTTCCGGTTGTTCGTTCGCGGAATTCACGTTTGCAGCCGTCCCTTTCTCACATTCCGGTGGCCCATAGCAGCACGCACACGAAGGGCGCGCACAGCAGGATGGAGTCGACGCGATCCATCACACCACCATGGCCCTTGAGCAGGTGCCCCATGTCCTTGATGCCGATGTCACGCTTCAGCATGGACGCGCACAAATCGCCGAACGTTCCCGCAACGCCGATCATGACGCCCGCGATGACGGGCACCCACCAGCGGGACACGCATACGGAAGGTTCATATGTACAGAACATCGAGATGAAGAAACCGACCATGGCGAACAGGATGGAACCGGCGAGACCTTCCCAGGACTTCTTCGGGGAGATGCGCGGGCTGAGCTTGTGCTTGCCGAGCCAAGCGCCGGCGAACAGTCCACCGGTATCGCTCAAAGCCGGCATGAACACCAGCATGATGGCATGTGCCACGGGATGGTTGTTGAAGGTCAACGGCATGATCAGGCAGGAGGCCAGCAATGGGATGTACAGCACCGTGAACATGGAGACGGCCACATGGCTCAGACGGCTGTGGCTGATCTCACCTTGCTCATGGTTGAAAGACGATTCCAGACGAGCGCCGGCATCGGTATGCGACAGCTTGTCCGCCACTGCCAGAGAGAGACGGCTGCCAAACGTCACCTTGGCGCTGGCCGCGATGGCGACCAGCAGCAGCGAGACCAATACGCAGACCGTCATCGCCACAATATGATGGGTGCTGTAATACGTGGCCAGCAGTGTCGCGGCCGAACACACCCACAGCGTCACCACGGGAATGTGCAATCCCACAGTGGCGAAATCGACGCGCAGTTCCCACAGGGCGAGCATCATGAACAACACGACCAGATAGACGAACAGGTCGACGCTGATCAGCAGACACGCCAGAATGATGGCGATGAGGACGACAGCCGTGCCAATGGCCTGTGGCATGTTTCGCCCTGTCTTCTTGTTGATGGCGTCGATGGCCTCGGCTTCCTTTTCGTGTTGCTCCTGATGCCCCGTCATGTTCTCCCCTGTGGTACCGTGCGTCGATTGTTGATATGGAGGTATGGAGACTCAGACCTCCATGATCTCCTTCTGCTTGGTTTCCAGCAGAGCGTCAAGTTCGTCGGTGGTCTGCTTGGTGACCTTGTCCAGCTCCTTGAGCAGACGATCGCCCTCATCCTCGCCCATGTCGCCGTCCTTGATTGCCTTGTCAAGCGATTCCTTGGCCTTACGACGGATGTTGCGCACCGCGACCTTTCCGTCCTCAGCCTTGCCCTTGGCAATCTTGACATATTCCTTGCGGCGTTCCTCGGTCAGCTCCGGCATGGTCAGACGGATGACGTTGCCGTCACGACGCGGGCTGGCGCCAAGATCGGAGTCTCGCAACGCCTTTTCCACAGCATTGGCCTGGGACGCGTCGAACGGGGTGACGGCCAGCGTGCGCGGTTCCGGCACACCGATGGTGGCGACGGCCTTCAGCGGGGTCGGAGCACCGTAATAATCGACGGTGATGCCGTTAAGCAGCGCCGGATTCGCACGACCGGTGCGGATACCGGAGAAGTTCTCTTTGGTGGATTCCACGGACTTGGCCATCTGGGCCTTGGCCTGATCAACGATAGTTGCCATTGTTTTGCTCCTTATACTGTTGTTTCAATCGATATTCGACGTTGAATGTCTTCACTCGGCAAGCTTGGATTCAGCGGTGGAAACCATGGTGCCAATCTCGTCGCCGAGCAGCGCGCGGGTCACGTTTCCGGCGCCTTCCAGACCGAAGACGCGGATACGCTGACGATTGTCCCTCGCCATGGAAAGCGCCGCGGCATCCATGACGGCAAGATTGTCCACCAGCGCGCGATTATAGCTCAGCGTGGCGAAACGCTTGGCGTTTTCGTCCTTGCGCGGATCGGCGGTATACACGCCGTCCACACCGTTCTTGCCCATCAGCACCTCATCGCAATGAATCTCCAGGGAACGCTGGATGGACACCGTATCGGTGGAGAAGTACGGCATGCCGGCACCTGCGCCGAAAATCACGACACGGCCCTTTTCCAAATGACGGATGGCCTTGAGCGGAATATAAGGCTCGGCCACCTGACCCATGGTGATGGCGGTCTGCACACGGGTTGCCTGTCCCTCCTGCTCGAGGAAATCCTGCAATGCGAGGCAGTTCATCACAGTGCCGAGCATGCCCATGTAATCGCCGCGGGAACGATCAATTCCAGCCTGCTGCAACTCGGCGCCGCGGAAGAAGTTGCCGCCGCCCACGACGATGGCGACCTGTACGCCTTGTTTGACGGCGGGGACGATCTCCTCCGCGATACGACGGATGACGGCGGTGTCGATACCGACTTTTCCGCCTCCAAACGCTTCGCCGGAAAGCTTGAGCAACACCCTGCGGGGATTGTCACCAGTGTTTTCGCCAGTCATGAAATGCCTTTCTTACCCGAAAACCCATGAAATTACCGCTCTCAAGACTATCGGCAAACGCAGACACCGGAAACACGATGGCTTGAAGGAAAAAGAAAACGGCCGCAATCCGATGGAGATTGCGGCCGTTGGGGATATGCCGGCCCGCATGGGGAATGCGGGCCCGTCTCATATCAGATTCACTCGGCGTCGCCCTTGCCGACCTCCACGCGAGCGAAGGACAGCGCGGAGCCACCGACTTCCTTGAACAGGTCGCCGACGGTCTTGGACGGATCCTTGACATAGGCCTGCTCGAGCAGCACGGTCTCCTTGTAGAAAGCTCCAAGACGGCCTTCCACGATCTTCGGGGCGATCTTCTCGATCACGGCTTCCGGCTTGCCCTTGCTCTTGAGCTCCTCGGTGGTCTTCTCGGTGGCCACACGACGCTCGGACTCCAGCACATCGGCCGGGACATCCTCGCGGGTCAGCCACTGGGCGCCCATTGCGGAAATCTGGAGAGCGGCCTCATGAGCCACGGCGGCGCCGGCCTCATCAGTGGCGATCATGGCCACGATGCTCGGCGGCATCTCAGCGGACTTCTTGTGGGCGTAGACCTCGACATGCGGGCCTTCGACCTTGGCGAACTGACCGACCTTGACGTGCTCGCCGAACAAAGCCGCGGCTTCCTCGACGGCTTCCTTCACGGTGGAGTCGCCGGAGGCGGCTGCCAGAACATCATCCACGGAAGATGCTCCGGCCTTGACGGCGTCATCGAGCACGCTATCGGCGAACTCCACGAACTTCGGGGTCTTGGCCACGAAGTCGGTCTCGGAATTCAGCTCGACCGCGTAGCCGGTCTGACCGTTGGCGGACTCGACAACGGTGGAGGCGATGGTGCCTTCCTGGGCCTTACGACCTTCGCGCTTGCCAGCGGCCTGAATGCCCTTGGCGCGGATGATCTCCTTGGCGCGGGCCACGTCGCCTTCGGCTTCGGTCAGTGCCTTCTTGACGTCCATCATGCCGGCGCCGGTTTCCTCGCGCACCTGCTTGATCAGAGCTGCAGTGATTGCTGCCATTGATTTGTCTCCTCTGAAAATTTGGTGATGCCTCTATGACGGGAGGTGCAACGCCTCCCATCATAGAGCATGGTTTCACTCGGCCTTGGCTTCGCCTTCAGCCGCAGCCGGAGCTTCGGCGGCCGGAGCGCCCTCGGTGAGGAGCTCCTTCTCCCAAGCGGCCATCGGCTGCTCGGATTCGCCTTCAGCCTTGGCGGCCTTGCCGGAACGCTCCAGCAGGCCTTCCGCCACTGCGTCGGCCATGAGGCTGGTCAGCAACTCGATGCCACGGATGGCGTCATCATTAGCGGCGATCGGATACTCAACGGATTCCGGATCGGCGTTGGTGTCGACGATGGCGACGACCGGGATGCCCAGCTTGTGGGCTTCCTCGACGGCCAGGGCCTCCTTGTTCACATCGACCACGAACATGGCGGACGGGGTACGGTTCATGTTGCGGATACCGCCCAGCTGCTTGGCCAGCTTGTCCTTCTCACGCTCGAGGAGCAGCAGCTCCTTCTTGGTCAGGCCGGAACCATGCACGTCGGTGAAGTCCATCTCCTCAAGTTCCTTGAGACGGGAGACGCGCTTGGACACGGTCTGGAAGTTGGTCAGCATGCCGCCGAGCCAGCGCTCGGAAACGTACGGCATGTTCACGCGGGTGGCCTGGGTGGAGACGGCTTCCTGGGCCTGCTTCTTGGTGCCGACGAACAGCACGGTGCCGTTGTGGGCAACAGTGGCCTTGATGAAGTCATAGGCCTTGTCGATCATGTCGAGCGACTTGAACAGGTTGATGATGTGGATGCCGTTGCGCTGGGTGAGGATGAACTGCTTCATCTTCGGGTTCCAACGACGGGTCTGGTGGCCGAAGTGCAGACCTGCCTTCAGCATGTCGCTCATAGTGATCTGAGCCATGGTATCGCTACCTCTTTCTTGTCGGTTCTTGCCTGGCCATGCGTTCCTGCGTGCAGCCGACGTCCTGAGGACATCAGCCGACCGACACAGGCCGTCACGAGCATGACGCGAATTGGTTGTGCGCCGGTTGACAATATTGGGTGGCTGGGGACGCTCGCGACAACGTCTCCCGCCGGAATGGCACACAAAAATAAAAATATCACGGGGCCACGTCTTTCATGGACGTGACCCCGTGACACCATCGGTTTCCTAGTTACTTGCGATGATTACGCATGTAACGCATCGCCTCGCGTCGCTCCTCTTTTTCCAGACGATCGAGATAGACATGGCCGTCCAGATGATCGGTTTCATGCTGCAGCATGCGTCCCATGATGCCATGGCCTTCCAGAACGACGGTGTTGCCATCCAAATCGATGCCACGCACCCGTGCGTAATCCGCACGGCGTGTCTTGTACCACAATCCCGGAACGGACAAACAGCCTTCATCGCCATACTGCTCTCCGCTGGTCTCCTCCAGCACGGGATTGAGCACATAGCCGATTTTGCCGTCGATGTTGTAGGAGAACGCGCGCAGACTCACACCGATTTGGTTGGCGGACAGACCAGCACGTCCCGGATCGTCGACGGTGTCCAACAGGTCCTGCACCAGATGACGCACGGCGGGCGTGATCTCCCTAATGGGGTCGCATGGGGTGCGCAGCACCGGATCAGGTACGACTCGAATCTCACGGATTGCCAAAATTAACGCTCCTCGCTATTATCCGAATCCTCGGTTTCGGAAGGTTCGGCGGATGATTTCGCCTTGTCATCCGATTCATCGGACTGTTTCTTGATTCTCTCCTGCATGGTATCAAATGCCTGCCGAACCTTCGGACTGACCGATTCGGAAGCCTGTCGCACGCTTTCCGATGCCTGCTTGACCGTTTCCGTGGTGCGATCGAGAATCTGGACCGTCTTCGGCAATGGCCTGCCGGATTGTTTCGGAGCGTAGATGACGTTCTCGATGATGTCCTCGTAACGCTGCAGCACCTTGGGACGAACGACCTTCAGGCTCGCGGTCAGAGTACCGTCCTGCTGGTTGAATTCCTCACTGAGGATTTCGAATTTGCGCACGGATTCCGCACGGGAGACGTTCGCGTTCGCTTTTTCGACATATTGCTGAACGAATGCACGGACCGCGTCGTTCTCTGCAATCTGTTCCATGGACATATCGCGGTCCAGTCCCTGCTGGGAAAGCCACGAACGGACCATATCAGGGTCCAGCTCAATCAGCGCGCTGATGAATGGCTTTCCATCTCCGATGACCACCGCATGGGACACTATCGGGCAGGTGTCGATGATATCCTCCATCGGCGCCGGGCTGACGTTCTTGCCCCCGGCCGTGATGATGATGTCCTTCTTGCGGCCGGTTATATATACGAATCCGTCGTCGTCGATGGCGCCCAAATCCCCTGTTCTGAGCCAACCGTCGGGCATTTTGACCTCGGCGGTCTTCTCGGGGTTCTTGTAATAGCCGAGGAAGACGTTGGGACCCATGACCTGCAGCTCTCCATCATCGTCGGTGCGCACGCCCATACCAGGTCCGGGTTTGCCGACGGAACCGACACGGTTCGTGTTCTGCCAATTGACGATCATCGGAGCCGCCGTCTCCGTCATACCATATCCTTGGATGAACGTGATACCGTCCATGCCATTGAAGAAGTGGGCAAGGTCAACATTCAACGGAGCCCCTCCACATGCCAGATATTTCAGATTCGGCCCAAGCGCGGAACGGATGGACTTGCCGACAGTGGACATGAAGAACGAATGCTCGGTGCGGGCGATCAGGGAATGTCCGGCCCCATTCTGCTCATCCTTGGACCACTGGACGAAATGCTCGAACGCCTTGGCGAAGATTCTGCCGCGGATGCCGGCACCGGCCTTCTGCGATGCGGCGTTGTACACCTTCTCGAACACACGGGGCACGCCAAGCAGATATGTCGGTTTGAAGCTGCGCAGATCGGCGAGCAGGTGCTTGGCGCCGGGAAGATAGCCGACCACGCCTTGACCGCCGATGGCCACGTACTGGATGTAACGGGCGAAGCAGTGCGCCAACGGCAGAAATAGCATCAACCGATTCGGCTGGTAAAGCATGTCGTCGAGGATGATATAGCCGTTAAGCACTATATGGGTGAAATTACGATGGGACAGCATCGCGCCTTTCGGGCGTCCCGTGGAGCCCGACGTGTAGACGATGGTGAGCATGTCGTCCGCCTTGACCCGGGAAATGGCCCGATCAAGCGCGTCGTCGTCGATACCCTCCCCGAAATCCACGACCGCATCGAGTCCATCGGCTTTGAAGTTGAACACATAACGCAATCCCTCATATTCGTCGCGAATCTGTTCAAGGGTCTGTGTGTGCGAGGAATCCCCGGCGAAGGCGATGATTGGCTCAACCTCCTCGACAATGGAGGCTGCCTGCTTGGCCGAATCCGTCTCATATATCGGGACGCTCACCGCACCGATCGCGGCGCAGGCAAAATCCACTACACCCCATTCATAACAGGTCGGGGAATAGATGACCACCATGTTTCCCGGCTTAACGCCAAGACCGATAAGTCCTTTCGCCACAGCGCGCACGCGAGCGAGCATCTGGGCCGCCGTCACATCATGCCATTGCCTGGTATCGTCATCCTGCCATTGCGCAATAAGGTCATCCGGGGTCTTCCCCGCACGACGTGCCAGCAATGCGTAGACCGTGTCCTCATCCGTGGTGCTGTAAGCCGGTTCCGGTACAAATTCTCTCAACATGGTTTCTATAGTAGTTGCCGTTCTTCCAAGGCGCACTGGAAACCCTTGAAATCAGCTGTAAATAGCCAATCTCAAGGGTTTTGCCTTAATATTCCGCTTTAAAAAACGTCAGCCGAAATCAGCCACGGTGCATCTCCATACGGATCCCTTGAACACGAAGGTCGTATTGCAGCTCATCCGCAGGTCACCGATGCTGAGCAGCACGGTGCATTCGAACTTCGTCGGCGAAACCAGCCATCCGCTGACCATGAACACGTTGATGGGCAGCAGACCGAACCTGGCGTGAAGTCTGATGTCCTCCTTCATGTGATTGATCAAAAGACCTGACGCCGTCTTCAACCGACGCATGCAGTCCTCCGTTAAGATGCGTTCAACGTGCGCCGGCTTCCGGCGGCCACGGAAGATGTCGATGACATCACACGACAGGCGCGCCCCCAAAAGCGCCAGATAATGAGCCTGCCCGACGTCCCACGGCGTGTCGTCGATGCGGACGATATGATACGGGATGCGTTTGTGAGACAATTCCGATTCCAGAAAACCATCGTATGAGGAAAGGGCTCTCTTCTCTCTTTTCAGCTGTTCTAACAGCCGGTTATCTTCTTCGTTGAAGTCCAATAACGTATCCAATCCTGATGATGGAATCCTGTCCAGTTCGTCATCTCGCAAAACATCTTCGTTATCCACCTCCTGCTCGGGATTGGATTGCGAACCCGGAGGTGGAACATCTTCTTTGAATAAATCGTCCATATAAAATGGCCTCCTTTATCGGATGTCATCCGACTCTGCTGAGAAGGACGTAATGACCATTTAGACATAAGAAATTCCCCCCGTCAAGTCGATGGAGGGAATTATCGAATATATGGACAGCCCACCCTTCAGGGGTGGGCCGCGATCATTCGGTCACCGGTTCGGGGTGACGGTGACCGGACAACGCTGGAAGCTCTTCAGATCGACATAACCAGTGGTGGCCATGGCCCGGCGAAGAGCGCCGACGAAATTGGTGGTGCCATCCGCGTTGTGGCTCGGGCCAAACATCACTTCCTCCAAAGTGCCCACGGTTCCCACGTTGGTACGGAAACCACGCGGCAATGTCTGGTGACGCGCCTCGGCACCCCAGTGCATGCCCTGGCCGGGTGCTTCCTTGGCACGGGCCAACGGAGAGCCAAGCATCACCGCATCCGCGCCGAGAGCGAAGGCCTTGATAAAGCTTCCGGAATCACCCATGCCTCCATCGGCGATCACCTGCACGTAACGACCACCCGATTCATCCATGTAATCACGTCGCGCCTCGGCAACGTCGGCGATGGCCGTGGCCATCGGCGCATGCACTCCGATCGTGTTGCGGTTGGCAGAGACCGCTCCTCCGCCGAAGCCGACGAGGACGCCGGCCGCGCCGGTACGCATCAGATGCAAAGCCGCCGTGTAGTTGGCCGCACCCCCGACGATGACCGGAACGTCCAGGTCATAGATGAACTTCTTGAGGTTGAGGGGCTCGTGGTCCTTGGAGACATGCTCCGCGGACACAACGGTGCCACGGATGACGAACAGGTCGACGCCCGCCTCAAGCACCGTCGAATAATAATCCTGCGTGCGCTGGGGCGACAACGCTCCGGCGACGGTGACGCCGGCGTCGCGAATCTCATGCAGGCGCTCGACGATGAGCTCCGGCTTGATTGGCTCGGCATAGATCTCCTGGATGCGCTCAGTGGCCTTGTCCGCCGGCAACTGCGCGATTTCGTCAAGCAGCGGCCGAGGATCAGCGTAACGAGTCCACAGCCCTTCAAGATCAAGCACGCCGAGCGCGCCCATTTTGCCCATGGCGATGGCCGTGGCCGGGCTGGTCACGGAATCCATTGGAGCGCCGATGACCGGCACGTCGAATTCATAGGCATCGACCTGCCAGGAAGTGGATACGTCCTGAGGGTCACGGGTACGACGGGAGGGGACGATGGAGACATCGTCCAGCGAGTAGGCCAGACGGCCTTTCTTGCCCAAACCGATTTCAATTTCCTGAGACATGGTTTCAAGGCTAATGCTCAGCTATGACAGTGGCTTCAAGCGTGTCCTTCCATGGTTTTGGACATTTCCGCGCGTAATTAACACATATGTATTAAGACGGGATTCATCACCTCAATCCTGACAGGAGGACAAACCATGGCCAAAATCAAGGTCGAAGGCAAAGTCGTCGAACTCGACGGCGACGAAATGACCCGCGTCATCTGGAAGGACATCAAGAACCGTCTGATCCTGCCATATCTCGACGTGGACCTGGATTACTACGATCTGGGCATTGAAAACCGAGACGCCACCGACGACCAGGTGACCGTGGACGCGGCGAAGGCCATCCAGCGGGAGCACGTCGGTGTCAAGTGCGCCACCATCACCCCGGACGAGGCTCGCGTCAAAGAATTCGGCCTTAAGAAGATGTGGAAGTCCCCCAACGGCACCATTCGCAACATCCTCGGCGGAACCATCTTCCGCGAGCCGATCGTCATGAGCAATGTGCCGCGTCTGGTGCCGGGATGGACCAAGCCGATTGTCGTGGCCCGTCATGCATTCGGCGACCAGTACAAGGCTACGGACTTCAAGGTTCCGGGAGCCGGACAGCTCACCGTCACGTTCACGCCGGAAGACGGCGGCGAACCCATCCAGCACGTCGTGTACAACTACGGCCCCGATGGCGGCGTCGCCCAGGTGCAGTACAACGTCAACGACTCCATCCGCGGATTCGCCCGAGCCTGCTTCAATTACGGACTGATGCGCGGCTATCCGGTGTATCTGTCCACCAAGAACACGATTCTCAAGGCATACGACGGGCAGTTCAAGGATATATTCGCCGAAGTGTTCGAAACCGAATACAAGGACAAGTTCGAGGCGGCCGGACTGACCTATGAGCACCGACTGATCGACGATATGGTGGCCAGCTCCTTGAAGTGGCATGGCGGATACATCTGGGCCTGCAAGAACTACGACGGCGACGTGCAGTCCGATTCCGTGGCACAGGGCTTCGGATCACTTGGCCTGATGACCTCCGTCCTGATGACCCCCGATGGGCAGACCGTCGAGGCCGAGGCGGCACATGGCACGGTGACCCGCCATTATCGCCGTTGGCAGAAGGGCGAGAAGACCTCGACCAACCCGATTGCCTCTATCTTCGCATGGACGGGCGGCTTGAAGCACCGTGCCGACCTTGATGGCACTCCGGAGGTCAGGCATTTCGCCGAGACTTTGGAAAAGGTCATTATCTCGACCGTCGAAGGCGGCCAGATGACCAAAGACCTCGCCATGCTCATTGGTCCCGACCAGCCATGGCTTGATACCGAGGGCTTCATGGACGCGCTCGATGAGAATCTGGCGAAGGCATTGGCGGAATAATCGTCGGCTCTCAAAGGGAAACCCGTATGCGTCTACACGCGTATACGGGTTTTTCAATGCTCGGATATTACAATCGATGGTCAGTATGAGAAATCCGCCCACCGTATTTCGCAAAGGACATGGCATGACACTGCATCGCACGACCACGACGAAACGGCTGCTCGCCCTGCTGGCATCGGCCTGCATGGTGGCTGTCATGGGCGCGTGCTCGTCCAATGACGGCGCGCAGCCGCAGGACAAGGCCACACAGTCCAGCACGGTGAATCCGACCGGCAGCGTGGCGATCTTCACGCCGGCCGACGGCATCACCATCTCCCAGCAGACGCCATTGAGCAAATGGGAGAAGATCGTTCCCGAAATCGTGTCGTCATTGAAGCAAGAGGGCGTCAAGAGTGGCGACATCACCGTCAAGACCTCTTCGAATCTCGCCAAGCAGAGTCAAAGCGTGCAGGACTATGTGGTGGACCACATCAACGGCTCCGAACATTCATCCTCGAAGGGCGGAACCACTTTGGTGGTGGCACCGGTCGCGGATCTGTCGGAATCCGATAGGCAGTACGGCGACTATGCGGGACATGGCATCACTTGGGATTCCGATGCGTCGGACGAGGATGCGAAAGATCATGCGCAATCGGCGCAACGTCTGGTATCGGCACTGCGCCTCGCCCAGAACGAGGGCATGAAGGTGGTTCTGGTTTCCAACACTCTCCAGGGATACGCTCCGGACGTGTACGTTCCAATGGTCACCGCCGAGCAGATCGGAAAGCTGCAGGCACGGGAACTTGTCAGCAAGCTCGAACTCGACAAAGCGTCTTCCAATGCCCCCAAGCAGATCGAGGTGTTGCTCCCCTACGATGAGACGGACGAGCACGGCAATAAGGAGGACACGTCCTTCGCACAGCATGTGTTCAAGGGAATCTGGCAGATTCTCGGACCGTATTTCAAGGACGGCAAGGCCGTCTCCCCCTCCGGAACGCTCACCGCGTCAACCGATGAATCCGATTGGCAATCCGTGGCGTTCGAATCCGCGAAAGCCGAGCAGGTTAAATCCGCACTCGCCGAACGTCTCGGCATGGATGAGGACGACACTCACCCCACCCGCATCGACGGCATCATCTCATGCAACGACTATGTGGCAAAGAACGTAGCCGATGAATTGGCAAAACTCGGTTATACCGGTTCCTCGGCGGACGTCAATCCGTCCATCACCATCTCCGGCATCGTGGATAGCATCACCGGGAAAAAAGATCTGGAGAGAAAGACGGTGCCCAGTCCTACGAGCGCCTCGACCGATGATGACGGCAACAAGGAATCGGATGATGAGGAGAACGCGCAGTGGCCGATCATCACCGGATACGGAGCATATATCAGCTCCATGCCGAATATTGTCAACGGCAAACAATGGATGACCGCGATGGAGAATCGCAAGACCCTGGCCAGGGACATCGCACGGACTTGCGTGCGTTTGAACGTCGCAGGCAAGCTGTCCAAGTTCGACTTCATCATCTCAACGACGGTTGAAGGAAAGAAAACGCCGACCATCCATGAGGACGTTCTGGCGATAAGCGCGGGTAATCTCAAGAAGACCCTGATCGAACCCAACTATATATCCCTGGCGGACGCCGGTCTGTGACCGCCGCCTCAACTGTGATGGAATCCGGAAGAAGCCCGGGAGATGTGGAACAACGTCTCCCGGGCTTCTTTTGGATAGTGCTCAAAGCTTATTCGGCGTGGGACGCCGGCTTCCTCGGCACATAGATGACCTTGTCTATCAAGGTGCGATAATGCTCGACCACAGCTTGCCGGCGCGCTTTCATGCTCGGCGTGACCAGACCGTTCTCCTCGGTGAACTCATCGGGGACGATTTCAAACTTGCGGATCGACTCGGCACGCGAAGCGAGCTCATTGGCCTTGTTGACCGCGCGTTCGACCTCGGCACGCACAATGGGGTTCTTCGAGGCTTCATCCAGATCGGCAACGCGTTCCGCACCCTTGGATTCCAACCACAGGTTCGTCTCGGTCAAATCAAGGGAGATGATGGCCGCGATGAAGGGCCTACGGTCGCCGATCATCACGCATTGGCTCACCACCGGCGAAGTCATGATGGAGGCCTCCATCTCGCACGGGGAAACGTTTTTGCCGCCAGCGGTGATGATGAGATCCTTCTTACGACCGACGATGGAAACGAAACCGTCGTCGTCAATGGAACCAAGATCTCCGGTATGCAGCCATCCATCAACGATCTGTTGCCTGGTGACATCGGGATTGTTATGGTAACCCGCGCACACGGCAGGACTTTTGATGCACAGCTCTCCATCTTCGTCCACACCCATGGTCACTCCTTGCAAGGGCAGTCCAATGGTGCCTATCCTGTAGCCTTCGGTCGGGTTGACGCTTGAGGGAGCACAGGTTTCGGTCATGCCATAGCCTTCCAGCAACGGAAGACCGACGCCGTTGAAGAAGTGCGCGATGGAGGAGTCCAGCGGCGCGCCACCGGAGACCGCGTATTCGACATGACCGCCGAACACGTCCATGATCGATGAATACACCAGCTTGTCATACAAGGCATGCTTCGCGTTCAACGCGAAGGGAATCCCCTTGCCTGATTGCTGAGCATGGGACCAGTCATATGCGGTACGGGTGGCGCCCGCGAACACACGTCCCTTGAAACCGGAACCGGCCTTCTGCGATGCCGCGTTGTAGATCTTTTCGAAAATCCTTGGCACGGCGAGGATGAATGTCGGCTTGAACGCCTTGAAATCAGCGAGAATGGTCTTCAGATTGCTGGAAAGGCCAAGCGAGACATTGCCGGCGAAGCAGAAGAACTGCATGTACCTTGCGAATACGTGGGCCAACGGCAGGAACAGCAACAGGCGACGATTCGGCTTCATGGCGATATCCGGCATGGAATTGACACCGGAATAGGTGATGAACACGAAATTGGCGTGCGTCAATTCGACGCCTTTTGGTGTGCCGGTGGACCCGGATGTGTACACGATGGTGGCCAAATCAGAACCCTTGACCGCCTGTTCACGTTCAAGGAACTCAGCATCCGAGACCGCATGGCCATATTCAATGATGGTATCGAGAGCGCCAAGTCCAATGACATACACGTCACCGAGATCGGAGCATTGCCCGCGCACGGATTCAATCTTGTCGCGCTGGGCGTCGTCCTCGGCGAAAGCCATTTTGACGTTGGCGTCGTTGAAGATCATCCTTACTTGGGCCGGCGAGTTCGTCTCATACACCGGAACGGTGAGCGCGCCGATGGACATGATGGCCACGTCGAGCGCCGTCCATTGCCAGCATGTGTGCGCGATGATGGACACGGAATCCCCGGGCATCACGCCGCGCGCGATAAGCCCTTTGGCGAGGGCCACCACCTTATCCCTGAATTGTGCGGCGGTGAACGCATCCCATTCTCCCTGGTCGTTCTTGTATTCAACCAGATTGTCGTTCGGAGTGCGTTCCGCACGCTTCTCGAGCACTGAGAAGATGTTCCTGTCCGCATCGATCGCATGTTCCAGAGGCCGCGTGTATTCCTTGATCATAAGCTTCCCGCTTCTCGAAATCCGTTGTACATACAGCATCATAACCGTCATGCCGCACTTTCCTCCGAAGCCGCGACTCCACGGCAACGAGATGCATGGGACAAGCCGATCATGCTGCCTTAAGACCTACCCTCATCGCCTCCACTCTGCCTGATGGATCCGAATAGTCACGTCCAATGCCTTTGAGACCCCAATGCAGACACTGATCGGAGCAGTGCTCCGAAGCACCTTCGACACGTGCGAAACGTTCCCCTTTGACGACGGATGTCCCAACCGCGCGTGTCGTGGCGGCCGGTTCGAACGTCGATGTAAGGTTCCCCGCATTCGCGCCATGGCGAAGAGTCACTACGGATTTGCCAGCCACTTTGCCACTGAAGGCGATCGTCCCGTCTGCAGGCGCGAGAATGGCATCCTGCGCCCGGGCCTGCAAATCCACCCCACGATGGCCCGGCAACCATTGTTTGGCCGGCGCATCGTATGCGCCGACGATTCGCGTCTGTTCCAAAGGCCATCGCATCAACGCCCGGCATTCCACCTGCGCAGCATCACCCGCCGTGGCGGTCTCCGCATGCGCATATGCCGGCGGAACTCGCAGACCGCAAGCCACGAATGCGGCGCTCGCCGACACACATACGATCATCGCGGCCGCACATCGACGGCGATTGCGCTCCTCGGCATCATCGGACATTCTGCTGCGGCGAATTCGCCGACGGTATTCTCTGCTATCCATGGTGATTTCCTTTGCCTGCGTTGCGGTCGGGAATCGAAAGCATGCCATCGTTGCGAACCGGTTGTCCAATCAAAACGACCTTGTGGTCGGAGAACCGCACTTATCCACATGCTTCGGGCGTGTCGCGCCCGAAGCTGCCACAGACGTCTCCTCGTGTGGCATACGATGTAACGCATGAGCGACAACACCACGCAACGCAAGGCGTTGCAACAGCTGCAGGACGAACCAGACCAGGAGCGCATCGCTTACTATCGCAAGCCATTCATGGTGCTATGGGCGGCCGTGCAGGAAGCGTCAAGCGAACTGCAGGACGATTACGCCCTTTCCCCCGAGCTCGCCCAGCTATGGGTCGCGGAACAGCTGCGGCAGGTGTCGGATTCCTTGGTGGACAGGCTTGCCGAAATCGCCGTGGCGCGTGGCGAATCGAAATCGAATGTGGCACGTGCTGCGGGCGCGAGTCCGGACAACGTGTTGCGCCGTTTTCCCCGACTCAAGACGAATGCATCGCATGGGCGCACGCTTGTCGACAATGTGCTCGACACTTTGGAGTAATTCTATTCAGGGAGAGACTAAGTTGAAACAATTTCATGCACTCGACACGAGTTTTGTCTGAGAATGTCAGAGAACTACGGTCTGGAACATTCCCGTAATTCTCACTTGAATCATGCCGGAACCCTACTCCCATAAAGGCTTCCATCTAAGCTCCTGCGACTGGGCTTGAACCAGTGACCGTCCGATTAACAGTCGGATGCTCTGCCAACTGAGCTACGCAGGAATGTTATTCATCCCAAACATATAATCTGGGATTTCGCTCCTGCGACTGGGCTTGAACCAGTGACCGTCCGATTAACAGTCGGATGCTCTGCCAACTGAGCTACGCAGGAATGTTCCCGCCCGGAAGACAAGCTTCCGTGCACAAGTCACATATATTACACGAATCATCCAATCATGCAAATCGGAAGCACCACAGCGTGTCGTATCACCATTCGAGCTCTTCGATGTCCATCGGATGCGAATTGGTTTCGATCGATGAGACACGCCCGTCATGCATACGTATCACTCGATCAGCGATTGGGGCAATTGCTGAATTGTGCGTCACAATCACCACTGTCGCGCCCTTTTTACGACTCATGTCCTGAAGAATACGCAGCACCTGCTTGCCCGTGTTGTAATCAAGCGCACCTGTAGGCTCATCGCAAAGAAGAATCTTCGGATTCTTCGCCACCGCGCGTGCGATCGCCACTCGCTGCTGCTCGCCGCCGGACAGCTGCGCGGGAAAATTATCGGCCCGATCGGACAATCCCACGTCGGCGAGCGCGCTGTCGGCATCCTGCGCGTCGGAGACGATCTGGGAGGCGAGCTCCACGTTCTCACGTGCCGTGAGGTTCGCCACAAGGTTGTAGAACTGGAATACGAATCCGATGTCAGTCCGACGGTATGCGGTCAGCTGTTTGGGTGTGTAGCCGGAGATGTCCTTGCCGTCGATGATCACCTGTCCCGAGGTGTTGGTGTCCATGCCGCCCAGAATGTTGAGCACTGTCGATTTTCCAGCGCCGGATGCACCGAGAATGATGGCGAGTTCTCCTCTGTCGATGGTGAAGGACACATTGTCGTTGGCTGTGATGGTGGTGGATCCCATATGGTAGCGCTTGGTGCTGTTTCTCATTTCGATGTATGCCATGTCGCACTCCGTTCCCCTGTCCGACGTCCATGTCCGGGCCAATAGGCCTTTTCTTTGACTATACGACTAAAGTAGGGTTTGTGGTTCCATGCAGAGGAAAGGATTTTTCCATGGATGTCTCCAATGATGCCGACCGTTTGCAAACGCTGCTGTACAGCTCCTATTCAGCGGATACCGTACGGCAGTTGGAACGTCCTCTGCTGGACGATGGCGTGCCGCTGATGCGCATGGCGGCTTCCGCCGCCGCTCAAGTGACGATGGCGCTACTCGATGACGAGGACCTTCCGATTGAGGATGCGCGTGTCACCGTGTTGGCTGGTGCCGGGAATAATGGTGGCGATGGACTGTACGCGGGCGCCAAATTGGCGAATGAGGGGGCACAGGTGACCGCGATTGCGGTCGGACGTTCTTTGCATGAGGAGGCATTCAGGGCATTCGTGCATGCCGGCGGGCGCGTACTGGTGCTTGATTCAGCGGCCGATATTCCGGGATGCACATCCGGATTTTCCGCAGGCGAGGCCGGTGAGAGGCTTCAGGCGGCGATTGAATATGCGAGGAGCTCGCATGTAGTGCTTGACGCGATGACCGGCATCGGGTCGGTCGGCGCATTGCGGGGCATCGCAGGTACGTTGGCCGCGTCCATTGGATCGGATGGCGAGCTGCCGGACAAACCCGCATTGCCGGATAATGAGCCGTCCGCCGATCTGCCGTTGGTAGTGGCCATCGATGTGCCGTCCGGGGTGGGGGTTGATGACGGTTCGCTGCCGGGACCGTACATTCCCGCGGATGCAACGGTGATGTTTGGCGCGATGAAGCCATGCGCGATGGTGCCTCCCGCCTCGTACGCGTGCGGCCGGGTCACGTTGGTGGACTTTGGCTTCGACATTGATGACGCCGTTCCGCTCGCCGAGATGACGGATGGCAATTTTGTCTCGGATTCGATTCGTCTGCCTCGGCTTGCGGATGGCAAGTATTCGCGTGGCGTGGTTGGATTGGTGACTGGCTCGACACGCTATCCCGGTGCCGCCGTATTGTCGGCGAGGGCCGCGGCCCGGACGAATACCGGCATGGTGCGGTATCTGGGACCTCAACGCGCGCAGGATATGGTACTCTCCGTATTGCCGGAGGCTGTGCTCGGCAAGGGAAGGGTCGAGTCGTGGGTGGTTGGTTCCGGAGTGCCGGCCGCAGGCGCTGAAATGGGTGAGGATGACACGCAGCGCGTCACAACCGCGGCTTTGCTGGAGCATTACGCTTTGCATGAGACCGATGACGAGATGAACGCGCGGGCCTTGGCCATGCCTCCCATCGTGGTGGATGCAGGCGCATTGGATCTGCTGCCGGATCGCGTCGCGCCGCAGGTAGTGGCCACGCCGCATGCCGGAGAATTGGCCGCTTTGCTGAACCGTTTGGACGGCGATGCTGCCGAGCCCGTTTCCAGGCAACAGGTGGAGGCCAATCCCCTACGTTCGACGTTGCGGGCGCATAAGCTGACCGGCGCAACGGTGCTTCTCAAAGGTGCCGTCACCATTGTGGTTGGTTCCGACGGCGACGGAGGCGACCGAATCATCCTGTCGGGACGAGCACCCGCATGGATGGCCACCGCAGGTTCGGGAGACGTACTGGCCGGCATGTTGGGAGCGTTGATGGCGCAACAGGATGATCTGCTCAACGACGATCCCGCTTTGGTGCCGGAAGTGGCGGCGGCCGCCGCATACATGCATGGGCTTGCTGGTGCGATCGCCAGCGGATCGAAGCAACGCGGCTGGTGCCGTCCGCGTCTGTACGGTCACGCCACTAGGAGTTCCGCGAATGCGGTAGGCCATCCGATCGTCGCCACGGATGTCATCGCCGCCATCCCCCAGGCATTCGACGAACTGATTCGCTGAATGCCGATGCCGGTTCGGGGCCTCCCTGCTCGATCGGTATCACGTCGGCATATCGACTGTTTTCCCACCCGCCTCTTATGTTGGATGCCTGACAAGAGAGGTGGATGCATGCAACAGTTTTCCGTGGTCCTGAACCAGCTCATCGGCATG
The DNA here is from genome assembly GCF_056355775.1 of Bifidobacterium sp. LH_743. Taxonomy (NCBI): domain Bacteria; kingdom Bacillati; phylum Actinomycetota; class Actinomycetes; order Bifidobacteriales; family Bifidobacteriaceae; genus Bifidobacterium; species Bifidobacterium sp. LH_743. The sequence goes on along the minus strand of NZ_JBKESZ010000004.1, from coordinate 45,806 downwards.
GGCGTCATGCTGGTTGTGGGCGTGGTATGTGTCAGGACGAAACTATTGAACGAGGATTCCCTGCAGGGAGTGTGTCGTCTGATTCTGAACGTGGGCATTCCGATGTTGGTGTTCTCCAATGCCGTTTCCGGGACCACTCGCGAGGACCTGTTCGGTTCTGCGGCGGTCATCGGCATCACAATCGTGTTGTACGCGTTGCTCATCCTATCAATGTGGCTGCTGGCGAAGCTGCTTCGTTTGCCGGGCGAGCGTGGACGCATGTTCCAGGGCGCGTTCATCTTCGGCAACGCCGGATTCATCGGGCTTCCGTTGATTCTGGCCCTGTTTCCCAAACAGGGCGCATTGTATTTCGCACTGATGTCGCTGACCGATCAATTCTTTTCTGGACCTACGGGGTATGGATCACCAAGCCGAAGGCGAATCGGCAGACGTATATGGACGAGCATCCGGCAAAGACGCTGGGGTCGAGGATCCTCGGCATGTTGAGCCCCGCACTGGTGGCGGTGATTCTGGCGATCGCGATCGTGCTCATCGGCATTCCGGTACCGCAGGCGGTGATCGCTCCCCTGCATTCGCTTGGCGCCATCTCCACACCGTTGTCGATGATCTATCTCGGTGGGCTGTTCGTGCTGCGTGACTGGGCTGGCGTATTGAAACGGTACGAGCTGTATGTGGGCATCGCGGTCAAGATGGTGCTCTTTCCCATCGCGTTCCATGCGCTGCTCGTCACCGTGCCGCCGATGCTCGGCCTGGGAACGATTCCCCGCAGCATGGCGGATATGATGACGATCATCGCGGGACTGCCGACCATGAGCGCCATCGTCATGTTCTCGGAACGCGAGCATAATATGCCCGAATACGCGGTGGGACTGGTGCTGGCCACCACCGTGGCGAGCCTGTTCACACTGCCTGTCGTATCGTATCTGACGTTCTGACGTTTCACGGCAGACTGCGACGCAAGGCGAGATGGAGCACTTTCCCGTGATCATGGGTACGGTACACTGACGAGGACGGACACATGTCTACGGAAAGGATTCCGATGGTTACCGCAACATCATCGATCACCGACGTCGTCTTCGATTTCTGCGGAGTGCTGCTGGATTGGCGGACGCGCGCATGTCTTGAAGGCAAATTCGATGAAGGACTTGTCGACCGCATTTGCGCGGACGACGACCCGTGCGGTTTCTTCAGATATGAGGACCGTATGGACGCCGGTGAGGATTTCGATTCGATCTGGCCCGATGTGGTGCGGGAGCAGGGCGAGCAAATCGCCGACATCTTCCGTTACTACATCGCCCATTACGATGATGCGCTGCCGCGCATGCTGCCTGGAATGGAGCGGCTGCTGCGCGATCTGAAGTCAGCCGGCTACGGCGTATGGGGATTGACGAATTGGTCGCATGAGACATTCCATTTCGCATTCGACAAGTTCCCGCAGCTTGCCGAGCTGTTGGACGGCACCGTCGTTTCCGGAGTGGAGAAGATGCACAAACCCAACGCCGACATCTACGAACTGGCGATGTCCCGTTTCGGCCTGCAGCCGGAGCACAGCGTGTTCCTGGATGACACGGCGAAGAACGTTGCGGGTGCGCAGGTGGTTGGAATGCATGCCTTCCGCTTTATGGACGCGGAACAGGCACGTGAGAATCTCGAATCCTTGGGCGTGCGCGTGTAGGACGGAATGACACGCAATCGCATGTCCATTATGCAAAAAGGAATCCTATAAATCGCCGTTTCGTAAAGCGACGCTGGTATAAGTAGTAGTTATGACCCTCCTTCAGCTGAAATACATCGTCAAAATCGTCGAATGCGGCTCCATGAACGAAGCCTCGCACGAACTGTACGTCTCCCAGCCCGCGCTGAGTTCCTCGGTGAAGGAGCTTGAGAATGAGCTTGGCATCGAGATCTTCACCCGCTCCTCGCAAGGCATCGCCTTGACCGTGGACGGTGCGGAGTTCCTCACCTATGCGCGTCAGGTCCTCGACCAGGCCTCGCTGCTCGAGGAACGTTACAAGAACGCGAAGCCACGCAAACAGCTGTGCTCCGTGTCGACTCAGCATTACATGTTCGCCGTGGAGGCTTTTGTGGAGATGATCAACTCCATCAAGTCCGACGAATACGAGTTCACCATCCGTGAGACCCGCACCAAGGACATCATCAACCAGGTGGCGAACATGCTTTCGGAGATAGGCATCATCTATCTGTCCGATTTCAACAAGGATGTGATCGGCAAGATGCTGCGGGAGAAGCACCTTGAGTTCCATCCGCTGTTCCGGGCGCCGTTGCACGTGTTCATCTCGCGCAACAATCCGCTTGCCGGCAAGAAGAAGGTCACCATGGACGACCTGAAACCGTTCCCCTTCATCCAATACGAGCAGGGTGAGGAAGGGAGCTTCTTCTTCGCGGAGGAGGCCGTCTGGCCGGAGTATTCCCCCAAGCAGATCAACGTGACCGACCGTGCCACCATTCTGAACTTCATCATCGGCTTGAACGGCTACACGGTTTGCACCGGTATCGATAACGGCGACCTTAATAACGAGAAAATCGTCACCGTGCCGCTTGATACCGATGAGACGATGCTGGTCGGTTGGATTACCAACGAACGCGCCAAGCTTTCGAAGGCCGCAGAAACATATTTGGAAAAGCTGAAGTCGGTGGTTTCAAGCCACGGCTATAACCTCATCGATTAGATTGACCGTTGGCAGGTCTGTCAGGCTCAGACCCTGAAGGTAACAAGAAAGTCCCGCACCAACTCACGGATGGTGCGGGACTTTCTTGTTACAGCTGTCTCTTACGACAACCTTGGACTGTCATCAGGCGCCGTATCGTGCCAGATACGCGTCGGCGGCCGCCTTGATCTCAGGAGTGACGTATGGAGCGCCGTCCGCCGTCCGGATATGCTGACCTGCTTCGAAGATCTCCCTTACGTTGGCGATGGCGAACACAGGGAAACCGAATTCGGATTCGACGGCCTTCACCGCGGACGTATCGGAGTCCTTGGTCTTTTCCATACGATCCACGCTCAGCACCAGTCCGACGACTTCGACGTCGGCCTCGGCCTTGAGTTTCGGAATGACCTCACGCACGGCGGTTCCGGCGGTCATCACATCGTCGACGAGCAGTACCTTCATGCCATCCCTGAGCTGGGTGCCGACCATCATGCCGCCGTCTCCATGGTCCTTCTTCTCCTTGCGGTCGAAGGTGTAGCCGACTTCCATGCCGTGGGCATTGGTCAATGCGATGGCTGTGGATACACCCAGAGGAATACCCTTGTAGGCCGGACCGAACACGGTGTCGATATCCTTCGGCAGGTTGCCGGCTTCGATTTCCGCGATGATCTTCTCGGCGTAGAACGAGCCAAGATGAGCAATCTTGCGTCCGTCGTTGAATGCGCCGGCGTTGATGAAATACGGCGATTGGCGGCCGGATTTCAAGGTGAATTCGCCGAATTTCAGCGCCTGCGCCTCCAGTAGGAATTCGGTGAAACGATGATCGAGCGAAGCGGTCATTTGTTGGTTATCCTTTTTTCGACTTTTCGACGGTTGACTGCGACCTATGGCCGCGATGGATGATTATTCGCCGTGCCGGCGGCCGAATCAGCGCCAGGTCTCCCCTTTTGCGAGCTTGTCGGCAAGCTCGGGACGCTCGTCGAGCAGGTCATCAAGCTCGCGGGCCACACGCAGCGGTGCGGTCGGTTCGAACAACGCCGCCGCACCGACTTCAATGGCATTGGCTCCGGCATACAGATATTCGAGGGCCGTCTCACCGGAGTCGATGCCGCCGATGCCGATGATCGGTATGGTCGGCAATGCGGCACGCACACGCCACACCGCGGCAAGGCCGACGGGCAGCACGGCAGGGCCGGAAACACCACCGGTGACGTGCGTGATAATCGGCTCGCCAGTGCGGATATTGATGCGCATTCCAAGCAGCGTGTTGATCAGGCTCAACGCATCGGCACCGCTTTCCACGGCGGCGCGCGCCGGCACGGTGATGTCGGTAACGTTCGGCGTGAGCTTGACGATCATCTTCTTATCGGTGATCTTGCGCAGCCGGGTGATGAGCCTGGACAATGCCACCGGATCAGTGCCGACGCTCATGCCACCGGCGGACACGTTCGGGCAGCTCACGTTGATTTCCAGCATATCGGCCGGCGAATCGTTGAGTTTGGCCACCACTTCGGCGTAGTCGTCGTCGCAATGGCCTGCGACGTTGGCTATGACCGTCGCGTTGATGGCTTTGAGCTTGGGCAGGTCGTCCTCCAAATAATGGTCGACGCCCGGATTCTGCAACCCGACGGCGTTGATGTTGCTGGACGGACCTTCCGCGGTACGCACGCCGGGGTTGCCTTCCCACGGCACCGGAGAGACACCTTTGGTGGTGACAGCCCCCAACTGGCTCACATCGTAGAACCAGCGCACCGCCGCGTATTGGAATGTGCCGGAAGCCGTGGCCACCGGATTCTTCCATGGAACACCCGCCACCTGTGTGGGATGCTTCCATTCGTGCTGTTCGTACAGGTTCGCATGCTGCGGTTGCTCCACGTTCATGCTCACTCCCCCCATCCCAGTTGTTCACGGGTGAATACCGGTCCGTCGGAACAGACCTTCAGCCGCCCTTCGGCCGTGTCGACGGTGCAGAGCACGCAAGTGCCGTAACCACAGCCCATACGCTGTTCGAGGCTCAGCTGAGCCTCGATGCCGCGTTTCGCCGCCCATGCCGCAACGGCCTTCATCATCGGCAACGGACCACATGAAAGGATGACTGGCTTCCTCTCCCCCGTCGTCAGTTCGTTTTCGATACGATCGAGCAACGTGATGACGTTGCCTTCGGATTCGTCGATGCTGTACACCTTGTCCGCGTATCGGCCAACATACTCATCGCCAAAACGCACATTGCGATAACCGAACACCGCAGTGCTTGTAGCGTGCTCCAGGCCTGCGATATGCTGCGCGGCACGCACCAACGGCGGCACGCCGAGGCCGCCGGCCACCAGTACGTAATTCGCCGTCCGCTTGGTGTCGAAACTGTTGCCAAGGGGCCCCATCACGCGGATTGCGTCTCCCGCGCTCAGCTCGGCGAACTCGGCGGTGCCTTTGCCCACGACGGCGAATATAAGACTCACCTCGTCGCCTTCGACCTCGGCCACGCCGAACGGGCGGGGCATGAGTCGGGTCGGATCGTTGGAATACACGTCTACGAACTGCGCCGGCTTGGCGTGCCCGGCGATGTATTCGTCACGGAACGTCAGACGGTACACACCGTCGGCCAATTTATGGTTATCGACGATTTCGACCGTATGTCGGCTGGGGAAGAATCCAGCCTCCCTTGCCTCCGTGACGGTCGGCATGAACGTTGCTGCGGCGGTCATGGCTTCCTCTCTTTATGCTTCGTGTGATGGGACATGTTACTTGGGATTGATTTTCCACAGCTTACGGCAATACGGCACGCAAATCGTCACGCATGTTCTTCGCCGCCTCACGTGCCGATTCGGCGACTAGGTCCAGCGCGTCGTCCGCGCTCATGGATTCGTCGTATTTCCCGGATTTCCTCCACGCGCCGATGATTCCGCGTGACGAATTGACGAGCGCTCCCATGCCGTCCTTGTCGAACATGCCGGCCACGCCTTGCGCAGTGCCTCCCTGCGCGCCGTAGCCCGGCACCAGGAAGAACGTATGTGGCATGCGTGCGCGCAGAGTCCTGCCTTCCTCGGGATGTGTGGCGCCGACCACGGCGCCGACACGCGAATATCCGCTCTTGCCGACGGTTTCGGCACCCCAGCCTTCGACCAAATCGGCGACATGTTCATATACATGTTCGCCGGAGGCGAGTTCAAGCTCCTGAAGTTCGCTGCTGGATGGATTGGAGGTGCGCACCAGCACGAAAATATCCTTATCGGCCGAAGTGGCGGCCTCGACGAACGGCGAGATGCCGTCGGTGCCGAGATAGGGGTTCACAGTGACCGCATCCTCATGCCACGGATCGAAAGCGTCCTCCCCCGTTCCGACTCCGCTCAGGTGGTGGGCGTAGGCAGCGGCGGTGGAGCCGATGTCACCGCGCTTGACGTCTCCGAGCACGTACAGTCCCTGTTGTTTGGCGTACTCGCAGGTCATGGCGTAGGCGTCGATGCCGGCGGGACCGAGCGCCTCGTACATGGCAATCTGTGGTTTGACCGCCGGTACGATGTCAGCCACGGCGTCGATGATGGCGCGGTTGAATTCGAAGAAAGCGACGGAAAGCTGGGTGGCCGGCGCCTCCGTCGGATCCTCGACCTGTTCGCCAATCTCCTCCGCGAAGCTTGCCACGATCTGTTCCGGCACCAAGGCTTCGGTGGGGTCGAGACCTACGACGCTTGGGTTCTGCTTGGCTTCGATGGCTTCGATGAGACGGTCCATCAGTCCTCCTTGTTGATACGGCTGAATGCCAGTTGCGAGCCGATGACGGTGGCGAGCGGCCGGCCGGTGACCTGCCAACCGCCGAATGGGGTGTTGCGTGCCGAGGAGTGGAACTGTTCCGGGTCGACCGTCCATTCCTCATCGGTATCCAGCACCACCAGATCCACTCGTTCGCTTTCAGGAACACGGCCCAGGTCGAGCACACGTTTGGTGGCATCGTCTCCGGGCACGGCATCGGCGTATTCGTCGAGTACGACGGTGATGTCGGTCTTGTCGTGGCCCATGAGCGCGGCCGGACCAGTGGACATCAGCTCGATGAGCCGCTCATCGGAGATGAATCCCCCGTCAACAAGCACTTTATGGCACACACCGTATGCGCATTCCAATCCGATGATGCCATTGGGAGCAGCGAGGAAACCAAGCTCCTTCTCCTCCATGGTGTGCGGCGCGTGATCGGTGGCCAGTAGATCCACCGTGCCATCGGCGATGGCTGCGATGGTGGCCTGCCTGTCAGCTTCGGAGCGCAGCGGCGGATTCATCTTCGCCAATGTGCCGTATTTGAGCAACGCCTCGTCGTTCAATGCGATATAGTGTGGTGCCGTCTCGCAGGTGATTGGAAGCCCATCGGCTTTGGCCTTGCGGATCGCTTCGAAGGAGATCGCAGTGCTGACATGCTGGAAATGCACGTGCACACCGGTCTCGCGGGCCATCTCGATGTCGCGTTCGACGATTTTGAGCTCCGTGTCCTCCGGGATGCCGGGAACGCCGAGTTCGCGCGATACCGGTCCTTCGTTGACCGCGCCGGTGTCATGATGCTCGCAGTGTTCGATGAGATACAAGCCCGATTCCTTGACATTCTCGAACACCTGTTTGAGAATGTCCGATGTCACGGCCGCGCCGTCATCGCTGACGGCGGTCACAGGATGCGCCAGTTGGTAGGCGTCCTTGTGGTCGTCATCATGTCCCGGCAGATATCCGATCCAGTCGGCCACATCGGTGGCCTCTCTGCCGGCACGCCCCTTCGACGCGCACACGCACAGGTCATAGCGGACCGGCAATTTGACATCATGTGCAGCCTCGTAATGCTGCAAATAATCAATGACGGTGTCATATCCGGCATCAAGCACTTCGGACGCGCCCGGCTGACCGGACTCCACCTTCATGCCATCCATCGCGGGAACGGTGTTCGGCATGATGAGCACGTTCGTGTATCCTCCGGATGCGGCGGCCGCGCAGCCGGAGACCATGGACTCCTTGTACGTCTGCCCGGGATCGCGGAAATGAACATGCGGATCCTCGAATCCGGGAGCGATGGTCATCGCCGAGGCATCCACGGATTCGTTCGTATCGGAGGGAATGACCAGGTCGATGATCTCTCCGGTGTTCCAGACCTTGATGTCGTGAAGGGTGAGGGACATGGGTCAGAACTTCGCTTCCTCGTCGCAGTAGTCACAGCGGTATTCCTGACGATCGGAATGCACCAGATGGAACATCTGCACCGCAGGTTCGGTGGTGGTCACGCAACGCGGATTCACGCATTTGATGATGTTCACCACATGCTCGGGCAGGGTCGGCTTCTTCTTCTCGACGATCTTGCCGCCGCGTACGATGCCAACGGTGGCAGTGCGGGCCACGAGCCCCAGCACGTCAAGGTCGATGGACTCGGTCTCGTCCTCGATTTTGATGATGTCCTTGGTGCCGTACATATGGCTGTCGGTGTTCATGATCAGCGCGAGCTTGGTTTTGGACGGATCGATCTTCAAATATTCGAGCACCTTGAGCGCGGTGCCGGCCGGCACGTGATCGATGATGATGCCGTTCTGAATGCTGGTGACCTCCATCAGGCCTGTACCTCCTTGGCTTCCGACGGTTCGTATCCCGGCAGTTCGTCGCCGACCACCGAGCTTTCCAGCGCCATGCGCATGAGCATGCCGTTCTTGACCTGTTCGAAATAGGCGGCGCGCGGGTCGTCATCCACTTCCACCGCGATCTCGTTGACACGCGGCAACGGATGCAGCACTGCCATGTCCTTCTTGGCATACGCCATCTTCGCCTCATCGAGAATGTAGGTGTCGCGCAGACGCAGGTAATCGTCCTCGTTGAAGAAGCGTTCCTTCTGCACGCGGGTCATATACAGCACGTCGAGGTCTCCGATGACGGAAACGAGATCCTTGACCTCGGTATAGGAGCAGGAGTCGGTGGCGTTGATGCGATCGAGCACGTACTGCGGGGTCTTGAGCTCGTCCGGGCTGATCAGCACGAAGTTCACATTGCCGAAGCGGCACAGCGTTTCAATCAGGGAGTGCACGGTGCGGCCGAAGGTGAGGTCGCCGCACAGGCCGACAGTCAGGTTGGTGACGCGACCGAAGCGGGACTGCAGGGTGGCCAGATCGGCCAAGGTCTGCGTCGGATGCATGTGCCCGCCATCGCCGGCGTTGATGACCGGCACGGATGCGGCACGGGAGGCGACGAGCGCCGCGCCCTCCTTCGGGTGGCGGATGGCAACGACGTCCACATAGTTGGAGACTGTCTTCAGTGTATCGGCGATGGTCTCACCCTTGGTGACGGACGCAAGCTGAGCACCGGCGAAGCCAATCACCTTGCCGCCAAGTCGCAGCATGGCGGTTTCGAAGCTCAGACGCGTGCGCGTGCTCGGCTCATAAAACAAAGTGGCGAGCACCCTGCCTTCGCAGGTGTGCGCCACTTCCTTACGATGGGAATCGATGTACTGCGCTTTACGGAGCAGTTCCTGGATTTGACGAATGGAAAGATCATCAAGCGTGATGACGCTTTTTCCGACCATCGGCGTTTCAATCGCCGGTTCGAGTACTGAGGACAACGGCTCACCTTTCATGCAACTTGTGGTTGAAGGTGGCCACTCGAAGTGACCTAGCCAACTATAGCCTGAAACGCTGACTCCCATCATTCACCGCGTGTTCATATCTTTGCGTCAAATCGAAAACCAGCATGGAGGAACGTATCAGACTCCCATATGCGAAGACAGGCATCGGCCGGTCGGCACAAATGGAGGAAGCATGAGACCATGCTATCTATAGTTCTATAAACAATGGCAATGTCAGACCGAGGTAGGAACATACGGATATGAGCAATACGAATGATTCAATGAAGAAGCCCATTTCCAAAAGCGCGATCGCGGCCATCGTGTTCGCAGTGATCTCCATCCCGCTGGCGTTCGGCAGACCCGTGCTGGCGAAGTTCTTCTGCTCCATTTTCGTGGACGTGTCCATCGTGTTCGCCGTCATCTCGCTGATAACGGTGTTCGGTACGCACAAGCACGGAAGCAAAGCCCTTGCTCTCGGCGCAGCGGTCCTCGTAGCGCTGGTCGCAATCGTGCTGTCGATGTACGTCCGCTGAACCGGCCGGAGGGGAATCGGGCGTACCGAATCTGTCCTGCACGGCGATATGCCGTCCGTCATGAACGGTCGTAGAAAAGCCTCTCCATCACATCGCGGCTTTTGCGCATCACGGCGAGCAGGTCATTCTCGAAATGCTGTCCACGATTCGCATCGTAACCGAGATAAACGGCGATTCCACCCAACGAATACGTGTCGTCGGGAAGGATGTCCGCCTGACTGACGCGCCCACTCCACAGATAGTTGCCATTGCGCGCCGCCGTGCACATGCGCCATGCCTTGCGCAGAACAACGGCATCGCCGGCGCTGATCAGCCTGCGGTGTTCCAATTCATCCAGCGCCTGCAACGTTCCATTGACCCGCAGGTTCGCATTGTCTCCGGCATGCCGCAATTGCAACAGCTGGACCGTCCATTCGACATCGGACAGCCCGCCTTTTCCGAGCTTCAGATGCCGGTCCCTGCGCACGCCGCGCGGCAGCCGTTCGGCTTCCATGCGCGCCTTGAGTTTGCGGATCTCCGCGATTTGAAGCTCCGTCAAATCTGTCTTGGGATAACGCAATGGGTCGGCGATGTTCATAAGGAAGTCTTCGGCGAGCGCCGCATCGCCCGCCGCGTATCGTGCACGCAGCAGCGCCTGGTGTTCCCAGGTGCTGGCCCAGGAGCGGTAGTACTCCTCGCAGGATGCGTAGGAACGTACGAGTGGACCGTTCTTGCCTTCGGGACGCAAATCCATATCGAGTTCGATTTTGGGTTCGAGAGTGGTCGGTCCTTGCAGGATGGCGCGGAGGTCCTCCTGCGCTTTCCTTGCGAAAAGGTTGGCTTGGGCGTCGTCGGCCCCATCCGTGGGACGGTAGATGATGATGACGTCCGCGTCGGAGCTGAAGTTCACTTCGCCTCCGCCGTAACGCCCCATGGCGATGATCGCGATCGCGGCAGGAGACTCGGCCAGTCCCATGTCTTTCGTGCGATGGCGGATGGCCCAGGTGAGTGACGCGTCGATGGCCGCGTCGTATACGTCGGTCATACCTGCGAGCGACGCCTTGTCATCGATGACGCCGCTCATCCATCCCAGTCCGATACGCTCGATTTCGTGACGTCTCATGGCTCGGATGGAATTGGCGAAGTCGTTGATGTTGTCCGCATTGCGTTCGAGCGACGCGTGGGTCTGCACGTCGAGGCTTTCACGGGAGCGCGGTTGCAGATCGTCGTCATCGCCGAGCCATGTGACGGATTCGACGGATTTGTTGAGCGCGTCGCCTAGGAAACGGGAATTGGACAATACGTGGCAGAGTCGTTGCGCGGCCGACGGCGAGTCGCGCAGGAATCCTAGATATTCGCTTTCCGTGCCGAAATGCTCTTCGAGCTTGCGCCAGTTGAGCAGTCCCATGTCGGGATTCTGTCCTTCGCCGAGCCATTGGAGAGCGGCGGGCAGCAGGATGCGGTTGATCTTCGCGGCTCGCGAGATGCCGGCGGTCAGCGCTGTGACATGGCGCATGGCGGCGTCAGGGTCGTCGAATCCGATGGATGCGAAGCGTTCCTGCATGGCGCTGGCGGACAGTTCCACCTGCTCGTCATCAAGTCCGGCGCTGATGGGCAGCATGGGCCGATAGTAGATGTCCATGTGCAGGCGACGAACCTCACGTCGGGTTTCGTCATATTTGTCCACGAGTTCCTCGGGATGCATGCGGAAGGCACGCGCGAGTCGACGAAGCTCGAGGTTGTGGTTGAGCTCGTCGTCGTTGGTGTCGCGTTTGCGTTCCATGCCGCCGATGCTGGCTTTGCCGAGGTCCGGGAACAGGTGGGTGCGTTTCAGCGCCCACATCTGCTGGCGGTGTTCCATGACACGTTCGAACCGGTAATCCCAGGAGAGTTTTTTGGCCTGCCTGCGCGAGACGTATCCGCCTTCGGCGAGACGCCTCAATGATTCCAAGGTGGAGCTGGTGCGCAGCGACTCGTCGGCACGGCCGTGGACGAGCTGGAGCATCTGCACGGTGAATTCCACGTCGCGCAGACCTCCTCGGCCGAGTTTGATCTCACGGTCCTTCAACGGTGCCGGGATGAGGTCTTCGACACGCTTACGCATCTTTTGGCAATCGTAGACGAAGTTGTCTCGTTTGGATGCGGTCCATACGAACGGTCGGGTCATATCCATATAGGCTTGCCCAAGATCGGGGTCTCCAGCGACGGGACGTGCCTTGAGCAGGGCTTGGAATTCCCAGTTCTCCGCCCATTGCTCGTAATATGCCTTATGCGATTCGAGCTTGCGTACGAGAGGACCGTCCTTGCCTTCGGGGCGCAATCCCCCATCAATCTGCCAGAGGGTGGGTTCGGCGACTCCCATGATGACGGATTGGCATACGCGTTGCAGGGTCGTGGCCATTTTCGTACCGATGCGGTTGAGCATCATGCCGTTGGTGTCCTTATCGGCGGGCTCCACCACGTAAATCAGGTCAACGTCGGACACGTAGTTGAGTTCCCTCGCACCAAGTTTGCCCATGCCGATGATGGCGAAGCGCACGTGTTCGCTGCCGTCCACCTCATTGCGGGCGATGGCAAGCGCTCCCTCCAAAGCCGCGTCGGCAAGGTCGGACAATTCCTGACTGATTCTCGGCTGGATTTGGATGGGGTCTTCCGCGGTGGCGTCCTGCGCCATGATGGCGGCGAGCTGTTTCCTATAGGTCTGCCGCAAGGCGGTCGCCGCCTCCGCAAGGGTTTTCGAAGCTTTTGGCATGCGGTTGTCGGCGGGGTCGGCGCCGACCGCTTCGAGCACGTGCGCGCGTCGCTGGGTGTGGTTGTACAGGTGGCTTTCGCATGAGTCGCTGGCTGCGGCCATGACGAGTTCGGGGCGGAACCGCATGAGTTTGCCCATTTCGTCGGACACGCCGAGCACGGTGACCAGCCGGACAAGTCCTTCATCGTCGGTGATGACCTGCCGGAAATCGCGTCCCTGGCTTTGCAGGGCCTTGATGATGTCCACGAGATTGCGCAACGCGACGTCGGGATCGCAGGTCTTTTCCAATGTCTCCATCAGCAGATGCAGCCGGTCGTCGTCGATGCCGTCGGCACGCAGCTCGTCAAGCAATTCGCGTGCCATGTCCAAATCCTGCAATCCAGCCCGAATCAGATCGAGCACCCCAAACTTTTGCGTAGAACCCATGGTTCCCATGATAACTGCCTATGCCGTTGAATATGACAAAGGGATGACCTCGGCGTGACCGGGCCATCCCTTTATCGTTTTGTTGCATCGCCTGGAATCAGACGAAGAATGGTTTGACGTTGGACCAGATGCGTCGGCTGACGCAAGGATGGTTCATCGTGTACAGATGCACGCCATCAACACCGCGTGCCACCAGATCGCAGATCTGTTCGGACGCATACGTGATGCCGACTTCCTTCAGCAAAGCGATATTCCCACCCCACTTGTCGAGCAGGACGGAAAGTTTCTCCGGCACACGCGATTGACACATCTTCGACATGCGCAGCACCGATTTCGCGTTCATCACCGGCATGATGCCCGCTTCAATCGGCACATCGATGCCGGCGGCGCGCACCTTGTCCACGAATCGCAGGAAATCCTCATTATCGTAGAAAAGCTGCGAAATCAGATGCGTCACACCGGCGTCGACCTTCTTTTTGAGATTGTCAATGTCCTCGTCAAGCGTCGCCGCCTGAGGATGCTTTTCCGGATAGCAGGCGCCATAGATCTTGAGATTCGGCCTTTTCTGCCGGATGTAGGCGGCCAAATCGCTCGCATGGTCGAACACTCCCGCCGGTTCGGCACCTTCGACACGGTCTCCACGCAGGGCGAGCACGCCGGAAACGCCGGCCTGGTCGAACAGGTCGAGCGCTTCGTCCACGTCGTCTCTGTCGAGATACTGCGCGGTCAGGTGGGCGACGCAGGGAATGCCGTACTCACCCACCGTGTGCGCGATGCGCGCGGTCAGTGTGCGATCGGATGATTTGCCCGTGCCGTAGGTGACGGAGATGAAATCGGGATCCAGTCCCTGCAGACCATCCAACGTGTCGTAGATGGTTCCTACGGGACTGGTGCGCTTGGGAGGGAACACCTCCAGCGAGAACATTGGCGAATGCATGTGATTCCTTGGAAATCCTTGCCTTGTCTGCCTTTACGGATGTTACTTGGAGAGCTTGGCGCGCACGGCCTTGGCCGCGGCCACCAAATGCTCCAGGCTCGGCCAGGTCTCCGCGTTGCCACGGGTCTTCAGACCGCAATCCGGGTTGATCCAGACCTTTTCCACGTCCATCTTCTTCAGGATCTCGTAGATACGGTCCTCGATCTCCTGTTCGGAGGGGATGCGCGGGGAATGGATGTCGTAGACACCCGGGCCCGCCTCGGTCTCGAAGTTGGCGTCATGGATGGCGTCAAGTACCACCAGATCGCCGCGGGAGGCTTCGAAGGAGATCACGTCGGCGTCCATCGCATCGATGTCCTTGATGATGTCGTTGAACTCCGAGTAGCACATGTGGGTGTGGATCTGCGTGGTCGGTTTGACCGCGGAATGCACCAGGCGGAAGGCTGGGATGGCCCAGTCAAGGTACTTCTTGTGCCAATCGGTCTTCCTCAGCGGCAGCTTCTCGCGCAGTGCGGCCTCGTCGATCTGGATGACCTTGATGCCGGCCTTCTCCAGGTCGAGCACTTCGTCGCGGATGGCGAGGGCGAGCTGCTGGGTCTGCTGCTCGTGGGTGATGTCCTCACGCGGCCAGGACCAATTGAGGATGGTCACCGGGCCGGTGAGCATGCCCTTCATTACATGGTCGGTGCGGGACTGCGCGTAGGCGCTCCACTCCACGGTGATCGGATTGGCGCGGGACACATCGCCCCACACGATCGGAGGCTTCACGCAACGGGTGCCATAGGACTGCACCCAAGCGTTCTTGGTGAACAGGAAGCCGTTGAGGTTCTGGCCGAAATACTCGACCATGTCGTTGCGTTCGAATTCGCCGTGGACGAGCACGTCGAGGCCGATCTCCTCCTGATGCTTGATGCAGGCGTCAATCTGAGCCTTCATGAATTCGTCGTATTCGGCCTTGCCGATCTCGCCCTTGCGCAGCTTGGCACGCTCGGCGCGAATCTCCCTGGTCTGGGGGAAGGAGCCGATAGTGGTGGTCGGCAGCAGCGGCAGGCCAAGCGCCTCACGCTGCTCCTTCTGGCGCTCAGTGCGGGCCGGTTGACGAACGAAGTCGTCAGGAGTCAGTGCGGCGAGACGGGCGGCTACAGCCGGATCGGGAGCGACGCGGGTACCGTCGAACAGCGCCTGGTTGGCGGCAAGTTCGGTGGAAGCCTTCTTCTCGTCATCGGTGGCGTCGGCAAGCACAGCCACTTCGTGCAACTCGCCGAGCTTCTCGACGGCGAAGGCAAAGTGCTTGCGCACATCGTCGGCGAGACCGGTCTCGCCCTCGGTGCTGAACGGCACGTGCAGCAGGGAGCTGGCGGTGGAGACGGCGACGCTCCCGGTGACCTGCCTGAGCGCGTCGATCAGGCCGAGGCTCACAGCATAGTTGTTGCGCCAGATGTTACGGCCGTTGATCACGCCGGCGAAGATGGTGGTGTTCTCGGCGACGCCATATTGCTTGACGGCGGCGAGGTTCTCCTCACGACCCTCGTTGAGGTCGAGTCCGATGCCGTCGAAACCGAGCAGATTGACGGTCTCGTAGATGTCGGCGATGTGGCCGAAGTAGGTGTTGAGCAGCACTTTGACCTTGCCGTTGCGTGCCGGCAGGATCTTGGCATACAGGCTCTTGAATAGTTCGATGTCACCCGGCTCCTTGTCGAGCACCAGATACGGCTCATCGATCTGAATCCATTCGGCGCCCAGCTGCGCGAACTTGGAGACGATTTCGGCGTACACGGATGCGACGGCGTTGACGAGACCCTTGTCGTATTCGAGCTCTTCGGCTTGCGGGTTGCGGGCAAGCTTGAGGAAGGTGTACGGGCCGATGAGCACCGGCTTGGTGAGGATGCCCAGCTCCTTGGCCTCGTTGAATTCGTCGAACGGCTTGGTGCTGCCCAGCTTGATCTCGGTGGCCTCGTCGATCTCGGGAACCAGGTAGTGGTAGTTGGTGGTGAACCACTTCTTCATCGGTAGGGCGGTCACATCGCCCTTGTCGCCCTGATAGCCGCGGCCCATCGCGAACAGGGTCTCCTCAGGGTTGTCGAAGGCGAGACGCTGGTAGCGCTGCGGAATCACGTTCAGCAGGATGGCGGTGTCAAGCATCTGATCGTAATAGCTGAAATCGTTGCTCGGAATCAGGTCGATGCCCGCATTCTTCTGCAGTTTCCAATGCTTGGCTCGGAGCTCCTTGGCGGTGGCACGCACCTCTTCAAGGGCGGCGTTGCCCTTCCAATACGCTTCGATAATCTTCTTCAGCTCACGGTTCTGGCCGATGCGCGGAAAACCGGAGACGGAAGTGAGAGCGGACATGAATCCTCCATCTGAAATGAACAATGCAACCCGCTCAAGCTATCACAAAACCACTTGCCATAAGGCATTAGGAAAATTTGAGTGTCGTTATAAGGCGGCCTTATATCAACACCCCAAAATACCCGAATCCATGATAACGTGGCCTGATGACCAGGGAAAACATCATGTAAGGGGGCTTCGATGGTGGAGGACGCAATGACGCAGAACGACCGGCATGCCAGCAAGAGGAATACAGAGGAATTGGAGGCATGGGTGGCTTCGCAAAGCAAGCTGTTGCGTATGCGCGCCACCGTATCGGGAAGGGTGCAGGGCGTGGGATTTCGTTATTTCACCGCTCTTGCGGCACACAAGCTGAATGTGACAGGCTGGGTGCGCAACCTGCGCGACGGTAGCGTGCAGGTGGAGGCGCAGGGGTCCCAGCAGGCACTGTTCGCCATGTACGAAAAACTTTGCGAAGGACCGGAATGGAGCCGCGTATCGCATGTGGACGTCACGAATATCCCCGTATCGCAAGGAGAGCGTACGTTCCATGTGAAGTACGACGAATGATCCGATTTCGTCCCATGATGGGAGCACGCGGCGAGATCACCGGGAATCGTAATACGCCGGTCCGCGTCACAGCGTTGCCGGCTTCGCCCAGACACGAATATTATTCGAAATCCTTGGCCGTAAGCAGGGCGATCAGCTCGCCACTATGCAGCTGCCATTTGCCGAACGGCTCGTTGGAGCCGAACACGGCGATCGATGCAGGAGACATACCCAGGTTCAGCATGTCGAGCAGCGTCGGGTCGGATTCCGCACTCGCCAGCCACTGGCAGGCGATCGACACGGTCGGCTCATGGCCAAGCACCAACAATCTATGATGCTTGTCCTTGGTTTGGGCAAGCTCGTCGAACACGGATTGCACTCCGCCCTCATACAGGTTCTGTCGATAATCGACCTTCGGTTCGTCGCCGAAGACCTTCAGCAGTCTATCGCAGGTCTGACGCGCACGGGTGGCGCTGGAACATGCGATTCGGTCCGGCACCATCTTCATCGCATCCAGACCTTTCGCCACGGCCTTGGCCTGCTTGCGCCCTTTGTCGGTGAGCTCACGGCCCGAATCATTGCCATCGCCTCCGAATGGTTCGGTTTTGGCATGGCGCATCACCAGCAGCACATACTTGTATCCCTTGGCTTTTTTGGCAACCTTTTTCAGACTTGTTCCCATGATGGTCCGCTCCGATCAGAATCCATCGCCGCGTTTCAATATCCGTGTTCCATTGTCGCAGATATTCCTGCGGAACATGGCAGGAAACGCGGGAATCCTACTCACCTATGGCTTCGACCTGCGCGTCGAGATCCCGCAGCACCTTGCGCAACTTGCGATCGGAGATGTCCCGCAATTGCAGGTCCTCAAGCTGTTCGGCGCGTTCCTCGTCCGTCATCGAATCGATGTCGGTAATCGTGTCCTTCGTGGCTCGGTCGCGTTTGCGCAACGCTTGGAACCCCGGAGCCATCGCGCGAGAGACCATGAGGAACCCGGTATGTCCTATCATCTGATGGTCGGGACGCACCGCCAGTCCCTGCGCCTTCCAATCGCGTTCCAGAGTCTCCTGAATATCCGGTTCGGTCCAGCAACCGGCATCACGTAAAGCCTCGGCCATACGACTGAGCTGCGTCGTGGTGGTGACATAGGCCACGAGCACGCCACCGGGCGCGATCACACGGTACGCCTGTTCAAGCCGGTTCCACGGATCAAGCATATCCAACATGATGCGGTCAAAGGAATGTTCCGGCAGTTCGGCCGCAACCGAATCGAAATCACCGGTCCTCAAATCCCACCATGAGGGGCGTTCCCCGAAATACACCGTCGCATTGGCTTCGGCGACGCGAGCGAATTCCGGACGCATCTCGATGGTGGTCAGACTGCCCTTCTCCCCCACGGCATCCAGCAGATTGATGCTCATCGCCCCCGATCCGGCACCGGATTCCAGCACATTCATTCCGGAACGGATATCCCCAAGCTGGATGACCTGCGCGATGTCCTTCGGATACATGATCTGCGCGCCGCGAGGCATGGACAGCACATAATCGGCCAGACGCGGACGCATCACGGCGAATTCCCAACCGCCGATGGCACGCGTGCCCTTCCATGGCTTGTTCGCGTCACGTTCGGGATGAATTTGGTTGACCTGGGCCTCGCGTTTCGCGCTCACCGTCACCACGACCGAACCTTCCGGCCGTCCGATCACGTCATCATGCAGAATGATGCCATGCGAGGTCTGCGTCACACCACCAGGCACCAATTGGTCGGTGATCTTGTTGGACCTTCGATCCGTGAACTGTACCTTTTCACCGGCCTTCAACGCGCCTCGACGCATGGACATCTCTCCTTACCGTTCGTCACCGGACAATCCGAACATACATGCTACCTTATCGGCGGCATCATCCGGACATCACACCGCGTACGCATTCCAACGCCCATTCGCATGAGTCACGTTCAACTCCAAGCCGAACACTTGGCTCAACCGTTCGGAAGTGAAGCCATGCTCCAGATCACCTGTATACACGATGGTGCCCGGCGCCGGATCGTTCCCGGCCACATTGTCCGCGTAAGCGTCCGCCTCATTGCCGGTGATACGGCCCATGATGGCCACATGATCAAAACCTTGCGGAATCTCCTCAAGCCTGTGCGTCACCAGAATCACGGCACGGTCGGACTGTTCGGCACCAACACGGCTCAATGCGCGCAACGCGATTTCGCGCCCGCCCAGATCAAGCCCCGTGGTCGGTTCGTCAAGAATCAGCAGGTCGGGATCGGCCATCAATGCGCGGCAGATGAGCACGCGCGTGCGCTCACCTTCGGAAAGCTTGAACATCATCTTGCCTTCCAGATATTCGATGCCGAATTCGCGCATAAGCGAACGCGCCTTGGCGTAATCCTCATCGGTGTAGGTGTCACGCCAGCGGCCGGTCGTGGCGGTCAAAGCCGTCACGATGGCGTCGAGAGGATCCTCCTGTGGCGGGAACGCGCGGCCGAGTTCCGCGGAGCTCAGTCCTATACGGTTGCGATAGGAGAATACATTCACCTTGCCGAGACGGTTGCCGAGGATGTCCACCGTTCCCTCGGAGGGAAAGCCCCGGGTGCTCATCATCTGCACCAAGGTGGATTTGCCGATGCCGTTGGGGCCGAACAACACCCATTTCTCGCCTTTTTTGATTTCCAGATTGACTTTGGTGAGAATCACACGCCTGCGACGGCGGAATTCCACACCGGACAGTTTCAATGCGACATCCTGTTCGCTCATAGTTCCTCCACGATTCCAAATGACAGCTTGGATATGATGAATGCCTCCTACCAGCGTAATGCGTCGGCAGAAGGCATTCATGCAGGGTCTTGCCCTATGGCCGGTTTCCCGTCCCCGGATTATTTCTCCGCCCGCTTATGTTCGGCGAGCACATCCTCATAGACCTTGACCGTCTTGTCCGCAATGGATTCCCAGCTGAAATGGTCGCGCGCACGTTCATAACCCGCGCGTCCCATGCGCTTCGCCTTTTCGGGATCGGACATGATGCGGTTGATGGCATCAGCCATATCATGCACGAATTTGTCCGGATCGGTGGGTGTGCCGGTGCCATCATGCAATTGGTCTATCGGGACCAGATAGCCGGTCTCATCGTCCACGACCACCTCCGGGATACCACCGGTGGCGGAAGCGACAACCGGCAGGCCACAAGCCATGGCTTCCAGATTCACAATGCCGAGAGGCTCGTAGATGGACGGGCAGATGAACGCGTCGCATCCATGTTCAAGCGCGTTAAGTTCCGGCTTCGGCAGCATCTCCTCGATCCAGATGATATTGCCACGTTCCTCGTCGAGTTTGGCAAAGGCGGTTTTGACTTCTTCCATGATCTCCGGCGTATCGGGAGCGCCCGCGCACAATACGACCTGGACGTTCGGATCGACGAAATGCAGCGCCCGAAGCAGGTACGGCAGACCTTTCTGGCGGGTGATACGGCCGACGAACAGTAGCGTCGGCTTGGTACGGTCGATATGATAACGGTCGAACACCTGCCAGCCGGGATCGTCATCCGCTGGAGTCTCGAACTGGCTCATGGTGATGCCGTTGTGCACCACGACCACCTTGTCCGGGTCGAGGTCCGGATAGGCCGTAAGAATGTCCTTGCGCATGCCGGCGGACACGGCGATGACCCGATCGGCATGTTCGTAGGCGTCCTTCTCCGCCCACGAGCTCAGATTGTATCCGCCGCCAAGCTGTTCACGTTTCCAAGGACGGAAGGGTTCAAGCGAGTGCGCGGTAATGACCAATGGTGTGTCATGCAGCATCTTGGCAAGATATCCAGCAAGGCATGCATACCACGTGTGTGCGTGGATGATGTCGGCATCGACGTCGTTGGCCATCTGCAAATCAACGCTGAACGTCTTCAAAGCGCCGTTCGCATCCCGCATTTCCTCCGGCACGCGATAGCCGACGACCTTGAGGGACCCCTTTGGATCGGCACCCGGGATCTCGGGAACATCGGATGGCGTGCGTGGGCCGTCGAACGCCCGGACGGTCACATCAACCCGTTCCGCCAGCACTTTGGAAAGCTCCTCCACATGCACTCCAGCGCCTCCGTACACTTTGGGGGGGTATTCGCGGGATAGAATGTCTACTTTCATGTCTGTTCTCCTCCTCGAGTCTGCCAGTCATTCCAAGTACTACTGTAAAACAGTTTTTCAGAAAATGCCGTATTGTTTCATTCCCTCATCATCTCTTTTTTTCATTTTCTGAAAACGACTGCAATTTGACGTTCGTTTTCATGCCACTGCCTGCCTCTTTGTTCCACGGAATATGCGAGAATCGCCCATGCCGTCTCATATGTTCGACGACATGAGCGATTCTCCCCCCAAAAAAACCGGACGGTTCAGACGGCTGTGCCATTCTGGTCGAGGTTCGGATTGTGTTTCGAGTCACCGGCCGTGAAGAACAGGCTCAGCACACCGACCGCGAAAACAATGGAAACCGTGGCAATCAGCCACATCGGATGCGACGGAAGCCACATGATCACCAGGAAGGCGATGGCCGCGACGGCAATCAGCACCCAACTGGCCACACGGAACCACTGACGAATGGAATGCGGGGCCTTGAACATCTTCGGATTCCTGTAATCGGGATTGGTGTTCAGCACGCTTTCGTTTTCCGTGATCGTACTGGCGCTCGGCTTCCACGGTCCATCGGTGCCGTCCTGCAGACGACGGGACTTCTCCTGCAGCTGGTATTCGTCCAGCATTCCGGAACGCGCGCGCCCCTGAGTCTGGTCATATTGCTGCGGCACTCCTCGGCGATTGCGCTTGGCCTGGGCACGTCGTTCGGCACGATTTGGCATTGGTCACTCCTTTGTTACATGGTGCTGGGATTACTTTACCGCATTCTCGGCAAAAGGCAGGCAGCCCGGCTCACCATTCGTGAGTCGGGCTGCCTGCCTTCCCTTATTGCGATTACGCCGTTGTTCAGCGCGGCAGCATCATCGGACGCTTGGATGCGACGATCGGCGCCGGAAGCTCAGTGGCACCGGTAAGGTATTCGTCGACCGCAGCCGCACAGGAGCGGCCTTCGGAAATGGCCCACACCACGAGGCTCTGTCCACGGCCGGCGTCACCGCAAGCGAAAACACCATCCTGGGACGTGGCGAATTTGTCGTTGCGGGCCACGTTGCCGCGACCGTCGAGATCGACTGGCAGCTGGTCCACCAGCGTGGTGGTGTCCGGATGCAGGAAGCCCACGGAGATGAGCACCAAGTCAGCGGGAATCACACGTTCCGTGCCGGCCTGACGGGTAAACGGACCGTTTTCTCCCGGAGCGACGTTCACTACCTTCAGACCGGTGACATGACCGTTCTCGTCGGAAACGAAGCCTTCAGTCGCGGTGGAGTGCTCGATCTTCACCTTGGCCTGGTCCTCTTCCGAGCCGACGAAGTTCACCGAATCGGTGCTGTACACGTATTCGGCGCGCTGCGTTTCGAAGCCTTCCTCCATGGAGGAGGTCTCCTTGTACAGGCGTGCGAACGTGGGCCACGGCTGGTTGTCGGGACGCTGCTTCGGTTCCTGCGGCATGATCTGCAGCACGGTGACGTCCTTCGCACCTTGACGGATGGCGGTGCCGAGGCAGTCGGAACCGGTGTCGCCGCCGCCGATGATGACGACGTGCTTGCCTTCGGCGGTGATGTCGTTAATCGGTTTGACGCCGTACACACGACGGGTCGCGTCGGGCAGGAACTCCATGGCAAAGTGGATGCCCTTGAGCTCACGGCCGGGGATCTTCATGTCACGCGGCACGGTGGAGCCGATGGCCACCACCACGGCATCGTAACGGGAACGCAGATCGTCCCAAGAGATGTCCTTGCCGATCTCCACACCGGTGCGGAACACGGTGCCTTCGGCTTCCATCTGCTCCACACGGCGGTCAATCAGACGCTTGTCGAGTTTGAAGTTCGGGATGCCGTAGCGCATCAGGCCGCCGATGGCGTCATCGCGCTCGTACACGACAACCGTATGACCGGCGCGGGTGAGCTGCTGGGCGCAGGCGAGGCCAGACGGACCGGAACCGACCACGGCAACGGTCTGGTCCGTCAGACGCTGCGGTGGCAGCGGCTTGACGTAATCGAGGCTCCAAGCCTGGTCAATGATGGTGCGCTCGTCGTTCTGAATCATTGTCGCCGGCTGATGGATACCAAGCACGCAGGCCGCCTCGCACAAAGCCGGGCAGATGCGGCCGGTGACTTCCGGGAAGTTGTTGGTCTCGGACAGCCTGTTGTAGGCATCCTCCCACTTCTCCTGACGAACCAGATCGTTGAACTCGGGGATGATGTTGCCCAGTGGGCAGCCGTTCATGCAGAACGGAGTACCGCAGTCCATGCATCGTGCGGCCTGTTCCGTGGTCCACGACTGCAGGCCGGATTCAGTGTGAACGTCGAACCAGTCCTTGATTCGCTCCTCGACGGGGCGTTCGGCCAGTTCGCGACGGGTACGGACCTTCAGGAATCCACGAGGATCTCCCATGTCAGCGCGCTCCTTCCATAACCTGCTCGTACACCTGTTCCCAGACGCCGGGCGTATTGAAATCGATGTTCTTCTCTTCGGCTTCCTTCATCGCCTTCTGCATGGCGAGGAAGTGCTTCGGAACGATGTGGGTGAATCGTTTGGCGCTGTTGTCCCAGTCCTCGAGCAGGGTCTTCGCAAAAGCGGAGCCCGTCTCTTCCGCATGCTGCTTGACAAGAGCGTGCACCAACTCGTTCTCCTTGGCGTCCAACGGCTCGAACAGCAATGCACCATTGGTGGCAGCGGTCGGGTTGACCTGTTTCATGTCGAGATCCAGCACGTAGACGTTGCCTCCGGAGAAGCCGGCACCGAGATTGCGTCCGGTGGAGCCGAGAATCACGACCGTGCCTCCGGTCATGTATTCGCAGCCGTGGTCGCCCACTCCCTCCACCACGAATGTGGCGCCGCCGTTGCGCACGGCGAAACGTTCTCCCGCACGGCCTGCCACGAACATCTGGCCGGAAGTGGCGCCAAAACCGGTGACGTTGCCGGCGATCACGTTCGTATGCGGGTCGAAGGTGATGCCGTCCTCCGGACGGACCACCATGCGGCCGCCGGACAGTCCCTTGCCCGCGTAGTCGTTGACCTCGCCATATACGCGGATGGTCTCGCCACGTGGGATGAAGGCGCCGATGGACTGGCCGCCCGCACCATGGAACGTCATGTCGATGGTGTCGTCCGGCAGTCCGTCCTCGCCGTACCGCTTGGTAATCTCGTAGCCGAGCATGGTGCCGAGGGTACGGTTCACGTTGCGAATCGGCATTTCGATGCGCACGGGTTCCTTCTTGTCGAGGGCCGGCTGGGCAAGCTCTATGAGCTTGTTGTCGAGAGCCTTGTCGAGCTCATGGTTCTGCTCGATCGTCTTGTGCAGAATCGTTCCCGGAACCGGGCCCGGCTGCATGAGCACATTGCTCAGGTCGATGCCATCGGACTTCCAACGCTTGATGGCGTCGTCCTGATCAAGGCATTCGACATGGCCTACGGCTTCCTCCAGCGTGTGGAAGCCAAGCTGGGCGAGCAGTTCGCGAACTTCCTCCGCGATGAACATGAAGAAGTTGATCACATGCTCCGGCTTACCCTTGAAGCGCGCACGCAGCTCGGGGTCCTGCGTGGCGATGCCCTGCGGACAGGTGTTCTTCTGGCAGGCGCGCATCATAACGCAGCCTTCCACGATCAGTGCCGCGGTGGCGAAGCCGAATTCCTCGGCGCCGAGCAGCGCCGCGATCACGACGTCACGACCGGTCTTGAGCTCGCCGTCACACTGCACGGTGATGCGGGAGCGCAGACCGTTGAGCACCAGCGTCTGCTGGGTTTCGGACAGACCGATCTCCCACGGGGTGCCGGCATGCTTGATGGCGTTGAGCGGAGCCGCGCCGGTGCCGCCGTCGTAGCCGGAGATCAGCACCACGTCGGCATGGCACTTGGCCACACCTGCAGCGATGGTACCCACGCCGAACTCGGAGACGAGTTTGACGTGGATGCGAGCCTTGGGGTTGGCCATCTTCGCATCGTTGATCAGCTGCTTCAGATCCTCGATCGAGTAGATGTCGTGGTGAGGCGGCGGGGAAATCAGTTCGACACCCGGCGTCGCGTGACGCACCTTGGCGATCCACGGCGGAACCTTGGCTCCCGGCAGATGGCCGCCCTCGCCAGGCTTGGCGCCTTGGGCGAGTTTGATCTGCAGGTCGGTGGCATGAACCAGATAGTCGCTGGTCACGCCGAAGCGCGCGGATGCGATCTGCTTGATCTTGCTGTAACGCAGCGGATCGTTGATGCGGTCCTCGGATTCGCCGCCCTCACCGGAGTTGGAGCGCGCGCCGAGCTTGTTCATGGCGATGGCGAGCGTCTCGTGCGCCTCCTGCGAAATGGAGCCGTAGCTCATGGCGCCGGTGGAGAAGCGTTTGACGATTTCGCTGGCCGGTTCGACCTCGGAGATGTCAATCGGCTTGCGGGTCTGCTTGAACTTCATCAGGCCGCGCAACGTCATCAGACGGTTGGACGTGTCGTTGATGTGGTTCGAATACTTCTTGAACAGGTTGTAGTCACCACGCTGGGTGGACTGCTGCAGCAGGAAGATGGCCTCGGGATCGTTGAGATGGTCCTCGCCGGTACGACGCCACTTGTAGTCGCCACCGGTGCGCAGGTTGCGATGCGGGCGGGCGGTCCACTGGGTCGGATAGGCCACGCGGTGGCGGCTGGCGACTTCCTCGGCGAGCTCGTCGAGACCGACGCCGCCCACACGGGATGTGGTGCCGGTGAAATACTCGTCGATGACGTCCTTGTTGAGGCCGACGGCTTCGAACAGCTGGGCGCCACGATAGCTCATGATGGTGGAGACGCCCATCTTGGCCATGATCTTGAGCACGCCTGTAGACAGCGCATTGGTCAGGTTCTTCACGGCGGTTTCCGCATCGACCTTGAGATAGCCCTTACGGGACAGGTCCTCGACTGACTCGAAAGCCAGATACGGATTCACCGCGGCGGCGCCGTAGGCGATGAGCAGCGCGACATGATGGATCTCACGCACATCTCCGGCCTCGACCACCATAGAGATCTGCGTACGCGTATGGCGACGCAACAGGTGGTGCTGCACCGCGGAGGTGAGCAGAAGCGACGGAATCGGACCCCACGCATAGTTGGAGTCACGGTCGGAAAGCACCAGGAAGTTGGCGCCGTTCTCAATCGCCTCATCGATTTCCTGGAAGATCTCGTCAAGACGTTCCTTCAATGCCTGGCCGCCTCCGGCAACCTGATACAGACCCTTGACGATGAACGGCTTGTAGTAGCCACCGAGAATCTTGGCGCGGTCGAGACGCTTGAGCTGCGCCATCTCATCGGAATTGAGCACCGGCAGCGGAATGAGGATCTTCTTGGCATGCAGCTCAGAATCAGCCAGCAGGTTCGGCTCCGGGCCGATGGCGGATTCAAGGCTTGTCACAATCTTCTCGCGTTCCCAGTCGAGCGGCGGGTTGGTGACCTGCGCGAACTTCTGGGTGAAGTAGTCGAACAGCATGCGACTGTGCTTCGAAAGCGCCGCAAGAGGCGTGTCGTTGCCCATGGAGCCCAACGGCTCCTTGCCGGTATTGGCCATCGGCGTAAGCAGCAGCTTCAAATCCTCTTCGGTGTAGCCGAAGGCACGCTGCCTTCGCTGCACGGACTGACCGGAATGATTGACATGCTCTCGTTTGGGCAGCTGGCTGAGCTCCACGGAGTTACCCTCCACCCACTGGCGATACGGATGCTGGGACGCCAGACTCTTCTTGATCTCCTCATCCGGAATGATACGTCCCTCATCGGTGTCGACGAGGAACATCTTGCCCGGTTCCAAGCGTCCTTTGGTGACGATGTGCTCCTCGGCGATCTCCGGCAGCACGCCGGTCTCGGAGGCAAGCACGACGTAGCCGTCATCAGTGACCTGCCAGCGTCCCGGACGGAAGCCGTTGCGGTCGAGCAGTGCGCCGACCTGAGTGCCATCGGTGAAGACAATATGCGCCGGACCATCCCACGGTTCGATCAATGTGTTGTTGTATTCGTAGAACGCCTTGACGTCCGGATCGAGCTGATCGTTGTTCTCCCATGCCGGCGGCAGCATCATGGAGATGGCATGGGGCATGGAACGACCTGCGAGATGCAGCAGTTCGAGGCACTCGTCGAAGGTTCCGGAATCGGAATAGCCCGGAGTGGTAATCGGCAACAACGGCTTGAACTCACCAAGCAGTTCGGAGCTCAGACGGCCTTCACGTGCGGACAGCCAGTTGCGGTTGCCTTGGATGGTGTTGATTTCGCCATTGTGGGCCAGCAGACGGAAAGGCTGGGCCAGCGGCCAGCTTGGGAACGTGTTGGTGGAGAAACGGGAATGGACGATGGCAATCTTCGCCTTCATGCGCTCGTCCGACAGGTCAAGGAAGAAGGGCTTGAGCTGCATGGTGGTAAGCATGCCCTTGTAGGTGATGGTGCGTGCGGACAAGGACGCGAAGTAGATGCCCACTTCATGTTCCACGCGCTTGCGGATGCGGAACGTCTTGCGATCGAGCTCGATGCCTCCGAGCTTGCCTTCCGGATCGGCCACAATCAGTGTCTTGAACGCCGGCATGCTGGCCAGGGCCTGCAGACCGAGTCCATCCGGATTGGTGGGCACGACGCGCCATGCGAGCACATCGAGGCCCTCCTCCCGAACGATTTCGGAGATGGCCTGCTCCTGCTGGCCGGACGTGGCGATGTCACGGTCCAGAAAAGCGATGCCCGCGGCGTAATGACCCTCCTCAGGCAATTCGACACCGGCGGTGGCACGCATGAACTCGTCCGGCATGCTCATCAGAATGCCGGCACCATCACCCGTGTTCTCCTCGGCGCCCACGGCACCACGGTGGTTCAGATTGACCAGCACCTCGATGGCGTCATCGACGATCTTGCGTTCCGGACGCTTGTTGAGGGTGGTGACCATACCCACACCGCAAGCGTCGTGCTCGGCTCCAGGATCATACATACCTTGGGAATCATGGATCGTCAGATCTAACGGGGCGTGGAAAGTCACCGAAACCACCTTCAATGTTTTTGGGCAAGAAAAGTCTTGCGGTTCTTTAATGCGTGGTTTAGAATACCGCGCCCATATGTCATCCACTGTCACGTGTCCATATAACGAATGCCCGGAAAAGTCAATGGTCAACTACTTCACCGCGGAATATTTCCTCCGTGTAAACGGCTAGATTCCAATATGTTTCGCGAATATCCGTTTGCGTCGCACAAAGAACCGTCCGGCGTGTCCTCCTCCCTGTCCGAACACCACGGCGCGTCTCCTCAATCAAGGAATGAGAACAGTCGTTCGATGATGGTGTCGTTGAGCAGCCGGCCGCGCAATGTGGGCACCACCCGCATTCCATCGCGCGTAATCAGTCCATCGTCCTCGAGTCCGTGCCAAGCGTCTTCCGGAATAACACCCTCGAGACGTGTGGTATCCAGCCCCTCACGCAGACGCAGACCAAGCATGATGGTCTCTTCGACATCCTCTCCGGCATCGATGGCCTCATTCCCGGACCATGGCACGGAGTCTTCGTTGACGGCAGCCCCCCAAAGCCTCGGATGCGCGATGTCCCAGGAACGAATTCCACACACGCCGCCATGGGCGTTATAGTGCGAATGCGCCCCCGGTCCGAGACCGGCCCAATCGACATTCCTCCAATAACCGAGATTATGCTGCGATTCGTAGCCGGGACGAGCCCAATTGCTGATTTCGTACCATTCGAGACCGGCCTCGGAAAACATCGCATCGGCTATCTCATATTTGTTCGCCTCGTCGTCATCATCCGGCCTTCGAAGCGTGCCCGCCGCGATTCGCCGTCCCATTTTCGTATTTGGCGCCACGGTGAGCGCATATGCGGAGATATGGTTGACACCCAGATCGATGGCCGTGCGCACGGAGGTGCGCCAATCGTCAAGGCTTTCCCCCGGCGCGCCGTAAATCAGATCGACGCTGGAACGCATGCCCGCCGCGTCGGCCGCGGCAACACCAGCGGCGACATTCGCCGGAGTATGCGTACGGTCGAGCGTTTCAAGCACATGCGGCACCGCGGACTGCATGCCGAAGGAAATACGGTTGAAACCACCATCAGCAAGTTCCTTCACATAGTCGGCATCCACCGTATCAGGATTCGCTTCGGTGGTGATTTCCGCATCATCCGCAATGCCCCATGTATTGCGCACCGCATCCAGCATGGACACCAAATCGCATGCCTTGAGCGTGGTCGGAGTGCCGCCACCAAAGAAGACGGTGGACGCGTTCGGTTCCGATACGCCGTGTTCCGTCTGCCAATCACGGACGATTGCCATTTCGCGAATCACCATGCTCGCGTAATGGCCCCGGGACACTCCCTCGCCCATATCCGAAGCCGTATAGGTATTGAAATCGCAATACCCGCAGCGACGTAGACAGAACGGGACATGGATGTAAACCTCGAACGTCACGGGCGGACTCAGCCTTCGGACTTCTGCGCGGCGCGGATCTTGTCCTTGGTGTCACGGTCGTTGCCCGCCTCGCCAGTGGACAGAGCCGCAATGAAAGCCTCCTGCGGCACTTCCACATGGCCGAGCATCTTCATGCGCTTCTTACCGGCCTTCTGCTTCTCGAGCAGCTTGCGCTTACGGGAGATGTCACCGCCATAGCACTTGGCGAGCACGTCCTTGCGCAGGGCGCGGATGTTTTCTCGTGCGATGATGCGTGAACCAATGGCGGCTTGGATGGGAATCTCGAACTGCTGGCGTGGGATGAGCTCGCGCAGCTTCTTCGTCATCATCACGCCGTAGCTGTATGCCTTGTCGCGGTGCACGATGGCGCTGAACGCATCGACTTTCTCGCCTTGGATGAGAATATCCACCTTCACCAGATCAGCAGCCTGCTCGCCGTCCTCATGGTAGTCGAGCGAGGCGTAACCTTTGGTGCGGCTCTTGAGCTGGTCGAAGAAGTCGAATACGACCTCCGCCAGCGGAATGCGGTAGTGCATCTCCACACGCTCGGTGGAGATGTATTCCATGGTGCCCATCTGTCCGCGATGGTCTTGGCACAGATCCATCACCGGGCCGATGAACTCCTTCGGCGTGATGATGTCGGCGGCCACCATCGGCTCGACGATCTTCTTGATCTTGCCTTCGGGGAATTCGCTCGGATTGGTAACGCGATGCACGGAATTGTCCTCCGAGGTGACCTCGTACGGCACATTCGGGGCGGTGGAGATCAGGTCGAGTCCGAATTCACGGTCCAACCGTTCGGTGACGATCTCCATGTGCAGCAGACCAAGGAATCCACAGCGGAAGCCGAATCCCAACGCCACGGAGGTCTCCGGCTCGTAAATCAGAGCCGCGTCGTTGAGCTTGAGCTTGTCGAGGGCCTCACGCAATTCCGGATATTGCGCGTTGTCAATCGGGAACAGGCCGGCATACACCATCGGCTGGGGGTCGCGGTAGCCGTCGAGCGGCTCGGTTGCAGGGTTGATTGCGGAGGTGATGGTGTCGCCCACCTTGGATTGGCTGACGTCCTTCGCGCCGGTGATCACATAACCGACCTCGCCCGCGCCAAGCGCCTTGGTCGGCGTCATGTCCGGACTGATGACACCAATTTCGATGGGATCATGGGTCATGCCGATGCCCATCATGTGCATCTTCTCACGGGATTTCAGCTCGCCATCGACCATACGGATGTAGGTGACGATGCCACGATAGGAGTCGTAGACGGAATCGAAGATCAGCGCGCGGGCAGGAGCATCCGGATTGCCCTTCGGCGCGGGGACCTCCGCGACGATGCGGTCGAGCAGCTCGGCGACGCCTTCGCCGGTCTTGCCGGAGACACGCAGCACGTCGGATGGGTCGCAGCCAATCAGGCCAGCGATCTCTTCGGCGTGCTTATCAGGTTCAGCGCTCGGCAGATCGATTTTGTTCAGCACTGGGATGATGGCCAGATCATGGTCGATGGCCATATACAGGTTCGACAGGGTCTGCGCCTCGATGCCCTGTGTCGCGTCCACAAGCAGCACCGCGCCCTCGCAGGCAGCCAGCGCACGAGACACCTCATATGTGAAATCCACATGGCCGGGAGTGTCGATCATACCAAGCGTATATTCGGTACCATCGACAGTCCATGGCACACGCACCGCCTGCGATTTGATGGTGATGCCGCGCTCCTGTTCGATGTCCATGCGGTCGAGGAAACGGTCGCGCATCTCTCGTTCCGGCACGATGCCGCTCAGCTGCAGGATACGGTCCGCCACCGTCGACTTGCCGTGATCGATATGCGCGATGATGCAAAAATTGCGGATCAACGACTGATCGGTGTACCCGGGCTGATTATGCTGCTGCCCCACGCCATCCTCCTCTGGAAATATTCGACGCACACGATTCTAACCGGTAGTGTCGGCATGTCCCTACACGACACTCCTGTATGCATTGGCGATTTATCCGCGTGCCATGTTATCATCATCGTTTGTATGTCCTTATAGCAAACGTCGTTTGGAGAAATAGTGGCAAACATCAAGTCGCAGAAGAAGCGCGTTCTCACCAACGAGAAGGCGCACAAGCGTAACGTGGCCGTGAAGTCCAGCCTGAAGACTGCCGTTCGCGCCACCCGCGAAGCCATCGCCGCTGGCGATAAGTCCGCCGCCGAAGCCGCCTACAAGGTCGCAGCCCAGAAGCTCGACAAGGCCGCCGGCGCTGGCGTGATCCACAAGAACCAGGCTGCCAACCGTAAGTCCGGTCTCGCCGTGGCCATCAACGCTCTCTGAGTTTTCACAACTCACAGCATAAAAGAAGCCCCGCAGGTTTTCCTGCGGGGCTTCTTCCTTTTCATGCTCCGTTACTGACGGCCATCGCGGTCGACATCGTCATCGTCCTTATCGGGATGGATGACCGGACGTTTGAGATATTTGGATTCACTCGGCAGATAGGTATTGTGCCTGACCAATGCGCCCGGCAATTGGATGTCGAAAATCACGGATATCAGTCGCATGCCCACCATCAGCGCCACAATCAGCACATCCAGCACCACTTCGGCGGCGAAACTGACCACTCCCAAGTTCACTCCCTTGCATACCAGCACCGTCAGCACGCAACCGACGGCCGAAGGTACCGCATACCAGTGCCTGTCCCGAATCACCATGGGCACCTCGTTGATGAGCATGTCACGGATGAGGCCGCCTCCCAATGCGGTGAACATGCCAAGAAACACCGCCGTGGTGCCGGACATGTGGTACATCATGGCCTTGGACGTGCCATTAACCGCATAAAGCCCCAGAGCCAACGCGTCCAGAGACAGCATGGACCATTTGAGCCTGTTGATTTCAGGATGGATGACCGCAACGGCTACGGCGGCAAGCAAGGCCGTGACGACCAGTCCTTTGTCGGAGACGCCGGCGGGAGGGAGCGCGCCGAGCAGCACGTCACGGATGATGCCGCCGCCCAATGCGGTGAGCCAAGTGGTGACGAGAATCGCGAAGACATCGTAACCTTTGCGTACTGCGGCAAGTCCGCCAACCATACCGCAACAGAATGTTGCCAGATATTCGATGCCCATGAAAAAGCCGTTGCTTTCCAACGCGATTTCCATGTTCCGCTCCCCTTTTCCCCCGCATGCTTCTTTTCCGAACAACAGTCAAAAATAGCACAATGGGGAACGATACCCGCAACAAGAAAGCCAAAGGGCAGGATATGAGCCATGCACCATAAGAGCCCGGCAAAAGACCGGAGCATGTTGCATAACGCATATCCCGCCCTTCAGCGGTATATGTCACTATCCGTCATCGCGGACAGTCGATCGGAGAATCAGCAGACCTTCCACATCCAGTTGTGCGGATCTTCGATTTCGCCGAGCTGGATGCCGAGCAGCTGGTTGCGCAGTGCCATGGTGAACTCGCCGGAGCCGCCGTCGGCAACGGTCACATCGAACTTCTCGGACTTGAAGCGGCCAATCGGGGTGATGATGGCGGCGGTACCGCAGGCGAACACCTCGGTGACCTCACCGGACTTGATGTCCTCGAGCAGCTGGTCCAGAGCAATCATGGTCTCGACCACATCGTGGCCGTTGTCCTGGATGAGCTGAATCAGGGAGCGACGGGTCACGCCCGGCAGAATGTTGCCGGTCAGGGACGGGGTCTCCACGTGGCCGTCCTTGTGCACGACCATCATGTTCATACCGCCAAGCTCCTCCAGATAGGTCTTGGTGGCGGCGTCGACGAAGCAGACCTGCTGGCAGCCGTGGTCGATGCCGGTGTACTCACCGAGCAGGGAGGCCGCATAGTTGCCGCCGCACTTGGCGAAGCCGGTGCCGCCGGGGCCTGTGCGGAACCACTTGTCCTCAACCCAGATGTTGACCGGCTTCACGCCGCCCGGGAAGTACGGGCCGGACGGGGAGGCGATCACGCAGTAGTCCACTTCCTGCGGCGCGCGCACACCCAGGAACGGTTCGGAGGCGAACATGAACGGACGCATGTACAGGGTGTATTCACGGCGGGACGGGACCCAGTTCACATCACGCTTGACCAGCGCCGCGACGGAGCCGATGAAGTCGTCGATCGGCAGTTCCGGCAGGTACAGTCGCTTGGCGGAGTTCTGGAAACGCTCGGCGTTCGCGTCCGGACGGAACAGCCAGGTGGAGCCGTCGGCGTGACGGTAGGCCTTCAGACCTTCGAAGCATTCCTGGGCGTAATGCAGAACAGATGCGCCCGGGTCCATCTTCAACGGCGCGTACGGCTCGATGCGACGGTCAGACCAGCCTTCGCCCTTGGTCCAAGTCATGTGGGCCATGTTGTCGGAGAAGACCTGACCGAAGGCCGGCTTGTCGATGAGTTCGGCACGCTTGGCGTCGGATGCCGGGTTGTCGTTCGGGAGCACGGTGAACTTCTCGGCGAGCTTGTCAAGCTCCGCCGGATCGTGATGATTCTGTTCAGTCATTCTTTACTTCTTCTAGTTGCATCAGCCGTCCGAAGGCGGCCAGCGGTTATTGGTTTCCGGCGCTTGTGGCGCCGGGTTCTGGTATGTACTTTCTCACACCATAAACGCTTTCGATAACCGGCGTTCGCGATATGAGATAACGAGGAGCCACAGGGAAACGCAAAGGTCCATGCGTATTTTCACAAACACGCATGGACCTTGCGGTGCCGACGCTCCACGCGTCGGAATCAGACCTGAATCGGGAAAACCGGACTCACTGAGCGTCGGCAGCCGGAGCGTCGGCAGCCGGAGCGGCGGCAGTGTCATCGGCAGCCGGGGTCTCCGGAACGGTGTCTTCCGGAATCTCGACGGTGACGACGGACTCTTCCGGATCCTCAATGTCGAGCACGACGCCTTCCGGCAGAACGACATCCTTGGCGAAGACCTTGGAACCATCGGTCAGACCATCGACGTTGACCACGATCTTCTCCGGCAGGTTGGCCACATCGGCGCGGACCTTGAGCTCCTGAATGTCGACGAACGCGACAGCGGCGCCCTTCGGGGTACCTTCGACGAACACCGGCACCTCGACGTCGATCTTCTCGCCGGCCTTGACCTCGTAGAAATCGACATGCTCGACGATGCGCTTCACCGGGTTGCGCTGAACGTCCTTGACGACGGCCATCTTGGTCTCGTCACCATACTTGATGGTGAACAAGGCGTTGGTGTGGCGCAGGGACAGGGTGGTCTCCTTCATCGGCAGCTGCACGAAGACCGGGTCCTCGCCGCCGGCGTACACGGTGGCCGGGATGAGGTTGGCGACGCGCAGACGGCGGGCAGCGCCCTTGCCGAACTCAGTGCGGGCGGCGCCTTCAAGAGTGATGGTGGTAGCCATAATCAATATCTCCTTGTAAATCGTTTCCATGTTTCAGCGCATCGACGGGCCGCACGGAAACCCAGGAGTCTCCACCACACGCCAAGTCGATAACGGAGGCATAAGCCTCCCTCGCCAAGACAACAGTTCTTCAGTATACCGCACGCCACGACATTCCACGATGCCCAAAACCATGGAGCGCGCACGACGGCGGACACGCGTTGAGGCACGTACAATCATATTCAGGCAACACCAACCAGTGGTAAGGAATCGAGAAAATGGCGACGATGCATGACCGTTCCAAACTCATACGCAATGTCCAGCTTGCGGCCGGCATCACGACCGTCGCCGCGACGGGACTGTTCACCGCGACGGCGGACATGCTGTTCCGCTTCGCCATCGACACGCAATGGAAGCATTCCATCTTCCACCAGGCGTTAATCGCTCCGGACCGAAAGGAGAAGATGGATCAAGGCGAGGCCAGAGAGGCCGGACAATGGTTCTCCGAGACACAGCAGCCGGTATCCATCACCAGCCATGATGGGCTCAGACTGCATGGCTGGCTGTTCGATCCGGATCGTATAGACCCGACGCCGCACCTATACGCCATCTGCGTGCACGGCTATACCGGAGCTCCCGATGAACAGGCCAAATGGGCGCATCGGTACGCCCGCTTGGGATTCACCGCCCTCGTCCCCTCCCAGCGGGCACAGGATTTGAGCGAGGGACGATATGTAGGCATGGGATGGCTGGAGCACAACGATCTGCTCGACTGGATACGCCTGATCGTGGAGAGCGACGGTCAGGCACGCATCCTACTGTCCGGAGGATCCATGGGCGCCACGACCGTGATGATGACGGCCGGCGATCCGAGACTGCCGCGCAATGTCGTTGCAGCGATCGCCGAAAGCGGATACACTTCCGCCCGCATGGAATTCATCGACAGCGCGCGGGGCATGTTCCACATGCCGAAGCTTCTCGCCGCGGCATGCGTGGACGCGGCGGGTCTGATCTGCAAGCGCCGTGCCGGCTATGATTTCACCGAGGCGTCCTGCATACCGTCATTGCGGCATGCGGTCATTCCGATGCTGTTCATCCACGGAGGGAAGGACCTCATGGTCAGCCCACGTTTCCTGGACATGAACTACAACGCCTGCGCCAGCATCGACCGCGAACGGCTACTGATTCCAGACGCCGGACATATGGAAAGCTCCGCCGTGAATCCAAAGCTTTACTGGGATACCGTATACGGGTTCATCCACCGTTCATTCAAAATCTGACAGCTCGGCACCGGCGCGATCGGGACAGGTGACGGAGTTCATCCGGACAATCGTGATTCCATCACTTGTCCTATGGAATCACGTCGGCGCTAACGCCTGCCCTATCAGCGCCGCTCCCCCGGATTGCATATCTGCATGGCGACGCCATCCTCCATGATATGGAATCCATGCTTCTGGTAGAATGACGCGTTCTTGCTTTCCTCAGGCATGACCTCGATATACAGGTAATCGCGATAACGTTGCTTGACCATGCCGACAAGGTGGCCGGCGATGCCATGCCCTTGGTATTCGGGGTCGACCAGCACATAATGCATGTACGCCACCATCTCCGTGTCGTCGAGCACACGCACCAGACCCACCAGACGATCGCCGTCCCACGCGCTGAACACAGTGGACGACCCCATCAACGCCTTATGCAAACGTTCGGGGTATTGGCCGGACACCCAACCGACCGAAAGGAACAGGCGCTGGGTCTGCTCCTTGGTGAATTTCTTCTCGTCAGTATATGTAATAGCCATATGGCCAGCATAGAATTGCAGGCATGGAATCATCCTCACCCGTCTTCTTATCTGGAACGCAAGAACATCGGCCCTCGCCGTCATGCATCGAAGTGCGCGGAGCCCGCGTGCACAATCTCAAGGACATCGACATCGACATACCGCTGAACCGTCTGGTCGGAGTGGCCGGAGTCTCAGGCTCGGGGAAAAGCTCTCTTGCGCTAGGCGTACTGTACGCGGAAGGGTCGCGACGCTATCTTGAGGCACTGTCGACCTATACGAGAAGACGCATGACGCAGGCAAGCCGCGCGACCGTCGACGAGGTGAGGCATGTTCCGGCGGCATTGGCGCTGCACCAACGCCCGTCAGTGCCCGGCGTCCGCTCCACGTTCGGCACGATGAGCGAGCTGCTCAACAGCCTGCGTCTGCTGTTCTCCCGCGTCGGCGAGCATGTGTGCGGCCATTGCGGATTCCGCAACAAGCCGACGATGGATGTCGCCGCAGAACTGCCGATGCATTGCACGAATTGCGGTGAACTAATGCATCCGCCGTCCGCGGAGGACCTTGCTTTCAATTCCGCCGGTGCATGCCCGACCTGCTCAGGTACCGGCATAGTGCGCGACGTCGATCGCGCATCGCTGGTGCCGGACGAATCGAAAAGCATAGATGATGGGGCCGTGCTGCCTTGGGGATCGCTGATGTGGGATCTGATGAAACAGGTGTGCGGAGCCATGGGGGTGCGCACCAATGTGCCGTTCAACCAGCTCACCGACAAAGAACGCGACATCGTCTTCAACGGCCCCGCCGTCAAGAAACACATCCTGTACAAACCGAAGAAAGGCGACGATTTCGCCGAACTCGATTTCACGTACTACAACGCCGTGTACACCGTGGAGAACGCACTGGCCAAAGCCAAGGACGAAAAAGGACTGAAACGCGTGGCGAGGTTCCTCAAGGAACGCCCCTGCGGCGATTGCGGCGGAACCAGACTCTCCGAACGTGCCCGGCAGCCACGGATCAAGGGCATCAATCTGGCCCAAGCAACCGCGATGCCATTGAGCTCACTCGTCTCCTGGGTACGGTCCGTGCCGGAATCGTTGGAACCTCATATGCGGTCCATGGCCGGCAACATCTGCGATTCGTTCCTTGACACGTCACGGCGTTTGCTGGAGCTTGGGCTCGGATATCTGTCGCTGGACCGCGCCGGGGCGACCCTGTCCACCGGCGAGCGCCAACGCGTGCAGCTTGCCCGCGCCGTGCGTAATCGCACCACCGGCGTGCTGTACGTGCTGGACGAACCTTCGATTGGCCTACATCCCGCGAATGTCGACGGGCTGCTTGGCGTGATGCGCGATCTGGTGGATGACGGCAATTCGGTGGTGGTGGTCGACCATGACACCCGCGTGCTGGCCGAAACCGACCATCTGATCGAAATGGGACCGAACGCCGGCGCGAAAGGCGGTCGCGTGATCGTGCAGGGAACGGTACGGCAGGTGATCGGCACGACCGGATCTCGCATAGCGCCGTTTCTTGCTCATGGAGGCAACGTCCATGACCGTGTGCGCGGGACGACCGGCGACCGTGAGATGTTCTCCGCGGGACGCATTCATATGGAGACGGGCCGGTTGCATACCGTCGGACCGTTGTCGATCGACATTCCCCGGGGACGGCTGACCGTCGTGACAGGGGTTTCCGGTTCCGGCAAGACCACGATGGTATTGGAGCTGCTGATGCCCGCCCTATGCTCGCGGATTGATGGCTCAGCGGGTCCTTCGCAGATACGTGTCTTCGAAGCGGATGGCGTGGCGAAGGCGAATCTGATCGATGCCACGCCCATTGGCGCGAATGTGCGTTCCACCGTCGCGACCTATTGCGGTGTCCATGACGATCTTCGTCGCGCATTCGCGAAAACCGATGCCGCGCGGGCCGTCGGCATGAAGGCGGGGGCATTCTCCTACAACACTGGCAAACTGCGTTGCGCGACATGTGATGGTACAGGCTCGATCTCCCTTGACGTGCAGTTCCTGCCCGATGTCGATATCGAATGTCCGGCATGCCATGGCTCGCGGTATTCCGATATGGTTGCTGACCTGACGCTCCCCTGCGCGGACGGAACAGCATATTCGATGCCGCAGTTGATGGCGATGACCGTCGATGATGCCATGCCCGTATTGAGCGGCATCAAATCGATTCGGACGAAACTTGCCACGTTGCATGAGCTGGGTCTGGGCTATCTTGCCTTGGGAGAGCCGACGCCGGCGCTTTCCGGCGGGGAGGCCCAACGTCTGAAATTGGCCAGCGAGATGGGGCGGAAGCAGCATGATGCGGTGTTCGTGTTCGACGAGCCGACGATCGGCCTGCACCCACTTGACGTCCGGGTGTTGCTGCGCGTGTTCGATGAGCTTGTGGCGAGTGGCGCCACGGTAATCGTCATCGAACATGATCTGGATGTGATCGCGAACGCGGATTATGTGGTTGACATGGGACCGGGCGGCGGAGACGCGGGCGGACGCGTGGTATGCGCGGGATCCCCCTCACAGGTCGCCGTATGTCCGGAAAGCGTCACAGGGCGTTACCTATGACTTCGGGCGAGACGCGACCGCCGTCCCGCCTCGCCGTCCAAGGTCAATCCGATGGTGGGATGGGCAGTTCCTTCCATGCCGGAAGATGATGAAGCGCGCGCACGATGTTGCATTGATCGATCAGCGCTCCTTCGCCGGCACACATCGTGGGATACCACATGCGACGGCGCAATACGGCTTGCTTCCCCCTGCCTTTGATGAGCTTGTTTTCATCGGAGGCATACTGAAAATGAAGGTGGCTAAGCAGTCCCCCATGTCTGAGCGCAGAGCGTTCGGGCATGGGATTCATCGCGACAAGCACGGCGAATGGATCGGAAGCGCCGGCATCAATCGCATGGAACACATAGCAGGGCTTGCCTTCCAGCCCCTTATCATGTACGTGATTGAGACGATATTCGTGCGTTGCGATAGGCTTGCGTTCTTCGTCCAACCAGGTCAGGCGGAAATCTGCCGCACCTTCATCGTCGCCGTTCGCCGGCAGCCGATCGATATGCCATCCACCGATGCCGTCCCGCCGCTCCTTGCCCGAGGTCCTGCATGCCTTCGACCAGAAGCGTCGCGCATCGCCAAGCATCATGATTGCGAACAACGGTTTGGAACGCATGGCTTTCGTGGAATCCTTCCAAGCCTGTTCCAAGTTCGGATCACGACTGTCAATCAGATGTTCGAAGCTGACCCAGTCCCCCAGCCACTCGTTCACATTGAAATTCATGCCGGATGTTCCTCTCCTTCAGGTTCGTCATAGGTTTCGTTCTCCAGCGTTATGATGCCGTCGCACCACTGGGCGGCAAGCTCGTAATCATGCGTCACGACCAGTACCGCCTTGCCGTTGTCGGCAAGCTTGCGCAGGAGCCCGCCGACTTGGGTCATGTGCAGCCGGTCCAGCCCGCTGGTAGGCTCGTCCAGAACGATGAACCGCTTGTCGCTCATCAGCGCGCAGGCGATGGCCAGTCTCTGCTTCTGCCCGCCGGACAGGCTCATCGGATGTCGCCGTGCGCAATCCAATAAGTCAAGGTCCCGCAGCACCGCATCGCATCGGTCACGCACTTCGGCGTCCATTCCATCAAGTCCCAGCAACGCCTCCTCGCGAACACTGTCGGAGAACAGCTGGTAATTGACGTCTTGCATGACAAGGAACCCGGAACGGGTCAAGGCATTGCGTCCGACTTTCATTCCGTCCAGCAACACCATGCCGCCCAATGGAGAGGCGAGTCCGCATAACGTACGCGCCAAAGTGCTTTTGCCGGCTCCGTTCGGTCCCATAAGGCCGAGAATCTCACCCTCATGAATGTCGAAATCGGGAATGCCCCGTACGAACACGGGAGTCTTACGACCCAGGAATCCCCGTTCCTCATGACCCACGTTCAGACCGCGCACACCAATGACGGTTTGCCTTCCATCCTTGTTGGATGCAGCGTCGACATGCAACAGCTTTCGACGCACAGCAAGTTTGTATGGTTCGTCATCGAGAGCGCGCAATCCCAATTCCGCAACACGTTGTTCGGGCAACGCCCGGAAATCGGATGCCTTGTATTCGCCATGAATCGCACCGTGGTTGAACACTATGAAACGGTCGACCAGATCCGCACACCATGCAAGACGATGTTCGGCGATGACGATGGTCATTCCATCGGCCTTCAATCCAGCGATCATGTCATGCAACCGACGAATCGCCGGCATATCCAGATTGCTTGTCGGCTCATCCATGACGATCAGGCTGGGGGTCAGCATGGTCGACGCTGCCACGGCAAGTTGCTGCTTCTGGCCACCTGAAAGCGACATGATCCGGCGACCCAGTAGATGCCTGACATGGAACCGTTCGGCGACATCATGCACGCGTTGCCGAATCCGCGCCGGAGGCATGCCCACATTCTCACAGGGGAATGCCAATTCGTCGGTGGAATCAGCATTGAAGTACTGGGTTTTCGGATTCTGGAACACGCTGCCGACCCGGCCCACATAACTTTCCACAGGAGCCGATCCCGCTTGGATTCCACAGGTCACGTGGGAACCCCGCAGATCACCGGAGTGGAAACCAGGTATCAGACCATTGAGCAGACGCGTGTACGTGGTTTTTCCACAGCCGCTTTGCCCGCATAATATGACGATTTCGCCACGCGATATGGTGCAACTGACATCACTTAACGCGTCGGCCTCGTCGGCTTCGTCTGCACGGTATGCGAACGAGCACCGTCGTGTCCATGCGACCGCACGCTCCATCTCGTTTCCGATGCTCACCACACACCTCCAATGCCCAATGCCAGAGGAACCGTGCAGATGAGCATCCACACCCAGTCAACCCAATGCATGCGGATTTCGGTATGACACGTATGCGGCCCACTGATGCCGATTCCTTTGGTCAGTGCGGCGACAGACAAATCCTGAGCAACGCCCGTGGCGTTCATCAGCAACGGCATAAGGATGTATTCCAACGATTGCGCCGGATGACGGAGCAAGGCAAACGATCCCTGTGCAATGCCGCGCAACGCCATCGCGTCTCGAATCTGGTGGTAATCGTCATAAATCGTCGGGAAAAAACGGATGCACACGACGCACGGGATCACAATCGACTCCGGAATGCGCATACGTCGTAAGGCACATACGAATTGGCTGGCCGTGGTCGTGGCGAATGCGTATATGCCGGCGACCAGACAAGGCATCATCATCCGGATTCCGACGCACAGCAATCCAAGCATATGCAACCAGCCGCCGCCATCATCGAGCGTTGATGCCCACGTTCCCGCCAACAGCAAAAGATAGATGCATCCGGAACGCGCCGCGACCGTACGTCTTCCCGCAATGGCCAATGGCAGCAAGAGCAGCAGCATCGTAAGAGCCTCCACTGCCACGTCGACGTGGAAGAACAGCAGCAGATTGGCCAACGCCACCAAGTACAATTTGGTTCTTGGATCCAAGGCCATCAGATGATGCCGGCTTTCGCGAAATGCTTCTTCAGCATACGCTGTCCGAACCAGCCTCCAAGCAACGCGCATACGAGTATCGCCGCCATGGCGATGACAAACGTACCGGTATTTACATGCGCGAAAACACCATCGATATAGGACACGTCCTTGCCACGTGCCTGCAGATTGGCCACATACGCATCCTTCATGAACCACAATGGCAGAATCGGACCGGTGAGGCTGTAGCAGAACACGACATAGCTTGCCAGGATGCCTGCTTTGTTCCGATACTCCCCGACACGCGCTATGGCATCGGCGATGACAGGAAACACGACGCTCGCAGCAAGGGAGAGAATGAAGTGCCCGGACACGAACAGGAACAGTCCGACAACGATGCCCATCACGCTGATCGCGCCGAATTTCCCGATCCGGGCGACCATGAGCATGTATACGCAACCACAGATCAACGCGGCGACCGCGGGAAGAAGGATCATGCCGAACCCCATCAGGACGACGGAGCTGAACAGCGTGGCCACGGCGACCAGCACGAAATACAAGGCGGTGAACACTCCGATCATGATGAGATCGGGAACATCCAGGTGCTTCGACTTGGTCGACGTGTCCCGTTGCGTCATGGTGGGTCCTTTCGATATTGCTTGGATGGGCCAGCCACCAATGTATCGATGGAACAAGGAAAAGACAATAGTTTTTCCCTAATTTCCCACGAGAATCCATGCCATATCGAACGATTCGAACAGCGATCGATCAAGCCATGACAAGGCGGATGCCATGATTCATGTCACTCCCCAATCTCAGACGATGGCATATCCCAACGCCGCGGCAGCCACGGGAACCGCAACCGATGTGAGCATGTATCCCACGAACACGGCGAACCGGCTGCCACGCACCAACGTCACGGATTCATTCATCATGGTCGAAAATGTGGAGAATCCGCCAAGAAAGCCGGTCGCCAGCAAAACATGCGTGGAATCTGGCATGGACCGACGCGCGTACAATCCCGCGACCACGCCTGCCAGAAAACCGGCCACAACATTGATGACGAATGTCGACAAAGGGAAGGCCCTATGCCAATGGGCCTTGATGCAGGAATCGCAGATGTATCGGACGGCGGCGCCGAGACCGCCGAAAAGGCATACCGATATGGTGATGATCACGTTCATCGGTCCACCTCACCATCCGACGCATCGCGCCTGTCATCTCGTTCCGAATCGGCGACACGCGAACCAACAAGCGCCCCGGCATATGCCAGCGCACATCCGACGATGAAGGTCGCGCAGCAGTATGCCGCGCAATCCAAGGTTCTGCCGCCATGCAGCATAACGAATTCCTCCAAGGCGAGGGTGGACATGGTGGACAGACCTCCGCACATGCCCATGCCGAATCCCCGGTTCACATATTCCTTCGCCCGTCCTGCGACCCTGCGGGTTTCTCCCAGCCATGCCGAAAGCGTCGCATATACAAAGCAGGCGACCATATTCGCCGCGAATGTACCTATGTGGAACGCACCGTAATCGGGAATATTCGAACAGGCGTAGCGCAATGCGGTGCCGACGCATCCGCCGAGAAACACCACGCATACAAGGTCAAGCCGAATGATATGTTGTCGTGCCATGCATCCTCTTTTCAACGAGGCGACGCACCACATGGCAGACACAAACGGACGGCATTGCCGCAACCGCTGAATGCCATAGGGTACAGCACACCCCATGCCATAGGAACCATCAGCGGAATTGCGGTTCGAAACCCGTAAGGGCTTCAGGCGAGTTCCATCACCGTAGCCCAGTATATCCGCCGCATGTGTCTGTCCGCATCATCATTCACGATGCGGACAGACACATCGCGCTATCGCAACGTACGATCCATGGTCGTCGCCAGCAATGCGACAACGCCCAGAATCGCGACCGTGACGCCAATGCCGTGCAGCCCGCCATCCGTAACCGTTTTCCCAAAGAACATGCCGCTCACCGAGGACGCGCCGATGGAACCGATGTATATGAACGTGCGCAGCAGGCCGGATACCGTACCGATGTGTTCGGCGATTGCCCTGCGGTACAGGACGGTCTGGCTGGTCGACATGCTCAGTCCCAGCACCAATCCCGCGACCGCGGAGGCGGCCAACGGCAATACGACCATGCCAGTGGATGATGCGCAAGCCAATAACGCGCCCACCGCAATCATCGCCAAGCAGCATACGATCAACGGCAGCCGCAC
This sequence comes from Bifidobacterium sp. LH_743, assembly GCF_056355775.1. Lineage (NCBI taxonomy): Bacteria > Bacillati > Actinomycetota > Actinomycetes > Bifidobacteriales > Bifidobacteriaceae > Bifidobacterium > Bifidobacterium sp. LH_743. The sequence continues at coordinate 1,731 of NZ_JBKESZ010000004.1, read as the reverse complement.
TTTCGGCGTCTTCGCGATGGACAGCGAAGCCACCGTCGCCACCACGCCCATCGGAATGATGAACATGCCTGAAATGCCTGCGTTCATATGGCAGGCATCCTCCAACCACTGGGGCAGGGCGTACATGACCACATAAGCGCCAAGCATGGTGAGCATCGCGCGCAGAAAATTCAATGTCATCGCGCTATCCGATGCAAGCGAGCGCACATCGACGAAAGGCGTCGTCGCATGCGATTCCCACATGATGAAAGCAATCAAAGCGATGACGGTGATGCAGCCGGACATCGTATCGGGTCTTGGCAGACTCATAAGAAAGACCAGTAGCGCGCTGATTGCTGCGGAGAACAGCAGCAGGCCCACGACATCAAGATGCGAGGCGAAGAAGGACACGGTCATACGACGCCCCCGCTTTGGATCGGGTTCGATGCTTGCCAATCCCAACACAATAGTGATAATGCCGACCAGTACGTTGACGAGGAAGGTGGAACGCCATCCCAGGAAGGTGACCAGCAGGCCACCCAACGGCGGACCGACAGCGATAAGGACCAAACCCACCATGGCGAGTATGGAAAGGACCAGGGAAGGCGGTTCCGCCAATCCCATGCGATCGGCGCGTCTTCGCACCAGCAACATGGCGGCAGGATAGCCGCAGGACGTTCCCGCGCCGATGAGCACACGCGAAGTCAGCAGCACGCCGAGATTCGGAGCGAAACCGCCAATCAGCCCTCCGATCATGACCAATACCGCACCTGCCATGAACACCGAGCGCGGACCGATGATTTCGGAAAGCTTGCCAGCCGTCGGCTGCGCGATGGCGCATGTCAGGTACAGTGCCGATATCAGCAGGGTCGCCTGTCCTGCATCGATTCGCAAATCGTGTGAAATCGGCGCGAGAGCCGTCGAGATGAGCGTGCTGTTGACCGGGTTGAGCCCGACTCCGAATATCATCGCCATGATGAAGATTCCGGAGAATGCGGGAGCCTCTTTTGTCTCATCAGCCGTCTTCATCGCGCGTCATCTTCTTCCGGCAGCGACTCCATAGACGCGATGCGCTCCATCAATGCGGTCGCAGCGGCGAGCGCCCCGCGCTCAGCGTCATCCAATGAACGCTCGATGGCATGAGACAGCCAGGTCGTTTGGCTGGCGGCTATATGGTCCAGCAGCGCATGACCCTCATCGGTCAGCCCGATCAACCGACGGCGACGGTCATTCGGATCGGCATGCTGCACGACGTACCCCGTGGGTCTCAGCAATTCAAGACGCTGGGTGATGGCCTGCTGCGATACATGTTCGTATGCGGCCAAGGTCGATACCGACAGCTCCCCTTCAGTGTCCAGCCGTTTCAGCATGGCAAGCTGCGACGCCGTGATGCCCCGTTCCGCGATGCCGGCCTCATACCTCATCCGAGCCTGCAGTCTGCTGACTGCAATCGCCAATTCCATGGCGACATCCGATGTCGAATATTCGTCTTTCGCATCCATTTCGATTGCCTCCAGCTGGCCACCATAGCACTTATACAAGCTACTTGTACAATCTGTTTGTGGATTTCCTTGTATGCAAGCACCCGCCGCAAGGCCTCAAACCGTTATCGCCCTGAACAATAAAAGGGCCATCCCGCTTTGAACTGCGCCCCGATTGTTGGACGCTGTTAATTAGGATACAGCCCTAGACCGCGAGGGACATGCCCCGGAACTCCTCCGGGGTGCGTCCCTCGAGTCGTATCTGGCGTCG
>NZ_JBKESZ010000003.1:0-316779 GCF_056355775.1 Bifidobacterium sp. LH_743 | reverse complement strand
CCAGTGCCTCGCGCCGGAACCCGTCGTCGTAGTGTTTCCTTCGATCCTCGCGCATACGAAAGAACCGCACCTCCGATCATTGAATCTGAATTTCTTCAGTCCAACAATCGGGGTGCGGTTCACTTTGCGGGATGGCCCTCCATGTAGGCAACAGACCTCAGGCAAGTTTGCCGTAGGCTTCGGCATCCACCGGCTCAAGCCATTCGTTGCTCATGGACGCCGGATCGCCTGCAGGGACCATGAAGGCGAGATGCGAGAACGACTCACCTGGAGCGGCGCCATGCCAGTGCTTCGTGTCGGCGGGGATGCAGACGGCCTGACCGGCCTTGAGCTCCTTCGGCTCCTGCCCCTCAATCTGGTAGTAACCGCGGCCACCGACCGCGATGAGCACCTGTGCCGCATTATGATGGATATGCCAATTGTTGCAGCAACCCGGTTCGAACGTCACGTTATGGATGGCGATTTCCGGAGACTCAAGCACCGGCGCAAGGTAGCTCTGCCCCACAAAGTACTGCGCGAAACCGTCGTTCGGCTCCCCCATCGGGAATGCGCTCGGATTTTCCATTGTCGACCCGTCCTTTCACATATGTTCTGCAACGTTTCCTATTCAACGCCTGGCGAAAAAGAATGTCCAATGTGAGTATGACATATCGTTCCATGCACCGATTGCATGTCAAACCATTCATGCGAGGTATTCGCTCTGTCAAGAGAAGCGGGATATGCTGACCTTCCGAGCATCAACGGCAAAAGAGCTTCAGTATGACTGACATGAGCTACGCCCCATTGGGATGGTCCGGTATCCAGGTCTCCAAGGTCTGCCTTGGCGGCATGAGTTTCGGCAAGACCTCCCCGCAATTCCACCAGTGGATCATCGACGTCGATGCCACCGAACAGCCGTCAGTACAATGTGGCACTCACCCCGTACTCCCCCATGGCATCCGGTCATCTGACCCATCCATCCTGGGATTCCGATTCCAAGCGCGGCACCACCGACGGCACCATGCGCAACAAGTACGATCAGGCACGTGCGCAGGATATGCCGATCATCGAACGCGTGCATGAGCTTGCGGAACGGTTCGGCGTGCCGATGGCGCGGATCGCCCTCGCCTGGCATTGGGCCAAGGGCGTCACTGCCCCGATCGTCGGCTGCTCGAAGGCGCAGCGCGTGGATGACGCCGTCGAGGCGCTCGGAGTAAAGCTCAGCGAATCCGACATCACCTATCTTGAGGAACCGTACACGGCGCATGAACTGGTCGGTCCGTTGGCCAGGCCGGGCGAGCGCGCGTTGGCCGGCACCCTTGCACCAACCCTGAAGAGAGCGCCAAGTAGCGCCATATGCCACCGGAAAGCGACTAGCGCACCGGAATGCAGATCTCGGTCACGAATTGGGCGGGATCCGAGGTCAGTCCCTCATCGACCAGCGTAATCTCCCGTGAGAACCCGGTGATTTCGAGACCCCGCCCTGCAATGTACCGCATCAGCTTGCGATACCGATCGGGAGCGTCACCATGGCTCCCCCGGAACCGGATGCGCACGCAATCCGTCTCCGGCAGCACCATGGTATCGCCCTGATATTCGTCCTCGTCGTCAAGCAGCAGAAACACCAGCCCATAGTCGGTATATCTGCCCCGCTCCAATGATTCCTTGGAGATGCCGACACCGACCTTGCCGAGGAAGACCAGCGAATCCTTCTGATGCTGCTCCAGTTTGCGGATCGAATATTCCAATCCGAGATACGAGTCAACTTTCGGCGAATCCCTGATCCAGACGATCCGGCAGACGGGTTGCCGCGTGATACGTATCACATCGAACCCGGAATGCTCGGCGTCACGCAAACGTTCCAGACGATGATCGATCTTTCGCGAGACCATTTCCAATTCATGCTGTTTGCGCTCGATCAAGGCTTTCTGCGCAACAAGCTTGTCTTCGATGACATGCACGTCGCGATTATGCAGAAACTCGGCTATCTGCGTCAACGGCATATCCAGCACGCGCAGATACCGGATGGTGTTCAGCACCTCGAACTGCTTGACCCCGTAATAGCGGTACCCGGTGCGCGGGTCGACGTATTCGGGTTCCAGCAGACCGCAACGTTCATAATGCCGAAGCGTGCCCAGCGATACGTTGAACATGCCGGCGACCTTGCCTATGCGAAACAGTCTGCCGTCACCTGGCAAAGCGCCGCGTTCTTCACTCCGCCCATTCGCCGTCATGCTCGCGCCTTCTCCGAAACCACGCCGCGACGCTTGAGCCACGCGTAGAAGCCGAGACAGATCAGCACGGAAAGCAACGATCCGGCAGGGGCGGCGATGCCCATGGGGAACAGGGTGTCCGGGAACAGCTTGGATGCCAGATACGCCCCGGGAACACGGACCAGCGTGATGGCCACGATATTGTGGATGAATCCGATATAGGAGCGCCCGCATGCGGCGAAGAAGCCGCTGAAGCAGAAGTGGACGCCGGCGAAGATGCTGTCGACGATGTAGCTACGGATGTACTGGGTTCCCAGCAGAATCACCGTCGCATCGGTGGTGAACAGGCCGACGATGGAGCTTGCCGTCAGCTCCACCACGATCGATATGACGATGCCGTAGACGACGGTGATCGCGGTGGCGTATCGCAGCGTCTTCGTCGCACGTTCCATCCTGCCGGCACCGATGTTCTGCGCCGAAACGGCGGATACCGTAGCCAGCATGGACGACGGCACCAGGAACAACGCACTGATCACCTTCTCGACGACGCCGACGGCGGCAGCATCGTTCAGGCCGCGATAGTTGGCAATGACCGTGATGATGATGAAGGCGACTTGGATGCAGCCGTCCTGGACCGCCGTCGGCACACCGATACCGAGGATGCCTCGAAGCATGGCCCTATCGGGTCGAAGATCGCCGAGCTTCAGCCTGATGCCCGTGCGCCGGCGACGAATCGCCGCCAATGCCACGATCACGCTGATGGTCTGCGCCAGCGTGGTGCCCAGTGCCGCGCCCGAAGGGCCAAGATGCAGCCAGCCCATGAACAGGTAGTCGAACGCGATGTTGCAGAAGGATGCGACCGCGATGAAATACATGGGGCTTTTCGAATCGCCCAACCCACGGAACACCGAGCTGATGATGTTGTACGCAACGATGAACGGGATGCCGACATAGCAGATGGTCAGATACTGCGCGGTTCCTTCGACGGCTTCGGCGGGCACGCCGATCAGTGAGACGATGCTACGCACGTTCAACAGCAGAACGACCGTCAGCGCCAACGCGATTCCTGCGAACAGCGTGATGACGTTGCCGATGGCCTTGGCCGCACGGTCGAGCCGGTTCGCGCCGACCGCGCGGCCGATGGTGACGGTCGCACCCATGGCAAGACCCACGATGATCACAGTGAGCATATACAGCACCTGGCTGCCGTTCGCCACCGCGGTGATGCCGTCAACACCGATGAACTGTCCGGCAATGAACAGATCCGCCATGCCGTACAGCGTCTGCAGGAAATACGACAGCAGATACGGCAACGCAAAGGTGATGACCGTTCTGAACACGCTCCCCGTTGTCAGGTTCTTTTCCATGGGTTGTCTCTCATCCTTCCGTTCCGGTCCATGTCTTCCAGCAGGAAGGCTAAACCTTACAATGGTTGTAGAGTCAATCCCAAAGCATCGTCATGTCCAATATGCGGAAAACGTCCGTTCATCCCATGACCGGAGCGGTGGCCTCATCCTCCCCGTCGGACTCGTCGGCAAAGCCCATAAGCTCTCCCATCTTGTCCGCGTACACGCCCGTCTCATGCATGAGCAGGGCCCGCACGGCCCGAAGCGATTCGCGGTCCCGTGGAAGACGGTATAGGGCGATGGTCGTGGCCATTTCGCCGAGTTTCTCATAGTTTTCCAACATGCGTTTGCGATCCTTGCGCGAGGCGAGCATCGCGTCCATGCGATCCTCCGGTTCGGCGAAAAAGATATATCCGGCAAGGGTGAGTAGCAGGCCGGCTTTCCTCACATTGCGCATCTGGCCGTCAAGCTCTTTGACGCCACCCTCGAACATGGTCCGATCGCGCAGCCTGAAACCTTCCTGGAGAAGGCCTGAAGCCGACGGCCCCATAAGGGAGATGGCAAGGTCATGCAGGTAGAGCGGATCCTTCCATATATCCTCCACTTCATATACGCCGTCATTCTCGATTTCGGCCAGCAATTGGGCAACGGGCTTCGTGGTCTCGTCCCACAGATTCCGATATGCCTCCACAATTCGTTCGGCATCATACAGATATCTGGCATCAAGACAGGCAGGATATTCCAAGGATTCGGTGACGCTTAGATCCACGGAACAGGCGTATTCCAAGTCCGCCTTGATTCTCATATCCCGCAACTGGGCACATACATGTCTGTACTGGAAATCGGGATCGCATCCCAATTCGACCACTTTCGGGTCATCGCGGAGCATGCACATGCCCAACCCTCCATAAGCGAGAATCATCAGCGCCGTATCGGCAGCCCTAGGCTCATCCTCTCCCCATCGCAACAGGGTATATGCGGCCAGACGGTAGGTCTGTCGCAGATATTCCATCATGCATTCAAAACGTCTCCTTTTACCGCCTCCGCGCTTCTTCCCTTTGGCTGTTTTCCTTCGGAACATCTCACGCGTATCGAACAGGCCCAACTGGAACGGCATCCGGCTGCTCGGCCGATGCGTCGCCACAGCGACGGAGGCGTCGTTGATCATCTCGTACAACCATGCGCTCATGCCGTATTTGCGAACCACATTGCGGCATCCAGTCAGGAATTCGGCATCGTAGCCTATCTGGAACCGATCCAACATGATCATATCCATGTCAAGATTCACCGGCCATGATGTGCCGCCGAACAAGTCATCCGCAAGCTCATGTACCACGTCATCGAACAGGGAAAGCGGACCTTCCATACCATGTTCGAGCCGCATCCGGTCAATGTCCGCGAAGCAACGGCCCGAGCTGTAGCGGTCGAATCGCTCAATCAGCCGATCCATCGTTTGCAGGAAAGCCTGTTCATCCATATTGAATGGCGTGGCCATGGCAACTGTCATATGCAACTCCTTCGTCGTAGAGATGCACCTACTGTCGCACATTCGTCCGTCTCTCCGCCACAGTCCTTTGAAAAAAGTGGATAAGTGGACAATTTCCGCCTATCCACACCCCCTTCCCTGTTTGTGGACAACTTGCACGACAACAAAAAGCCCTTCCTCCAAAAAGAGGAAGGGCCTGAATTTCACGTGGTCGACGAGCTGGAATCCGTCAGTTGATGAGTTCCTTGACCGCCGCGATGACGGCCTGCAGGCTCGCCTTGGCGTCGCCGAACAGCATCTGCGTGTTGTCCTCGAAGTACAGCTCGTTCTGGATGCCGGCATAACCGGTGCCACGGCCACGCTTCATGACCACCACGTTCTGCGCCTTGTCGACGTCGAGGATCGGCATGCCGGAAACCGGAGTGCCCGGCTTGCGGGCGGCCGGATTGGTCACGTCGTTGGCGCCAACCACCAGAGCCACGTTGGCCTGCGGGAACTGCGGATTGATGTCGTCCAAATCAACGAGCTCCTCATACGGCACGTTGGCCTCGGCGAGCAGCACGTTCATATGGCCAGGCATACGGCCTGCCACCGGATGGATAGCGTAGGAGACCTCGACGCCGTGGTCCTTGAGCAGCGTGCCAAGGTCGGCGAGCTCGCGCTGCGCCTGAGCCTGGGCAAGACCAAAGCCCGGCACGAAGATGACCTTTTCGGCGTATACAAGCTGGACGGCCAGATCGTCGGCGGAAGTCTCCTTCATGGTGCCCTCCGGTCCTTCTCCGGCACCCGCTGCGGAATTGGAGCCGCCAAAGCCACCAGCCAGGACGGACAGCAGCGGGCGGTTCATGGCCTTGGACATGGCGATGGATAGCGTCACACCGGCGGCGCCGACGAGCGCGCCGGCAACGATCAGTGCGATGTTGTTGATAGCCAGGCCGGACATGGCCACGGCAGTTCCGGTGCAGGCGTTCAACACGGAGATGACGACCGGCATGTCCGCTCCACCGATCGGGATGACGAACACAAGGCCGTAGCACAGGGCGAACACGGTGGTCAAGACCGACCACAGCAGACGCTGGCTCGGCTGTGCGCACAGCATCACGAAGGATGCGACGGTGAGCACAACGAATAGGATGTTCCAGAAGCCCTTGCCGGGCAGGCTCAGCTTCTTGACCCACTTGATGCCTTGCAGCTTGCCGGCCGCGATAAGCGAGCCGGAGAAGGTGACGGAACCGATCATGATGCCCAATCCAGCGGTGATAAGCACCACGATGGACGGGGTTTCGGCAGACGTCAGAATGTCGTTCAGAGCAACAAGCGCCGCCGCGCCACCACCCACGGTGTTGAACACGGAGACGAGCTGCGGCATGTCGGTCATCTTGACCTTCTTGGCGGAGACCACGCCCGCCACGGCACCGATGACGATGCCGACGATCAGCACCACGACAGCGACGGAGTGCTTGAAACCATTGGAAATCTCACCTGCGAACAGCACGATGAAGGCCATGGCCACAGCGAAGACCATGCCGATGGCGGAGACCATATTGCCCTTGCGGGCGGTCTTCGGCGAATTCATCAGATGCAAGCCGACAACGAACATCACGGCGGCCAGCAGGTAGACGAACCATTCGATGACGCCGAGAGGCGTGCTCAGCATTTCTGCCAGGGTACCCATTTACTTGGCCTCCTCTTCCTTCTTCTTGCCCTTGTCGGACTTGAACATCTCCAGCATGCGGTCGGTGACGACATAGCCGCCGACAACATTCATCGTGCCCAGCACGGCGGCCAGGAAGATGAACACCCAAGCGAGCGGGCTGGTCGCGTGAGCCGCGACGATGACGACACCGGCGATGACGATGCCGTGAATGGAATTCGCGCCGGACATCAATGGGGTGTGCAGGGTGGCGGGCACCTTGCCGATGACCTCGACGCCGATGAGCAGCGCGAGGATGAATAGTGTGATTGCAACGACGATATCCATGCCTACTTCTCCTCCTTCTTGGCTTCCTCGCCACGGCCGGCCACGACCATGGCATTGTCAAGCTCCTCGTTCAGATCGACGGCAAGCTTGCCATCGCGGACGAAATGTGCCAGCACGTCAGCCACGTTGCGGCTCAACAGATTGGACGCGGTGGTGGACACGCCACTGGCCAGATACGGGGCGCCGATGACGGTCACGCCGTTGTCGGTGACCTGGGTGCCGACGGTGGATCCCTCGACGTTGCCGCCAAGGTCGCTAGCGGCGCAGTCGACAATCACGGCGCCACGGTGAAGACCGGCCACGCCGGCCTTGGTCAGAAGGACCGGAGGCTTACGCCCCGGCACCTTGGCGGTGGTGATGACGATGTCGAAGCCGGCGGCCTTCTGGTCGACCGCGGCCTGCTGCTGGGCCTGCTCCTCGGCGCTCAACGCGCGGGCATAACCGCCCTCGCCCTGCCCCTTGGAGAAGTCCAGACCAAGATCCAGGAACTTGGCGCCCAAGGATTCGACTTCGCCCTTGGAAGCCGGGCGAACATCGTATGCGGTGACGACCGCTCCGAGACGCTTCGCCGTGCCGATGGCCTGTAGACCGGCGATACCCGCGCCCAGAATGAGCACCTTGGCCGGACGAATGGTGCCGGCCGCGGTCGTCATCATCGGCAGGAAGGATCCATAGGCGTTGGCTGCCACGATGGCGGCCTTGTAACCCATCACGGAATTCTGCGACGTCATCTCATCCATGGATTGAGCGGAGCTCAGCTGGCGTGGCAGCTTCTCCATGGCCACGCCGACCAAACCGGCCTTCTCGATCGTGGCAACGTAATCGGCATCGGTGAACGATCCGAGCATGCCGATGATCCACGTGCCCCGCTTGATGCGGGCAAGCAGATCCTTGTCCGGACGATCGACGAATCCAAGCACATCGGCACGGGCGATCACATCGTCGGCGGAGACGACCTGCGCGCCAGCCTTCGTATAATCATCATCGACGTAATGCGAAGCGGCGCCCGCACCGGATTCAATCAGGCATGCAACGCCCGATTTACGCAACCTCGTTACGATATCCGGTGTCAGAGCAACACGGGACTCGTGCTCGGAAGTCTCATTGAGAACTCCGAAGACCACGGTGGCTTCAGCTTTTTCAGCCATAGGTGCCCTTTCTTCCTCATTAAAGAAATCTAAATGAACAGATACAGCGCCCAAGTGTAACGTAAGCGACGCTGGCATACGCGCAATCGTTCATCTTTCGAATCCCGGAGCTTTCCATCGCATGCCGAAAACCGTTGTATAGGGCGCGTCACCTTACGCTACCGTAAGGTGACGTATCGGACACAACGGGCTATCATTCCTTCCTTAGATACCGTTTATATGTGTAGGAGAGTCACGTGTCCATCATCACCTCGTTGAACAAACAGGCCACCAATCTCGCGAAGAAGGCACTGCGCCTGGGAAACGATTTCGTGCACCCGGTCAGCGACGATTCCGGAAACACACCGGATTACAACGATCCGGACAACATCCTCTCCCCCGACGGCCATATCGAACTGCCGCATACCGCCGAATGGGGTCCTGGTTACCCGTCCACCACGTTCCTCGACCCGGAAACCGGTCTGCTGACCACGAAGACCGAAGGCAACCCTCCGCTCGATGAAGGCACCACCATCTACGACATCTACGCCGATCGCGCCGAGCGCATGGGCGATGAGCCGTTGTACACCTACAAGCAGGATGGCGATTGGGTCACGAAGACCGCCAACGAGACGCTCGCCGACATCCGTTCCGTCGCGAAGGGTCTGTTGCACTACGGACTGAAGAAGGGCGACGGCGTGGCATTCATGTGCCGCACCTCCTACGCCTGGGATGTGTTCGATGCGGCCGTCATGGCCTGCGGCGGTGTGCTCGCCACCATTTACGACACCGATTCCGCCGAGCAAATCCGCAACATCGTCAACAACTCCGACGCGCGTCTACTGGTCGTGGAGACCACGGATATGAAGGAGAAGTCGGATGGCGCCGAGACCGAATGCCCGACTTTGGAACATATCGTCTGCTTCGAGACCGGAGGACTTGAGGAAATCAAGGCGTACGGTTCGGGTGTGAGCGACGAACAGCTCGACGCCCGCATCGCCACTGTGAAGAAGACCGACCTGTGCTCCATCGTGTACACTTCCGGCTCGACTGCCGCGCCGAAGGGCGTGGAGATGACGCATGAGCACTATTGCGCGACCGCGTTCAATCTGCCCGACTATATGCCCGAACTGCTGCATGACAAGAAGAACACGGTTCTGCTGTTTCTGCCGCAGGCGCATTCCTTCGCCCGCGCCATCAACTACATCTGCGTGGCAAGCAACCTGCACATCTATATCGCCCAGGGCATCAAGACGCTCATTTCCGATTTGCAGATCGCGAAGCCCTCAGTGATGATCGTGGTTCCGCGTGTGCTGGAAAAGGTGTACAACGCGGCTTCGCAGAAGGCCGGACATGGCGCCAAGGGCGTCGCGTTCGCAGCGGCGGTGGTCGCCGCGCAGAACTATATGAAGGAGGTCAGCGTCAAGGGCAAAGCCGGTGTGATTACCAAGGCTCGTCGCGCGGCCTTCGATCCAATGGTCTATGCCGCATTGCGCGAGGTGCTTGGCGGACGCGCCAAGTGGATCGTCGCAGGAGGCGCCCCGCTCGATCCGGAGCTTCTGGCGTTCTTCCGTGGTGCGAATGTCCCTGTCTACGAAGGTTATGGTCTGACCGAGACCACCGCGCCGTGCGCGTTCAACGTGTTGGGTGTGCCATATCATCAGGGTTCGGTCGGCATCGCGTTCCCCGGTTTCACGCTTCGCATCGCCGAAGACAGTGAGATTCAGGTCAAGGGAGCATCCGTGTTCCCGAAGTACCATAAGAACGATGAGGCCACCGAGGATTCGTTCACGGAGGACGGCTGGTACAGGACCGGAGATCTGGGACGAATCGATGACGACGGGTTCCTGTACATCATCGGTCGCAAGAAGGATCTCATCATCACGGCCGGAGGCAAGAACGTCTCCCCTGGTCCGATCGAGGAGGTCATCAAGCGTTGCGAATTCGTGTCCCAGGCACTGGTGCTCGGCGACAAGCGTCCTTTCATCTCCGCACTGATCACGCTTGACGAGGAGACGCTGCGTCCTTGGTTGGAAAGCAAGGGCCTCGACCGCAACATGTCCATGGAGGAGGCGGCCAGCAACGCGGCCGTGCGCGCCGAAGTGCAGAAGTGGGTCGATCAGGCCAACGAAGGTGTCTCCCGCGCCGAATCCGTGCGTAAATTCATCATTCTGCCAGAGGAGTTCACTCAGGAGAACGGGCTGATGACCGCCTCCATGAAGGTCATCCGTCCGAAGGTAATCAAGCGTTACGCGACATTGCTCAACACGCAGATGTACACCAAGAAGAAATAAGCGCATCAACGCCATCGGCAAAAAGGGATGGCACCCATCACGAGAATCGGTGGGTGCCATCCCTTTTTTGTCGAATCCGATTTTCCAGCAGGTCAGAAGCCCAGCTTCTCGAGCTGCTTGGCTGAGCCGTATAGCGGACAGCCCAGTGGGCTGTTCGTAGGCGAAGTGAGCGGCTCCGCCGCGAAGCGGATCCCTAGCAGGTCAGAAGCCCAGCTTCTCGAGCTGCTTGGAATCCGACTGCCATCCCTTGGCCACTTTGACGTGCAGGTCGAGCTTGGCCTTCTGACCGACGATGCGATTGACCGCGGTGCGCAGCTTTTTCTTGACCCGCACCAGATGTTCCGCGTTGTGGCCGATGATGATCGGCTTCTGCGAATCACGTTCCACGTAAATCGATACGATTACCTGAGCCTTGCCGGAATAGGACTCACCACTGTCGTTGTCCTCCGGATATTCGATGGAGTCGACCACCACGGCCAGCGAATGAGGCAGCTCATCATCCAATTCCTCAAGGAACGCGCCGCGGATCAATTCGGCGATGGTGTCCTCCGGACGTTCCTCGGTGATTTGCTCGGACGGATACATCTGTGGGCCTTCGGGCATGTTCTCCACCAGAACATTGCGCACTTCGTTCAAATTGTCATGTTCAAGGGCGCTCACCGGCACGATGTCGGTGAAGTCCGCGAACTCATTGATCTCAATGAGCTTGTTGATCAGGGCTCCCCGATCCAGTTCGTCGATCTTGGTGACGATGGCAATCAGCGGCACCTTCCATTTGAAGGTTCCATCATCGCGTTTGACGGCGAAATCGGAGCGAAGCCTGCTCAGGATACGCTTGTCGCCGGGGCCGATTTCCTGATCAGCGGGCAAGAGGAACGCGACGGCGTCGACATCGGACAATGATTCCTCCACGACATCGTTCAAGCGTTGTCCGAGCAGCGTGCGCGGACGATGGATCCCTGGGGTATCGACCAGCACGATCTGCGCGTTGTCAGTCGTGAGAATGCCACGTATGGCCTTACGCGTGGTTTCCGGGCGGGACGACGCGATGGCGATCTGTGTGCCGATCAAAGCGTTGATCAACGTCGATTTGCCGACATTCGGACGGCCGACCACGGCGACGAATCCGGAACGATACGGAACAGGGGTTGCGGCGCCGGAATACTGGGAAGTCGGCTCGGTCACATCTGCGTCAGTCATGCTTGTCCTTGGAATCCTTGTCTCCTTGGGATGCCTTCTCGGCATCGTCGGATTGATGCTCGTGCTGTTCAGTTTCGTCCACGCCCTCGACGTGGGCCGGCTCCACCACGATGGTGGACACTTTCTTGCGCCGTCCCGCGGAATCGACCGCGGTCAGGCGAAGTCCCCTCGTCACCGCCGACGAGCCGACGATAGGCACACGTCCGAGCAGCTTGGTGAGCAACCCATACACCGTGTCGACATCATCCTCGTCGATGTCGATTTCGAAAATCTCCTCCAGATCGGCGATAGGCGTGCGCGCCGGCATGCTCCATTTATGCTCGCCGATCCGCTCCGGATCGGCATGCTGGGTACGGTCATGCTCGTCCTCCAGCTCTCCGACGATCTGTTCGATCGTGTCTTCGATGGTGACCATGCCTGCGATGCCGCCATATTCATCCACGACGATGGCCACATGCTGACGAGTGCGCTGCATTTGATGGAATAGGTCGTCAACCGGTTTGGATTCGGGTACCAGCATCGGTTCCCGGACAATGGATTCGACGTCACGCGACGTGGCTGCGGGATTGAATGCCGTGGCGCGTACCGCATCTTTCAGATAGGCGACGCCCACCAAATCATCCACATCCTCTCCGATGACCGGAATACGGGAGAAACCGGAACGGGAGCATAGCTTGAGCATGTTCTCCAACGTCTCTCCACGCTCGATGCAGATCATATCGGTGCGCGGCACCATGATCTCACGGGTCAACGTCTCGGACAGCGTCAGAACGTTGCGGAGCATTTCGGAGACTTCTGGATCGAAGTCATTCGCCTCGACCAGACGGTCGATGGTGGCGCGACCCTGTTCGAGCTGAATCTTCTCAAGCTCCTCGTCATCCGACAGATCATCCGAATGCCGTTTCGAATCCTTTTGTCCACCGATCTTCGCGAAAGGCGTCAGCATCGTCGCGATGGATACCGCATCAACATGCTTCAGCATGATGTCGACCGGCTTGGTCGCCCCTGCGCTGCGCGGACGGACCAGCAGGGAAACCACCGCCACCACCAGAGCGAAGATGAATCCTGAGAGCAACTCGGCCCATAGTGGCGCGCCGCACAACGATGCGATAGCGGAAACCAGTACTCCGTCAAGCACATTGCAGGTGATTCTGAAGAACGCACATGATCCCGCGGTCGCATACCTGTCCGCGATCAGCCGCTGCACCTTGTGGATGCGTTTGATCTTTTTGTCCCGAATGAATTGCGATGCGTCCGCGTCCGTTTGAATCTCAAGGATGAGATTGTTCAGGCTGGCCCGTGTAACGCGGCCGACAGCGCCTTCGGCCGCGGCCATCGACAGAGAAAGCCAGACCAGAAGCAACGCGACGACGGCAAGCGCCGCGATCAACGCGATGGTTGTTGTCTCCATATTCATCAATCCCCCACCATTGAAGCCATCGGACGGCATGTCATCTCATCATCGGGCCGTTTTGCCGCCCGAACCATGCTCGCGATCCCACTCGGCGAGCGCGTCCGGCGTTCCGGGGGGCAGCATCGCCTGGGCGCCCGCCCCCTGACGCAACGCAAAGAACGTCAGGAGCAGCTGTCGTTGCAAACCGAACATCTGCCGCTCCTGTTCCGGAGTGACGTGATCGTATCCAAGCAGATGGAGGATGCCATGAATCGTCAGAAGCATCATTTCCTCCATGGTGCTATGTCCCGCGGCGACCGCCTGCTGGGCCGCCACCCATGGACACAGGACGATATCCCCCAGCACGCCTTCCATCTCGGTTTTGCCGTCTCCGGGGCGCAGCTCGTCCATGGGGAAGCTCATGACGTCGGTAGGCCCTTCGAGGTTCATCCAACGCATGTGCAACTGCGCGATCGGATCGGGGTCCACGAACATGATGGTCAGGTCCGACTGCGTGCTGACCCGCATCTGACTCATAACCCATATGCCAAGGTCGGAGAAGACCTTGCCGTCGATCTGCCAGACGGTTTCGTTCGTCACTTCAACGCTCATTTACGCGCTTTCCTTTTCCATGTCGTGTGTCCCTGATGATGCGGCATGCCCATGTCTGCTGTGGTCACCGGCTATGGCCGCATGCCTCTCGTAGGCCTCGACGATCTTGCCGACGAGCGCATGGCGGACCACGTCCTCGGGTTTCAAATGGGCGAAGGCGATGTCGTCGATGCCGTCAAGAATGCGTTCGATAGTGGCCAGACCCGATTTCGGCACCGTCAGATCCACCTGCGTCACATCGCCGGTAATGACCATCTTCGTATTGAAACCGAGTCTCGTCAGGAACATCTTCATTTGCTGCTCGGTGGTGTTCTGTGCCTCGTCGAGAATTACGAACGCGTCATTGAGCGTGCGACCGCGCATATAGGCGAGCGGCGCGACCTCGATGGTGCCGTCATCCATGTAACGCTTGAGCTGGTCGGCTCCAAGCATGTCCGACAGCGCGTCGTACAGGGGGCGTAGGTACGGATCGACTTTTTCGTTCAACGTACCAGGCAGAAAGCCAAGGTTCTCTCCGGCTTCGACCGCCGGACGCGTCAGGATGATGCGCCGCACCTGCCGGTCCTGGAACGCACGCACCGCCTTGGCCACGGCGAGATAGGTCTTGCCAGTACCGGCCGGTCCGACGGCGAAGGTGATGGTATGCGATTCGATGGCGTTGACATAGGCGATCTGTCCAGCCGTTTTGGCGCGCACCGGTTTGCCAAGGGCGAAGGTGATGACGCCCGGAACGTGAGGACGGCGGCGATCGACGGCGACGTCATGAGCGGCCGCGTGCGATTGCTGCTTGTCGGCCATGCGCAGTTCCTCCACCACGCGTCCATGACCGGGACGCATCGCGCGTACCGGATTTCTAAGCACATTCTGGTCAAGCATGCGGCGCACGGTGTCCGCATCCATCGGCGCGGTGTAGGCTGCCTGGATGATATCCGCCAGCACATGCTCGGCTTGGGCGGCCTGCGGTTCGGATTTGCTGGAATGAGACATGATGGCGATGCGGTTGCCCCGAACGATGATGGTAAGTTCGGGGAACGCCCGCTCTACCTCCCGCAGCACCTCATCCACCGGACCAAGAACGGTCACCGGATCAAGCTGCTGGGGTATCGCGATGGTACGTGTAGTGGTGGCCACGAAACCTCTTCCGATATCGGTTGGAAATATTTGGGACTACTCGTTCGAGCTACTCTTCAAGTTTCTCGCCGGTGAGCACATGGGCATGCACGTGGAACACGGTCTGTCCGGCATCGATTCCGGTGTTGAAGATCAGCCGGAACGCCCCATGGAACTCCCGGTCGGCAATCTTCTGCGCCACTTCGGCCATATGGGCGAGCTGCGCGGGATCCGCCTGGGCGAGTTCGGCCACATTGGCGTAATGCTTACGCGGAACGACAAGCACGTGCACTTTGGCTTTCGGATTGATGTCCTTAAAGGCGTAGGTGGTTTCATCCTCATACACCTTCTCGCTGGGAATCTCGCCGGCGATGATCTTGCAGAACAGGCAATCCTGGTCGCTCATAATGCTCCTTTAGTCGGTATTGAAAACCTTCGCTACCATGCTACACCAGCGGCGAACGGGGCGGTTCGGACGGCCCATCCGCCGAAGACGCGATCAGACGAAGCGACCCAAAGCACGCGCAAGCAACGACAACGCAACCGGACCCGCCGCGGACGCGCGCAGGATGTTGCTTCCAAGCACGCATACCTCGGCACCGGCTTTGGTGAACGCTTCGATCTCGGTATCGCTGATGCCGCCCTCCGGGCCGACCAGCACATATATGGTGCGCGGACGTCCATCCCGTAGACAGGCATCGGACAGTTTGGCGATATCCGCTTCCAGCTGATTCCAGGTTTTCGTGGCATCCTGATGCAGCACAATCACCATGTCGCCGTGCACGCAGGCTCGCTTGCACATGGCGACCACCTGTTTGCTGGACACGCAATCGTCCAATTGAGGAGTCCACGACCGACGGGACTGCTCCGTGGCGGATTCCAACGTCTGTTTCCATTTCCTATCGGTGCGACCGACCTTCCATTTGGCGATGGAACGATCAGCCTGCCATGGAACCACCAGATCCACGCCGATCTGCGTCGCCATATCGATAGCCTGCTCGTCATGACCGGTTTTGGCAAGGGCCTGCACCAACGCGAGTCTGGTGACCGGCTGCGGTTCCCTACCGAACCGCAGCACCTCCGCGATGCCCTGCTGTGCGTCACGCAGCACGGCATGGATGCGCAATCCCCTGCCATCGGAAAGCTGCAACTCGTCACCATCCTTCAATCGCATGACCTGAATCGCATGCCGGCGGACGGACGCGGGAAGCGTCAATTTCCACCCGGTGTTGATCTCGTCGCTATTCACCGGCACGTCATCATGATCCGCATCAAGCAGGAAAAGGGCATCAGTCATAGCTTCCGAGCCTATCAGAAACCCCGACACAAGCCGCGACACGCCGAGATTTGCATCGCGGCAACAAGCTGCTATAGTTTTCATTCGTTGCCGGTGAGCAACGCACCTGTCCGGGTGGCGGAATGGTAGACGCGCTAGCTTGAGGTGCTAGTGCCTATTTTATACAGGCGTGCGGGTTCAAGTCCCGCTCCGGACACCGGAAAAACCCCTTGGAGACAAGGGGTTTTCTTGTATCTAGCGAAAGACAGGCAATGCGGTTCATCCATCTCGAATCCATCGATGACGAACGTGTGGCGGCATACACGAATCTCACGGAAATCCAACTACGTAACAAGCTGGAGCCCAGCAAGGGACTGTTCATCGCCGAATCTCCCAAAGTGATCGACCGGGCGCTTGCCGCGGACCGCGAACCGATTTCGCTGTTGGTCGAGGAACCGTGGATCGAAGGCATGTCCGAAACATTCGACAACATCGACAAACGTTGGGGATCCGACATTCCCGTCTATGTGGCTTCTCCTGACCAGCTTAAAAAGCTCACTGGATATCGGCTCCATCGCGGCGCCTTGGCCGCGATGAAACGCTGGCCACTGCCCAGCGTCGAAGAGGTATGCCGTGGAGCCCGCCGCATCGCAGTCATGGAGGACATCGTCGACCATACGAACGTCGGTGCCCTCATGCGTTCCGCCGCGGCCCTCGATGTGGACGCGGTGCTCGTCACTCCTTCCTGTGGAGACCCGTTATACCGGCGCGCGGCACGAGTGTCCATGGGCACGGTGTTCCAGGTGCCCTGGACGCGCATCGGCGGGGATGACAGGCATTACTGGCCTTTCGTCGGCATGCAGGAATTGCGGGATCTGGGATTCACCACTGTCGCGATGGCACTTGAGGATGATTCCATCTCCCTCGACGAATTGGTACGTCGTCTCAACAACGATGAGACCGCCGATGACCATATCGACAAGCTCGCGTTGATTTTCGGCACCGAAGGCGACGGCTTGTCGCACCACACCATTTCCCGCGCTGATCTGACGGTGAAGATTCCCATGAGCCATGGCGTGGACAGTCTGAACGTCGCCGCCTCGAGCGCCGTTGCCTTCTATGCGACCCGTCGCATCATCGCATGAAGCGATGTTCCAGAGCATCCCAAGGAATGAAACAACACTGAAACGTATTGCAAATTTTCAGGACTCGCGCTGAAAACTCCTTGCTATTTGCTGAAAATATGCAATCATGGTGTGCGTAAGCGGTTTCGTGAGGAAGCGGACCGGTCGTGCATACGGTGTCGTAAGACGCTCTCGGAGAGGAGTTCCCATGGCAAAGAACCCGAAGATTCTTTCCATCGTGCTGGCAGGCGGTGAAGGCACCCGTCTGATGCCATTGACCAGAGACAGGGCCAAGCCGGCCGTCCCGTTCGGCGGCGTGTTCCGCCTGATTGATTTTCCGTTGAGCAATCTGGTCAACTCCGGCTACATGCAGACGGTGGTGCTTACCCAATACAAGTCCCATTCGCTGGACCGCCATATCTCCACCGTATGGCGTTTCTCTCCACTGCTGGGCAACTACGTCTCCCCTGTGCCGGCGCAGCAGCGTCTTGGCAAGCACTGGTATCTGGGCTCCGCAGACGCCATCTATCAGACGGTCAACATCATCGAGGACGTGCAGCCCGACATTGTGGTGATTGTCGGCGCCGACCACGTCTACCGCATGGATTTCCAGCAGATGGTGCAGCAGCACATCGATTCCGGCGCCGAATTCACCGTGGCCGGCATCCGCCAGCCCATCAGCCAGTCCAACCAGTTCGGCGTCATCGAGGTTGATCCTGAACATCCGAATATGATCAAAAGCTTCCAGGAGAAGCCGGAAACCACCACGGGACTGCCGGATGACCCGAATTCCATTCTGGCTTCCATGGGCAATTACGTGGCCAACACCGACGCTCTGTTCGAAGCCCTCGCCTTGGATGAGAAGGCCGAGGATACGAAGCATGACATGGGCGGTGACATCGCACCGTATTTCGCGGCACGAGGCGAGGCCGGCGTCTACGACTTCAACTCCAACGAGATTCCGGGAGCCACTCCGACCGATCACGCCTATTGGCGTGACGTGGGCACGCTGAAGCAGTTCTACGACGCGCATATGGATCTGATCTCCTATGTGCCGGAGTTCAACCTGTACAACACCGAATGGCCCATCTACACACTGTCCGGCAATCTGCCGCCTGCGAAGTTCGTGCATGCAGGTCGCGACCGCCTGGGACATGCCACCGATTCGATTGTCTCCCCCGGCGTCATCGTCTCCGGTGGAGAGGTTCATCATTCCGTTCTGTCGCCGAATGTGCGCATCCATTCGTGGTCGCAGGTCGTCGATTCGATTCTGTTCGACGGCGTGGTCATCAACCGTCGAGCGCGCGTTTACAAGGCGATTCTCGACAAGAACGTCGTTCTGACCGAGAATTCCACGGTCGGCATCGACACCGAGCATGATTTGGCACGTGGCTTCACCGTCACACCCGAAGGCATCACCGTGGTACCGAAGGGCACCGTGGTCGACGACTGAACCGTTTCGCATATGGAAAGCCGCACCTCCCGACAAAGGGAGGTGCGGCTTTCCATATGCGAAACATCAAAACCGCATCGTGCCGGCTGAACCGTAATACGGATTATGGTCGTCAGTATTTCGGCAGATTGTCGAAATTGAAGCCAAGCGCGGCAAGCTGGTCACGTCCTTCCGGAGTGATCTTGTCCATGGTCCAACGCGGCTGCCATGTCCAATCAATACGGAATTCCTCGACGAGACCGGCAAGGGTGCTGGCGCATTCGTCCTCAATCAAATCGGTCAGCGGACACGCGGGAGTGGTGAGCGTCATCGTGATGATGGCGCGTCCCAGCTCGTCGATTTCGATGCCGTAGACCAAGCCAAGGTCGATGACATCGATGCCGAGTTCAGGATCGATGACCTGATGAAGGGCTTCCTTCACGTCGGCCGCCGTGGCCCGTCCAATGTCATCGACGGCCTTCAGCGGAATATCGTCGTTCTGCGACTCGGAACATGCGCATGCGCCGGCATGGTCACTACAACCGCATGCATCATCCTGTTTGCCGTTTTCGGTACCGGCCTCCACCGGCTTCCCGTTCTTAAATCCTTTGGCCAGATTCGGATTGAGCATGACGCGACGGGCCGCGTCCTCATCGTCGCCCAAGGCCTTGGCAACGGAATCGAAGACCGACGCCTGCGGTTCGGGTACCAGGGTATCGCTCATTATCACTCCAGACTCTTGATGGATGCTGCTGTTGAGCAAGGGTAGTACGTCGCATCGGGTTTGTCACCGGTGTTTTCCGGCCGACGAACCAAATTCATTTCTCTTTGGCTGCCAACGCCTTGGCGACGGCATCCTTCATGCCTTCCCAGCCCAGCAACGCGCATTTGATGCGCATCGGATATTGGGAGACTCCTCGGAAGACGATGCCATCCTCCAAAGCATCCTCAGCCTGCTCGTCATCCAGTCCCTTGCCTCTGGACTCCATGAGTTTATGGAAGGTGTCGGCGAGCTTCATGGCCTCGTCCACGGTCTTTCCTTCGATGAGATCCACCATCACGGACAAGCTGGCCTGGGAGATGGAGCATCCGTGACCGTCCCACACGAGCCGTTCTATGGTGCTCGGCTCAGAATCGGAGACCTCCGCATGCACGGTGGCCTCGTCTCCGCAGGTCGGGTTGAATTGATGCGATTCACCTGGCGTGCAGTATTCATGACTGGCACGCACCGTGGTCTCGGCACTTCGTGAGGCCTCTTCGGAAGCCAGATCGGGAGCGAAATGCTCCTTGCCATGCGGGTTCCTCGCGGCCTCAAGAATGACTTCCTGATACATCTGTTCAAGATCGCTGCCGGACATCTCGAAATCACTCATGTCCCGTCACCTGACCTCAAAGAACGAGCGGACCTTGCCAAGCGCCTCGATAAGGGCCTGAGCGTCCTCAACCGAATTGTAGATGCCGCTGGAAGCACGATTGGATGCGTACACGCCGAAATGCCGGTGCACGGGCTGCGCGCAATGATGGCCGACGCGGATGGCGATTCCCTGCGCGTCGATGAACTGTCCGACATCGTGCGGGTGCACGCCCTCTACTTCGAATGCGACGGTGCCGATACGGTTCACGTTGGAACGGGGGCCAAGGATGCGGATTCCCTCGATGTCTCCCATCTTGAGTAGCTCGTCGGTGATGGTCCGCTCATGGGCCTCAAGATTCTCCATGCCGATGTTCATCAGCCAGTCGGCGGCGACACCGGCCGCCACGACCTGCGCCACCGGCTGCGTACCTGCTTCGAAGCGCGCCGGAGGCTCCATGTACTGCGCCTCCTTGTCCATCCAAGCCAGTTCCACCATGGATCCGCCGAAATTCGCCGGAGGAAGCGCCTCGAGCATGTCACGCTTGCCGTACAGGAAGCCCACTCCGGTCGGGCCGTACATCTTGTGCGCACTCCACGCGGCAAAATCGACGTCCATGGCATGGAAATCGACTTTGAGATGCGGCACGGACTGGCATGCGTCAAGCACGAATACCGCGCCGACCTCGTGGGCACGCCGTACAATCGGAGCGATGTCGGTGATTGCTCCAGTGGTGTTGCCCACGTGCGTCACGGCAACGATCTTCGTACGATCGGTAATCACCTCATTGGCGGTGTCGGAGCGAACGCGACCTTCCTCATCCAAATCGAACCATTTGAGCGTGGCGCCGGTACGCATGGCAAGTTCCTGGAACGGCAACAGCACGGAATGATGCTCAGCCTTGGTGACGACGATCTCATCGCCTGGTTTCAACGCGAAACGCTTGGCAGCCTGTCCCCCACGTCCAAGAGACGCATTGCCGAAGGCTGTGGCCAGCAGGTTCAATCCGGCGGTGGCTCCGGAAGTGACGACGATCTCCTCTTCGCCCTCCGCCGAATTGGCGCCGACCAGTTTGGCGACTTTGGCGCGGGCCTGCTCGAATGCCATGGTGCTGCGCGCGGCAAGCTCATGGGCGCCGCGATGCACGCCGGCGTTAATGGTGCGGTAGAACTCCGCTTCGGCGTCAATCACACACTGCGGCTTCTGCGAAGTAGCCGCGGAATCCAGATATACCAGCGGATGGCCGTGAATCTCCTGATCGAGAATCGGGAATTGGCTGCGAATCTGCGAAAAATCGATCATGCCAGCGCGCTTTCCGAGTCGGAGCCTTCCGGCAGGTATGCATCATAACCGGTTTCCTCGAGTTCGTCGGCAAGCTCCGGACCTCCGGTCTTGACGAAATGCCCATCGGCGAACACATGCACTATGTCCGGCTTGATGTAGCGCAGGATACGGGTGTAGTGAGTAACCATGAGGATGCCGAATTTGTTGGCTTCCTTGGCGCGGTTCACGCCTTCGGAGACGATGCGCAATGCGTCGACGTCAAGGCCGGAGTCAGTCTCGTCGAGAATGGCGAACTTCGGCTTGAGCAGCTCCAGCTGCAAAACCTCGGCGCGCTTCTTCTCGCCGCCGGAGAATCCCTCGTTCACGGAACGGGTGGCGAACTTCGGATCCATCTTGAGACGTTTCATGGCTTCGGACAGCTCCTTGGCCCAAGTACGGATGGATGGAGCCTTGCCGTCCACTTCGGTCTTGGCCGTACGAAGGAAGTTGGTCATGGACACGCCGGGAACTTCGACCGGATACTGCATGGCCAGGAAGATGCCTGCCTTGGCACGCTCGTCCGGAGTCATCTTGAGGATGTCCTCACCATCGAGCAGCACCTGGCCGGAATCGACGATGTACTTGGGGTGCCCGGCCAACGTATACGCCAAGGTGGATTTGCCGGAGCCGTTGGGTCCCATGATGGCATGGGTCTCATTGGAGTTCACGGTCAGGTTCACGCCTTTGAGGATCGGCTTGATGCCGTCCTTGGTTTCGACGTGCGCGTATAGGTCTTTGATTTCAAGGGTTGACATGGTATTTGCTCCTGACGTTTATTTCTCTTCCAATACCTGCGCGATCGCGTCGTTCTCGCCGCGCGCCAGGCGTTTGTCGATGACGGCCATAAGATGTTCGGCAATCGCCGGAATGCCGATTTCCTCGACGAGTTCGCCGAAGAATCCACGCACCACGAGCTTGCGGGCCTCAGTCTCCGGAATACCGCGCGATTCGAGATAAAACAGCTCCTCATCATCGAACCGTCCAACGGAGGACGCATGCCCGGCACCGACGATGTTGCCGTTTTCGATCTCCAGATTCGGTTCGGAATCGGCGATGGCGCCCGGAGTGAGCACCAGGTTGCGGTTGAGCTCATAGGAATCGGTGCCTGGAGCCGTCGGCTCGATCAACGCGTTGCCGACCCATGCGGAATGCGCGCCCTTGCCGTCAAGCGCGCCCTTGTAGACCACACGGCTCTTGCATTCGGGATGATTGTGCACCACCATAGTGCGATGCTCGATATGCTCGCCCGGATCGACGAAGTAGATGCCGAGCATGTTGAGCTCTCCCTGCTCGCCGCCGAAGTCCTGATCCATGCGGATGCGGACCACATCGCCGCCAAGCGTCACCACCGAGTGACGCAGGGAAGCCCCCTCCCCAACGTGGATACGCTGATTGCCGACATGCTTGGACGTCTTGCCCCATTCCTGGATGAAGGTGGTGGAGACATGCGAATCCTTACCGGTTTCGATTTCCACGCCCTCCGCGAGGCGGGCATCTCCATCATGTTCCACGACCACGTCGGCATGAGCGCAATCCGAAGCGATGATCGACAGGTGAAACGCGTCAAGATCCATGCCCGCGCCACGCACCTTGACAAGCACCGGCTGACCAATCTCGCCATCGATACGCAGAATGCCGGCCCGCCGGCCCGCATTCCATTCAATGACAGACGCACGATCGTTCGGCTTGGAGACGATGCCTGTGCCGGCATCCCCCACTTTGCCTTCGACATAGCTGACGCCATCGGTAAGAGGCGAACCATCAATCATGGAAACGGTTACCTGCGTCTCACCGGATGGTTCGAACACATCGAAGAACTCCTCGATGCGTTCCACTGGAGTGTACCGCCAATCCTCCTGCCTGCGATTCGGCTTGGCGAACGCGTTCACGTCGAAGGAGCGGGGCGCGCGATCCGCGGACGACGGCATGGCCGCCGGATTCGCGTACGGATCGGACGGATCCGCAACGGGGATATTGATTTCCTGAGTCTGTGCCATGGTGATCAGCCCACCGATCCTTCCATCTGCAATTCCACCAAACGGTTCAATTCGAGCGCGTATTCCATCGGCAGCTCACGGCTGATTGGTTCGACGAAGCCTCGCACGATCATGCCCATGGCCTCTTCCTCGGACAGACCACGGCTCATCAGATAGAACAGTTGGTCTTCGGAAACCTTGGAGACGGTGGCCTCATGCGCCATGGAGACGTCGTCCTCGCGCACATCCACATGCGGATACGTATCGGAGCGGCTGAACTCGTCGACAAGCAACGCGTCACAAACCGTCGAATTCGATGAGCCCTCAGCCCCTTTAACGATTTTGACGAGTCCTCGGTATGCGGAACGTCCGCCACCGCGGGAAATCGACTTGGCCACAATAGTAGAGCTGGTGTGCGGAGCGAGATGAATCATCTTCGCGCCTGTGTCCTGGTACTGCCCCTTGCCTGCGAAGCCCAAGGACATGGTGCTGGCCTTGGCGTACGGCTCCGCGAGTATGCACGCCGGATACTTCATGGTGGCCTTCGAACCGATGTTGCCGTCGACCCATTCCATGGTGCCGCCCTCACGCACATAGGCACGCTGCGTCACCAGATTGTAGACGTTGTTCGACCAGTTCTGCACGGTGGTGTAACGCACGCGGGCATGCGGTTCCACGAAGATCTCCACCACACCGGAGTGCAGGGAGTCAGTGGAGTAGATCGGCGCGGTGCAGCCTTCCACATAATGCACGTAGGACCCTTCGTCTGCGATGATCAGCGTACGTTCGAACTGTCCCATATTCGGCGTGTTGATGCGGAAGTAGGCCTGCAGCGGAATGTCCACGTGCACGCCCTTCGGCACGTATACGAAGGATCCTCCCGACCATGCGGCGGTGTTCAATGCCGAGAACTTGTTGTCATTGCTCGGAATGCACTTGCCGAAATACTTCCTCACGAGGTCCGGATACTTCTGCACGGCGGTATCGGTGTCGACGAAGATAACGCCCTGCTCCTCGAGATCCTTTTGAATCGAATTGTAGATGACCTCAGATTCGTATTGCGCGGCGACACCGGAGACCAACCTGCTCTTCTCAGCCTCCGGAATGCCGAGCTTGTCGTAGGTGGAACGAATCTCGTCAGGCAGCTCCTCCCATGTGGTGGCCTGCTTGTCGATCGGCTTGACGTAGTACTTGAAATCGTCGGCGTCGAAATCCTTCAGATCGACGCCCCACTGTGGCATCGGACGGTTGATGAAATCACGATACCCTTCCAATCGTTTTTCCAGCATCCATTCCGGTTCATGCTTATCGGCCGAAATGGCACGCACGACGTTCTCGTCGATGCCTTTCTTCGCCGCCTCACCGGCGAAATCCGTATCATGCCAGCCGTAGGAATAGTCACCGAATTGCTCGATGATCTCATCATCCTGCTTGATTTTGTCTTCGTTCACGCGCGTGCGATCAGCCACATACTGGCTCATCTCCACGTCGGCCGCGGCGTTGGACGCTTGGTTCTCTGCCACCGTACGCTGCCTCCATTCACTCATTGGTACCTATGACAAACTAACAGAACACATGGTGAAACACTAGGCCTTATTCGAAATTCGGCAGTGATTCATCTAACACATCGGAAAAGGGCGGGGAACCCACATGTCGGTTCCCCGCCCCATACGGAGTCAGCCATCCCGTCAGGCCTGGACATGCACCGTGGTGCCCATCAGGCACCAATTGTAGAACCACTCCGCCTGGTCCCAGCCGATGCCCACGCACCCATGGGAGGTGTTCTGCCCCAAGGCTTGGATGTCCGAATCGTTGTACGCGCTTTGCGTGGCGATCCGATGAATCGCGCATCCCGTCTTGGAGAAGTAGTTCACGAAGCCGACGCCCTTGACGTCCCAGTTCTCCTTCTGGCCATTGGAAAGGGTGAGATTGCCGCTCATGTCCTGCGACTGGTATTTGAGCCAGACCTTGAAATCGCCATCAGGGGTGCAATTGTCATATGCGTTCGCATCGCAGTGCGTCGGCGTGCACAGATCGCCGCTGGGCTGGCACTGGCCGGTCTGATAGTCGTTGCCCTGGCCTGCGGACATGTGCATGACACGCAGGGTCTTACCGTTTTCGATGGCTGTCACGGTGTGCTGCGAGAGGCTGACGACGACGGTGCGCGTGGTCTTCTTCGGATTCTGGGGATCGCAGGTGCCTTGGATGGAGACGGAATTCCCACCGTCGGCCAACGCCTTGGCGGCGTCCACGCCGACATTGGAGTCTCCTCCATCGGCGACGGTCACGCCATCATGACCCTCCTTGTTGGTCTGCAGCACATCGCCCACGCTGTTGACGATCACATCGCCATCGACACGGTCGGCATGGAAATTCGGCTTGATGGACTCGTCATAATACTGCTGGAGTTTGGACCCGTCGAACACCAGCACGCCTTTGCGGAATTGCCCATCCGGCAATGCGGCTCCGTCATCGGCGGAGACGCTCATGGAGGATGCGATCGACGCGGCATCGAACGAAGCCACCTCATGATTGCCGATTTTGATGGCGATTGGGTTCGCGATCAACGCATCCGCGGCGGTCTTGGCCGTTTGGGCCTCGTCATCGGTGATGCCGGGCTCCGTCTGCCGGTATTCGACCTTCACCGTGGACGGCGACACCTTGCCGAGGGACTCGACGACCTTCTCGGCTTCCTCGACCACTCCGGAAACATCGATTCCAACGCCTTCCTGGCTTGGAACCACGTCGAACGCGTCACCGGCATCGTTGAGTTTCAACCCGGCATCCGCCGCCGAAGACGACTCGACTCCGAACAGATTGCCCACGGCATGGGCATCGGCCTTCTGAGAGGCGAACGCCTTGGCCGTCACATTCCTATGATTCCAGAACATGTATCTGCCGACGGACGAATCGCCTCTTTTGGCATTAAACACCTCCCGGGCCACGGCCTTCGAATCGACGGACAATCCAAGGTCCTTCAGTCCGACCTTCTTCGTGGTCCCGTTATATGAGATTGGAATGGTGATGGAATCGGTCTCGTCGGCGATCCTGTCGGCGATCTGCTGTTGCGTCTTGCCCGTCATGGAATGTCCCCACAACTTCACTCCCGGCAACGTGTGGGACTGGAAAAACCAATAACCACCACCCGCGACGGCGCCAAGCAGCACAAGCACCGCCAGAACTATCCACAGCCACAGCAGGCCATGCCCCTTCTTGGCGAACGCCGGCTCCCGTCCATCATCGACAGGGTCGGCGACCTGTGCGATATGGAGCCCCATATCGGAATTCGGGACGGGTCCCGAAGACGTATCTGCCTCAGGAAAGACGATTCTCTGCCAATCATCATCTGGAACGTTCATATCAGCCAATCTCAAACAAACCTCTCCGTGGGTTTCCCATCGTCATTCCTTGGAGGAAGTCACGACCCCCAAACAAATACCCATTATGCAACATGGCCATGAATTCCTCGGAATACATGGCCATGTTGCATCGAATCGAATCATCCGATTCGCTCATCCATCGATTCAGCGCGCCTGCTGGTGGTCCAGAGCGGCCTTGACCAGACCCGCGAACAGCGGATGCGGCTTGGTCGGACGGGATTTGAACTCCGGATGCGCCTGAGTGGCCACATAGAACGGATGGACCTCGCGAGGCAGTTCGACGAATTCGGTGAGCTCACCGTCAGGGCTTTGACCGGAGATAACCAGGCCGCCCTCGCGCAGACGGTCCTTGTAGGCCACATTCACCTCATAACGGTGACGATGGCGTTCGGTGACATGCGTGGTGCCATACAGTTCGGCGACGATGGAGCCTTCCTCCAGTTCCGCCGGATAGGAGCCGAGACGCATGGTGTGTCCCATATCGCCCTTGCCGGCGACGATGTCCTTCTGCTCCTCCATGGTGGCGATGACCGGGTTGGCGCAATCCGGATCGAATTCGGAGGAATTCGCGTCCGTGATGCCAAGCACGTCGCGCGCGTATTCGATGACCATGGACTGCAGGCCAAGGCACAGACCAAGGGCCGGCAGCTTATTCTCGCGGGCGTAGCGCAACGCGCCGATCTTGCCGTCGATGCCGCGGATGCCGAATCCGCCTGGAATCACGATGCCGTCGACCTGGTCGAGCGCGGCGGCCGCGCCTTCCTCGGTCGCGCACTTGTCGGCGGCCACCCACTTGACATTGACCTTGGCCCAGTTGGCGAAGCCGCCGGCTTTGATGGCCTCGGTGACGGACAGGTAGGCGTCGGGCAGGTCGATGTACTTGCCGACGATGGCCACGTTGACCTCGTGCTTCGGGTGATGCACGCGTTCCAGCAGGTCCTCCCACTCGTCCCAATCGACATCATGGAACGGCAGACCGAGTTCACGGACCACATAAGCGTCAAGGCCCTCGTTGAACAGGATTTTCGGCACGTCGTAGATGCTCGGAGCGTCCACGCAGTTGACCACACCTTCGGAATCCACGTCGCACATCAGGGAGATCTTGTCCTTGATGGACTGGTTCAGCGGACGGTCGGAACGCAGGACAAGCGCGTCCGGGGAGATGCCGAGCTGACGCAGCATCATGACGGAATGCTGGGTCGGCTTGGTCTTGAGTTCATGGGCTGCGGCGATATACGGCACCAGGGAGACGTGCACGAACATGCAGTTCTCGGCACCCAGATCACGACGGACCTCACGTGCGGCCTCCAGGAACGGCTGGGATTCGATATCACCGACCGTACCACCAATCTCGGTGATGATCACGTCGACGTCATCGGACGCCTGGGCGCGCATACGGGACTTGATCTCGTTGGTGATGTGCGGGATGACCTGCACGCACTGACCGAGGTATTCGCCGGCGCGTTCCTTGCGTAGCACTTCCTGATAGATCTGGCCGGTGGTGACGTTGGCCTTCTGGCTCAGGTAGACGTCGAGGAAACGCTCGTAGTGGCCAATGTCGAGATCGGTTTCGGCACCGTCCTCGGTGACATAGACCTCACCATGCTGGAAGGGGTTCATCGTACCCGGATCCACATTGATGTACGGGTCGAGCTTCTGCTGCAAAACCCTGATGCCGCGACTACGGAGCAGGCGGCCGAGAGAGGAGGCGGTCAGGCCTTTGCCGAGAGAGGAGACAACGCCACCAGTAACGAAAATATGCTTGGTAACGTGTTCTTGAGAATTGCCATGTTGTCTTCTAACCATGGAACTTCAGTCTATCAGCGGCGCAAGACGCGGCGTGTTCCGTTGTGATACGAAAAAGACAGGGCCGCATTGTCATACGGCCCCGTCTTTCAGGAATTCAGGAGATACAGTCAGACGATTGTGATTTTATCGGTCGCCGGCCTCCTTCCTGCGGAGAACGATCAACACGCCCGCGGTAACGGCGAGCGCCATGACGGCCAAAGCGAGTCCTGCGACATTGGAGCCTGTTGCCGGACTCCGCACCGAGCCTTTCTCCGCATCTTCCTTTGTGTTGCCGGCCTTACCGTTGGTTTTGCCATTGGCATTGCCGTTGTCCTTATCGGCGGCCGGGGTGACGGTCTGCTTCTGGACGTACACCGTGCGGGTGAAGGTCGTGGTCTTGCCGCGGGAGTTGGTCACGGAATAGACCAGTTTGTAGTCGCCGACCTTGGTGGCGTCCACGGTGCCTTCGACCTTGATCTTGTCGGTCAGGTCGCCGTCGATATCGTCGGTGGCGGAGACGCCAGTCAGCGGGTCGAACTTGGATCCGACGGTGATGGTCGTCGATTCGTTCACACCGCTGATTACGGGGACGATGTCATCGGCGGAGGCAACCTTGAGCACGGTGGCGGACAGAGCGCCTGCGGTGTATGCGGAGCCCTTGCGGACGGTGACGCTCTTGACGTCGTCATCGCCGTAGACGGTGCCGTCGGCGGCAAGCACCTCGTACTTGCCGGCTTCGATGCCATCGATGGGGGCCGCTTCGCCGTTGGCGTTGAAGATCACCACGTAAGTGCCGCTGGAGTCCTTCGCTTGGTAGGCCACGACACCGTTGGCGGACTGCAGCATGGTCACGCTGGCGTTGATGTCGTTGTAGTCGGTCTGGCGGAGGGCCGCGATCCTGTTGCGCAGTTTGATCAGACCCCTGACGTAGTCGACGGAGCCGGAGTACTGCGTGGTGCGATCCCAGTCGATGGCGTTCACTTCGTCACCGGCGTTGTAGCTGTTGCCGTTGCCGCCCTTGGTGCGCAGGAACTCCTGACCCAGTTGGATGGCCGGGATGCCTTCGGACAGGTAGACCACGGAATCGGCGAGCTTGGCACGCGCCTCGGTGGTGGCCTCGTCATCCGTGGGCACGGACTTCCTGAGCTTGTCGTACAGGGTCATGTTGTCATGGATTTCGGCGTAGTTCACCACCTGGCCGGCATCCGCATAGTGGTCCTGCGCGTTGCCGTTCCAGCAGGTCGTCTTCGCGTCGGCGTCGTACTGGCAGCCGAGCACGTTGTGGGCGATGAGGTTCTCCTGATCGGCCTTGCCGGATACGAAGCCGGTGTCGGTGTCGGAGAACACGGAACCCTTGAGCCCGTCGCGGATCGAGTCGTTGAAGAACGCGATGCCGTTGTCCGTGCCATCCGAAGCGACCTGGTAGGCGTTCGGCTGGATGGTCATCTCGCTCTTGTCCATCGTGGAGCTCATATCCCAGCCTTCGCCGAGCACGATGATGGACGGGTCGATCTTGTCGAGGGCCGCGCGGACCTCCTTCATCGTCTCGGTGTCGATCAGACCCATAAGGTCGAATCGGAAGCCGTCGATGTTGTAGTTCTTCGCCCAGTAGGTCACCGAGTCCACGATGTACTTGCGCATCATCGCGCGCTCGGAGGCGGTGTCGTTGCCGCAACCGGAGTTGTTGACCAGCGATCCATTGTCGTCATAGCGGAAGTAATAGCCA
The DNA here is from genome assembly GCF_056355775.1 of Bifidobacterium sp. LH_743. Classification (NCBI taxonomy): domain Bacteria; kingdom Bacillati; phylum Actinomycetota; class Actinomycetes; order Bifidobacteriales; family Bifidobacteriaceae; genus Bifidobacterium; species Bifidobacterium sp. LH_743. The sequence continues at coordinate 286,661 of NZ_JBKESZ010000003.1, read as the reverse complement.
GGGACCGTCTTGTTGAACGAGTGGTTCGCGGCATTGTAGACGTGGTTGTACACCACATCCATGATGACGCGGATGTTGTTCTCATGCAGGCCCTTGACCATCTGCTTCATCTCGGTGACGCGGGAGCTCGGGTTGGATGGATCGGAGGAGTACGAGCCTTCCGGCACATTGTAGTTCTCCGGGTCGTAGCCCCAGTTCTGCGCGCCATCTGCCTTGTAGCTTAGGTCGCCGGTCTCATTGACGGAACCGTAGTCGTACATCGGCATGATCTGCACGTGGGTGACGCCCAGCTTCTTCAGGTAGTCGAGGCCGGAGGTCGCGCCCTTGGCGGTCTTCGTTCCGGATTCGACCACGCCCAGGTACTTGCCCTGCTTGTCGGCGGAGATGCCGGAGGACGGGTCGATGGAGAAGTCGCGGATGTTCATCTCGGCGATGGAGGCGTCGGTGGTCTTGCCGAAGGCCGGCATGCGCTTGCCCGCCTTGCCCATGGCCTTCTTGGAGAGCACCACGGAGCGTTCGCCGTTGGCGACCGCCGCGGTGGCGTACGGGTCGGCGGAGGTGTTCACCGTGCCGTCGGCGAAGGTGAGCCTGTAGGAGTACGCAGTGCCGGAGGCGAGCTTCTTCACTGTGGCGCTCCACACGCCCCTGTCCTCGCTGGTCATGGCGATGGTCCGGTCGACGTCGGCGTCCGGGTCGTCGGACTTGTAGGTGACGAGTTCGACCTTGGTGGCGGTCGGCGCCCACACCTTGAAGCCGGTCTGCTTCTTCGTGAAGGTGGCGCCCAGATCCTCGCCGCTGTAGGCGTACTTCTTGTCGAAGGCGTCAGTGCGGACCACCGCACCGGCGATGGCGTCCTGGGAGCCGAAGCCCTTGACCTCGACGGTGTACTTGCCGCGCACATCGAGATCCTTGTCGGTGGTGATGATCACCTTGGCGCTGTCGGTCTTGATGGCCTTGATGTCGACCTTCTTGCCATCGGCGTCCGTGACGGTGACCTTGCCCTTCAGATCGTCCGCGGAGACCTTTTTGGAGAGCTTGGCGGACAGCTGATCGGTTCCGGAGATCTCGGCGGACTTCATGGAGGCGCCGAGGGACGGACGGGCGGAGTACACCGTGGCGTCGCCGCCAATCAGCCACACCTCGGCGGAGGCGTTGCCGTCGGCATCGAACACGAGCGCGTCGGACGGGATCATGTGGTTGGCGTCGTCCGGGTCCTTGGCCTTCCAGGCGTCCTTGCCGTAGCGGCGCAGCATGCCGATGTCGGAGGAACCGCCGTTGTTGTAGTAGGTGTAGTTGGTGAAGGAGTACTCAGCGACCTCGCCCCAGTCGTCATGGGTGGTGAAGGTGGCGGCGCCGCCGTTCCAGTTGGAGGCCCAGGTCCAGATGTCCCACTGCGGGACGGTGGTGCTGGTGTCCTCGGCGTTGTAGTACAGGCCGTCGTCGCGGTTGTAGTGGACCTTCACCTTGACGGTGTTGGCCTTGCACTCGTAATCGGACGGGGCAGAATCGAGGGTTTCGACGGTGGTCGACTCGCCCTGGTCCGGATACTTGGTGCCATCGATCCACACCTCGGCGGTGCCGTCGGCATTCACCGTGGCGCTACGGTCGGCGCCGTACTTGTCCCAATCGCCGGTGGTGATGATGAAGCCGAACTTGTCGTACTTGCCGTCGAAGTCGAGCACGGCGACCTTGCCCCAGCAGTCGGTGCCGGTGAAGGCGTGGTGCTTGTCGTCCATGGACGTGCCGTTCACATCGGCGCCCCACACGTACACACCACGGTTGTCCGAGGCGGAAGAGGGCTTGTAGTGCACGACGAGGCGGGTCTTGCCCCCGATGGATTCGGGGTTGCCCACGGTGGCGGTCTGGTCGGCCACGCCCACATGGGTGATGCCGGCGTTGGCGTGGTAGTTGCCGCCGCCCTTCGGGTTCTCCCATTGGTCGGTGTCCTTGTCATGGAACACGAAGTCGATCTTCTTGCCCTTGGTGTTGATGGTGGCGGTGTAGTAGCCCTGCGCGTCGAGCGTCATGTCGGCTTCCGGCTGATCCCAGTCGTCGCCGAGCCCGTAGTGGACCTTCGGAGTCTTCCACTCGGAATTCGAAGGCTTGTAGTAGATGGTGACGCTCCTGTCGTCGGGCAGGGCGTCGTCCTCCTCCTGGCTCACGTCGGGATCGGACGGGTCGGTGGCCGCGGAGGCCGCCGGGTGGGAGGCCTTGGTCGCGCCGGCGTACAGGGCGATGGCGGAATGCGCCGGGACGTCGACCTCTACCTTGCCGCCCTTGACGGTCACGGTCTTGGAGCAGTCCATGGTGGCGTACACGTTGCAGTACTCGCCGTCGGCGAGGGAGGTCGTGTAGGAGACATCCTTGTCCTTCTTGCCGTTGTTGATGGCGATGAAGCCCTTGTCTCCACGGGAGAAGGCGATGTTGTCGCCGCCGTCGTCCTGCCAATCGGCGACCTTGGTGCCGTTGACGTAGTTGCGGAAGGCGATCATGCCGCGGGTGGAGGTCCAACGCTGCTCGCAGTTCCAATCGGACTTGTTGGTGGAGCAGGCCTGGTCCATGTCCACGTCGGGCACGGAGGTCGCGGTCGCGCCGGGGGCACCGTTGTCGTCGACATCCCACTTGTAGTCGGAGAGCAGGCGCGGGGTGCCATAGTCGTAGGCCAGCATGAAGGCGTTGGCCAGCTGGTACTTGGCGTCCTTATAGGTCAGAGCACCCTCGTTGCGGGCGGTGTCCCAGTTGGTGACGAACACGTTGGCGTCCTCGGAGGACAGGTCCTTGCCCAGACGCTCGCCCAGCCCCTTGAGGTTGGCGATCTTGTCCTTGAAGGTCTGGTTCATCTCGGATTTGAAGCCGAATTCGGTCACGGTGCCGTTCTGCACGTAGTTGCTCGGCTGGATGCCGGCGGCTTCGGAGGAGTTTCCGATGACCTCCTGGATCCAGTAGATGTCGTTGGCGTTCTGGCCGACCTTCTTGGCGAACTTCTCCTTGATGGCCTTCATGCTGTCGGTGTGGATGTGCTTGACGGCATCCATACGGAAGCCACGCACGCCTAGATTCCACAGCTTGGCGAGATAGTCGGACTGGATGTCCTGGACCTTCTCGCTTTCGGAGTCGAAGTCCCACATGGAGCTCAGGCGGCATTCCTGCACTTCCTGCTGGTTGGTGTAGTCGGAGATGTTCTTCTTACAGCTGTGGAAGTCGGCGGCGGTGATGCCGTCCGGGTACTGCTTGGTGGCGAAGCCCGGGTAGCTGCCGGTGGAGCCGTTGTAGTCGCTGCCGGCCACGCCCTTTTGGTCCCCGGCGGCCACGTCAGCGCCGGTGGTCTGGTTGAGCACCACGTCGGCGATGATGCCCACACCTGCCGCGGAACACTGCTGGACCATGTTCTTGAATTCGGCTTCCGTGCCCAGCTTGGAGTCGAGCTTATAGCTCACAGGCTGGTAGCTGGTCCACCACTGCGTGCCCTGGATGGATTCCTGCGGAGGCGAGACCTCCACATAGGCCACACCTTCCGGACCATAGGTGTTGGTGCATTCCTTGGCGATAGTGTTCCACGTCTGCTGGAACGCAATCACCTGGACGTCTTTCTGTTGATTGGCCTGCGTTTCGGATTGCGCCTGAGCCACAATCGGCGCCGCGACCAGTGAAGCACACGCCATGGCCGCGGTGATGCCCATTGCCACCACACGGCCTAATGGATGGTTTGTCTGAACGACCATCGTTCTCCGTTCTCATCTATGAGACCGGTTCAAGCGCCCATGGCAGGTGCCGCGACCGGCAACGTATGCGCCATGGTCCTCCGCATCCACGCGGATAATTCAGAATATACTCGACGATGAATATGCATACGTTTACACTCCAAATCAGCATATACTGTATGACGATTCCTGCGCATGGCAATGAAACAGCGTGACCCATTGAAACAAGTCGCTCTTTCGTCTTTCATATTGCAAACCGTTTCTGCAAACGTCACCCGTGATTTGCGATTCAGGCAGAAAACACTTGCAAAACGCCATCAAAAATAGCAAACGATTGCACTCGTCATCGCACGGTACGGGGTGTGGCGGCGACATGGAAGGCCACCGCACCGCCGGCGGACACCGTCAACGTGACGTCACCATTCCAACGCACGCGCACGGTGCCGGTGCAATCGGCGGAACCATAGACATCGCAATACTCCCCTGCCGGCATCGATGTGCGGTAGGTGATCGTATGGGCGTGCACGTCATTGTTGATGGCGATGAACGCGCGGGAGCCACGTCCGAAGGCGATCATATTGCCGCCGTCATCCTGCCAATCGGTAAGGGGCGCGTCGTTCGCGACATTATGCCAGCCGATCATGCCGCGAACGTCCGTCCAGCGGTCGGTGCAGCTCCAACCGGAGTCTTCCGAGCAGTCGGTGTCCGGCACGCTGGTCTTCGTGGCGCCCGACGCGCCGGAGTCGGAGTCATGGAATTCGTAGCCGGAAAAAATGTTGGGAGTGCCATATGGGTAGGCCAGCATGAACGCGTTCGCCAGATGGTAGGCATCGCCGTCCTTGTAGGTGAGCGTCATGCCATTGCGTTCGGTATCCCAGTTCGTCACGAACACGCTGGCTTTGCCGCTGGTGGTGATGTTCTGCGGAATGTCCTTGATCGACAGGCTTCCACCGGCCAACGAATTGGAAAACATGGATTTCAAGCGATAGGCATATTGGAATTCGTTCACTTGTCCGGTTTTGAGATAATTCTTCGGTTGGATTTCGGCGGCTTCGGAATTGTCTCCGATCACCTCCTGCATCCACCAGATGTCATCCATGGAACGTCCGGATTTCTTAGCCACGAGTCGCTTGATGGCCAACACATCCTTCGGCGGTATGTGCTTGACGGCATCCACACGGAATCCAGCAACGCCATAATCGAGAAGCTTCACGAAATAGTCCGACAGCACATCGCGTACATGTCCGTTTGATGTGTCAAGGTCCTGCAGACCTGACACCTGGCAGTTCCACACGCTGTCGGCGTCACGATACGTCCATATGGAGCAGGGCGTATGGAAGTCGGACGGAGCATATCCGGCTTCGGGGAAATCGCCGTTGTTGTCGTAGGCGCTTCCGGCGATGCCCGTGCCCTCCATCTTATCGACGCCGGTGGTGTGGTTGATGACCGCGTCCGCGATCACGCCGACGCCCGCGGCCTTGCACTGGCTGACCATGTTCCTGAATTCGGTTTCAGTGCCTTCCTTCGAATCGAGCTTGTAGCTCACCGGCTGGTAGCTGGTCCACCACTGCGAACCTTGGATGGATTCCTGTGGAGGGGATACCTGCACGTATCCCACGCCTTCGGGGCCGAGCACCTCGCCGCATTCGCGGGCTACGGATCGCCAATTGGCTTGGAACATGGTGACGATCACGTCGCTGCGATACCGTGCGGGATCGAAACGGCCTCCGTCGTCCTCACGTGTCGGCACGTGCAGTGTGGCGGCGGAAACTCCGACCGATACCGCGATACATGCCACCGCCGCTACGGCACGTGTGATCTTCTTTGCGACTGTGCCCATATTCCTCTGACCTCTTCGTCGTGCACCGCTTTCGCGATCTGCATACGTTTGCATTACCACTGTATCCCATCAGGGGACAATCGTCATACGAAAAAGCCGGATGCTGATATGCGGCATCCGGCTTCACGTCATAGAGGCAAACGACTTCAGCTTTCCTGCAGCAGATGGGCGACTGCCTCCAGAGCCAACTTGTACCCGAAAAAGCCCATGCCGGTGATGGTGCCGGTGGCGACCGGCGAGATCACGGAACGCTTGCGGAATTCGTCGCGGGCGGAAGGATTGGAGATATGTACCTCCATGAGCGGCAGCCCCTCGTCGATCACCATGTGCGCGGCGTCCGCCAAGCCATAGGAGTAATGCGTGAAGGCCGCCGGATTCATCACGATCGGCGTCTTCTCGTCCGCGGCCTGATGCATCCAATGGATCATCTCGGCCTCGTCGTCGCTTTGGCGTACCTCCACGTCGAGTCCAAGTTCCTTGCCCCATTCGGTGCACATCCTGCGCAGGGTCTCAAGATCCTGCTTGCCGTACACGTCGGGTTGGCGCACGCCCAGACGGCCGAGATTCGGCCCGTTGACAACCACTACTTTGGTCATTTCACTTCCTTTATGTTCGTTTGCATGCTTGCGTTCTACCGCTGGATGCGCCGGAACGCCTCTTCGACGGCGTCCGCCGGCGGATCCTCAAGATGGATGGGATGGCCCAACGATTCGAGGATGACGAAGCGCAGTTTGTTGCCGCGCGCCTTCTTGTCGCGGTGCATGAGCGCCAGCACATCGTCCCAGCTGCCGTTGCTCCACGATGTCGGCAGGCCGAGCGAGCCGAGCAGCGAACGATGGTAGTCGACCAGATCCTGGTCGATGTAGCCGAGCAGGTGCGACAGTTCGGCCGCATACACGCAGCCGACAGCAACGGCGTTGCCGTGCCTCCAGCGGAAATGCTCCAGCTTCTCGATGGCATGGCCGAGCGTGTGACCGTAGTTGAGGAACTCACGCAGCCCGGCCTCCTTGAGGTCGGCGGAGACGTGGTAGGCCTTCACTCCCACGGTGTGTTCGATGAGTTCGGCCACCACGTCCTTGAGTCCGGAGTCGAGGAACGATGCGCCGTCGAAGGAACGCAATTCGTTGGCATGGGTCTCGAGGATGTGTAGGATCTCCGGATCCATGATGAATCCGGATTTGACGACCTCGCCCAAGCCTTCGATGAAGATGTCGTTCGGCAGCGAGGCGAGCGTACCCATGTCGGCGAGCACTCCCGCGGGCGTATAGAACGAACCGACGAGGTTCTTGCCCTGCGGCGTGTTGACACCGGTTTTACCACCGGTGGAGGCGTCGACCATGGACAGCAATGAAGTCGGGCAGTTGACGTAGCGGATGCCCCTCATCCATGTCGCGGCCACGAAACCAGCCAGATCCGTGGCCGCTCCCCCGCCAAGCCCGACGATCGCATCGGATCGGGTGAAGCCTTCCTCCCCCAATCGCTGCCATATGCCATTGGCCACTTCGACCGTCTTGCCGGCTTCCGCGTCGGGGATGACGATGTCATGCACGTCGTAGCCTGCCTGCCGAAGCAGCGTGCGCGCGCGGTCGGAATGCCGCTGCACAGGCTGCGTGTGGATCAACGCCACTTTGGAGGGCTTATCCCCCAACACCTGTGCGAGCTGGCTCATCACCCCTTCTCCGATGCGCACATCGTATGGTTCGATGGTGGCTCCCGTGATATGGACTATGCGCTGGTCAATCATTTCCATCAGCTTTCTCGCGGCCACTTGCGGGGTCTGGCCATGGGTGCGCACATGCACGTTGGCCACCTGCCTGAACACCGGGTCGCGTTCCTTGTACAGTTTCTTCCATCGTTCGTTGGCATCTCCGTCGAGCATCGGACGTCCGCCTCCACGGTTGGCACGTTCCATGGCCTCCCTCGGGTCAGCCATCAGATACACGACCTTGCCTCCGTCCGCGATGTATTCGGCGAGTCCCTGCCGGATGGACGGTGTCATCGGCGCCCCTCCTCCCAAGGAGAAGATGCCATCGAAGTCCTCCAGCATGTCAAGCACGACATCGCTTTCCAGCTTACGAAACTCCGGTTCGCCGTATTTCGCGAAGTATTCGGGGATCTTCATCCCCGCGTCCCGTTCGATCTCATTGTCGGCGTCGGCGAAAGGCAGATGCATCATCTGCGCCACTTCCTTGCCAACACGGGTCTTGCCCGCACCCATCATGCCGATGATGACGGCGACGGGTCTGCGCATTCCGGACATCGGGGCGGTCACCTCATATGCTCCGGCCAGGACGCCACATAGGATTCGGCGTTGCGTCTGGTTTCGGCGATGTTGTCTCCACCGAACTTCTCCAATACGTATTGCGCGATGGTGAGACGCACCATGGCTTCGGCCACGACGGCGGCCGCAGGAACGGCAGTGCTGTCGGAACGCTGGTTGATGGCTTGCGCGGCCTCGCCGGTGGTGATGTCAACGGTTCGCAAAGCCTTCGGAATGGATGGAATCGGCTTCATCGCGGCGCGCACCACGATCGGCTGTCCATTGGACATGCCGCCTTCGATGCCTCCCGCACGATTGCTGAGACGCACGATGCGTCCATCCTCGCCTACGACCATTTCGTCATGTGCCTGCGATCCGGGACGCATCGCTTCCAGGAAACCATCGCCGATCTCCACTCCCTTGATGGCTTGGACGCCCATGACGGCGCTGGCCAAAGCGGCATCCAGGCGGCGGTCCGATTCGACATACGTGCCGATTCCGGCTGGAACGCCATATACCACGACCTCAATTACGCCACCCAGCGTGTCGGCATTCTCCTTGGCCTCATCGATGCGGGCGATCATCTGCTGTTCGGCGATCTTGTCCAGGGTGCGCACCGGAGACGCGTCCAAGGCGTCAAGATCCTCCGGCTTCGGCAGCACAGCGTTCTGCGGATCGGTGATGCCCGCGCCGCCAATAGACAGCACATGGGAAACGGTACGGATACCGAGCGACTGTTCGAGGAACTGCTTGGCGACCTCTCCCAACGCCACACGCGACGCGGTCTCACGTGCGCTGGAACGTTCCAGCACCGGACGTGCATCGTCGAAGCCATACTTGCGCATGCCGGTCAGGTCGGCATGTCCCGGCCGAGGACGGGACAATGGGGCGTTGCGCCCCTCACGCGGTATATCATGGTCGAGCGGATCGGCGCTCATCACCTCGGTCCACTTCGGCCATTCGGTATTGGCGATTTCAATGGCGACTGGCGAGCCAATGGTCTGGCCGAACCGCACACCAGTGAGCATACGGACTTTGTCCTGCTCGAATTTCATACGTGCGCCACGACCATATCCAAGACGACGACGCGCCAATGCGCCGACGATGTTCTCAGTGGTGACGTGGATGCCCGCAGGCAGTCCCTCGATCATGGCGACAAGCGCTTCGCCGTGCGATTCACCTGCTGTCTGCCAGCGCAACATGCCAACTCCTTTTTCTGCCAAATACAATTCGTGGACTATCTTAACGGTATGTGGTACATGATTTGCCTGCCGAGTCTGCTCTGTGGAACGGCCGTCAGCATCGAGGACGTCCGATCACGCCGTGTCCCGCGCGCATGGATCGCTTTGGGCTGCCTGGCGCAGATCATTGCAGATACTGCGTACGCGATTGCTTCCAATTCGTTGTTTCTGGTGCTGCAGGCGCTGCTGTTCGCAGTACTGTCCGCGACGTTGCAAGGTTCGCTCGCACTCGTCAAACCGGGGACTTTGGGGTTCGGCGATGTCACTTCGACATTGATGGTCGGGCTTTCCGTAGGCATGTTCGGATTGTTCGCCATGGTGTATTGGTGGCTTGCGATTGCTGTGATCGGCATGCTCTGGCTGGCTTTTTGGACGCGGTTTGATCCGCAGAAGCGTACTCGGTTCGCCGGCAAAACACCGTTCGTCCCAGTCATTGTCGTAGCCGGGGCGATCGGTGTCATAATCAGCGCGTTCCGCTGAGAAATATCTGAGAGATATGTGAAACGTCAGTTGGCGTTTTCGTTGTTGTTCTTGTATTCGTCGCGGATTTTCCAGAATTCGTCCTCGGTTTCCACGAATTTGGTCTCACCCGTCTTGAGATTGGTGGTGACGAAGTATAGCCATTTGCCTTCCGGGGGATTCATGGCGGCCTGAATCGCGGAATCGCCGGGATTGCTGATCGGCGTCGGAGTCAATCCCTTGTTGACGCGGGTGTTGTAGGGGTTGCTGCCATCCTGAAGCTGCTCGTCCGTCAGCTGGCTGCCGTTGATGCCGAAGCCATAGGCGACGGTGCTGTCCATGCCCAATGGCATGTTCTGGTCGATACGGTTGAGGATGACACGCGCGACTTTGCCGCAATCGTCCGGGTTGTTGGCTTCGGATTCCGCGATGGACGCGATGATCAGGATACGCTCCCTCTCGCTTCCGGTAGGAACCTTCAGGGCGTCAAGCTTGGCGATACGCGCATCCACCATATCCTTGATGATCGTCTCCGCCGACTTGCCCTGTACCTCGTATGTGCCCGGTTCAAGCCATCCTTCGAATTTTCCGTTCGCCTCATCGGGAAGGATACCTTTGCCGCCGCCATCGATGATCGTCTTGAATTCAGAGACATCCTTGCCGGATGCCTGCGCAGCGTTGGCGATGACGTCGGACACTCTCTCGCCGGCCTTCACCTCGGCGAAACCGCCCGCCTTGCTTTGATCGGAGAGGATCTTGACTACATCGGCCGCTCTCATATGAGTTTTCAACGCGTACACGCCCGGATACAGCGTCGCGTTGGCCGCGGCAATCGCGGAAGTGAAAGCGGATTCGGATTTGACGATGCTCTTCTTGACCAGATTCCGTGCGATCTGATCGGTGGCCTGCCCGGTTTTGACGGTGAAGGTCACCGCCTTGTCTCCCGGACCCTTATAATCCGCAATCTGAAGCGAGGAATCAGAGGCCGTGACCGCCTTGAGATGCCTAATCGCGCCTGCACCTAAAAAACCAATGCCGATCACTAAAGCGACGACTGCAACGACTGCGACAACCATCACCGTGCGGCGACGTCGACGTAGCGCACGTTGTTTACGTATGTCACGTCGGGATTTCGGAGATTGAGACGGTTCGGGATCGGCGGATGCGCCTCCCGATGTCTCGACCCATTCCGCGTTGTCGGAAAAGTATTCATCCAAATCTTCGGTCATTAGTTTCTAGTCTCTCGTCCTCATTTGCGGTTTCGATCAAGCGCCGTCTGCAAAATCACCACCGCAGACTGCTGGTCGACCATCGGCCGATGCCTACGACCGCCGACATGCGCATCGAACAGCTGCTGATGCGCGGTAACTGTGGTCAGACGTTCGTCCACCAGATCGATGGAAGGAACATCCGTTATCGGATACGCTTCGTCCTCCACGGCGGCGTGCAACCGCTTTTCGAGATTGACGGCCCAGCGCCTTGCCTTTTTGGCGCTTTTCCCCTCTTCGCCGTTCAACAGCAACGGCAGACCGATCACCACATGATCCACCGACTCGTCCCCAATGACGTCGATGACCTCATCCAACGCGTGGAAGTAATCCCCATAGACCTGGATGTTGCCTATGGGATGTGCGAGGGTGAGCTCGGGGTCGGACAGTGCAAGTCCGACCCGGGCGTCACCCAAATCGATTCCAAGCCAAACCATGCTTGGAAGATCACCCCTTCATGGCCTGGTTCGCCAGCGACTCAAGAGCCTCGTCGATCCTGGTGGCGTCAGCGCCGCCACCCTGTGCGAAGTCCGGCTTGCCGCCGCCGCCACCGCCAAGAACCTTGGAGGCGCCACGGACCAAATCTCCGGCCTTGATGCCCTGCTTGCGGGCCGCCTCGTTGGTTGCCACGGCGACCATGGGCTTGCCGTCCTCGTTCACACCGGCAAGAGCCACCACGACCGGCGTGTCATCGCCGAGCTGTCCGCGCACATCGAGCACGGTCTTGCGCAATGCGTCGAAGGAGCCGAAATGACCGACGTTCTTCTTGGCGACCTTGACCGGAGCCTGGGATGCCTTCGCGTCAGCCACCAAGGTCGGCACGGAGGCCGCAAGCTGGGACTCGTACATGGCCGCGAGGCGACGATCGGATTCCTTGAGCTTGGCAAGCAGCGTGTTCACGCGATCGGCGAGCTCGTCCGGACGGGCGTTGACCATATCGGAAAGCTGGGAGACCAACGCGTGCTCACGCGCGTTGAACTCGTATGCGCCCTGACCGACGACGGCATCCACACGACGGACGCCGGAACCGATCGAGGCTTCGGACATGATGTTGATGGCACCGATCTTTCCGACGTGGTCGATATGAGTACCACCGCAGAGCTCACGGCTCCAACCGTCCTCGCCGATGGAGACCACGCGCACGATATCGCCGTACTTCTCACCGAACAGGTGCATGGCGCCGAGCGCAATGGCGTCGTCGAACTTCATCTCCTGGGTGGTGACCGCAAGGTTCTCGCGGAGCTTCTCGTTGACACGGGCCTCGACGGCATTCATCGCGTTCTTGCTCGGCGCGCTGGACCACTGGAAATCGAAACGGAGTCGGTTCGGAGCATCCTCGGAACCACGCTGGGTTGCCTGCGGACCGAGTTCCTCACGCAGCGCCTTGTGCACCATGTGGGTAGCTGTGTGGGCGCGTGCGATGGCGCCACGACGGTCGAGATCGATGTTGGCGTTGACCTCGGCGCCGACCACCAGCGTGCCTTCGGTCAGACGGCACTGATGCACGATGAGATCCTTGATCGGCTTCTGCACGTCATCGACTTCGAGCACCGCTCCGTCATCGGACAGAATCTCGCCCTGATCGGCGAGCTGGCCGCCGGCCTGCGCATAGAACGGCGTGCGATCGAGGATGACCTCGATGTTGGCCGGACCGGTGACCGCGGGAACGGATCCCTTCCCTTCCTGCATGATGCCCAGAACCTTGGCGCGTGCAGACATGTCGGTGTATCCAAGGAAGTCGATCGGCTTGGCCAGCGTCTTCTTGAAATCGTCATAGACGGACAGATCCACGTTGTGGCGCTTCTTCAGCGCGTCGGCACGGGCGCGGCTCTTCTGCTCGGCCATCAGTTCGCGGAACTTCGCCTCGTCGACCTTCACACCCTGGTCGACGGCCATCTCGAGCGTCATCTCGATCGGGAAGCCGTAGGTGTCATGCAGCTTGAAGGCGTCCTCGCCGGACACAAGGTCGGATCCCGCCTGCTTGGCCTTGGACACGGCCATGTCGAAGATCTCCGTGCCGGATTCGAGCGTGCGGCGGAAGGCATCCTCTTCGCCATAGGCGGCTTCGGACACATCGTGGAAGGTGTCGTTGAGTTCCGGATAGCTCGGTTCCATCGCCGCCTTGGAGGTCGGCAGCAAGGTCGGCATGACCGGATCGGTCACGCCAAGCTCACGCATGGCCTTGACGGTGCGGCGGAGCAGACGGCGAAGCACATAGCCGCGGCCGTTGTTGGACGGGCGAACGCCATCAGACATGATCATCAGCGCGGAGCGCACATGATCGGCGACGATACGGAAGCGAACGTCCATGGCCTCGTCATCGCCGTAAGTACGGCCGGAGAGCTTCTGGGCAGCCTCGATGACCGGAAAAACCTCGTCAGTCTCGTAGATGTTCTGCTTGCCCTGCATCAGGTATGCGAGACGCTCCAGGCCGGCGCCGGTATCGATGTTCTTGTTCTCAAGCTCGCCGACGATATGCAGGTCTGTCTTGGACTTGACGTTGTCAACCTCGTAGTTCTCGAACACGAGGTCCCAGATCTCGATGTAACGGTTCTCATCGGCGATCGGGCCGCCTTCCACGCCGTACGCAGGTCCGCGATCGACGTAAATCTCGGAGCACGGGCCGCCGGGGCCGGGGCCGCCGGTGGTCCAGAAGTTGTCTTCCATGCCCATGATCTGGATATGCTCGGGGTCGACGCCCTCGTTCTTCCACATGGACCGGGCTTCCTCATCATCGGTGAAGGTGGTCATCCACAGCTTCTCCGGGTCGAAGCCGTAGCCACCCTTGTCCTGAGGGGTGGTCAGCAGCTCGTATGCGTAATGGATGGCCTCCTCCTTGAAGTAGTCGCCGAAGGAGAAGTTGCCGAGCATCTGGAAGAAGGTGCCGTGACGCGTGGTCTTGCCGACCTCATCGATGTCCAGGGTACGCACGCACTTCTGGTTGGAGGCCATGCGATGCCTCGGCGGGGTCTGTTCGCCCATGAGGTACGGGATGAAGGGAACCATGCCCGCGATGGTGAACAAGGTGGTCGGATTCGGGGAAATCAACGATGCCGAGGGAACGACAAGATGATCATGCTGTTCGAAATAGTCGAGATAGCGCTTCGCGATTTCAGAAGTGCGCATGTGGATTTGAACTCCTTTATTGTCGGAAGACCCAGTGTCTTCCAAACGTATGATCGATTGCTTGGACATGCCGTGGGGCGGAACTGCGATCAGTTCGTTCCGTCCGAGTATTTTGCGTTGAGCTCGGCCTCACGGGCTCGACGCGCAGCGTTGAACTCGTTGACTAGACCCTCAAGCGTGCGCATGGTCACATGGTCCTGATCAGGCCCAAGCAACAGCTGACGGGCCATATCAGGCGTATTGGCCTTGACATAGGCCTGTGCCTTGGTGACGGCGACGACACCGACACACACGCCGATGGAGACCCAGAAGAGACGCTTGAACATCACTCCCCCTTATTATCTGCCGCGCGGTTGATGTTCCGTTTGTTCAGGAACGACTGCGCGGTGGATTTCAATGCGTACATGGTGGATGCCACTTTGATGACGGGCTTGCCCAGGAACGATCCGTACAGGTCGGTCAGGGCGCCGACGTTGTTGGCCGTGGTCGAAGCGGCGGCGGAGATCTTGTTGACATCCTCCAGTGATTTGTTGACCTGCTGCACCGTGGTCACGCTCTCGTCAAGCGCCGGAATCGCATGGTCTCCGGTGTCCTTGACGGTTTCGGCGATCTGATCGAACAGCTTGCCGAGACGAATCAACGGGTAAATCATGAAGCCGGCAAGGACCGCGAACGCAATCGCCGCGATCAGACCAGCAATCTCTCCAACACCCATCCTGCACCTCTTTTCAGTTCCACGGTTGTCCGTGAACGCAATACCCGCATAAGACTAGTAAAAAGTCCCGACTGCGGCAAATGTCTCACTGATTGTATGAAACCACCGTCACCGCGCGATTGATGGGTTCGTCCGTATCGAAATCAAGACACGTCACCGATCCATTGGCGGGACGCTCGCTCAGGTCATATCCCTCAGGCGCGAATCGGTGCATGAGGCTCAGCAGCGTATTGCCATGGGAAATCTGCAGCACATGGTCGCCATCTTTGAGTCGCGGATTTCCCGCGATCAACGCGAAGCCACCCTCAACCCGTCGCCAGTATTCGGCATCCGATTCGGCATCGTGGAACGGATCCGCCTCCTTGAGAAAATCGCGGGTGGCCGCGAGTCCATATCGGGTGACGATGTCGTTATAGTCCTTCGCGCCATGGGGGCCACCGGCCGCGGTCCAAGCCACGCCCATGTCCTGACCTTCGAAATAGCCATAGAACTGTTCGCGGAAATGCATGTCGCTGATCAGCCGCGGACGGACATGCCCCGCGGACTCGTTCACATCGAGGATTCGCTGCGCCGTCACTTGGGCGCGAGTGGTGTCGGAGCAATAGGCCGCTGCGAAATCGATACCCTTGAGCTTGTCGGCGGCCTTGTCCGCATCGGCAAGACCCGCATCGGTCAGCGGGGAGTTCGACCATCCCTGAAGCCTGTTGTAGCGGTTGAAGAACGTCTGTCCATGGCGGACCAGATGAAGATGAAGCAACATGTCTTCCATGGTACCTATGCAATCGGCCAAACGACATGCCGCCCGGAAAAGGGCCCATAGAAAGCGAGAAGCCCCGCAGCCATGACGGCTGCGAGGCTCACGCTGTATGTCCTTAAACTGTATGTTCTTACAGTATGTTGTTCCAGATCAGCGGGCGTAGAATTCGACCACGTACTGGATGTTGACCTGCACCGGGATCTCTTCGGCCTCGGGCTTGCGGGTCAGAGTGGCCTTCAGGGAAGGCAGGTTGACGTCCAGATAGCCCGGAACCGCCGGCAGCACGTCACGGTGCACGCCTTCGGCAGCGGCCTGGAACGGAACCATGGTCTGGCTCTTGGCCTTGACCTGGATGGTCTGGCCCGGCTTGACGCGGTAGGACGGACGATCGACGATGTTGCCATCGACGAGGATGTGGCGATGCACCACGAACTGACGGGCCTGGGCGGTGGTGCGGGCAAAGCCTGCGCGCAGAACCAGAGCATCGAGACGGGTCTCGAGATCGGTCAGCATGGCGTTACCGGTCTGGCCGGCGGTATGGGTGCCCTTCTCGTAAGCTGCGCGAAGCTGCTTCTCGGAGATGCCGTACTGGGCGCGAAGACGCTGCTTCTCGCGCAGACGCACCGCGTAATCGGATTCGGTGCGACGGCGGGTGCGGCCGTGCTCGCCAGGAGCATACGGACGCTTTTCAAAAATGCGCTGAGCCTTGGGGGTCAGAGCGATGCCGAGGGCGCGGGAAAGGCGCACCTGACGGCGAGAACGCTGAACGTTCGTCATTGGTTTAATCCTTTGTTTGTTCTGTCGTTGTCTGAACGGAACGCATGCCGGTTGTCCGGCATACGCTGAGCCAGCCTCTCCAGTGCTTCTTCGTGACATGCACGAACGGCTTGACCCATGATGCCGGGCATCATGATTGGCCGCCGACCCACTGACGGGCTAAGACTCCAGACGGTGCGCATCCCTTTCAGGCGCACACCAGTCGCTAATCATACACATGAGGGACGGACGAGACGCTTCGATCCGCCCGCATCGGCATGTCACGACCATCAATCAGCGTCAGCCGTCCTCTGTCCATGCGGTACATGCGGTCCGCGTATTCAAGTGCATCCGGATCGTGGGTGACCATCAGCACCGCGGTTCCGTCATCCGCCACCTGACGCAGCAATCGCATGACCACCGCCGTGCTTTCCGCGTCCAAATCTCCCGTGGGCTCATCTGCAATCAGTAGTTTCGGCTCGTTCATCAGAGCCCGGGCGATGGAGACCCTCCGCATCTCGCCGCCGGAAAGCTCCTTTGGGTAGCAAAAGGCGAGATCGCCCACCAGCACCTGATCCAATAGCATCTGCGCGCGGCGCATCATATGATCGGACTGCGGTACGAGCGACGTCCGTGCAGAAGCCGGATAGATGACATCGGGAAGGCCGTTGTCCGCGACAGGATCCGACGTCCGCTCCTCATCCACGATGGCGTTTCCCCGACGTGGACCGCCGCGTAGTACCGCGGGAAGGATCACATTGTCGATAGCGGTGAGATTCGGCAGCAACGTCTGGATCTGCGTGACGAATCCGATGGTGCGATTGCGCAAATCCGACATCCGCCTGTCGTCCAAGGCGGCCACGTCATTGCCGTCCAGCATGATCGAGCCGGCCGAAGGCTTCAGCAATCCGGTGATGAGGTTGAGCAGCGTGCTTTTGCCATTGCCCGATCTGCCGACGATCGCCGAGAATTCGCCTGGGCCGAGTGCGAGGTTCACATCGTCCACCGCAGGAAAGGACACGCCTCGACGCACGAATTCGCGGGTAAGTCCACGAATCTCCAAAATGCTCTCTTCCGCCATCATTCCCCCTCCCTCAACGTCAGATAGGTTTGTGAAGCGGATAGGCGCACCGCAGTGGCGATGACTGCGATCAGACCGGTGGCCACGGCGAACAGCAGACTGACGGCCGTCAGCGCCAGCACCTTGCCGACTCCTATCTGCAGATAGGGCAATTGCAGTTCTTTGGCGATCAGGCCGTTGAATGGGAGCACCGCCAGTGACGCGCAGGATATGCCTACCAAACCTCCAATGGCGCCGATGATCGCCGATTCCTTGACAATGATGCCCACCAATGTCGCGCGGGTCGCTCCAAGGATGCGGTACGCGGCGAATTCGCGCTTGCGCTCGTTCATGGATGACGAGAACACGGCCAGCATGACAATCAGACCCATGGCCCAGAACACCGCCACGAATACGGCGGCGTAGCGGATGATCGCCTTGAGATTCGCTTTGGTGGCCGCGGTGATACCTCCCGGATACACGTAGCCCAAGCTCGTGATTCCCGTGGCCTTGGCGATGTTGGAGGCCACCTGTCGGGCGGAATATCCATCCTCGACCTTGACGAGCACGGCGGATACGGCCTTGTCCGCGTATTTCTCGGGAATCGCCGCATGCCCGGTCCGAGCGGAGTAGGAGATGACGTCCGGCACCGTGTCCATACTCACGAACACGGAGTTGTCCAACGACGTCCCGGTGTCGGCCAGTTGCGCGGCCACGGGAAACTCATGCCCGTACAGTTTGACGGTGCCTTCGGCCGACACGTTGATGCCGGCTCCTGCGACGACCTGACCTCGGCGGAGCGTGCCGTCGATCTGCGAAGCCATCCAGGGAGTGATGACGAAATCGGTGTCGGGGTTGAAGCCGATGATCTGCACCTTCTCGTCGCAGCAGGAGGCCGCCAGCGAGGAGATGTACGTCTGCACCGTGCTCTTGGAGACGCCATCCGCCTTGGCGACTTCGGCGCCGATGTCGTTGGTGAAATAGAACGTGCTCGAAGCGTTCCCCGTAAGCAGGGCCTCCGCCTTGGTCTCGGTGTTCTGCGGCGTGACCATCAGGTCGGCGCCCATACGTTCCTGCATGCTTTCCAATCCGTTGCTGAGGTTCATGGAGAGCAACGCTCCCCCATGGAATGCGAAGGCCAGCATGCCGACGACGATGACAAGCGCCGCCGTGCGGAAGGGTTTGCGTCGCAGATTGGCCAGCGGCAGTTTCGATAACGTGATATGCGGCACGTCAGGCACGCTTCGACGGACGGAAGTCAAGATATGCGGCGACGGACGAGACCACGGCCAACAGCACGCCCAGCACGATGAGCGTGGGCATCGTCACCATGTGGCAATGCATCATGGCTCCCTTGCACACGCCGATCAGCACGGTCGGTGTCAATACCACGAACACGCCCAGCACGGCATTGGCGATATCCAATCCGGCTCTGGCGGCATCGGTGACGAAGAATCCGATCACCGCCAGCAGCACAGTCACGATTCCGATCCCCAAAGCGACCTGCGCGGTGTAATGGCATGCCATGGGCATGTTTTTGACCGCGCACACATGGGCGAAGGTCCGTGGAGCGATGGCGATCAACGCTCCCAAAGCGGACTGGGATACGACGGCGAATGGTTTCCTGAACATGGTCCTCCCTCTCGATAAGCGAACATCGCCGATTATCGCAGCGGACAATCAGAAAGAAAAGACTTGTTTTTCGACGCGATCCGTGATATACGGCCCACAACATCCATGCGGCTGCGCCGCGAAAAACCTCCGGCAAGACCACTAGAGCTTTTCGACGGCTGAGCCGACAAGGACAGTCCAGTGGACTGTCCTTAGCGAAGTGAGCGGCTATGCCGCGAAGGGAGCCTATCGAAAAGCCTCTAGAGCTTTTCGATAGGCGCCTCGCGGATCAGCAATCGCCGCACGCCGTCCGAACCGAAATCCACGGTGATCACGGAATTCGCCCCCGCATCCTTCGTCTCGACGATTTTCCCCATGCCGTAGCGGTCGTGGGTGATTCTGTCGCCGATCTGGAAATCCCCGATGCTCAGACCATTGCCACTGGCACCCGAACCGGCGGAAGCCGGTTTCGTCAGATCCTTCGGTTTCACTCGGCGAGTGGCGACCCTGCCGGATTTTCCCGACGGTTTGCCGGAACCGTACGACGACCGGGAGGAGCCATATGATCCGTACGTCGATGACCCCGAACGGGAACCGTATGAGGAACGACGGTTCCCCGATGCGTGGCCGGAACCATATGTGGAACGGCTGGAGCCATATGCCGTTCCATACGATGAACCGCCATAAGACGAACCACCGTATGACGAGCCGTATGAGGAACGCGACCCATGTGATCCGGAACCATGTGACGACGAGCCGTATGCCGCTCCTCCGAACGTGGTGGGTCCGAAATCATCGTCGCCCCAGTCTCCGTACTCGTCATCGTCGTCATCGTTCTGCCAGCCGGCGCGCATCCGCTCGATATTGGCCTCACGTCGTTTCCAATCAATCAGGTCATCCGGAATCTCGTCCAAGAATTGGCTGGGAAGCATTGCATCGGACTGCCCCCATTGGCTTCGCGTGGCGGCGCGGGTCACATAGAGGCGGCGCTTCGCTCGGGTGATGCCCACATATGCCAGACGACGCTCCTCGGCCAGCTCTCCGGTGTCCTCAACGGCACGCTGGTGCGGAAAGGTGCCCTGCTCCATGCCGGTGAGGAACACATACGGATATTCCAATCCCTTTGCCGTATGCAGGGTCATCATCGTGACCTTGCCGGAGTCCTCGTCCTCCCCCGGCAGCTGGTCGGAATCGGCGACCAACGCCGTGGTCTCCAGAAAACCTGCCAGCGTGGCGTCCGGCGTGTTCTGTTCGAATTCGGCGGCCACGGACTGCAGCTGTGAAAGGTTGTCGACGCGCGAGGCATCCTGCGGATCCTCGGAGCGTTGCAGCCCTTCCAACAGGCCGCTTTGGGACAACACCTCGGCCACCACCTCGGATGGTTTCGAATCATGCTCCTTGGCGAAATCCGCGAGCCCGTGCATCAAATCGCGGAATGCCCCCAACGGCTTGGCGATGCGTCCGGTCATGCCGCCGATCTGTTCCATGCGCTCGACCGCTTCGAAGAACGTGATGCCATGAGTATCCGCGTATCCGGCCACGAGGCCTTCCGCACGCGCGCCAAGTCCACGCTTCGGGACATTGAAGATGCGCCGCATGTTCACGTTGTCGGCGGGGTTCACGATGGCCTGCAGATAGGCGATGGCGTCCTTGACCTCCCTGCGTTCGTAGAATTTGGTGCCGCCGATGAGCTGATACGGCAGATTGGCGTTGATCATCGCCTCTTCCAAGGCACGCGATTGCGCGTTGGCGCGGTACATGATGGCGACATCCCGGTAGGCGACGTTCTCCTCGGTGTGGATCCGCGCGATCTCATTCGCGATCCATCCGGCCTCCTGCCGCTCGTCATCCGCCGCATAGCCGATGATCTTGTCCCCCTCGCCGAGGTCGCTCCACAGTTTCTTCGGCTTGCGGTTCTCGTTTCTTGAGATCACCGCGTTCGCCGCGTCGAGGATGGTCTGCGTCGAACGGTAGTTCTGTTCGAGCATGATGGTCTGCGCGTTCGGGAAATCCTGTTCGAAATCCTGGATGTTGCGAATGTCCGCGCCACGGAACGCGTAGATGGACTGGTCGGAATCGCCCACCACGGTGATCCAACTCGGTCCGACGCGCCCGGCTCCCTTTTGCCGGGGGTCGGGCAGCTCCCCCGAATCGACGCCGGACAGCTCACGCACGAGCACATATTGGGCATGGTTGGTGTCTTGGTATTCGTCCACGAAAATGTAGCGGAATTTGTGACGATAGTATTCGCTTACCATTGGGCATGTCTGCAGCAATTCCACGGTGCGCATGATCAGATCGTCGAAATCGACCGCGTTCGCGAGCGCCAGACGATGCTGGTATTCGGCATAGACAACGGCCGTCAGCTCATCGAGGTCGTCCGAACCCACTTGGTATCCACGCTGTCCCGGCGTGTAATCGCAGTTCGCCGCCTTCAACTGATCCTTCCAGGAAATCAGCGAGTTCTTGCAATCGGAGATCTTGCCCAGCAGCATGCGTGGCGTGTATCGCTTCGTGTCGAAGTTCAGGTCGGCCGCGATCAGTTTGATCAGACGTTCGCTGTCCGCGGTGTCGTAGATCGAGAAACCCGATTTGAGGCCGATCTCCTTGCCGTCGCGCCGAAGGATGCGCACGCAGGCGGAATGGAAGGTGGATATCCACATACGCTCGGCCTCCGGCCCCACCAAAGACACGAGGCGTTCGCGCATTTCGGCCGCCGCCTTGTTGGTGAAGGTGATGGCGAGGATGTTGCTGGCCCAGATGCCATGCGCCAGCATCCATGCGATGCGGCGTGTCAGCACACGTGTCTTGCCCGATCCCGCGCCCGCGCCGATGAGCAATGCCTGCTTGTAGCATCTCACCGCTTTCTCCTGCTGGGGGTTGAGACCCTCAAGGAGGCTTTGCGGATCGCATATCGCGGGGCCCATGCTCTGTTCCACTGATTCCTCTTTTCTTCCACGCGCTCGCGTTCAAACATTTGTTCGTAGGACTCATATCTATCATATGAGCAGGTCAGAGGACACGACTCGCACGGTCAATTGAGGCGCGTATGCTGAACTCCTATATACGGTTCTCCGTATGCCATTCCACGCCGTTTTCTTGCGGCGGGCACTACCACTATTACTAAGGGGTTTCATGAAGGAACTTGAAGAGCGCATCGCGCAACAAGGTACCGTCAAGCCCGGCAATGTGCTGAAAGTGGACGCGTTCCTCAACCATCAGTGCGATGTCGAGCTGTTCGACCATATGGGAGCCGCCTGGGCCGAGCATTTCAAAGGAAAGAACATCGACAAAATCCTGACCATCGAAGCTTCCGGCATCGGCATCGCCTGCGTCGCGGCCCGTCATTTCGGGAATGTCCCGGTGGTGTTCGCCAAGAAGGCGCAGTCGATCAACCTTGATGGCGACCAGTACACGACCACCGTCTATTCCTTCACCAAGCAGAAGGAATTCCCCGTTATCGTGTCCAAGCGTTATCTCAACGAAGGCGACCATGTGCTGCTGATCGATGACTTCCTCGCCAATGGCAAGGCGCTGCAGGGTCTGATCGAACTGTGCCATAAGGCCGGAGCCACGGTGGAGGGTATCGGCATCGCGGTGGAGAAAGGCTTCCAGGGAGGCGGCGACCATCTGCGCGAGGCGGGATATGACGTCGATTCCTTGGCGATCGTGGAATCGATGGATCCGGAGAACGGCTCCATCGTATTCCGTTCCTGACCTTCATCGGACGCTCAAACGACCATAAGAGAGGATGTAACCAATTGAGCGAAGAGAAGAACACAACAAAGGACGAGGACAAGAAGACGGGAAAGGGCGTGTCGTTTGAGGCGCTCAGCAGCCTTGACGCGCCGGTCTCGTTCTGGAAGGGCATTCCGTTCGGTCTGCAGCATGTCATGGCCATGTTCGTGGCGAATCTCGCGCCGATCTTCCTGGTGGCTTCGGCCGCCAAGATGGATGCCGCGCAATCCGCCGCCATCATCCAGGCGGGTCTGCTGGTCGCGGGTCTGGGCACCTGCCTGCAGCTGTATGGCGTATGGCTGATTGGTTCTCGTCTGCCCATGGTCACGGGCATTTCCTTCACGTATGTCGCCGCCGCCATGTCGATCGCACAGCATCAGGGTTATGGCGCAGTCGCCGGTGCCGTGGTGCTCGGCGGCCTGTTGGAGGTAGTGCTTGGCCTGACGGCAAAGTATTGGCGTCGGTTCGTTCCGCCGATCGTTTCGGCGATCGTCGTCACCTCGATCGGTTTTTCGCTGCTGTCGGTCGGCGCCACCAGCTTCGGCGGTGGCTCCGGCGCCAAGGACTTCGGCAGCTGGCAGAATCTGACGCTCGGTCTGATCTCACTTGTGGCGTGTCTGGCGTTCCAATTGCTGATGAAGGGCACCGCCAAGCAGCTTTCCGTGCTGTTCGGCCTTGTCGTCGGCTATGTGGTCGCCATTGCCATGGGCAAGGTCGATTTCTCCGGCTTCACCAATCTGCAGGTCGTGTCCGTGCCGCATTTCATGCCGTTCAAGCTTGAGTTCGATCCGGGAGCGATCATCTCCTTCGCACTGCTGTACGTGGTTTCCTCCGTCGAGGTGCTTGGCGACACCGCGGCCCTCACCAAGGTCGGTCTTGACCGCCAGCCCACGGACAAGGAAACCGCTGGAGCGATTGCCGGCGATGGTCTGATCTCCTCCGTGTCCGGACTGTTCGGATGCCTTCCGCTCACCTCGTTCGCCCAGAACATCGGCCTGGTCGCCATGACCAAGGTCGTCAACCGCAAGGTGATTCTCTCCGGTGGCCTGATTCTGGTGATCGCCAGCTTCGTCCCCACCGTCGCGGAGGTCTTCAACTCCCTGCCGCAGGCTGTGTTGGGCGGCTGCACCATCATGATGTTCGGCAACATCATCCTGTCCGGCTTCCAAATGATTTCCGAGGCCGGATACACGCAACGCAACATCACCATCGCCGCGTTGAGCCTGACCATCGGCATCGGCTTCACCCAGGTCGGCGACATCTTCGCCAATTTCCCCGCGCTGTTCCAGTCGATCTTCGCGTCCAACTGCATCGCGGTGTCGTTCGTGGTAGCGGTGATCCTCAACGCCGTGCTGCCTAGCGAGGAGCACTTCCTGTCCGCTCCGCAGCACCAGGAGGACTAATCACGTTGCCTTCCCTATTTCAGGGAAGGCATACGGAGAATCCCCATCCCATGCAATCGGGATGGGGATTTTTCATATATCCTGATTCCTACGGAGAACCTCTCAGTGCCCCTGCTTGATCCAGTCGGAAATCGAATCCTTGACCGCCTGCGCGTAAATCGTATTCGCCATCCCTGGATGGATGCCGTCGCCGGCGAGCTCGTCGGCATGCGCCGAAATGGCCTTGTCCCAATCAACCAATACGACGTTGTTGGAATGAGCCTTCGCGTAGTTTCTCAATACGTCATTCGTGCCGGGAACCCAAGACACAGGGGCATGAGCGTTGATGAGTACCAGAACCCGATCCGGACCGATATCGTTGTGCAGCGCGTCAAGCTGATCTTCCGTCACCACGGAATTGGTGGCAAGACCCACCAGTACCCACGGACGCAGATTCCCTTGCGATTTTTGCTGGTCGATGAGCCCTCGCGCCGTCGTCATCGCACGCGAGACCTCGGCATCCACAATGATATTGGGGAACATGTCCTGCAGGCCTTTGCTGGAAGCCAGCATCACCGAATCGCCGATGGCGGTCATCTGCGAGCCGTCCGGCATCTTGTGCATCGGCTTCCTTGGAGCCGGTGGCCTGGACCGGTTCCAATCGGCATGTCGACCCTGCTCGCTCAGCATCTTGGCGTTGGAGGCCAATGTCTGTTCCACGCTGGTACGCATCGGCGCATGGACGACGGCATAACCGCCCGTCCCACATAGCGCGACCAGTACCGCAATCGTTATGAAGTTCCTGACAAGCGCATGAGCTCCGTCTTTGCCGGACACATCGATCAGTGCCCCGAAGCCATCTCGGGCCACCGGATGCTCGAGCAGCTTCCAGGAAAGCATGGCGAACAAGGCCGTCAGCGCCACGGTGATCAGCAACATGCGGCCCATCCGCATCCCCCATTGAGGGAACATGGCTTTGACCAACAGCCACAACGGCCAATGCCAAAGATAGATGCCATATGAATGATGTCCGATGAACGCGAACGGTTTGAAGACCAGCAGATCCTGCATCCAGGATCCGAATGGTATGGATCCCGCAATCAGCACCAAGGCAAGCAGGGAAGCCACGAAGATACCACCTCGAAAAGCCTCCGGCCCTTGGGAGACATGCCTCATCATCCATAGCAAGGCCAGCAGTGCAATGAACGCGGCCACAGGTCCTATCCTGTTCCATACCGTGTGGAACAGCTCCGTCCACGATCCGCTGTTCCTTCCGCGCTCACGGCGCATGACCGGCAGGATCCAGGCCAGCATGGCTCCCAACCACAATCCCATGGCATGGGTGTCGGTACCGAAGTAGACCCGTGTGGGATCATCGCCAGGCTGGTATTGCAATCCCATGGACAATGCGCTTCCCACGGACAAAGCCGCCAGAATGCCCACGGGCACCCATCTGTTGATGATTCTACGCAACAGCAAGACCACGAAAGGGGCAATGAGATAGAACTGCATCAGCAATGACATGAACCACAGATGCCGGAACATATCCGGATTCATCTGGGAGAAATAGCTGGCTCCGCTACTGATGGCGTACCAGTTGTAGCATCCCAGCAACGCGGTTATGATTTGATCGCGGACGCCGACGAGCATGTCCTTGTTCACGAACCAAGCCAAGGTCGTCGTCACGGGAATCAGCATGAAGAACGCGGGATAGATTCGACGGAAACGCTTGAGATAATACTCTCCCAGTCCGATTCCCCTGCCCGAATCGATATGGTTAAGCAGCGACGAGAAGATCAGGAAGCCGGAGATGGTGAAAAAAACATCAACCCCGAAAAACCCTCCATGGAGCGCGCCTTCGTCGCAATGGTACAGCACTATCGCAATCAGGGCGATACCCTTGAGTCCATCTAAACCGACAAAATGCCGTCTGGTAGTCACAATCACCAACCGTTCTCTCTTTTTGTCGCGCACGCTACGACCAACCTGTCGTATCGTATCACCAAGCAACCCCTTTGGAAGTGGGTAGAAGACGCTTTCCTTTAAAAGAAAAATCGCGCCGTCGTGACTGCACGATCGATAGTGTCGATCATCAGTCGCGGCGACGCGATTCGCCATACGGTCTCACTACGTTCCGCGAGTGGCGGAACGCCGTCTCCACTTACTTGGAGAAGACGTTGCCGTAGGTGTCCTTGCCTTCTTCTGCGATGGCAGCGGACTTGCGGGCGATAGCCAGCTCCTCGTTAGTCGGAATAACGCAGATGGTGACTGCGGAATCCGGAGCGGAGATGATGCGCGGCTCCTTGGAGCGGGTTGCATTCTTCTCCTCGTCCAGCTTGACGCCGAACGGAGCGAGCTTGTCGCAAACCATCTTGCGGACGACGTCATCGTTCTCGCCAACACCTGCGGTGAAGGTGATCACATCGACGCCACCCATCTGGGCGGTGTAGTTGCCGATGTAGCCGACGATGCGGTGCACGTAGATGTCCAGAGCCAGCTTGGCGTCCTCATTGTCTTCCTCGACCAGACGGTGCACTTCACGCAGGTCGCCGTAGCCGGTCAGGCCCATCATGCCGGAACGCTTGTTGAACAAGGTGTCCAGTTCGTCGACGCTCATGTGGGCGTTGCGAATCAGGTGGAAGACGACAGCCGGATCGATGTCACCGGTACGGCCGCCCATCACGAGGCCTTCGAGCGGGGTCAGGCCCATGGAGGTCTCGACCGGCTTGCCGGAGATCTCGGCGGAGGCGGAGGCGCCGTTGCCGATGTGCAGCACGATCTGCTTAAGTCCCTCAGCCGGCTTGCCGATGACGGACGGCACTACGGAGGAGATGAACTCGTGGGAGGTGCCATGAGCGCCGTAACGACGGATATGATACTGCTGGGCGACTTCCTTGTTCAGCGCGTAGGTGCTGGAAGCCTTCGGCAGCTGGAAGAAGAAGGAGGAATCGAACACGAAGACCTGCGGGACGTCCGGCAGCAGGGCACGCATGACCTCAGCGCCCTTGGCCTCCGGGCCGTTGTGCAACGGGGCGAGCACGGCGAGGTCCTTGACCTGGCCGATGGTCTTGTCGTTGACCAAAGCCGGCTTCGGGAAGATCGAACCGCCCTGCACCACGCGATGACCGACGGCCACAATGCCCGCATCGGCGAGCTTCGGACCGAACTCATCGAAGAAGCCGAGCACGCGCTTCAGACCCTGCTCATGGTCATGAATCGGCTCCTCAAGCTCATGCTTTTCGCCGTTGTACTCGTGCTTGTAGTGGCCGTCAACCGGTTCGCCGATTTTTTCGACCAGACCGGAAGCGATACCTTCGCCGGTCTCAAGATCAACCAGCTGATACTTGATAGAGCTGGAACCGGAATTGATGACAAGGACGGTTTTCGCCATTGTGGGCATCCTCCATGTGTTAATCGATGTGCCGCCTAGGCGGCTTTCCAAATCTTTAGAATACTCGTTGCTTGCTACAAAAACACCCGTATCACTGGGCTTCGATGGCGGTCAGCGCGACGGTGTTGATGATGTCCGGAACGGTGGCGCCACGGCTCAAGTCGTTCACCGGACGATTAAGCCCCTGCAGCACCGGACCGACGGCCACCGCTCCCGAAGAACGTTGGACAGCCTTGTACGCGATGTTACCCGCGCACAGATCCGGGAACACGAACACATTGACATGTCCTGCGACCGGATCGTCCTTGGCCTTGGTGGCCGCGACGGTCGGAGACCACGCCGCGTCGAACTGGATGGAGCCGACCACCGCAAGATTCGGCGCCTTCTCCCTGACAATGGAGGTGGCCTTCTCCACAAGTTCCACATCGGGACCTTTACCGGAACCCAGCGTGGAATAGGACAGCATGCCGACTTTGGGCTCGATGCCGAACGCCTTGGCGGTTTCGGCTGACTGGATGGCGATCTCGGCAAGCTGTTCGGCATTGGGATTGAGGTTGATGGCACAATCGGCGAACACGGCGACATGGTCCTTGAAGCACATCAGGAACGCGCCGGAGACCAGCGACGTTCCCGGCTTGGTCTTGATGACTTGCAACGCGGGACGCACCGTGTTGGCCGTCGAATTGATGGAACCGGACACAAGACCATCCGCCTTGCCCATCACCACCAGCATCGTACCGAAATAGCTTTCATCGGCCAGTTGTTTGCGCGCCTGTTCCTCGGTCATACCCTTCTTGGCCCGTAGCTCGCACAGCTTGGCCACCATGGGTGCCAGCACAGTCTCATCATCCTTGGCCTGGAATTGGGCCTTGTGCAACGACTTCAGGCCAAGTTCTTCACCACGGGCAAGAATGGACTGCTTGTCTCCGACGATGACCAAATCGACGATGTCGCGTTCCAGCAGGTAGTCGGCCGCCCGAATGATACGGTCTTCAGTGCCTTCTGGCAGAACGATGGTCTTCTTGTTCGATTTTGCCTTGCCAAGCAGACCATATTGGAACGCGTACGGTGTTGTCGGTGCGTCGAACGGCGTTTTGATGGCCTTGATCAAATCATCGGCGTCCACATTCGCAGCGAAGGCCGTGTCGGCTTTGGCGGTCGCGTCATCATCGTCGAAATCGACGGCAGGCAATGTCCAAACAGGAACGGGATAATCCGCAAAGCAGTCCCGGAGCGGCTGCGGCTGCGTGTCATCGCAACCGGTGATGAACACTCCGACGACTTTGCTGCCGGCTTCCTCGATGACCCTGGCAGACGCTTCGACCGTGTCTCTGACCTGCTCCGGCGTGCGGTTGATGGTACATACGGCCAGCAGTACCGGCGATTGCAAATCAGCGGCCACATCGGCGTTGAAAGCGAACATCGACGGATCATTCACGGAAGATCTGTCAGTGCCGACAATCACCATGGCCTCCGGATTCGCGGCTTCGACTGCATGCGTATAGGCGGCGACGATGTCGGCCCTGGCCCCCTTCTTATCCTCACGAGCGCGTTTAGGACACACACCGACGCATTGCTCACGTGTCAGACCGGCATTGGACGCTCCGATCAACACATCCGTAAAGGTGTCCTTTCCGCAGACCGACGGACGGAACACTCCGGTCCTGCCAATCGAGGCAAGTGTTTTGATGACTCCAAGAGCCACGACATTACGGCCATTCGCCGCTTCCGGACTGATGATGGTGATGCTGGTAAGACTCACGGTGTCTCCTGTTCAGTATGTACGTATGTACGGATGCGATACTGCGTTGTTCGCACCATAAGCAATTGTAATGCGAAACAACCGTCAGACCGCTCTCGTGATTCGGGGGCTTTCAGAAAACATCTTACGCGAATAAAACAATGTCCCAAGGAAGACATGCTTCCTTGGGACATTTCAAGCAATCAGGTCAAAAGACCTAGGCTCACTCGTTATCGCCAGCGGTTGCGGCGGTAGCGGAGACAGCACCCTGCTTGTTGGTGTTCACGCCGGAGTAGACCCAGTCGGTGTAATCCGGGTGATCGTAGCCGTTGTCGACGGCGAACTGGAAGGCTTCCTGACGGAAGGCCTCGAGCTCGTTGATCTTGTCGGCGTACTTGTCGGCGTCGATCATGCGCAGAGCTTCAGCCTGGAGCTCGTAGCGATCGATGTTGTTGACGCGCACCATGTCGTACGGAGTGGTGGTGGAGCCCTGCTCCTCGTAGCCGTGGACGTTGAAGTTGTCGTGGTTCGGGCGATCGTAGATCAGACCACGCACGTCGCGGGCGTAGGAGTGGTAAGCGAACAGAACCGGCTTGTCCTCGGTGAAGAGCTCAGCGAACTCTTCGTCGGACAGGGCCTCGTTGTTCTCCTTGGCGGACTGCAGCTTGACCAGATCCACAACGTTGACGACCTTGAACTTGATGCCCATGGCGTCCAGCTTGTCGGCGGCGGCCATGATCTCCTGGGTCGGAACATCGCCAACGGAGGCAAGCACGATCTGGACCTCATCGTTGGACTTCGCGTTGGAAGCCCACTTCCACTCGGCGGCACCCTTCTCGAGCTCTGCGCGAGCCTCGTCCAGGGTCAGCCAGGTGGCGGCCGGCTGCTTGCCAGCGATGATGGCGTTGATCTTGTTGGTGGACTTGTAGCACTTCTCGGCGACGGCCAGCAGCATGTTGGAATCCACCGGGAAGTAGATGCCGATCACGTGGTCGTTGTTGAAGCACTTGTTCAGCAGGACGGAGGTGACACCCGGATCCTGGTGGGAGAAGCCGTTGTGATCCTGACGCCACACGTGGGAGGACACAAGCAGGTTCATGGAGGAGATCGGCTTGCGCCACGGGATCTCGCGGACGGTGGCTTCCAGCCACTTGGCGTGCTGGTTCAGCATGGAGTCGATCACGTGCACGAAGGACTCATAGGAGCTCCAGATGCCGTGACGGCCGGTCAGCAGGTAGCCCTCGAGGAAGCCTTCCATCTGGTGCTCGGACAGCTGCTCGGTGACCTGGCCGGTGACAGCCATGTGCTCATCGACCTGGGAGGACAGGTAGCCAGCGTCCCACTGCTTGTTGGTCACATCGTAAGCGGCCTGCAGACGGTTGGAAGCGGTCTCATCCGGTCCGAAGATGCGGAAGTTGTCCGGGTTGTTCTTGATGATGTCGCGGGTGTAGACGCCCAGACGACGGGTGGCCTCGAGCTGGCCCCAGCCGTGGCCGTACTCCTTGACTTCCTTGACCTCGTAGTCTTCCAGCTTCGGGAGCTTGAGCTCCTGGCGGATCAGACCACCATTGGCGTTCGGGTTAGCACCGATGCGCAGCTCACCCTTCGGCATGAAGGCGGTGACTTCCGGCTTCACAGCGCCGTTCTCGTCGAACAGCTCTTCCGGCTTGTAGGACTCGAGCCAGTTCTTGAGGACCTCGAAGTGAGCCTCAGTATCGCGGGCGGAAGCCAGCGGCACCTGATGGGAGCGCCAGGAACCCTCGGTCTTCTTGCCATCGATGAACTTCGGGCAGGTCCAGCCCTTCGGGGTGCGGAAGATGATCATCGGGTAGAACGGACGAGTCATGTCGTCGGTCTGAGCGGCGGCCTTGATGTCGCAGATCTCGTCGAAGACGGTCTCGAACAGCTCGGCGAAGCGACGGTGGATCGACAGGTGATCCTCATTGTCGAAGCCGGCGACGAACTCGTACGGCTCATAGCCCATGCCGTGGAAGAACTCATGAAGCTCTTCGTCGGAGATGCGGGACAGGATGGTCGGGTTGGCGATCTTGTAGCCGTTGAGGTGCAGAATCGGCAGCACGATGCCGTCGGTACGCGGGTTGATGAGCTTGTTGGACTGCCAGCCGGTGGCCAGCGGGCCGGTCTCGGCTTCGCCGTCGCCGACGATGGCCGGAACGAACAGGCTCGGGTTGTTCATCACTGCGCCGTAAGCGTGAGACAGAGCGTAACCCAGCTCGCCTCCCTCGTGGATGGAGCCCGGGGTCTCCGGAGCGTAGTGGGACGGAATACCGCCCGGGTAGGAGAACTGGCGGAAGAACTTCTGCAGACCAGCCTCATCCTTGGTGATCTTCGGGAAGGTCTCGGTGTAGGTGCCGTCGAGGTAGGACTGGGCGGTACCGGCCGGGCCGCCGTGGCCCGGGCCCATGATGATCACAGTGTTCTGCTGGTGATCAGCGATGAGACGGTTGATGTGGCCG
Organism: Bifidobacterium sp. LH_743; assembly: GCF_056355775.1. Taxonomy (NCBI): domain Bacteria; kingdom Bacillati; phylum Actinomycetota; class Actinomycetes; order Bifidobacteriales; family Bifidobacteriaceae; genus Bifidobacterium; species Bifidobacterium sp. LH_743. The sequence continues at coordinate 255,138 of NZ_JBKESZ010000003.1, read as the reverse complement.
ATGAGGAAGTTCAGGCCCGGGGTGGTGCCCCAGTGACCGACCAGACGATGCTTGACGTCTTCGCGGGTGAAAGGCTCCTTCATCAGCGGGTTGCTACGCAGATAAATCTGGCCGATGGAGAGGTAGTTGGCTGCACGCCAGTACTTATCCACGCCTTCGATAGCTTCCTCGGAAACCGGAGCGTTCAGCTTCTTCCAAGGGGTGCCAATAACAGGACTCGTCATGTGTACTCCTGTACTCCTGCACTGTGATGTGCGATTGTTTATTTCCTTAGGTCATGCGTCATATCAAAAACCTTGCGGTTCCGCGCTATGACTCATTTCCAGTCACTTGAGCATATTACGAGCGAGGTGCGACTTTTTTCTCTTTTTTTGCGACTGTGTGTGTAAATGTTGCTTTTTTGTTGATAATTGTGAGTTTTCATCGGGCTTTTTGTGCGCACTTCACAGGATATCAAAAAGATTGATAAACGGCTCAATATCAACGCTTTTAGTCGGTTAATACATTTTTCCCACGTTCGTTTCACAAGATACACGCGCGGCGTGTTGAGCAAACGAACGTAAGCAATTGTGAGATTCGTCCATGCGATGCTCACGTGTCTCCAATGTCTTCTTGCAACGCCACAATAGAGCAGTTAACGTTGTTCGCTTTTGATCCTCATATCTAGGGAGAGTGTTATGGCTGCAGGTCCTGTGCTCGTTGTCGATTTCGGAGCCCAGTACGCCCAGCTGATCGCACGTCGCGTGCGTGAGGCCAATGTTTATTCCGAGCTTGTGCCGCATTCCATGCCGGTCGACGAGATGCTGGCCAAGGATCCGCAGGCCATCATCCTGTCCGGCGGTCCGGCTTCCGTGTTCGAGCCCGGCGCTCCGCGCGTCGACAGAAAACTGTTCGAGGCCGGCGTCCCGGTGCTCGGCATCTGCTATGGCTTCCAGGCCATGGCGTACGCATTGGGCGCAGATGTCGACAAGGCTGCCCTTGGCGAATACGGCAAGACGGAGACCACCATCGACAAAGCCGAGGGTCTGCTTGACGGCTCCCCGGCAGAGCAGAGCACTTGGATGAGCCACGGGGTCGCGGTCAAAACCGCTCCGGAGGGTTTCGAGGTCCTAGCCCACACCGAAGGTGCTCCCGTCGCGGCCATGCAGGACGAATCCCGCAAATTGTATGGCGTGCAGTGGCACCCGGAAGTCAAGCACACTCCGATGGGACAGAAACTTATCGAGAACTTCCTGCACAAGTGTGCCGGACTCGGCGACAACTGGAACGCCTCCAACATCATCGAGGACCAGGTGGCGAAGATTCGCGAGAAAGTCGGCGACGCACAGGTGATCTGCGGTCTGTCCGGCGGTGTTGATTCCGCCGTCGCCGCCGCGCTGGTTCACAAGGCCATCGGCGAACAGCTGACCTGCGTGTTCGTGGACCACGGCCTGCTGCGCAAGGGCGAGGCCGAACAGGTCAAGCACGATTTCGTCAAGGCCACCGGCATCAAGCTCATCGCCGTGGACGCCTCCGAAGACTTCCTCACCGCGCTGAAGGGCGTGAGCGAGCCGGAGAAGAAACGCAAGATCATCGGCGAGAAGTTCATCCGCACCTTCGAGAAGGCGCAGCGCCAGGTCATCGAAGAGGCCGGCGCCTCCGGCAAGGAAGTCAAGTTCCTCGTGCAGGGCACCCTGTACCCGGACGTGGTGGAATCCGGTGGCGGTGACGGCGCGGCCAACATCAAGTCCCACCACAATGTGGGCGGCCTGCCGAAGGACATCAAGTTCCAGCTCATCGAACCGCTGCGCACGCTGTTCAAGGACGAGGTCCGAGCCATCGGCACCGAGCTCGGCCTGCCGGACGAGATTGTGTGGCGTCAGCCGTTCCCGGGGCCGGGTCTAGGCATCCGCATCATCGGCGAGATCACCAAGGAACGTCTGGACGTGCTGCGCGAGGCCGACGCCATCGCCCGCGAGGAACTGTCCAAGGCCGGCCTTGACCGCGACATCTGGCAGTGCCCGGTCGTGCTGCTGGCCGACGTGCACTCCGTGGGTGTGCAGGGCGACGAACGTACCTACGGCTCCCCGATCGTACTGCGCCCAGTGTCTTCCGAAGACGCCATGACCGCCGATTGGTCCCGCATCCCGTACGATGTGCTGGCTACCATCTCGACGCGCATCACCAACGAATGCCGTCAGATTAACCGCGTGGTGCTTGACTGCACCTCCAAGCCGCCGGCAACCATCGAATGGGAGTGACGGTTCCCGCAGCATTGCGGTAATCACGTTATGGAAATGGAATGGCCTCTGGATGAATCATCCAGAGGCCATTCCCATATAAAATAAAACCGCCATCAGACCCGGCATTCAGCTCACACTCAGCCGAGCATGCCATTCCACATGCCCACGAAATCGGGCAGCGTCTTGCGCGTGGTCTCCACGTTGCGCACGGTCACGCCTGCGACGCGCAGGCCAAGCATCGCCGCGAACGTGGCCATGCGGTGATCGGCGTACGTCTCCATTTCGGCACCGTGCAATTCACCGGCAGGCACCGGTTCGATGGCGATGCCGTCCATCAGCTCGTGCGCCTTGCCGCCGACGCGCGTAATCTCGTTGACCAATGCCTCCAAGCGGTTCGTCTCATGCCCGCGCAGATGACCGATGCCAATCATGTTGGTTGGTGCGTCGGCGAAAACCAGAATCGCCGCAAGCGACGGCGCGATCTCGCCGGCAGCGGTCAGGTCAAAGTTGTCCAGTCCGTTGATGTGGCCGTCACCGCTGACCTCGCAGTAGCGAGTGCCGTTCTCCACAGGGAAGGAGACCTTGGCGCCCATCCGCTCCAAGTACCCAGGCAGCAGACCGCCCGGCTGCGTGGTGGTCTCGGGCCAGTTCGGCACGCGCACGGTACCGCCTGCGATCAACGCCGCCCCCAGGAACGGCGCGGCGTTCGACAGATCAGGTTCGACGGTCACGGAACCAGGCAGCTGCACTGTTCCCGGCTTTACGCGCCACACATGCGACTGTTCGTCGGCTGCGGCATCCACGCCGGCGGCTCGCAGATCGGCCACGGTCATGCGGATATGCGGCAGGCTCGGGGTCTTCTCCCCCACATGGTGCAGTTCAAGACCGCCCGGTACGCGCGATCCGACGAGCAGCAGGCCAGAGATGAATTGCGAGGAGCCAGAGGAATCGATGCTCACCACGCTCGGCAAGGCATGCTCCCCTGCCAGCGCCGGAGGGGTGATGGTGAAAGGCAGACGGCCTTCCTCACCGTGGTATTCGATGGTGGCGCCGAGCTGCTCGAGTCCATCCAATACCGGTTTCATCGGACGGGCGTACGCCTGTTCGTCACCGTCGAAGTCGACGGGGCCGTCCGCGAGCATCGCGAGTCCCGGCACGAAGCGCATCACCGTACCGGCGAGTCCGCAGAACACCTTCACGTTGCCATGGAAACGGCCTTCGGCAGGAGGTGTCACCGTCACCGTAGTGCTCACCTGTTCGTCGACATCGCAGCGTACGCCGAGCTCGCGCAACGCATCCATCATCAGTTCGGTGTCACGCGAACGCAATAGGCCCACCAATCGCACAGGCTTCGAGCCAAGGGCCGCGAGGATGAGATAACGATTCGACAACGATTTGCTGCCGGGCACCACCACAGTGGCATCCAGCGGCCTGTCGGCATACGGTGCCGGCCACAAGTTCTTTTGAGGTTCTTCCATGGCCACCATGGTAGCCAAAACCAGCGGAAAACATCCTCGCCATCTCGTCAGCAAAACATATGATGGCCCCACAGCGAAAGCAAGAACATTCGTTGCCGGTCCGTCAGCCCATCATGATAAACGGGCTTTCCTCCAAAGGCGTCTATTCCTCTCATCAAATACGCGAAAATGCCGAAGCCCGGAATTTCAATCGCTAATTGATCGGAATTCCGGGCTTTTTTGTCGGGCTGACAGGATTTGAACCTGCGACATTCTGCTCCCAAAGCAGACGCGCTACCAAACTGCGCTACAGCCCGTTAACGCATTCTTCCCACGCATCAATATGATTCCCATCCGTATGCGAAGGATGAACACGAGTTTCTATTGTAGCGTATGGTGGGACAACGTCAGACTAGAATGTCGGTTATCGGAAGGAGCGCTCATGGGACGTCATCAGCAGGCCGAAGCATCGGGCATCATCTCCTTCATGGCGTGCGCCGCGCTCGCATGGATCGCCATGGATCTGTATCTGCAGTTCGCCCCCGCCATCTGGCGTGTCACCCAACGCCTGTTCACTGTATGCGCGGGAATCACCGCGGGGTGCGGAGTCATCTCATTCTGCTTGGGATACATCCGCAATTCGCGTTCGATGACGTTGAAACACGGCTGGACCATTCCAATCCGTCGAATCTTCGAAATACTCGCCCTATCAGTGGTCTATGCGTCGACCATCTTCGTCACGGCGTTCATGATGTTCTCCATCGCCAGCGACATGATGGGACTTCGTACATTGAAAGGATATCTGCCCGTACTCTGCTCAGCGATCTCAGGAGTCGTCGGATATCTCACATTCGTCCAAGCTGAGTTGATGAACGCCAAAACCATCGCATCCCTGCTGCCGTTCTTCGTGGTTTCCGGCGTCAGCATCGCAGGACTGACGTCCGATGACCCCTACTGGTACAACAACAACTTCTCCCAACTGGGCGACCGCACCACATTCGCGGCACGCATGTTCAACTCGACATTGATGTTGGCCGGCGTCTGCATCGTCATCATCAGCTACTTCGCGATCTCAGAACTCATCACCACGCATCGGCTGCAAATGCAGTACCTCTCACCGGACGACAGGGAAAACACGCCAAAGCATTTCAGAATCAGAATCCTCCTGCTGTCGATCATGCTGACGCTCGCGGGAATCGCCTTCGTCGGCATCGGCGCGTTCCGATACACCCCACATCCGATTCTGCACAACGTGTTCGCCCGAGGACTGCCCTGTCTGATGAGCGTGCTGATGATCGCACTGCCTTGGCTTGCGCCGCAACTTTCTAAAGTCGTGTACGTGATTTCCGATCTCGCCATTGCGATCGGTGCATTCGCGGGCTTCCAATGGCTGTCCGGGCGCAACACCCTGACGAACGTCGAAGCGCTCGCCGGCATGATGTTCCTAGGCTGGTTCATCATCTTCTCACGGCAGATCGCGGCAATCGAGGCCGACCGCGTGCAGACGCAGCTTATTCTGACACAAACCAGGCATCCACACTCCGTCGAGGATCTCGCCGAAGTCAGCGAAACCGTTCCTGAAACCTCCTCGCGACTCGCCTCGGAAGTCTGACCTGCCGCAAAACGCGAAGACAAAAAGGAAGGGCCATCCGAACGGATGGCCCTTCCCCATCGAATCGCACGTGCGATCGTCAGAAATCGTAGTTCTTGGCATTCGGTTTCTTGTCGCTCATCAGCAACAGGAAGCTTCTCGACTGCGCGGTAATCGCGAAACCGGCCTCGTAATTGAGTTCCGGCCCCTTCGGATTATGGGTGTCGACCACGAGCCTCCACTTCTTGCCGTACCGCTCGTCCGGCAGAGTGAACATGATCGGCTCATAATGCGCGTTGAAGATCAGGATGAAATCGTTGTCCACCATCTGATTGCCATACCAGTCAGCTTCCGGAATGTCGGAACCGTTCAGATAGATCATCACCGAGAAGGCATGGGTGTTGGACCAATCCTCCATGTCCATGATGGAACCATTGTGGTCCATCCATTCGACCTGAGGAATCTTGTCGGCAGGGTCGCCGGGCTCGCGTCCAGTGAAGAAACGACGGCGATGCAGCACGGGATGTTCGAGACGCAGGTGGATCATCTTCGAAACGAATGCGAGAAGATCCTTCTGATCGTCATCAAGATCCCAATTCGTCCACGAAATGGCGTTGTCCTGGCAGTAGGCGTTATTGTTGCCCTGCTGGGTACGTCCCACCTCGTCGCCGCCGCAGATCATCGGAATGCCTTGGCTGCACAGCAGTGTGGCGAACATGTTGCGCATCTGCTGCTGGCGCAGGTCGTTGACGTCCTTGATGGTCGTCGGGCCTTCCACTCCGCAGTTCCAGGAGCGGTTGTTGCTTTCGCCGTCCCTGTTGCCCTCGCCATTGGCGTCGTTGTGCTTCTCGTTATAGCTCACCAGGTCGTTCATGGTGAAACCATCATGCGCGGTGATAAAGTTCACGGAAGCCACGGGGCGGCGGCCGTTCATCTGGTACAGGTCGGAGCTGCCCATGAGACGGCTGGCGAATTCCGGCAACGTGGACGGCTGCGAACGCCAGAAATCACGCACGCAATCACGATACCGGCCGTTCCATTCGGACCAGCTGGACGGGAAACCACCCACCTGATAGCCTCCGGAGCCCAGATCCCACGGTTCGGCGATAAGCTTGACACGGGAGATGACCGGGTCCTGTTCGACGATGTCGAAGAATGCCGACAGCTTGTCGACCTCTTGGAACTGTCGGGCCAATGTGGCAGCCAAATCGAATCGGAAGCCATCGACGTGCATTTCGGTGACCCAGTAGCGCAGGCTATCGGTGATGAGCTGCAACGCATGCGGCGAGCGCATCAGCAGGGAGTTGCCGGTACCGGTCGTGTCGAAGTAATGGCGACGGTCATTGTCGACCAGACGATAGTAAGCGCCATTGTCGATGCCTTTGAAGCTCAGCGTCGGACCCAGGTTGTTGCCTTCGGCGGTGTGGTTGTACACCACGTCGAGAATGACTTCCATGCCGGCCCGATGATAGGCCTTCACCATTGATTTGAATTCGTTGACCTGTTCACCGCGCTCTCCGGAGCTGGAGTACGCGTTGTGCGGCGCGAAAAAGCCGATGGTGTTGTACCCCCAGTAATTGCTCAGCCCCTTTTCCTGCAAGAAGCTGTCGTTCACGAACTGGTGTATCGGCATAAGTTCTATGGCGGTGACGCCAAGTTTCTTCAGATACTCGATGACCGAAGGATACGCGAGACCCGCATAGGTTCCGCGGATATCCGGAGGTACGTCCAAGTTGAGGTTTGTCATGCCTCGCACATGCGCCTCGTAAATCACCGAATCGTGATATGAGATATTAGGATGCTGGTCGTTGCCCCAATCGAAATACGGATTGATCACGGCGGATTTCATGGTATGGGCCGCGGAATCCAACGTGTTCATGCTGTTCACGTCATCGGGGCTTTTGAACCAATACGAGTACAGGCTCTCATCGCCGTCGATGTTGCCTTCGATGGCCTTGGCGTACGGATCGAGCAGCAGTTTGTTCGGATTGCACCGTAGGCCCTTCATCGGATCATACGGACCGTATACGCGATATCCATACCGTTGACCGGGTTGTATACCAGGCAGATAGTTGTGCCATACATAGGAGTTCTGCTCCGTCATTTCCACTCGGGTCTCATGGTCTTCCTCATCGAAAAGACAGAGCTCGACCTTCTGCGCCACTTGGGAGAAAAGAGCGAAATTCACGCCGGCGCCGTCATAGCTTGCGCCGAGTGGATACATCGATCCAGGTCTGATTTGCATGATTCAAGTATCGCACGTTTTGCCGGTCGAATCCGTTATTTCCATCATTCCGGCGATTGTTTTTACAATTCGGAACCCGCCCGACGCTATCGGCGCTGCATTCTGCGGATTTCCTCATGCAGGATGGCGATCATCGAATTGGATGCCGTGATACGCGTGCTTTTCAGCTGTTCCCACGAAACCCAAGCCGATTCGACATGCTCATCACTATCGAAATGCCTTTCCCCTTTGTTCCACCGATGCAAATGCATCACCATGATGTTCGCCAATTCGTCGGTCATGCCTTCGGATGAGTAGAAACTCCCCACATGATCTATGACGCAACCGTTTTCTTCATCCGGCACCACTCCGGTCTCCTCCCGAAGCTCCCTGAGGGCCGCGGCATCGACGTCCTCGCCATCATCGATGAGTCCTGCCGGCAAGCCGTAGGCGAAAGCATCGCAACCGACGCGATACTCCCGTTCGAGCAGATACCGGTCCTTGGAGCAATCATGCACCAGCATGACCACGCATGGCGCATGGCGCATCACCTGTCGACGAATCACGGTCCGTCCACCACCGCGCATGGGCAACGCGATTTTCATGTCCTCGACACCGAAGATCGCGCCTTGATACACATGCTCGCTGCTGAGGACCGTAGCGGGTCTGGTCATGTCCACGCCATCACCGGATTCATCCAATGACATATCCACGCCGGTCATATCGGACATCGTCCTCAACGCTCCTGTCCGCAGGACGGCAACACCAGGTTCCACGGATCGGTGTTCATAGAAATCCAGCGAACGGTCGGAATGTCCCCGGTCGCCTCGGACACCGCCCGGGGCACGTCACCCATGGCGTATTGGAACCATATGGATTCGATGGCGCTATGGGGCGTATTGACGAACATCGGACGAACCTGTGTGTCTCCCTGTCCGAGCTCGACTCCTTCGGCACGCATGGACGCCTCATAGCGCGCCTGTTCGATGGCGTCGGTTACCGGATGGTGACGAAGATCGCTGGTCACATACACGTCAACGCCCGACGCGCGAACCTCGTCGAACAGGGAGTCTCCGGAACCCGGCAGAACCGCTACCGTGCTGATCGACGCGTCCAGATCGCCACACACCTGCACGCCCAGTTCGGTATATGGCAAAACATCGGCCACATGCTGCGCGAAATCACGCAACGTCATCGGCTTCGGCAACCGTCCGACGCGTCCCAGTCCGACCGGATGCTCGGCCTTCGGATCATCGATGGGCACCAATGGATGCTGGTCGGCCAACCCGAACGCGTCGGCAGCGGCCATGCCAACCCCTCGATAGGCGGCATCCGCATTGGTGTGCCCGACCCATAACGCGCAACCTGCGAGATTGAGCTTGCGTACGATCTCGCCTCGGAATCCCAGTCCGGACACCTCATGCACGGAACGGAAGAACAACGGATGATGGCAAATCAGCAGATCGACACCATCCGCGATCGCCTGATCGACCACCGCCATGGATGGGTCCGCAGCAAAAGCGATGTTGCGCACATCATGGCGGAGATCACCCACGATAAGCCCCGGCTCGTCCCACTGTTCCACATATTTCAGCGGATACAGCTTCTCCAGTACATCCACCACCTGCTTCAACGTTGCCATTGTCTGCCTTTCCTTCTAATTCACATACCAATCCCCGCACTCATCGTATGCGGACGGGTCAGTGGGCGGCCAGTTGCCAATCGGATCCGATACCCGTGGACACGTCCAACGGAACCGCCATGGTGACGGCATGTTCCATGGCGTCCTTCACCAAAGCGGTGACCTTCTCAGCCTCGCCCGGAGCGACTTCTACCACAAGTTCGTCATGGATCTGCAGAATGATGCGGCTATTGAGTTTTTCCTCCTGCAACGAGCCGTACGCGCGAATCATGGCGATTTTCATGATGTCGGCCGCCGATCCTTGGATCGGAGCGTTCAACGCGGCACGTTCGGCCGCGTCGCGTACGGCGCGGTTCGGCGATTTAAGACCTGGGAAATACCTGCGTCTGCCGAAGATGGTTTCGGTATATCCGTTCTCACGCGCGGACGAGACCAGCGATTCAAGATATTCATGAACTTTGCCGAAGGTCGCGAAATATTGGTTCTTCAACGATTCGGCTTCCTTGGGCTTGATTTTGAGCTGCTGCGCGAGCCCATATGTACTCAAGCCATAGGCGAGTCCGTAGCTCATCGCCTTGACGTGGCTTCGCTGGTCTGAGGTGATGTCCTCGACGGGAATGCCGTAGACCAGGCTTGCCACGTATTTGTGGAAATCCTTGCCGGAGCGGAAAGCCTCTATCAAAGCCTCGTCTCCGGAAAGGTCCGCCATGATGCGCAGCTCGACCTGTGAATAATCGGAGCTGAGCAGTGATTCGAAGCCCTCTCCCGGCACGAACGCGGAACGAATCTCACGTCCTGCGGGGTCCCTGTTCGGAATGTTCTGCAGATTCGGATCGACGGAGCTCAACCGCCCAGTGGCGGCCACGGTCTGCTCGAATGTGGTGTGGATACGTCCATCATGCTTGTTCGTGGCGTCTATCAGCGTCTGCACGATCTGCTTGAGTTTGTTCTTTTCCCGGTGCATGAGCAATGCGTCGAGGAACTGGCATGCGCAATCGTTGTCATACGACCGGTCCCGCAGCGTCTGCAACGCCGCGGCATTAGTGGTGTATGAGCCGGACTTGGTCTTCTTCGTCGGTTTCAGCCCCATGTCCTCGAACAGAATCTTCCGAAGCTGCTTGGGGCTCTGCAAGTTCACACGCTCGCCTGCGAACCGCCAAGCGGTTTCCTGTGCCTGATTGGCATCCGCGGCAAGCTGTTCGCGCATCTGCTCCAGACGTGCCATGTCCACCTGCGCGCCCACTTGCTCCATACCATGCAGGACGTGTGAAACCGGAATCTCTATGGATTCCAGCAGACCGAACTGCTTCCGCTCATCCAGAACTCCGGAGAGATAATCAGCCAGAAGTCCCACGATTGCGACGTGGGTCGACAATTTCTCATCGTCCTTGGAATCAGAGCCTTCCGGCTCGTCAAAATCCAATGTTCCCTGCGTCGCGCCTTCATCTTGCGCCTCAACATGCAGATCCAGGAAATGCGCGGCCGCCTGTTCCAAAGTATCGGCATGAAAATCAGGATGGACAAGATAGCCTGCAAGTTTGGTGTCGAACAATGGTTCGGGAAGTTCCACGCCGACGCTGCCAAGCAGGTGAGACTGCTCTTTATAGCCGTGCGTCACCATGGACTGGTGGTAGCGGTCAAGAATTCGTTGCAGGCACCGCAGCATGTCCTCGTCGAATACATTGATCTGGACGGCCTCGCCATGCGAGGCGATCATCACCGTCGAAAGCGACGCGTTCCCGGGTTTTGACACTCCTTCCGCATGAAGAATCCACGACCGCGTCATCATATCCGAGCAACGGTCTTCCGCATCGATCTCGAAACCGAGCGACGACGTCAAGCCAATCCGTTCATACCGGTCATGCGCGTGTTCCTGCGGTTCGGGAAGATGCGTCTGAATCCAAGACTCGAGTTCGTCCGAATTACCGATTATTCCGACATGTGGCAGCTCGAGTTTGCTGGTCTCCCTCACAACCTCGGATGCCTTGCCGGCATTGAACGTCCTCATCACACGATTCTTGGTTCTGATACCGAATTCAAGTTCGGTGAACAAAGCGTCAAGCTGATTGGCATCAACCTGCCCGAAAGTCAGGTCCGACACTGTCACACCAAGATCGAGGTCACGGACCAGCGCGTTCACGGAACGGTTCAGCTTGACCTGTTCGATGTTTTTCCTCAGGGCTTCGCCCTTTTTCCCGCCGATTTCGTCGGCATGCTCGATGATCTGCTCAAGACCGCCGTATTGGTTGATCCATTTAGCGGCGAACCCGTCCCCCACTCCCGGCACGCCAGGGATGTTGTCGGCCGTCTCGCCCCGCAACGCAGCCAAATCCGGATATTGAGCCGGCGTGACATGATACTTCTCCTCCACTGCTTCGGGGGTCATATGCTTCAGATTCTTGAAGTGGTGTCCCGGATACAGCACGGTGATGTTGTCATTGATGAGTTGGAACGCATCACGATCGCCCGAAAGGACCAATGTCCGATAGCCGGCCCGATCGCCCATGCTGGCGAGTGTGCCGATCACATCATCGCCCTCGAATCCAGGCTTTTCGATGAATGTGACTCCGAGAGCCCTCAACATCCGCTGAATCAATGGAAGTTGGGAGAGCAACTCCTCAGGGGCCGCATCGCGCGTCCCCTTGTATTGCGGCAGCATCTGGTTACGGAACGTGCCGCCTTTCACATCAAAGGCAACCGCAAGATGGTCGGGATGCTCGGCATCGATCACCTGCGAAAGCATGGTCGCGAATCCCCAGACCGCATTGGTGGCCTGGCCCTCCGACGTGCTGAAATTCTCTACAGGCAAGGCAAAAAAAGCGCGGAACGCCAAAGAATGGCCGTCGACGACCAATAGCGTTCCGCGTGAAGTGCCTTCCACAGTTGGTGTGTTAGCGCTCATCCTCTGCTTCCGACTTCTGTTCGCCGTACTTGGCGATGATGGCCATGGCCAAACGCTTCTTCGGGATGCGCTGGTCCATGGAGGTCTTCTGAATCCAACGGAAGGCTCCTTGCTCGGAAAAATCCGCCTTATCCATCAACAGGCCCTTGGCTCGGTCGACGAGCTTGCGCTCCTCGAGCGTCTCCTCGGCCTTCTTGAGCTGTTCCTCCGCCTTCTTGAGCTGTTCCTCGGTCTCCTGCAACTTGGATTCGCTGCGTTCGACATTGTCCAACAGGTCGTTGATCTCAGCGAATCGCCCCATGGCCACTTCCAGAGCCGGCAACAGCTTGGATTCCTCATAAGGCTTGGTGACATAGGCCATGGCACCGGCACCGGTGGCCTTCTTGACCAGATCAGACTGGGAGAACGCGGTCAGCATGACGACAGGAGCGATATTCTCGTCGCAGATGATGCCCGCGGCCTCGATGCCATCCATACGAGGCATCTTGACATCCATGCACACCACGCTCGGACGGAACTTGCGGGTCAGCTCGACGGCTTCCTCGCCATTGGCGGCCTCGCCTACAACCTCATAGCCATTATCTTCCAACATGGCCACCAAATCCATGCGGTTCACGGATTCATCTTCGGCGACGACGACGGTGCGCTTGCCGGACGTCTTACCTTCAGTGGATTCCTGTCCGGGTTCCGCGGCAGCCTGGAGCTCCTCATCGGTGAGCACTTCATCCGGTTCCGTGGTCTTCTCTGCAGCCATGTCGGTCTCTTTCCACTGTCACGCCCAAAGCCGGCCTAACGTGTCCCAACCTGGGCCTGGATTGATATTGATTTCTTACGTGCCCTCGGTGGGACTCGAACCCACACTGCGCAGATTTTGAGGCTGCTTCCTCTACCAATTGGGATACGAGGGCTTGCACGCAACTATGGAAGGATAGCATAGCAACATGGTTTATGGCAAATCCACGGCGTTGTCATCGGCATGTCGCGAAAGCAAAACGGGTCTCCCGTCGGAAATTCGGCGGAAGACCCATTGTATAGAGCCGTCTAACACGGCGGCATCTCAATCTCAGTCGCAGGCACCAACGGTGTGGACGTAGATGGAGTCGGTGCGACCCGGCTGATGCTCTCCCTGGGCGGAGCTCAGCACGACGATCTTATCGCCGTCGACGACCTTGCCGGCGTCCTTCAGAACCTTGTCGGTGAAGACCATGAGATCCTTGCGGGACTTGTCATGGTAATCCTCGTCGACCAGGAAGGATTCGGTGCCCCAGGACAGAGCCAGCCAATGATAGGTGTGCTCGTTGTTGGTGATGCCGTAGATCGGGGTGGCCGGACGTTCGCGGGACACGCGATGCACGGTGGAACCGGTCTGGGTGTAGGCGACGATGGCCTTGGCGTTGAGCTTCTCAGCCAGATCGACGGCGGCGGAGGAAACGGCGCCGGTGGAGGACATATCCAGATTCTTCAGCTCCGGGATACGGTCGAAACCATGCTCGGTGGCGAACGTGGAGATGCGGCTCATAGTGTTCACGGTGACTGCCGGGTACTTGCCGACAGCGGTCTCGTTGGATGTCATGGTGGCGTCAGCGCCGTCCAGAACGGCATTGGCGCAGTCGGAAGCCTCTGCACGGGTCGGGACCGGAGAGTTCACCATGGAGCCCAGAACCTCGGTAGCCACGATGACCGGCTTGGCGTACTGGCGGGCCAGCTCGATGCAGCGCTTGGTGGCCAGCGGCACCTCTTCCAGCGGGCATTCCACGGCCATATCGCCACGGGCGACCATGATGCCATCGAATGCCTTGACGATCTCCTCGAGGTTCTCGAGGGCCTGCGGCTTCTCGATCTTGGCAACGACCGGGATGCGACGGCCCTCCTCGTCCATGATCTCGTGGGCGCGGTCGATGTCGGTGGCAAAACGCACGAAGGACATGGCGATGATGTCAGCGCCGGTGCGGATGGCCCAACGCAGATCCGCCTCATCCTTCTCGGTCAGTGCCGGCAGGGACACGGCAACGCCCGGAAGGTTGATGCCCTTGTGGCTGGACACAGGGCCGGCCACAACGACCTTAGTATGCACGTTGTTGCCCTCGACCTTGGTGACTTCCAGACGGACCTTGCCATCGTCGATGAGGATCGGGTCGCCAACATGGCAGTCGCCCGGCAGTCCCTTGAAGGTGGTGGAGGTAATATGCTCGTCGCCTTCGATGTCATCAGTAGTGATGACGAATTCCTGGCCTTCGGTCAGCTGGACCTTGTCCTCGCCGTCGGCGTTCTTCTTGAACCAACCGCAACGAATCTTCGGACCCTGCAGGTCGACCAAGGCGGCAACGTTGCGACCGGTGGCCTTGGCGGCGGCGCGAAGATTGTTATAGACCTTGAGATGGTCTTCCGGGGTGCCGTGGGAGCGGTTCAGACGAGCGACGTCCATACCTGCCTCGACAAGGCTGGTGATGCCTTCCAGGGACTCGGTGGCTGGACCGATGGTATCTACGATCTTGGCTTTACGCATGAATGCCTGCCTATTCTTGTTGATATTGATTTCGGATCTGACGACCCTGTTTCCAATCGCATAGTTTACTAGCAAAAAGCGCCCACTTCCACCTCGAGGCGAGGTGTGTTGTGAGCGCTCACATTATTTTCGGGGAAAGCATGAACCGCTATTTTCCAAACGTTTGGCGAATCATCATTTTCCGCTCTTCTCCACGGCACGCATCTTGAGGACGCTGGCCAGAGCCGCACCTCCGATCGCAAGGACGATCACGATGAGAGACAACCACGTGGGCACTTCCGGCACCCAAGAGATTGGCTGTCCGCCGTTGAGGAACGGCAACGAGTTGCCATGCAGGGCCTCCATGATGAGCTTGATGCCGATGAAGCCCAACACCACGGACAGACCCAACGGCAGATAAACGAGTTTGTCAAGCAGTTCACCCAACAGGAAGTACAGCTGCTGCAGGCCGAGCAGCGCGAACACATTGGAGGTGAATACGATGAAAGGATCTTTGGTGAGTCCGAAAATCGCGGGAATCGAATCGAATGCGAACATCACGTCAGTCGTTCCGATGGTCAGGAAGACGATGAGCATAGGCGTCCAGTGCTTGACGCCGTCCTTCACGGTGCGCAGCTTCTCTCCATCGTATTCATCCGTGATCTTGATGACCTTGCGCAACGCATGAATCAGCGCATTCTCATGGTATTCCTCATCCTCGTCCCCTCCGGTGACGAGCTTGACGGCCGTGACGATGAGGAACGCACCAAACAGGAAGAACACCCATGTGAAACGCGAGATGATGGCCGCGCCCACCAGAATGAAGAGTCCACGAAGCACCAACGCGACGGTGATGCCGACCGAGAGCACGAACTTCTGCAGTTCCTTGGGAACGGCGAAATTCGACATGATGATCACGAACACGAACAGATTGTCGATGCTCAACGAGTATTCGGTCAACCAACCCGAGTAGAACTCGATGGCCGGCTTCGATCCGGCGAAGAACCACATGAGACCACCGAAAATCAGCGCCATGATCACGAAGAACGCGATATGCCGCACGCACTCCCCGGTGGATGGCACATGGGGTTTACGACCGATTACGAACAAGTCGACCACGAAGAAGACGGCAAGCACCGCGAACGTGGCGATTTCAAAAGCAAGTGGTGTTTCAGCCATGATTCACCATGGTACGAATGCCGTATGACCGGACGACGGTCATTTGCTCGCCTCGGTCATCTGACGGAGTTCCTTCTTCAGATCGCGGATCTCATCGCGCAGACGCGCGGCAAGCTCGAACTGCAGTTGTTCGGCGGCCGTGTGCATCTGCTCGGACAGCTGCCTAATCAAATCAGCCAAATCCTGCGCCGGAAGACCGGCCTTGAGGATCTCCTCGTGCCGCTTGTCCGCTTCCTCCTTGCTGGTGACTGGAACGCCAAGATGTGAGTTGCCGGCCTTATCCGCATTGCGGTATCCAGTGCCAAGCAGCGTCTGGGTGTCGACATCCTCCTTGGCGAGCATGTCGTTGACGTCGGAGATTTTTTTGACAAGAGGTTTCGGATCGATGCCGTGTTTCTTGTTGTAGGCAATCTGGATATCACGACGTCGATTGGTCTCATCGATGGCTTTATGCATGGCGTCGGTGATGTCGTCCGCATACATGATGACGGTTCCGGATACGTTTCGCGCGGCACGGCCGATGGTCTGGATGAGAGAACGATACGAACGCAGGAAACCCTCCTTGTCCGCGTCGAGAATCGCCACCAACGACACTTCCGGCAAATCAAGCCCCTCGCGCAGCAGATTGATGCCGACGATGACGTCGATCTTGCCTTCGCGGAGCTCGCGCAGCAGTTCGACGCGGCGCAACGTGTCCACGTCGGAATGCAGATACTCGACCTTGATGCCCCGTTCCAGCAGATAATCGGTCAGGTCCTCCGCCATCTTCTTGGTAAGCGTGGTGACCAGCGCACGTTCGTTCCTTGCCACCCGGTCCTTGATTTCGGCAAGCAGATCATCGACCTGCCCTTCCACGGGACGCACATCGATCTGCGGATCGACAAGGCCCGTCGGACGAATGATCTGTTCGACCACGCCGTTGCTCAGACCGAGTTCGTAATCCCCCGGCGTCGCCGACAAATAGACCGTCTGGCCGACACGTTCCTGGAACTCCGGCCATTTGAGCGGACGGTTGTCCATAGCCGACGGCAGACGGAATCCATGTTCGACCAATGTGCGTTTGCGGCTCGCGTCACCTTCGTACATTGCTCCGATCTGCGGAACGGTGACATGCGATTCATCGATGACAAGCAGGAAATCGTCGGGAAAGAAATCGAGCAGCGTATGCGGAGGAGTGCCCGGGGCACGACCATCGAAATGCCTCGAATAGTTTTCCACGCCGGAACACACACCGACCTGGGAGAGCATTTCCAAGTCATACGTAGTGCGCATGGTGAGACGTTGCGCCTCAAGCTCCTTGCCCTGTTTGCGCAATTCGGCGGTGCGCTCATCCAATTCCCGCTGAATGGTCTTCAAGGCATGCTCCATACGTTCCGGTCCAGCCACATAATGCGACGCCGGGAAGATGTGCACCTGTTCCTCATGACCGATAACATCGCCGGTCAACGGATGCAACGTGGAGATACGATCGATCTCATCACCGAAGAATTCAATGCGAATCGCCAGCTCCTCGTAAACGGGAATGATTTCGACCGTATCTCCCCGAACCCGGAACGTGCCTCGCGTGAAGGCAATGTCGTTGCGTTTGTATTGCATGGCCACGAACTTGCGCAGCAAGTCGTCGCGGTCGATCTGCTGGCCTTCCTTGAGCAGCAGCATACGGCCGGCATACTCCTCCGGCGTGCCCAAACCGTAGATGCAGGAGACCGTCGCCACCACCACGCAATCGCGTCGGGTCAGAAGGTTCGCCGTGGCCGCATGGCGCAAACGCTCCACATCGTCATTGATGTTGGAGTCCTTCTCTATGTAGGTGTCGGTTTGCGGTATGTAGGCTTCCGGCTGGTAGTAGTCGTAGTAGGAGACGAAGTAGCTCACCGCGTTGTCGGGCATAAGCTCGCGGAATTCGGCGCATAGCTGGGCGGCGAGCGTCTTGTTTGGCTCGATGATGAGCGTCGGACGTTGCAGACGCTCGATCAGCCATGCGGTGGTGGCCGTTTTGCCGGTGCCCGTGGCGCCCATGAGCACCACGTCTTTCTCGCCGTTCTCGATGCGAGTGGCCAGCTCTTCAATCGCCTTGGGCTGGTCTCCGGATGGTTTGTATGGCGATTTGACCACAAACGGCTTGTTCACACGCTCAATGTTGAATCCCATAATCTACCTCGTCCTCAAACGCCATTGCCGCATCAGCGTATCAACATACTCGAACATACGTTCCATGGATTGTGATGAATCGACCACCGCATCCGCGATTTTCTCACGTCTTTCACGGGACGGCTGGTGGGCAATCCGGTCCAATGCCTGACGCTCACTCATGCCCCGGGTGCGTGTCATGCGTTGTACCCGCACGTCTTCGGGAGCCTCGACGGTGATTATGTGATCGAAGCGGAAAGGCAGATCATCCACCACTTCCGCTAGCAAGGGGATATCGTGTACCACGATTGCGTCGGGGTCGACCGCAAGGGCACGTAGCTCGGCCTTGGCAGCAAGTTCGTAGATCAAAGGATGTTCGATTTCGTCAAGAGCTCGTCTCTCGGATTCGGCATTCGGGCCGGAAAACACGTGCTGGGCGACCCACCGACGATTGAGCCCACCCTGCTTATCCAATGCGCCAGGTCCGAAACGGTCTACGATTTGCCGCAGTCCGATGCTTCCGGGTTCCACAGCCTTGCGTGCCAACGCATCGTAATCGATGAGCACGGCGCCCTGTTCACGCAAATGAGCGGCGACAGTGCTTTTGCCGGCGGCGATGCCTCCGGTCAGGCCAATTCGAATCATCATAATCGTCATTGTATGTCCGATATGTTCAATGCAGACGGCATACGCAAAAGCCCCATGCCTAATGGCATGGGGCTTTCAATCAGGAATTCACGCGAAACGGCTTATAACCGATTCGACGGGACTCACTTGCCGAGCAGCTGGTCGCGCAGAGCGGCGAGCTGGTCGGAATCGGCGAGGGTACCGTTGGAAGTGCTCTCGGAGGAGTAGTTGGACACCTCTTCGACCTTCTCTTCCTTCGGAGCCTGGCCGTCCTCAGCTGCGGAAGCCTCGGCGTTCTCCAGTTCCTTGGCGACGAACTCCTTGTGCTGCTCCCACAGATCATGGGCTGCGGCGTACTGGGCTTCCCACTCCTCACGCTGCTTCTCGTAACCAGCGATCCACTCGTTGGTTGCCGGGTCGAAGCCTTCCGGATACTTGTAGTTGCCCTGCTCGTCGTACTCTGCCGGCATGCCGTACAGAGCCGGATCGAAGTCCTCGGAAGCCGGATCGACGGAGTCGTTGGCCTGCTTGAGGGACAGGGAGATGCGGCGACGATCGAGATCGACGTCGATCACCTTGACGAACACTTCCTCGCCCGGCTTGACAACGGTCTCCGGGTTCTCCACGTGACGGTTGGCCAGCTCGGAGATGTGCACGAGGCCCTCGATGCCGTCCTCGACGGAGATGAAGACACCAAACTGCACGATCTTGGTGACCTTGCCCTTGACGATCTGACCAGGAACGTGGGTACGTGCGAAGCGCTGCCACGGATCTTCCTGGGTGGCCTTGAGGGACAGGGAAATGCGCTCACGGTCGAGATCCACGTCGAGCACCTCGACGGTGACCTTGTCGCCGACCTTGACGACCTCGGACGGGTGGTCGATGTGCTTCCAAGACAGCTCGGAAACGTGAATCAGGCCATCAACACCACCGAGATCGACGAATGCGCCGAAGTTGACGATGGAGGACACGACACCTTCGCGAATCTGGCCCTTCTTGAGCTGGGACAGGAAGGTCTCGCGCACTTCGGACTGGGTCTCCTCGAGGTACTGGCGACGGGAGAGAACCACATTGTTGCGGTTCTTGTCGAGCTCGAGGATCTTGGCCTTGATCTTCTGGCCAATGTACGGAGACAGGTCGCGGACGCGGCGCATCTCGACCAAGGATGCCGGCAGGAAGCCACGCAGACCGATGTCGACGATGAGGCCACCCTTGACGGCTTCGATGACGGTGCCTTCGACGACGCCGTCGGCTTCCTTGATCTTCTCGATGTCGCCCCAGGCGCGCTCATACTGGGCACGCTTCTTGGACAGAATCAGACGGCCTTCCTTGTCTTCCTTGGTGACGACAAGGGCCTCGATGGTGTCGCCGACCTCGACGACTTCGTCAGGATCGACGTCCTTCTTGATGGAAAGCTCGCGAGAGGGGATAACGCCCTCGGTCTTGTAGCCGATGTCGAGCAGAACCTCGTCGTGATCGACCTTGACGACGGTACCTTCGACCAGATCACCATCATCGAAGTTCTTGATGGTGGAATCGACTGCCTTGATGAAGTCCTCTTCGGTGCCGATGTCGTTGATGGCGACCTTGGCGACTTCGTTATTGTTCTCTGCCATTAATGTGGTTTCTTACAAAATAGTTGGTGGATAAAATCGTTCTTCAGTTATACCTGCGCGCAGATATGCGCACATTGCGCAAGCATACCGCAGACCATGCACAAAAATCGGGCGCGCCGATAGGACGACACGCCCGAAAACCAGGTCACGGAGAATCAGGCCCGGCGCTCGGCCATCTCCACGACGTTCTGCAGCAGCATCGCACGGGTCATCGGGCCCACTCCTCCAGGATTTGGCGTGTATGCCGAAGCCTTCTCGTAACAGGCTTTGTCGACATCTCCTTTGACCCGATATCGTCCGGCCTCCTCGTCGAATACGCGGGACACTCCGACATCGACGAGGACCGCGCCCTCCTTGATGTCGTCCGGCTTGACAAAACCAGCGGACCCCATGGCCGCAACGATCACGTCGGCACGTCGCATATGATCGCGCACGTCCTTCGTCCCCGTATGGCACAGCGTGACGGTGGCGTTGACGGATTTGCGCGTGAGCAGCAATCCGATGGTGCGCCCGATGGTGATGCCACGCCCCAGCACACACACTTCCTTGCCGTCCAGATCGATGTCGTAGGAACTGAGCAGCTCGATCACACCGCGGGGCGTGCACGGCAAAGGTGTGGTTATATCCCCTTTCGCATGCAGAACCAGCTCTCCGAGATTGTATGGATGCATACCATCCGCATCCTTCCTCGGATCAATCAAATCGATAATAGCGTTCTCGTCGACACCTTTCGGAAGCGGGAGCTGCACGATATAACCGGTACAGGCAGGATCCGCGTTGAGCTCGCGTACGGCTTCGGCGATCTGTTCGAACGTCGCGTCTCCGGGCAACTCGCGTTTAATTGAATTCACGCCAATCTCGGCGCAATCAGCGTGTTTGCCGGCAACATACTTCACCGACCCCGGATCAGAGCCGACCAGAATGGTGCCCAAACCTGGTTCAATTCCCCGAGCCTTCAATGCCTCGACCCTCGCGGCGAGATCCTTCTTGATACTCGCGGACACTGCCTTGCCATCGATTCTCACTGCCATGATGGGTCACACCTCTCGTTCCCGTGCTCGTCGTATTGGCATTTGCAAGTATCGTAGACTATCTTGGTTTCAAGCGTAAGTCGCACACGCGCTTATGAGATGGACACAACCGAGACGTCATAGGAAGAAGGCACAACCGACATGCATTCGCACCAGCGTCCGCCCCTTCGCACCTTTGCCGCGGGAATAGCCCTATGCATGGTACTCGGCACCGCATCATGCTCCAAGGGCGAGACGGAGCCGAACCAGCCGTCAGCCGAAACAACGGCTGAGCAAACCGCCCCGATTAAAGTGGTGTCCTCGATCAATCAGTGGGGTTCCGTGGCGGAACAGATCGGAGGATCGCACGTCAAAGTAACATCCATCCTTTCCTCCACCGCCGAAGACGCCCACGGCTTTGAACCCAAGACCAAGGACGTGGACGCCTTGGACAAGGCCCAGGTCATCGTATCCAACGGGGCCGAATACGATTCATGGGCCACGAAGAGCCCGCGAAAGAACATCGTTTCGGTATCCGCGGCGCAGATGGTCGGCGCGGTCGAGGGCGATAATCCCCATCTATGGTTCTCCAGCGACGCGCGCAACGCCATGGCGAAGGAACTGGCCGACACCTATAGCCGCATCATGCCGAAACAGCGGAAATACTTTGCGGCCCGTCTCAAGGCATGGAGCAAACGGGAATCGAAGCTCGAAAAGGATATGGAGAAATCCTCCGAATCGTTCAAGGACATCTCCTACGCCTCCACGGAGCCGGTCGCATACTATCTTTTCAGCGACATCGGCCTCACCGATAAAACGCCCGCAGGATATTCCCAGTCCACCGCGGATGGCTCACAACCCTCTTCGGAGAATCTGCAGGAGTTCCAAAAACTGTTGGAAGGCCATGACGTCGACTTCCTGGTCAACAACACACAGGAGACCAGCGATGCCACGAACATCATCACCGGAACCGCACACAAATCCGACCTGCCGGTCATCGACATCACGGAACAGATGCCGGATGACTGCAAAGACCTAATCGAATGGACCACCCGTCTCATCACGGCACTGGACGAGGAAATGGCCAAGGATAAAAACGGGACCGCGGACGCAACCGACGAAGCCGGTTCCGACACGCGGTCTTCAGAGTCCGAGTCCGGTTCCGTCTCGGAATCGGACTCCGGTGCCACGACCGACGGAACTACTCCGGACAACACGGGGCAGACGAATCCGGGAAAGTGAATCGATAGAAGCATCCGTCACCGAGAATTTCACGGAACCGCCGACGAAACGCACTTCGTCGGCGGTTTCCTTTTCTCCGTGATCCAAGCATGCAGGTACTGGCCGTGCATGAAACATCTTCTTATTGAGAATGATTGTCAACACCATTTGGAACAATTGCGTCAGCAAACGACCAAGGAGCGGACCATGCATGACGAAGCAGCCGCCTGCATCGAATTCAACGACGCGGGCGTGACACGTGGCGGGAACACCATCTGGCAACATGGAACCTTCCGAATCCCACAGGGCTCAGTGACCGCCATCGTCGGCACCAATGGAGCAGGCAAAACCACCATGATGAAGGCTGAACTCGGCCTGGTTCCCATCGCGCAGGGCAGCATCACGGTGCTCGGCCAGCCAGCCGGCACCATGAACCATCGCATCGGATACGTGCCGCAAAGCTACGCCTCCGACATCGAATCGAACATCACCGCCGAGCAGTCGGTGATGCTCGGATTGACGGGAGCCAGATTCGGCATCCACCCCACCACCCGCAGGCAAAAGGACAAAGTCCGCGACGCATTGGCGTTCGTCGGCATGCGGGACAAGGCAACATACCGTCTGTCCGAGCTCTCGGGAGGTCTACGACAACGCGTCGCCATCGCGCAGGCGCTGGTGTCCGACCCGCAACTGCTTATGCTGGACGAGCCACTTGCCAATCTTGATCTGGCCAGCCAACGCGCAACCGTGCACGTGCTCGCCAAGCTCAACCATGAACTCGGCATGACGATTCAAGTCGTGGCCCATGATCTGAACATGTTGCTGCCGATCCTTACCGGAGCCGTGTATCTGCTCGACGGGCACCCACACTACGCAGGTATGAACGAAGTGTTGGATTCGAAACTGCTCACCCATCTGTACGGCACCACCGTGCAAGTGGTCACCACTCCACAGGGCGACATGTTCGTGACCCCAAGCGAGGACGAGCCGGACGACATGACCGTCGACGCCCATGCGCCGGAGGAAATCGCCCAATTCCATCACCACAACCACAAAACACAAGAGGCATGATCATGGACGGAACCGCTTTCTCCTTTGACCCCGACTGGGCAAGCACACTGACCGCGCCATTCATGACGAACGCATTCCTCGCCGGATTATGCATCGCACTCGCAGCCGGAATCATGGGATACTTCACCATCGCACGTCATTCCACATTCGCCGCACATGCATTGGCGCACATCGGACTGCCAGGCGCCACGGGCGCGGTATTGCTGGGCCTGCCGGTCAGCGCCGGCCTCGGCTCGTTCGCCCTCGGCGGAGCCTTGGTGATCGGTGCACTGGGGAAAAAGGCCTCACAGCGCGAAATCGCCACAGGCACCGTTCTAGCCTTCGCCACAGGCATGGGCCTGTTCTTCGCACGGTTGTCCAGCTCCGCATCCCAACAGATGCAGTCGATACTGTTCGGATCCATTCTGACGATCACGAATGGGCAGATCATCGGATTCGCAGTGTTCGACGTGCTGTTGCTGGCGGTACTGGCCGTCATTTATCGCCCGTTGCTGTTCAGCTCGCTTGACGAGCAGGTGGCGCAGGCGAAAGGCGTGCCCGTCGGCCTTATGAACATATGCTTCATGGCGATTATGGCGGGCGTGATCACCATCGCCGTTCCCGCCGTCGGCACGTTGCTGATCTTCGCGCTGGTGGTCACCCCCGCGGCGACGGCCAATATCATCGCGCGTTCGCCATTCTCCGCAATGGTCGTTGCCACGGTCATCTGCTTGGTCTCGATCTGGGGTGGACTGGTGGTTTCCGCCATGTTTCCCGCCCCTCCGAGCTTCATCATCGTGACGCTTTCCACGATTTTCTGGATCATCGCCAAAGTGGTCGAAACGATACGTCACCGATAAAGCGGAGCGAAAAAGCTAGACCATTGGTTCCACAAGAGCGTTGGCGACGGCCGCGACCCCCTCGCCGGCGCCGGTGAATCCCATGCCATCCGTGGTGGTGGCGGTCAAGGAGACATCGCAACCAACCGCCTGACTCAACGCCTGCCGGGCCTCCTCACGACGCCCGCCGATTTTCGGACGGTTCGCTATGACAACCACACTGGCGCTTACCGGCCGCATGCCATGTTCATACAGATAGTCGACCGTCTTCCGAAGCATTTCGTCCCCATGGGCGCCCGCGCCGGCCGAATCGGCCCCTACGCCGAACAGCATACCGATGTCACCCAACGAAGCCGCGGAAAGCAACGCGTCAATCAACGCATGAGCCACGACGTCGCCGTCCGAATCACCTTCAATGCCATCGCCGTCCCAAAGCAAACAGGCAAGCCAAAGAGGCTTGCCTGCGTCATGGGATGCGAATCGATGGGCGTCAAACCCCTGACCGATACGCATGAACGTCTCTACTTCTTTTTGGACTTCTTGTTTTCCGCCTCGACACGTGCCAAAGTGTCCATGGCCGCTTCCTTCGGAGCCTCGGTGTGGTGCTGCTCATCACCCGGCCGCGCCGGCTCATATCCGAGATTCACATCGAGCAGACGCTGGGCCTCGGACTCATCGAGATGCTCGGACAATGCGATCTCCGAGGTCAGAATGCTGCGGGCCTTGGTCAGCATACGCTTCTCACCCGCGGACAGTCCATGCTCGTCGACATCGCGCTGGGAAAGGTCACGCACCACTTCGGCGATTTTATTGACGTCGCCCGTGGCGATCTTCTCCACGTTCAACTTGTACCGACGTGACCAGTTCATTTCCTTCTCAAGGATGGGAGTGCGCAGGATCTCGAAGACCTTCGCCACCTCCTTGGCACCGACGATATCTCGAACACCGACCTTCTTGGCATTGTCCACCGGCACATTGATGACCAGCCCATCGGATGAAAGCACCGACAGTTGCAGATACTGACGGGTCACGCCCTTGACTGTCCGCTCGGTAATGGCCTCCACCTTCGCAGCGCCATGACGTGGATAGACGACCATGTCGCCGACCTTATAACCCATGAATCCTCCGTGAAATGCTTACACAAAACCCGAATTATTGTGCCATCAGGTCTGGACTTGCTCAAAAATAGCCTAAATTTCAAAAAAAGGCCGCGACACGAGCCATTTTTCAAGCATTTCATGCTTACACTTTTTCCATGGCTACAGAATCCAAGATCAAAGAAGATAGCGTTGCCGTTCCTGTTGCGCAGGGCGACCTGGATGCGGTAAGCAACGGTACGTTCTATAATCCGCACGAAGTGCTCGGTGGGCATCTCGGCGCGGATGGGCACGAGGATGTCGTCACAATCCGCGTGCTGCGCCCATTGGCGAAAACCGTGACGATCATCACCGAAAAGGGACAGACCCAGGCGGTACATGAATTCAATGGCGTTTTCATGGCGCTCGTCCCGGCCATCGTCACCGATGACGGCTTCGGCGTTCCCGATTACCGCGTCAAGACGGAATACGAGGACGGGTCCGTCGTGGTGTCCGATGACCCGTACAGGTATCTGCCCACCATCGGCGATCTGGACATGTATTTGTTCGGAGAGGGCCGGCATGAGCGACTCTGGGAGGCATTGGGCGCTCGCGTACTGCGCTACGATGATCCACTTGGCTCCAACGATGGAAGCAAGGGAAAGCAACTGGTCGGCACCGCATTCACGGTATGGGCTCCGAACGCCCATGCGGTCCGTGTGGTTGGCGACTTCAACGGATGGAACGGCCGCACCCATGCCATGCGAGAGCTGGGTTCCTCCGGAATCTGGGAGCTGTTCGTGCCCGGTGTCGAGGCTGGAACCATTTACAAATACGAAATCCTCAACGCCAACAACGAATGGGTCATGAAGGCCGACCCGATGGAACGCTCGCACGAGATTCCACCGCACACTGGTTCCATCGTCGTGGAATCCACCCATGCATGGCACGATAAGACCTGGATGGACAAACGAGCCGCCACCGATCCGCATAACGGGCCGGTCAGCATCTACGAGGTGCATGCCTCCAGCTGGCGCAAGGACGTGAGCAACTATCGCGAGCTCGCCGACAAGCTGGTCCCCTACATCCAGAAGGAAGGCTTCACCCATGTGGAATTCATGCCGCTGGCTGAACACCCCTTCTCCGGCTCGTGGGGATATCAGGTGACCGGCTATTATGCAATCGATTCGAGACTTGGCGGTCCCGACGATTTCAAGTATCTGGTCGAGAAGATGCATGACGCCGGCATCGGCGTGATCATGGACTGGGTCCCCGCGCATTTCCCGAAGGACGCGTTCGCCCTCGGCAGATTCGACGGAACCCCACTGTACGAGGATCCCGACCCGACCCGCGGCGAGCATCCGGACTGGGGCACCTATGTGTTCAACTTCGGACGCCGCGAAGTGCGCAACTTCCTGGTTGCCAACGCCTGCTTCTGGCTGGACGAATACCATATCGACGCGTTGCGCGTGGACGCGGTGTCCTCCATGCTCTACCTCGACTACAGCCGCAAGCCCGGCCAGTGGCATCCGAACATCTATGGCGGACGCGAGAACCTCGAGGCCATCGACTTCCTCAAGGAGGCCACGGCGACCGCATACAAGAACAACCCGGGCATCATGATGATCGCCGAGGAATCCACCGCGTACCCCGGTGTCACCGCGCCGACCGACGCAGGCGGCCTTGGATTCGGACTCAAGTGGAACATGGGTTGGATGCACGATACCTTGGAATACCTGCATGAAGAGCCGATCAACCGCAAGTGGCACCACAACGAGATCACCTTCTCCATGGTGTACGCCTATTCCGAGCATTACGTGCTGCCGATCAGCCATGACGAGGTCGTGTACGGAAAGGGATCGCTATTCGGCAAGATGCCGGGCGACGACTGGCAGCGTTACGCCGGCGTGCGCGCGCTGTTCGCCTACCAATGGGCCCATCCCGGCAAGAAGCTCTCCTTCATGGGCAACGAGGTGGCGCAGTACGGCGAATGGGACCATGACGGTTCGGTCGATTGGGATGCGCTCAACTGGCCTGACCATCGTGGCGTGCAGAAGCTTGTCGCCGACCTGAATGCGCTGTACAAGGCGTCTCCCGCGCTGTGGAGTCAGGATTTCGATCCCGCGGGCTTCCAGTGGCTTACCAGCGACGATGCCGACCACAACACGCTCAGCTTCGTGCGTGTCGGCAAGGATGGGGAGCAGATGGTCGTCGTTGTGAACTTCTCCGGCGAGGCATGGGAGGACTATCAGGTTCCGCTCACCAAGGGCGGCCGATGGACCGAAGTACTGACCACTGACGACAAGAAGTACGGCGGATCCGACATCCACAACGGCACTTTCGAGGCTGTCGAAGGGGAATACCATTCCCGTGACTGGTCCGCGAAAATCACCGTTCCGGCATTGGGCGCAGTATTCTTGAAGCCGGAACACTGAGAAAGGCGGAATACTTCATGCTCAACTCATCAGCACAGTCCACAACGACGGAACCGCACACCGTTCTGGTGGTCGAAGACGAACCGACGCTGGCCACGGCCATCGCGCAGCGCATCACGGCGGAAGGCTGGACCGCACGCGTAGCCTCCGACGGTGCGAGCGCGGTGCAGGCAGCTTCCACGCTTCGTCCGGATCTGGTCATCATGGACATCATGTTGCCCGTGATGGACGGTCTCGAGGCCACCAAGCGCATCGTGGCGGAACGCCCTGTGCCTGTGCTGATTCTGACGGCGCGAGACGACGAAGCCGACAAGGTCATCGGTCTTGGAGCCGGAGCTGATGACTATATGACTAAGCCGTTCTCCATGCGCGAGCTCATCGCGCGGTGCAAGGCCTTGCTACGGCGTGTGGACCGCGCCAAAATCATCGCCAAGAATTCCGAAAACGAGAAACTGCTCAATTTCGGCTCATTGGTCATCGACCCGGCCCAACGCATTGTCACCGTCGATGGTAAGCAGGTTCACCTGACTCCGACGGAATTCGATCTTCTCGCCACACTGGCCCGCAAGCCGAAGTCCGTGCTCACCCGCGAAAAACTGCTCGAAGAGGTATGGGATTGGGTGGACGCCTCCGGCACCCGCACCGTGGACTCACATGTCAAGGCACTACGGCATAAGCTGGGTTCGAAGACCATCCGGACCGTGCACGGTGTCGGGTATGCGTTCGAACCGCCGGAGCCGCAAAAGTGATGCGCTAGTATTTGGTGGTATGCATACTACCGATTCGAAACCGGGGCGTTCGGTCAATGTCTTGGACACCAAACGCCCCATTGGTTCGTTCTCATCACTCAAGGTCGAATTGTGCGTGCTGATCACCATCTCCACCCTCATCGCCTTCATCATGGCTTGGTTCCTACTCAAAGTGGAGCTGAGCATCTGGATTGCCATGCCGATTACTCTTGCCGTGGCTCTAGGTATCACCTACTTTTTCTCCAGAGGTCTGACCTCTCCCCTGCGTGAAATGAGGGACGCCGCCGAAGCCATGGCGGATGGCGACTACACCGTACGCGTGCACGTCGATGAGAACAATCGTGATGAGGTAGGCCAATTGGCCATGTCCTTCAATGAGATGGCTGAGGAGCTTCAGCACGCGGATCAGATGCGTCGGGACATGGTAGCCAATGTGAGCCATGAACTGCGCACGCCGGTTTCGGCGTTGCAGGCCATGGTGGAAAACATGGCGGATGGCGTGGTTGAGCCGACCCCGTCAAATCTGGAAAGCATTCTCAACCAGACACACCGTCTTTCCGACCTCATAGCCTTCCTGCTCGACCTGTCACGTATGGAAGCTGGTGCGGCAAGTCTGCAAATAGACAAGTTCAATTTCGCGGATTTCATCGACGAAACCGTGGAACCACTGGAAATCGCCGACGCCGGACACGCCCACGACATCAAAATCCACGTGCCCGACGATATCGAAATGGAAGGCGATCAGGACCGGCTGCGCCAATTGTTCACCAATATCATCGCCAACGCGCTCAAGCATTCCGCGGACAACACCGCGGTGCTCATCGAGGCGCATGAAGACAAGGAACATTCCACGATTGTGACGAACGTCGTCAATTTCGGCTCCCAAATTCCACAGGAAGCTCGTTCGGATATCTTCCGCCGATTCGTCAAAGGCAAAACCGGCCCGGGCACCGAGTCGGGAGGCACCGGCCTAGGACTGTCAATCGCCCGTTGGGCAGCACAATTGCATGGTGGAACGGTACGTGTCGTGGATGATCCACGCGGCGCGGATTTTGAGATAACATTGCCGAAATATCATATCTCCGACGAGAAGTGACGTCCGGCTTTCGCTGGCCTGCCCGCAGGCGTGTGAGCCAGCGAAAGCGCCGTGACCACTTCGGCTCCCTGCAAGGACAAGGCGTCGATGCAACGGCGCATGGTGGTGCCGGAAGTGACGATGTCATCCACCAGAATCACCGCCTTATCCCTCAGAAGAAACTTTTCCCGGGCCATAATGCGGCCTTTCAGACGTTGTGAGCGTTGCGCCGTTCCACCGGTTTCAACGGATCTTCCAGCAGTTCCCCTGTTCTCCAAAGCCTCGCATGCCCGCACGCGCATTCCGGTTCGTTCCCGCAGGTACGATGCGAGTCCTGTTGCCAAAGGCATCATATGGCGTCGGCCACGTTGCCGCATGGATGCGAGTGATGATGGAGCGGGCACAATCAACACCCGATCACGGGGCATACCACCCAGATGATCCGGCAATCCCACCTGCTCCGCAAGCGAGCAAAGCGCCTCGGAAAACGGACGCTCGCATTCCTCATCCCCATGGTCCTTCCACGAAAGAATCGCCTGCCTAGCCGCACCGCGATACCATCCGCACGCGAACCAGCGTCCCATCGTAGCCGTCTCGAGCGTCTGGGAGAGACCACAGTCGAACAATGCACGGCATTCGGAACACAATATCTCATCCGGTCTATCACATCCCGCGCAGCCACGAGGAAACAGCACATTCACCATATATGAGGATGCGCGCGCCACCGGTCCCATATCCATTCTCCTCACCGAGACAAACCGGCGATGATTCCGTCGCAAAGCCTTACGGTATCCGCGGGCCCCGTCACCTTGACCGCTCTGGTGCCCGCCAAGGCAGCCGGATAATCATTGCCGCCTGGTTCCATGCGATCGCCAATGAATACGATCCGCCCGACTTCCATGCCGAGGATCCCGGCAAGTTCGCGGACGGCGAAAGATTTGTCGAAGCCTCGTTGGGAGATGTCGACACTGCTGGCACCCCCGGGTCTGACATCCAATTCCGGCAGTTCGGCCGCGACCGCCCGGGCCAATCTGCTTTTTTTCTCATCCGTGGGATCCCATGCCTCCTTGGCTTCAATCGGAGCGAGCTGTCCCAAAGCGGAGAATGTGATCTGACTGCCTCGGTCCTCGATGCGTTCGCCCCAGGCACGGCTGCACCAGATACCCTGTTCGCGCGCATTGCGTTCCAATGATTCCTTGGCCTTGGTACGCTCCTCATCGCTCAGATCATGCGAGAACACCAGTACCCATCGCCGACCGTCCCATCGGTAGTAACGGGTTCCGCTGGTAGGCATGAGATGGAGTCTCGAACGATCGGCCGTATCGGTCAGTCTATCTACGACCTGACTTTGCAGCAATGCGTATTTTCCACCGGTTATCACTGCGACGTCAATCAGCGAGGTCAAAATGGAAAAAACCTCGGCCATATCATCCTTCATCGGCTTTTTGGAACGCGCCAATGTGTTGTCCAGGTCAAAGGCGATCAGCTCCGCTCCCTCGCAGAGCGCATCAATGTCCACAGCGTCCCAGCGAGGTACGGAAACATCCGACATGATCGTCCTTCCCTTCGTTGAGCCAATGCCTACCATGGTATCGCATGTTTCCCGCGTAAACCCTGATATGGTAGGAAACATGCATCAAATGCCTTGGGAAGCTCCGACATACCGCAATCGTCATGGCCGCGGCATGCGCACACCCATGTTCGGTACAAGATTGCCGCAATACCGCACCCGAAGCGGCATGTTCGACGACATGTTGGTGGCGCAGATACGTAGGCTCAACGAGGCTTGGCCGGAACTCGTCGGCCCGGTCCAATTCGCAGTGGAGGACGTTCCTCCATCGGATCCCGCACCTTGGGAAGCCGTTCCGCATCTCGGATCACAGTCTTTTCCGGCCGGACACGGGATTCCTCCGCGCATCGTGCTGTATCGTATGCCGTTGCAGTCGCATGCGCGCAGCCGCATGGATCTGCAATTCTCGATTCGGGATGAAGTGGTCTCACGCCTGGCGGAGCTTTATGGACGCCGTCCAGAGGAGATCGACCCCGACTGGGGTCTATGACCGTCAACGGACGACGGTCATATCCTGATTGGCCCAGACCTGTTCCCTGGCCTCCTTCAAGTCTATGGCGCCGATGACGGCAAGCCCGGCGAGCTTCGCGTCGGAGACGTCCTGCTGCCCGATGCGTAGATTCCAGACCATACTCGCCGAAGAATCCTTGAGTCTGATGGCCGCGACGTTGCCATTGTTGATATCATCCACATCCACCGATATCGAAGCGGACGGCCCCAAGGTGATTTGACGTTTGTCCACCAAATCGCCGTCCTCATCATATGAGGTCATCGTCGCGGTCCGCTCCTTATTCGAGATATTGAGCAGACCAACCTGTGCGGCGGACCGGTCCGGAACAGCCATGGCGGAAATCTTCGCCGGTATCGACGCGTTGACCAAGGCGAAATCGGACTGTCCGCCGGTACCTCCATCCACAATCTTCGCAGCGACCGAAACCGGCTTGGAAGCGCTGATGATGACGCCCGTCGCGTTCTTGGGAACATCACCCAGTTCGATGCTGGAAACCCGATCCGCCTCCAAGGTCTGCTGGTTGACCGGTTCCGAGCCCTTGGCATCCACCCAGGATACGGTGACATCGGTTCTATGGGCGGCGTACAGGTACAGAGTCATATTGTCGCCGTAGGCAAGACCGTCCACAGCCAGAATCTTGGAAGAGACGTTGTTGGGAACGACGTAATCCGATCCCTTCGAAATCAATCCCTCCATGGAGACGGTGCGCACTATCGCAGCAACAGGAGTGTCGACACCGGAAACGGTGACGTACAGCGCATCTTGTCCGGAGGCAGCCGCGGCAAGATTCAACACCGATTCCTCGCCAGCTCCAACCGTCAGCGTCGAGCCTGTGGAAAGGGCCAACGAACCACTCTTGTCGGCACCCCAAACCTTGATATTGACCGATGTGGCTTTGGCGGACGGATTGGCCACAACCAGTTGTTGGGTCATCCCGGTCTTCGTTCCCGTTACCAGAAAGGTCTGCTTCAACGCCGGAGCCACGCAGGAGGCCGCCGATACACCTTTGAGATCGCCGTCGGTGGCCCAGGACATCACAGACGAGGCGGCACCGGTGCCATCAGAAGCCGTCAGCAGACGCGTATCCTGCAGTTGGGCGCCATCATCGACATTGCCGGAAGCCACAAACACGTCATCGGAGGAATCCACGCTTTTCTTGTCAAGCGTCAAAGCTGAAGACAGCGAATCCGCACCCAACGACGCGACCGAAGAGTGAAACACGGAGCCGAACGCGGAATACCGCGCGGAAGACGCGATATCGCCGTTCGAAGCCTGGTATTCGCTGTCACCATAAGAACCGGTGTCGGCGATGGTCATGCGCGACGGGCAATATGTCTGCAACTGTCTTGGACTGACGGTACGTCCCACGGAGGAACGATTCACCGAAGGAACATCAGCATGCAGCCACGACGGACGATAGACAAGGGACACCGCAATCAGAACGATGATGACCAGCACCGAGACGACGGCAAGAACGACGCGCAGGGGCCTATTGGGACGGGAATGTCTGCTCATATTTCCTCCTGGCCATAACGGCGGATTCGCGGAAGCGCGACCAGGCAATATGCCGCAAGGACAAAGCCCATGCACCATAGCCACGCACGACGCCATGGGCTCGCGGCGGCCTTGTCGTATCCGCTTTGGTCGATATGTTGCTTGGATAGATTCTGGACCACCAGACGGTAATAGGTCCCACCATCGGAACTGACGACGTTCTGAGTTCCATCCGAGGCTCCGATATTCGAATTCAACTGGCTCGATGCCTCCCGTTGAGCCTTGTCGCCATTCTGCTTGACGACATAGATGCCGCCGAACCCGAGCTTGGCCAATTCGGCGATGGCATCGGAATCCGCATTGACCAAAAGCTGGGCGCAATCCTGCGCTATGGTTCTGCTGTCACCGTCCAAACGGCCCGAAAGCACCTCGACGCGTTGCGCCGGAGAACTGTCCATCAGATCGCCACGGCCGGTGCGCATGACACTGTAGCTGACCGATCCCGCGCTGTCGGCACGCAAGGCGAGCACACGACGTGCATCATCCTGTTCGAGAAAATCGGTCGATACCATCGGCAGACCGGAATCACTGGCCCGCACCTGTCCACGATCATGCTCGGCATAATCGAATCCTGCGAAAACCACAACGGAAACGGCCAACAGACAGACCAGCACGGTACGTCCCACGTGCGCGGCGACCGGCGTCAGCTTTGAGCCATGCCCTTCAACCTCGACGGCACCGACTCCTCCCTGCTGTCGCAGCATGACAAATCGCCGTACCGCACCGCCCGCCACCATGCAGATACAGGCGAGCAGGCCCAGCATCGCATATGCGGCTCCGGGCAACATGGAACCTGCGACCGGGCCATTCACATCCACGGCTACCGCGACGGCCGCGGAAAGGATGGATGTCA
Organism: Bifidobacterium sp. LH_743; assembly: GCF_056355775.1. NCBI lineage: Bacteria > Bacillati > Actinomycetota > Actinomycetes > Bifidobacteriales > Bifidobacteriaceae > Bifidobacterium > Bifidobacterium sp. LH_743. The sequence goes on along the minus strand of NZ_JBKESZ010000003.1, from coordinate 221,120 downwards.
CGACTCCCGCGACGATGGCGACCCACATCATACGCGACGCGCGCAACACGAAAGGCAGTACCAGCGACACCGCGGCAAGTACCGCGATCAATCCCAGGACGGCCACAACCGCATATCCCCACCATCCATGTCCGGCGCCGATGCCGAACACCCGGAACAACATGTCGGACAAGTTCGCGACGATCGGTTCACCGTCTCGGTTGGTGGAAGAAAGCATGACGCTGCCGAACAGCTGGCGCCATGTGCCGTCTTTGGCAAAACGAACGACGTTGACCAGCGTCGGCGCGCAGACAAAGGCGGCGGGAAGGGGAATCAGCAGCAACGTGGGCTTATGTGCCCGGACAAAGAACAGAAACGTCAGGAAGGTCAGCATCAAAGGCAGCAACAGCTGCGGTTCGGCCGCGACCACCGGAATGAAACACAAAGCGGCAAGAGCCGCGGACTGCACCGATGCACGGGGCCTTACCAGATCCTCCGTACGATACATGCCGACCGCACGGAACGAAAACGCGAAAGCGGCGGGAAGGAACATCATGACCGTCAGCATCGCCACGTCGGCATCGGTGTAGAGGCCCATGGACAACGCCACCGCAAACCACAACAGTGCGGTCACGCAACGCACCGCGTCCGAGCGGGTGAAGATGCCCGCCAAAGCCCAGAACGAGAACACCATAATCGGCGCGGAAAGGAAGAACACTAGACCGACCGCCGTGGCGACATGTCCGCAGGAAAGCACTGAAAACAGTATCAATACCAGTAGCCACGGGGCGTTTGGGGCGCTGATGCCGGTTCCGGAAGCGTACGCCCACGATGTGGTCGCGGTACGGGCCAACTGGACAAAATCCGCATCGGTGGGCAACAACGACGGAGAATACATCGAAGCGCCGGAGCATACGGCACGGAAGACATCCCAAAACATCGCCACGGTCCAGATGGCGGCGATCAAAGCCGAGCCGATCGCAAACCCCCATCTGCGCAAAAGGCGCTTACGTAGATGCGCCTTGCCAAGAGGACTGAGCAGAACGGTTCCCTTCTGATCGTGGAAAGCACGACGACGGTCCCGCCATTCCCTGACCTGCTGATGATTCGCGGCAAGCGTGGACAACGACTTGATCGCGACCTTGCTCTGGCCGCACAGCCGAGCACGCGCCCGCCATGCGCCGGGAAGACGCAGTAACGCGCGCCAGGGAATCGCCAATTCGCAGCAGGCATGATATGGCTGCTTACGAGTCAGGCAAAGTACCGCCAAACCCAACGATTGCACGATGGACCATAGCCAAAGCAACGGCCACCACGAACGGTGCATATCGGTATACGCATATTTGACGTTGCCTTCGCGTATGGCAAGGTATGGATCGATGCGTCCGTCCTCATCTTCCACAGGACGCCCGTTTTTGGAACGGATACCCTCGAAGCGTGCCCTCCGATGAGCGATGCGCGCTTGGGGAACAACTGCGACACGCCCTCCACCAAGACAGATACGCCGACATAGGTCCCTAGACTCAGCGAACGTTCCAAACCACGAATCGGCCCCTTCGAACGCGCGCAACGTGGACAATGGCACCAATGCTCCGGACAAGGAAACCGCCAGCACATCCTGCCGGCCATCGTACTGTTCCTGATCAGGCTCGCCATCAACCACCAAAGAGACCGCATCGTGATGTCCCGCATACAAACCGACATTATGGAGGTTTTCCGCTTGCCAATCCAACTGCTTGGAGCCGAGAAGAGACACCGTTGGGGTGTTCCTCCACGCGTCAAGTAATGTTTCGAGGCACCGGTCATCAGCCGGACGGGAATCGTCATGGAGCGTCCATAGCGCACGGATGCCGGCATTCATGTCAATCTGGTTCACCGCCCGCATCACCGCATCCATGAAGGAGGCCGCTTCCTTCACCCCGACCAAAATGACACGCACTGTTTTGGCCTCAGGAACCTCGGTGAGCACATCCTCCGACGAATGGATGACGTCGAATGTCATCTGCATGGGCTGCTCAATTCGCCCCGTGCAATCGGCGACGATGATCATCGCCGGCAGCACGCGCTGGGCAAGCACCGCACCGACGGTGGATCCCAGAAACCGCAGATCATGTTGCGCGGTAACCACCGCGGCCACGGACATATCGACGTCCTGTTGATGCGTATATGGCCTGCTCTTGAGCAGATCCGTCACAATTGTTTGGATATCGCTGCTGGCGTTTGAATTCATAGTTTCAAGTGTACGCATGGGGCGTGCCGTACGTTATGCCCGCTCCTTATGCTCTTTTTTGTACCGACGGCGTTCACGCTCGCTCATGCCGCCCCAAATACCGAAACGCTCATCATGGTCAATCGCCCATTTCAGGCACTGTTCCCGCACCTCGCACTGGGCACACACCCTCTTCGCATCTCTGGTCGAACCGCCTTTTTCCGGGAAGAACGCCTCGGGATCAGTCTGCGAACACAATGCCTTATGCTGCCAGGATACGTCATCATCCCGCTTGAACAGACCCCACAACTCCACAAGCGGATTGTCGGAAGACTCATCGACCACGCCCCACATGAGCCCTCCCCATAACATTTACATTTTGTCTGTGCATACTCCGCACTGGTTCAGGATACACACACCACACATGAGTTTGTCAAATTCCAACGAGTCAATGACCGTATATCAGGAAAAATGTGATATAAGGGACCACCGTCACCATGTTCCAGGAGCGCAACATCAACGAAAATCAGACGCCACCTTTATAATGGTTTCCTTGGTGGTGGCAGTTCTCAAATCGCTCCGCGTCAAACGTCTCGTCAATCAGGAAGGCAACACCGTGACAACATCCCCAGCCGGCAACAAGCTTCCTAACATCAATGGCTTCCAGGACATGAAGCCACGGCATAGCCTCGGGTACACGGTGCGGCATCGAATCAGGACCACAATCGCCTTGGCTCTTGCGGCGATGCTGGTGTTCGCGGGCACCGCCGCGGCCGCGACGTGGCTGGACGTTGACGGCATCATCAGAAACAATTCCGTCAACGTGATTGGCCAAGGATCATTGGATGCCGATACCTCCATCATCGACCCGAATTCCGGACAGCCGATCGAATTCGTGCTGATTGGACAGGATTCGCGCGACGGCGCGGAGAACCAAGCCATCGGAGGCAGTTTCGACGACGTCGTCGGCAACCATCAGGCCGACACCACCATGATTGTGCAGATCTCCGCCGATCGCAAGGAAATCAATCTGGTCTCCATCCCGCGCGACTCCTTGGTGGACGTGCCCCAATGCGAAACCTCCAAGGGCAAAATCCCCGCCCAATACAATGTCATGTTCAACTCGATATTCGCGGGCGCGTATCTGACCGGAGGCGATCTCGCCTCGGCCGCGAGCTGCACCCTGAATGCGGTGAACAGCCTTACCGGATTGAACATCCAGAACTTCATCGTCGTTGATTTCGCCGGATTGGTCAAAATGATCGATGCGGTCGGCGGAGTGGACCTATGCATCCCGCAAAACGTCGATGACCCGTATACCGGACTCAAACTCAACAAGGGGATGCATCATCTCGATGGCGTGGCGGCGACCCAATACGCCCGCACGCGCCACGGATTGGGGGACGGCTCCGATACCTCGCGAACCACACGTCAGCAATACCTCATCAAACAGCTCATGAGCGAGGCTCTCAGCAAGAACCTGTTCACCGATACCGCACAGCTGTACCAATTGGCGAAATCCGCGCTCAAATCGCTCAATATCTCCCAAGGCATGGCAGATACAGCAGCACTGGCCGGACTTGCCATGAGTCTGAAGGATTTCTCGATGACCAATCTGCAGACTCAAACCGTTCCTGTGGTGCAGGCCCCTTCCGACCCTAACCGTTCCGTATGGACCGACGAGGCCGATACGTTGTGGGAGAAGATGCGCAACGGCAAGCCGATTTTCGAAACGTCCGACTCCTCCTCCAAGGAAACAACCAATTCCGACGAATCCAACGACGATTCGGACGGCACGAATGGCGACCAGTCGGATGGATCCACGGATAAATCCTCCAACGAAACCCCTGATCCAAGCACCGGACTAATCACTGAAGCGGATGGCACACTGATCGATCCAAGCACCGGAGGAACCGTCGATCCGGAGGACGGTTCCATCCATGACGCGGTCACAGGACAGTACATCGGTCTTGCCGATCGGTATCTCAACGCAACGGTATGTGCCGTTCCGGCAAAGAACTAACGCATAACCACGCAATCACGTCCCTGCACGGTGTACATGGTGTAGGGACGATTTCATTCTGGGAGGAACCATGAGCGAAGGCAACGGGACGAAGGGGCCTACGGGCGCACCACCGAGCTTCATTCCGGCATCGGGACGTAAAAGACAGTCGGATTCTTCGTTCACAGGTTCATCCCATAGGCCAAACGAGGCGGACCAGCCTGTAAGCTTCGCTCCGGCCTCACGCCACAACCGCGCCTCAACCGTGAAAACGGCGAAACGCGCGTCCCGGACTTCTCCGACATCAGCGCCGCAGAGCTTCACACCCGCCTCGGCATCATCGGAAAGGGCACACCGTCGGAATCAATCACCTGAGTCATTCGCTCCGAAGGCATCCGGCCGCGCCATCTCGAAGGCGCAACAGGTCCGAGGCTCCTCCTCCGTTTCCATCTCGGCTCGGGAGGCGGCTCCGCGCACGGACACATCATCCATCCCCATGACGGCATCGGTCACGTCCGCGAGAAAGGCTCATATCGGACGCATAGTGCTCATCGCATTCCTCGTGATCGTCCTCGCGCTTGGAATCGGAATCTTCGCCGCTTGGAATTGGACCGACGGACAACTCAACAAGCAGAAATGGCTGACATCCAAAGCGGACACCGCCGGTGAAAGCTGGCTGATCCTCGGTTCCGACGAAAGAGAAGGCACCATAGGAGACGCCGGCGATGTCGAAGGCTTCCGAACCGACACGATCCTTGTGCTCACCAAACCGAAGAACGGACCATCCTCGCTGATCTCCATTCCACGCGACTCGCTTGTGGAAATCGATGGAAACTACATGAAGATCAATGCCGTGGCGCAACTGTATAGTCGCAAGCAGCTCGTCAACGAAGTGGAGGATATCACCGGGCAGAAGATCAACCATGTGGCGATGGTCCGATTCGGTGGTCTGGTCAAAGTCGTCGATGCGTTGGGTGGAATCGATCTGTGCTATGACCAGACGGTCAGCGATCCTTACTCGGGTTTGAATTGGACTTCGGGATGCCATACCGTGGACGGCGCCACCGCGCTCGCTTTCTCCCGTATGCGCTATGCTGACGCGCAGGGCGATTTCGGCCGTGCCGCCCGTCAACGGCAGGTCATCAACGCCATCGTCAAAAAAGGAACGTCACGGCAGACACTGACTAATTTCGGCAAAACCAAGAAAGTCGCCGCCGCGGCGCTGGATTCGGTGACGGTGGACGAAAAAACCTCGACTTCATCACTGCTGAGCATGGCTCTTGCCTTCAAGAGCGCCTCTGGAAAAACCGGCATTTCGGGAAGCGTGTACTGGACCGACCCTGATTATTACGTCGATGGCGTGGGATCGAGCGTTCTGCTGGACAACGAACGGAACATCCAGCTTTTCTCCGAATTGGCGGACGGAACGCATTCACCCGGAACGGTGGGGACGCTGGCGGAGAGTCAGCAGAACTGACGATGACACGCCGGAGATGTGGATAACCCACGTTCTCCGACCACAACCCACGTTTCGACTTGTGCCGGACTGCCGGTGACATCCAGTCTGGCACCATGAGCAATAGAAAACGTCCCCGGCGGCTGAACGAGCAGCGCCTCACCCTACTCAGTTGGAGTGCGCCATTGTTGGCGCAACTCATCATGCTGGCCATCATGTGCGTGCAACGCCAATGGATGTATGTGGCCATGCTGGCTCCGGGAATGCTCGGCAGCGCGCTCATGCTGGCCACGATGGTCATACGGGCCAGACACGCGGAATCCTCCGGTGACGATGAGGGCTTCGGCGTCGGCGCCGCCTCACGCCGTCAGGACCAGGCAAGTCCCGCTTTCGCATTCGATGATCTGATGCGCGCAAGCTTCGAAGAGCTGCATGGACTGAATACGGAGATCCTGCCTTGGCGCGTCATCGTGCGCAATTGGATGGCCGCTCCACCGAACAGCGCCATCGGCGTATCGGAACGCGGCGCGTTCCGTATCGATCTGACCGCATCGGGACCGCATGCCATGGTCGCAGGCACCACGGGATCAGGCAAATCGGAGCTGCTTATCAGCTGGTGCATGGCATTGGCCATCCGGCACAGTCCCAGAACCCTCCATTTTGTTTTTCTCGATTTCAAAGGTGGCTCCACATTCAACGCTTTGGAGCATTTGCCGCACACCGTGGGCAATGTCTGCGATCTCGACCTCGCCCACGCGGTACGAGCGTTGAACGCCATCGAACAGGAGCTGATTCGACGTGAGGCATTGGTAAGCGCCGAACGTGTCGCCCGCTTCGACCAACTCTCCCATCCTCCGGCGCGGCTCGTGGTGGTCATCGACGAATTCCATGCGTTGCGCGACCGCCTGCCCGATTACATGCAACGTCTGAATCGTCTGGCTTCCCTTGGCCGATCGCTCGGCATGCATCTCATCGTCTGCACGCAAAACCCCATGGGACAGGTTCATGCCGATATGAAAGCCAATATATCTTTGAACATCTGTCTACGTGTCACCGACCAGATGCAATCGAACGAGCTCATCGGCACCAAGGACGCGGCGCTGATTCCAGCCGCCTTCCCCGGTGCCGCATACTGCCATGACGGACAACGCACGACACCGTTCCTCTGCAGCGCGGTGCACGATATCGACGCTCTGGTCAAAGCCGTCAACACCGCCGCAAAGTTCGATGGAATCGACAATCCGAAGCCGCTGTTCTCCGATCCTCTTAGCAAACAAGCCTCCATACGCGACCTCACGGTCCCGTCGGACAACATATGGCAGCGCGTCCCCTTCGCTCTTGGCGATGACGGCGTGCTCGTCTCCACCGCCTTCCTGGACGTGGGTCAAGGAAACATCGCCATAATCGGAGCATACGGCAGCGGCAAAACCAATCTGATGCTGCATTGCGCCAGCTGGCTGTACGGCACTGGCCGATGCGGCATAAGGTTCACGCGAAGGACCGATGCCGGATCGGTCACGGATGACGGCAGGGCTTCGCCTAAACATGAACGCGTCATCTGGTTCGTGGATGACGCCGATGCGATGTTGGATCCTTTCAGTCAATCGGAAGAAGCCGATGAGCTCAGACAGGCGCTGGCGGACCCCTCCATCACCGTGATCGCGGCGGTGGAACAACCACGAAGCGTTCTGCTTGATAGGTGTCTCACGCGCATAGTCTTTCCCAGCGGCGAACGATCCAACGATTTGATGCTGGGCGTCCCCGGTCCCATCCTGGATGGCTTCGGCGTCGACGACTACGCCATCCCCGGACGAGGAGCCTTCATCCAACAAGCAAAGGCATATCCTGTGCAATGCGTGGAATTCACAGGCTTTTAGGAATTCCTTGATTTCTTTTGCCCAGACTCTTGAAAAATATTCCGATTCGTGGTTATCTAAGTAACGGATAACATGCCGATTAAGGCAAGAGGAAGGCGATTACATGAGCAGTGCTTTTGATTGGCGAGCCAAGGCCGCATGCCGGGATAAGGATCCGGAGCTGTTTTTCCCCGTCGGCAACACCGGCGCCGCCTATCAACAAATCGAAGAGGCCAAAGCGGTTTGCCGCACCTGCAAGGTGATTGACGCATGCTTGAAATGCGCGCTGGACACCAATCAGGATTACGGCGTCTGGGGAGGTCTGAGCGAAGACGAGCGACGCGCGCTCAAGCGCCGCGCGATGCGTGCCCGCCGCTCCCAAGCCATGCAAATGCAGGTCTGATTCTTTTACGGAGCTTGTAAGGCGGCTGGGCCCGTTTCCCAAGGGAACGGGCCCAGCCGCCTTATCATATCCGTTCGCACCGTCAGCTATCCTGCGCGGCACGCAACTTCATGTCGAGCACCACTCGGGTGCCTCCACCGCGACGCGGCTCCCAATGCACTGTTCCGCCGAAATCATTGGTGACGAACGTGTTGATGATCTGGGTGCCCAGTCCCGATCCGGAGGAACGCGCCATACCGTCATGCTCCTCGTCCGCCAAACCAGTTCCATCATCCTCGACCACGACATTGAGGTTGTTGCCGCCACGGCCGACGGAAATCGTAATATGGCCGTCCTTGCGTCCCTCAAAACCATGTTCCACGGAATTGGTGATCAGTTCGGTGAGCACCAGCGACAATGGCGTGGCATCCTGCGCCGGCATCATGCCGAACTTGCCGATGAAGTCGATGCCGATATGCTGGTCCCGCATGGTGGCCAGGTCGACGGCCATCTTCAGCAGGTTGGAAATGACCTTGTCGTAATCGACGATCTCATCGGCGGTCTGGCTCAGGCCCTCATGCACCATCGCGATGGTCTGCACGCGGCGCTGCGCCTCCTTGAGTTCCTTCTTGACTTCTTCGGATTTGGTCTTGCGCGCCTGCAGGCGCAACAACGCGGACACCGCCTGCAGATTGTTCTTCACTCGGTGGTGAATCTCGGAAATGGTGGCGTCCTTGGTCTGCAGTTCCTTTTCCCGACGCCGCAGCTCGGTAACGTCGCGGCACAGAACGATGCCTCCCACACGCCCATTGGCATCCATCAACGGCAACGAACGCATGGAGACGGCGGACTTGTTGGCATCCAGTTCGGAATCCGCGGCGGCCTTTCCGCTGAGCACCAGCGGCAGGGTCTCCAGCACGGGATCGTTCTCATGCAGCAAGCTGGTGCCAATCTCGCTCAGGTACTCCCCCTGCATGGTGCTGACCGATCCCAGACGGCGGAAACAGCTGATGGCATTGGGGGAAGCGTACCGGACTATGCCGTCGACGGTGAGCACAATGAACCCATCCGACACACGCGCATTGTGACGCTGGTTCATAATCGGATTGCGATACGGGAACTGGCCCCGTGGAATCATCTCATACAGCTGCTTGCCCGCTCCGATGCTTTCAGATTCGTAGCGACCATTCGATTCACGGGTGGCCATGTTAGTCTCACGGACCACCAATCCCAGAGTCTTGCCATTATGACGCACCGGAGCATACACATTGCACACCTTGGCCTTGCCAACGCTACGCAACTGCGTCGAACGGAACACCGATTCGGAATCCATGGCCGCATCAAGTTCGGCGCGCATGGACTCCGGAGCAACGCTGCCAACCACATCGTCGGCCCTCAGACTCATCACCGTGGACGGCCGGCACTGCTCGGCGATAATGTATTCGCCATCACCGTTCTGCAGAATCAGCAGCAGATCAGCGAAGCTCAAATCTGCTATGACCTGCCAATCAGCCACCAATTGATGCAACCATTCGCGGTCATCATCGCCTAAATCCGGTCGGGTCATCAGGATATGTGAGAAATCAGCCATGCACTCCATCATACGCACCAAACAGGAGGTTCGCACGCCATATATCCATGTGCAATATGGAATCGCGATTGACATATCCGGCTATTACGATAACGTAGGTTACGGTTCCGTAACTTATCGTGGAGGCATGCGATGGCAAAACCCACAGACACAGAAATAGAGGCCAAGCGCGCGGTCATCGCCGAAGCGCGAGAACAGGCCTTGCAGGCGAAGGCAGAGACCATCCGGGTGAAAGCCCACAACAAGGCCGACAACATCCGGCGCAAAGCGGATGCGAAAGCCAAACGCACCATAGCCAAGGGCGAAGCACATGCGGCGAAGATCGAAGGCATTGTTCCCGCCGAAATCGAACGCAAGATCAGACTTGATGTTCACGGCAGACCAAAACCGCTTCTACGCGGCTGGATACACGCCGTAGCCACTCCTCTGGCCCTCGCCGCGGGAATCGTCCTGATCTGTCTAGCCCATGGCACGGGGCTCAAATGGGCGTGCGCCGTGTTCATGACCTGCTCGCTGGTGCTATTCGGCAACTCCGCCTGCTATCACCTAGGAGATTGGTCGCCCCGCGTCACCGACGTACTGAGACGCATCGATCATATGAACATCTTTCTGCTGATCGCAGGCACCTATACGCCCGTGTCCTTCGCGCTCACGCCGTTCTGGCGCAACTCCATCATTGCCGGCATGTGGACGTGCACCACCATAGCGCTCATCATCCACGTCATCTGGATCAGTGCGCCCCGTTGGCTTTACGTTCTCGTCTACATCATTTTCGGCGTGTCCGGAGTCGCGTTCATGGGGCTGTTCTGGATGTCTCCTTACGCTGGGCCGGCCGTGGTGGTGCTGCTCTGCGCGGGCGGTGCGTGCTATATCGCCGGTGCCATCGTGTACGCCTTGCGCAAGCCGGATCCGTGGCCGAAGGTATTCGGATTCCACGAGATTTTCCACACCGGGACCGTGGCGGGCTATGCCTGCCATATGGTGGCGATCTACATGGTGATCGTGCAACTATGGGCATGACCCGACGATAGGGTCCGCTGAATGGAAGAGCCCGTTCTCATCGCATTCATATCGATGGGAACGGGCTCTTCTATCAACGACTGGGAAGTCAGGCGAGCGGCTTGGCTTCCTTGATGGTCACGGAAATCTCACGTCCGTTCGGAGCGGTGTAGGTCACCGTATCGCCCGCATGGGCGCCGTTGATGGCCGCGCCGATCGGGGATTCCGGGCTGATGATGCTGTAATCCGTGGCGATGGCCAGATCGCGGGTACCAAGCACATACACCATTTCGCGGCCATTGACCTCAAGCGTCACCAAGGAACCGTCACCGACCTCACCCGCCTTGGGCGCGGTCAGGATCTTCGCGTTACGCAGCTTGACGGTCAATTCGTCAATGCGTCCCTGGTTCACACGTTGCGCCTCGCGAGCGGCCTGATAACCACCGTTCTCGCTCAGGTCGCCCTCGGCACGCGCCGCGGAGACCTTGGATAGAATCTCGTCGCGGTACTCGCCTTCACGCCAAGCGAGTTCCTGCTTCATCTTGTCGTACGCTTCCTGCGTCAGCAGAATCGTCTTTTCTTCGGCCATGTTATCCTCCTTGACCTTGGAAGAATATTACCCGTCGTTCAGCGGGTGGAGATGATGTCGATCACGAACACCAAGGTGTCTTCGCCACCGATGCCGGCCTGCGGGACTCCACGGGAACCGTAACCGTATTCCGGCGGAATGGACACCACCAGTCGCGAACCGACATTGTGTCCGGGGACAGTCTGGTCCCAGCCTTTGATGACCTGGCCGACGCCGATACCGAACGTGGCAGGCTGGTGACGGTCAAAGCTGGAGTCGAACGGGGTGTCCTTGCCCCAGACCACACCATGGTAGTTGACGGTGACGGTATCCCCACGACGGACCATCGGGCCATTGCCCTCAAGCAGCTCCACGACCTTCAGCCCCGCAGGAGCGTTTTCAGTCGGGAATTCGAGGGTCGGACGATCGCCGAATTCGGCATTGACAATGGGCATTTCGGATGCCATGGTGAACCTCCTTGGAAAAACACAATGCCACCAAGATTAGCACCACCTACCGCTAGCATTCAACAACGTTGACCGCAAGACCTCCCTTTGACGTCTCCTTGTACTTGGCCATCATGTCCTCGCCGGTGTCCTTCATGGTTTTGATGGCTTGGTCGAGACTCACGATATGCGTGCCGTCGCCCAGCATGGCCATACGCACCGCATTGATGGCGGTGTTGGCGGCCATGGCATTGCGTTCGATGCATGGAATCTGCACCAGACCGCCGACCGGATCGCAAGTCAGGCCTAGATTGTGCTCGATGCCGATCTCCGCGGCGTTCTCCACCTGATGCGGAGTGCCGCCCATCACCGCGCACAGTCCCGCAGCCGCCATGGAACAGGCCGTACCGACCTCGCCCTGGCATCCGACCTCTGCACCAGAAATCGATGCGTTGCGCTTGAACAGATATCCGACCGCTCCCGCCGTCAACAGGAACGTCACCACACCATCCTCACTCGCATGATCCACAAAATGCCAGTAGTAATGGAGGACCGCGGGAATGACTCCCGCGGCGCCATTGGTCGGCGCGGTGACGATACGCCCGCCGGCCGCGTTCTCCTCCGATACCGCCAAGGCGAACAAATCGACCCATGCGGCATCCGACGATTCAAGCACCGCGTCCGCACGTTTCCTGTCGCTTTTAAGCACATCACTATTGGATGCAAGCCGGGCATACATTCTGGGCGCTCTACGTGGCACGTCCAAGCCGCCGGGAAGCACCTTCCTGTTCGAACAGCAACCGTGCCGCACGCAACGGCGCATCACACGCCAGACGTTGTCCAGCTCGCTGCGCACCTGCACGGCCGAGCGCATGGACGTCTCATTCGCCCACACCACATCGGCGATGCTCATATGATGTTCATCGCACAGCGAAATCAGCTCATCGCATGTGGAGAACGGATACGGCACATCCGTTTCGGTCAAGGAATCGTCGTTCCGGTCGACGAACGCCGTTCCTTCAGGCGGTTTCTCATGAATGCCAATCATCGGATCATCGGCGGATCCCCGTCTGACGAAACCGCCGCCAATCGAATACCAGACCTGCTCGTCGACGAGATTGTTCTGCCGATCGAATGCCTGGAACCGCATGCCATTGGGATGGGCCGCCATACGATGCCATGCGTCCATCACCACATCACGATCGTAATCGAAGGCGATACGACGGGTTCCGTCGAGCATCAATTCGCCATTCTTCTCGCATTCGTCGCGGATGACGCTCATATGCTCGGTATCAACGGTTTTCGGGACATTACCTTCCAGTCCCGCCAGCACGGCACGATCGGTGCCATGCCCCAGACCCGTCAGGGCGAGCGAGCCGTACAGCACCGTTCTCACACGATCAACCCGGTCCAACACGCCATTTCGTTTGAGGGAGTCCGCGAAGCCGCTTGCCGCGACCATCGGCCCGACGGTATGCGACGAACTCGGCCCGACGCCGATGGTGAACATCTCCAAAATGCTGAACATATTCCCCTTCTCCGAAAATGTCCCACTTGGTTATGCGGCGTAAAGCACGCTGAACATGCGGATCATGATGAGCAGCCCCACAACGGCTACGATGACTTCCGCGACGAGCATGGCAATCGCCATTCCCTTGCGATTGCCGAGTTTGGCATCAAACAGTTTCGAGAAGAAGAAGGCGATGAACCCCAATGCGGCTCCGTTGAGCGTGATCGCACCGACCTGGCCATTGGAAAGCACGCTCTCCCCCACTTTGGTGAGCACCGAATTGATGGTGGCCGTGAATACCAGAAGACTCCATACGCCATAACCGATCAGTCCGGTCACCGCATAGCCGAACGGGCGGAACTTCTCCTTGAGTTTGAAGGTGAAGGATTCGGCACACCACAGGACGGCGAATCCCACGACAAAGCTGAACGCCACAGCCAGGAACACGGCTTCCAGAGCCCATGGAACAAGCGCCAGCGAATGGTCCATCAACGTGAAGTACAGCGGCGAGCACACGATCTCGCCGACGGCAAGCACTCCGGCGACGATGATCGCCTGCGCGAGCATCAAAGGGATTTCGGTATCTGGCTGTTCAATCACGGGCCTGGTGTCGTTCGAAGTCATGCGCTATCCGTTCCAGTCGGTTCGTATAAATTGTCGATGCCCGACAGTGTACCCATGGATTGTTTCAGGAACGCTATGCCGGGCGCATGATCCGCGCATAAACGTCAATTGCGAAAGTGCCTCCAGCGGGACTCGAACCCGCAATCCGAAGAGGTCGATTTTAAGTCGACTGCGTATACCAATTTCGCCATGGAGGCTTCACGCCGACCAAAAAGGCCGACGCCAAGCTATTATGCCACGTCAGCGCGCGGCAAGCAATCTTCTGCCGTAATCCAGCACAATGCCGTCCAGCAAGCCGTGTTCGCTGGCCATGAAGGAATTGATACGCTGCCCGTGATCCGCATATGCGGCATCGGACACCTTGGCGAGCACGCGGTTCCACACCAGCGCACCGCCACCCACCACGTCAACACGTCCAGGATGGATGGTCTTGTAGGTCAGGCGCTCCTCGCGGGGCATGCGCAGGAAGCGGTCGTCAACGGCATAGGCGTCCTCCAGCGTGCAACGTGCACCGTCCACGGCGGTATGGTCGTACTCCGTCAACCCCATGGCTAGCGCGGTCATGGTCGTGACCGTGCCGGACACGCCGATGATGGTGCGAGCCTTGCCCGCGGGCACAGTTTCGAACGCCTCGTCGATATGCGCGTCGATGTCAGCGATGGCTTCAGAAATCTGCGCTTCAGTGGGCGGATCGTTTTTCAGATGTCGTTCGGTCATACGTACCGATCCGATGTTCATGGAGAACGCCGCCTCGACCTGTGTGCTCGGACGAGCGACGCCGTCGCCGCCGAGGACCAGTTCCGTGGAGCCGCCTCCCAAATCGACCACCAGATACGGTGCCTCGACCTCACGATGAACGATGCTGGTGGCGCCCAGAAAACTCAGGTCGGCTTCCTCGGTGCCTGGGATGACTTCGGGACGCACACCCAGAATCTTCTCGATGTTGTCCTCGAACTCCTCACGGTTCTCGGCATCACGGGTGGCCGATGTGGCCACGAAACGGATGCCGTCCACCGGATGCGAGGCGAGCACGTCGGCGAACTCACGGGCCGCCTCATAGGCGCGTTCCAACGCCTCATCGGCGAAACGGTGCGTCTTGTCCACATCCTGACCAAGACGAACCACACGAAGGATGCGCGGAACGATGTCCTCCACACCGTTCTCATCCACCCGAGACACCTTCAGACGAATCGAATTCGTGCCGCAATCAATACCGGCAACGGTTACCGACTTCACCATTGTTTCCAACCTCTCACTCTTCATTGTCCACGGCGCAACGGCATACCGTCGGATCGAATTCATGCTTGATGACGGCCAATGCCATGTCTCCGATCGGATTGGCGCCCTCACCCATCACCAGCGTCTGCGCCAGCAGCGCATGGAGACACTTGACACGCACCGGCATGCCACCTGCGCTGGTGCCTTCGATATGCGTCTCGCTATCCTTCATAGCCGACGCTATCTCATGACGGAACGCCAGATAAAGCTCGTGCGCACGCTCATATCCGGAACGCAGATCCGCATCCTCGGCGAGCCTATCATTGTATTCCTTCATTCTGCCTTCGGCCTCGATATGGGAAATCGCTTTCACCGCCTCGGGACTGGTCAGATAACATGTCGTCGGGAACGGAACTCCACCCGGAAGCAATGGCCGGGTGATCACGGCCAAAGGACGGCCGCATACGCAACGCGCCCCGACGGCGACCATGCCTCGGGGATAACGCCCAAGCTGACGTTCCACCACCGCTATGTCCTGTTCGGTGGCTGGGTGAGCGAGTACCTTGGCCGCCAGCGCTTTGGCCTGTTCGATAACCGTCATATCCTGTGTCACTGTTGTTGGTCTCCTGACTGCCGCCCAGTGTCGGCCTGTTGCCGGTCGCTTTGAGCGTCCTGCTGGTTCTTCTTTTCGGCGTCTTGCGTGGACTTTGCCGTCTTACCGGTTTTCGCCGGATCCGACTGGTCCGCCTGCTTGAAGGAATACTCAAGTTCCTTATACCATGGTAGGACCGTCTTCGTCGATTCCTCGTACGATGTCCCCTTGTTCGATTCCTTCTTGCCGGTCACTGCCTCGGGATGCTCGACACGAATCGCCTGTTCACCAGGAAAGACAAAGCCCAGACGGTCTCTTGCCTGCGCAGTGACGTACGCCTTGTCGTTCCATCTGGCGATGTCGTTCTCCAATTCGTGCTTTTGGGCGATCAACGCGGCTTCCTGCTTCTTCAAGCCGTTCAGTTCGGCCAGATTCAACGCATAGGTATGGAACGTCGATGCCAGTTGTATGGTGCCCAACGCCACGATGAACAACGACACGAAGAACGCGACTGGACCGGCGCCACCCTTTTTCGATGATTGCTTTCGTGCCTTTGAACTCATAGCAATGAAAATACCCGCCGCATTCGACTTGGAACACGACGGGTATTCTTATGTCAACGCATGCACGATGCGTTGCCTACGCTCACTTGGCGATGTACTTCTTGCAGGCCTTGAAAGCGCTGTAGCCGGCGTACTGAGCGGTGGAGCCGAGCTCCTCCTCAATCTCGAGCAGGCGGTTGTACTTGGCGATGCGCTCGCCACGAGCCGGAGCACCGGTCTTGATCTGGCGAGTGTTCTTGGCGACGGCCAGATCGGAGATGGTGGTGTCCGGGGTCTCGCCGGAACGATGGGAAACCATGGAGGTGTAGCCATTGGCGGTGGCCAGTTCGATGGCGTCCAGAGTCTCGGTGACGGTGCCGATCTGGTTCAGCTTGACCAGCAGGGAGTTGGCGGCACCCATGTCGATGGCCTTCTGCAGACGCTTCGGGTTGGTGACCAGGAGGTCGTCGCCGACGAACTGCAGACGATCACCGAGCTTGGCGGTGATGTCGGCCCAGTCCTGCCAGCCTTCTTCCTGGAACGGATCCTCGATGGAGACGATCGGGTACTCGTTGATCAGGTTCTCGTAGAAGTCGAGCATGTAGCCGGCCTCACGGTCGTCACCCTCGAAGTGGTACTTGCCGGTCTCCTTGTTGTAGAACTCGGAGGAGGCGACATCCAGGGAGATGCCGATCTGCTTGCCCGGCTCGTAGCCTGCGGCGGAGATGGCGTCCATGATGTAGTTCAGGGAGTCCTTGTTGGACTTCATCTTCGGAGCGAAGCCGCCCTCGTCGCCCAGACCGGTGGCCAGGCCTTCCTTCTTCAGGACGTTCTTCAGGGTGTGATAGACCTCGACGCCGGCCTGCAGAGCCTCGCTGTAGGTGTTGAAGCCGTACGGGGAGATCATGTACTCCTGGATGTCGGTGGCGAAGTCCGCATGAGCGCCACCGTTCATGATGTTCATGTTCGGAACCGGCAGGATGTGACCGTTGGTGCCGCCGATGTAACGGTACAGCGGCTGATCCGCGGATTCGGCGGAAGCGTACAGAGCGGCCAGGGACACGCCGAGGATGGCGTTGGCGCCCAGACGACCCTTATTCGGAGTGCCGTCGAGCTCGATCATGGTCTCATCGAGAGCGCGCTGATCGGAAGCGTCCATGCCGATGACCTTCGGAGCGATCTCCTCGTTCACGGCCTTGACGGCATTGAGAACGCCCTTGCCCTGATAGACGGACTTGTCGCCATCGCGACGCTCCCAAGCTTCGGCTTCGCCGGTGGAAGCACCGGACGGAACGAGGCCCAGGCCCTGAGCGCCGTCATCGGTGTCCAGAACGACCTCAACGGTCGGGTTGCCGCGGGAATCGAGAATCTGACGCGCGTAAACGCTTTCAATTACTGCCACAACTACTCCTTATAAACGTTAGGTTGTGATGACATTGCCAAGAATAGTGCGATTTATGGACGTATGGCAAACTCCGCCGACATGTTTTATGTGAGCGCTCACATCATCATCGGAATGCAACATCAACGACGCGGTGTCGGCTTCCAGTCCAAATCATCGAGCAACTGACTGGTCCACCCGACCACTTCATCCGAACTCATCGGCTTGGAGCCGAGCGAACCAGCGAACGGAGCCGGCACGATGTACGTTTTGGTCAAAGGCCGGTACTGGATACCCTTGTAGATTCTGGCCATGCGCATCTGTACGGATTCACGCGGCTCGAATTTCGACACGCGTACGTTGCGTCCCTGCGCGATGATCTCGGAGATGCCGAGTTTCCTCGCCTTGAAACGCAGCCTCGCCACGTCGAACAACGCCTCGAAATCGACCGGCGGTTTACCGTAACGGTCGGTGAGCTCATCGCGCAATTCGTCGAGATCCTCTTCGGTGCGGGCGGAAGCGAGTTTCTGATAGGCCTCCAATCGCAATTTGTCCGAATCGATATATTCGACGGGAATGGACGCCTCCACAGGCAGGTCGATGGTGACCGCGACCGGCTCCTTGCGTTCCGGCTCCTTATACTGTTCGACCGCCTCGGAGACCATACGCACGTACAGGTCGAACCCGACGCCCTCGATGTGGCCGCTCTGCTCATCGCCCAGCAGATTGCCGGTGCCGCGCAGCTCGAGATCCTTCATGGCCACGTCGAAGCCCGACCCCAGTGCGGTGTTCTGCGCGATGGTGGCAAGTCTGTCATGCGACTGCTGGGTCATGGGCCTGGTCGGATCGTACAGGAAATACGCGTACGCACGCTCTCGCCCACGTCCGACACGGCCGCGCAACTGGTGCAATTGGCTCAAGCCGAACCGGTCGGCGTGATCGACAATCAACGTGTTCGCATTGGAGATATCAAGACCGGTCTCAATGATGGTGGTGCAGACCAGCACGTCGATGTCACGGTGCCAGAAGTCGCGAATCACGCCATCAAGCTGCTTCTCCCCCATCTTGCCATGCGCGATGCCGACATGCGATTCGGGCACCAGCTCATGGATCTTCGCAGCGACGGAGGAGATGTCATGGACCCGATTGTGCACGTAGAACACCTGACCGCCGCGCAGCAGCTCGCGTCGGATGGCCGCGGTGACCTGCGCGTCCTCATAGGCGCCCACATAGGTGAGCACCGGCAAACGGTCCTCCGGCGGCGTGGCCAACGTGGACATCTCCCGGATGCCGGTGACGGCCATTTCCAACGTGCGAGGGATAGGCGTGGCCGACAGGCTCAGCACGTCCACATTGGTCCGTAGCGCCTTGAGTGTCTCCTTGTGCTCGACGCCGAAACGCTGCTCCTCGTCGATGATGACAAGTCCCAGATCCTTGAACTTGATTTTCGGATTGAGCAGCTTGTGTGTGCCGATGACCACGTCCACGGAACCGTCCTCGAGACCTTTGATGGTGTCGTTGATCTCCTTGGTGGTCTGGAAACGGCTCATGGCCGCCACGTTCACCGGGAAGCCCTCATAGCGTTCGGTAAAGGTCTCGAAATGCTGTTGCACCAGCAAGGTGGTCGGCACCAGCACGGCCACCTGCTTGGAATCCTGCACCGCCTTGAACGCGGCACGCACCGCGATCTCGGTTTTGCCGAAGCCCACATCGCCGCAGATCAGGCGATCCATCGGAATGGGCTTCTCCATATCCGACTTGACCTCGTCGATGGTGGTGAGCTGATCGGCGGTCTCCTGGTACGGGAAGGCGTCCTCCAGCTCCTTCTGCCATGGTGTGTCCTTGCTGAAGGCGTAACCTCTTGTGCGTTGACGCGCCGAGTAGAGTTTGACCAGGTCCTCGGCGATCTCATGCACGTGCTTGCGCGCCTTGGCCTTGGTGGCGGCCCAGTCGGAGCCGCCCAATTTGTTGAGTTTCGGCGTCTCGGCACCGATGTATTTGCTGACCTGGTCGAGCTGGTCGGTGGGAATGAACAGTTTGTCGGCCGGCGCGCCACGCTTGCTGGGCGCGTACTCGATGACCAGATATTCGCGGGTGGTCCTGTTCTCACCTTTGCCGATGGTACGTTGACGCATCTCCACGAAACGGCCGATGCCATGCTGCTCATGCACGACATAATCGCCGGTTTTGAGCTCCATCAGATCGATGGCCTTGCGACGGCGTTTGGGGGTCTTCGCCTGGCCGGCGGCGGACGTACGCCCTGTGATGTCGCGTTCGGTGAGCAAGGCGATTTTCGCGGCGTTGTCCACGAAACCGTCGACGGCACGCGATCGGACGCAATCGAAATTCGCGATGCCTGTTTCGTTGATGGCACGCTTCAGACGCGCCAGCGTTCCCTGCGCGGCTGCCGTGACGGTCACCGCGTAACCGGCGTCGAGCAGGCCTTCGATGCCAGTCGCCGCTTTGGTCTCATCGCCACGGTATTCGTCCGGCTTGGTCGCATCGAGCTGGATATGTCCCTCCCGGGTGCCATCCACGCCGAAGCTGGTGAGTTTCCACACGTCATGCCTGGAGAAGATAAGCGAGGAAATCGTCTCCTCGAAATCGTAGAAGTTCGCCTGATCGAAGGTGATCGGAGCGCCGGCACCATGCCCGGAAGCGGCGACATGCCAGCTGGCAGCGAGGAATTCATTGGCTGTTTTAGCCAAGTCATCGGCTGCGCGACGAAGCTTTTCCGGATCGGACAGCATGATCAGCGCGTTCTTGGGAAGCATGCCCTGCACCGGTTCCATGTCGTCTACCAAGGCGGGCAGCAATGACTCCATGCCTTCGACGGGGATGGCGTTTGCTATGGATTCAAGCATGTCCTCCGCATTGGGAATGGAGCCGACAAGCGATTTCGCGCGTTGACGGATTTGTTCCGTCAGCTGCAGTTCCCGGCAGGGAGTCGCCCATACGGTGGCAATGGCCTCACCGTAGGTGCGTTGGTCGGACGCATGGAATTCCCTGATGGTGTCGATCTCGTCGCCGAAGTACTCGATACGCACCGGATGCGGCAGCGTGGGAGGGAAAACGTCGATGATGCCGCCACGGACGGCGAATTCACCACGGTCCATCACAAGGTCGACGCGAGTGTATGCGTTCTCAACCAATTTGCGGGAGGCCTCGTCGAGCGGCAGCTCCTCGCCTTGAGAAAACACCAGTGGCTCAACGTCGCCGAGGCCCGCGACCACCGGTTGGATCAAGGAACGTACCGGCATGACCAGAATGCGGATGGGTCCGAACAGTCCGCTCCCCTCCTCGGGATGCCGCAGCCTGCGGAAAACCGCCATGCGGCTCGCCACGGTATCCGCGCGCGGGGAGAGACGCTCGTGGGGAAGGGTCTCCCACGCTTCGAGTTGCGCCACATCATTCGGGTCGCCGCCATACCAGGAACGGATAGATTCCACGGTTTCCTCGGCTTCGCGGCTGGATGCCACGACAAGCACGACAGGCCGATTCCCGGCCGCTCCGGCGGCAAGCGCCGGGCGCAGCCCCTCCGGCGCACCGACGGTGATGCTCGGATCGATATCGGATTCCGGTTCGTCGACCTCGCCTGCGATCAACGCACGGAAATCGTCATCGGTTTCCAGCACATCGAGAATGCCCGCAAGCGATCCCACGGTCGGCGGCTGAGTCTGCCGTCCCGTCTGTTCAGCGGCCATTGAAACGCTCCTGGGCCTTGGCAAGACCGTCGAAGATGATGGTCTCGGCCGCATCGGCACCATCCGCTAGGAATTCAGGAAGCCGCTTACGCTGGTCCGGTCCGAAACCACCCAGCACCCAATTCACGGTGTTGTCGTGCGCATGCGCGCCACGCTGCGCGTGTCCGACGCCCATGCGCACGCGCGCGTATTTCGGCGTGCCAAGCGAACGGTCGATGGATTTGATGCCGTTGTGTCCGCCTGCCGAGCCGCCGGCCTTGATTTTGATGCGGCCGAAATCGAGATCCATGTCGTCATGGATCACCACGATATGGTCCGGTTCGATATGGTAGTACGCGCTGATGGAGGCGATGGCGCTGCCGGATTCATTCATGTAGGTGAGCGGTTTGGCCAGGAAGAACTTGACATTGCGTCCGGACAGGCTCATCACGCCCTTGCCGAGCATGGCAAGACCCTTATGGTCGGAGAAGTTGACCGACCAACGTTCCGCCAGCACGTCGGCGGTCATGAACCCCATATTGTGGCGGGTGCCTTCGTATTTGGAACCCGGATTACCCAATCCTGCGATCAACCAGAAATCAGATGCCATCGAAATCGTCCATTCCTCTGTTCGTGTTCTATGCGTTTGTCCCGCATTCTCGCATGGCGCTCAATGCCTTCGCCTTGATAACCGCGAAAATTCTACTGACAGGTGTTTACAGGTCGAGATACCAATAGCTCATGTCCCGCATGGTGCCCGTGGAATCCGTGGCCGCCTGGGGCATAAGTCCGAATTGCGTGAAGCCGAAATGTCTCATCAACGCGATGGAGCCTTTGTTGTCCGCGAAGATGATGCCGCAGGCCTTGCGCATGTGACGGCTTCGGCATTCGTCGAGCAGTCTGGACAGCGTGAAGACACCCGCTCCCCTGCCCTGCCATTCAGGCGCGATGTAGTAGGCGAGGTCGGTGACGCCATCGTAGCCGGCGCGATCATAGAACACGGAGAGCGCGGAAAATCCGATGACCTCCTCACCGCCATTCGGCGTTGGCACGGTGGTGACGAACACCGCATATGGATCATGGTGCGATTCGACCCATGCCTTGCGCTGTTCGAAGGTGCGTGGCGTGGTGTCCGCGGAAGATCCTCCGTGGATGACGGCGGCATTGTAGATGTCGGTGATCGCCTGGATGTCGGTCTGCGTCGCGATGCGGAAAGAGTATTCGGCCATGCGCTCCAGCATACCCGTCCGCAAACGACAAGGGGCCGGATTCCCTGTTTTCCAAGGGGAAACCGGCCCTGTCTTGCCGCCATATGCCGAACGAAAGATCACCGTTCGAGTTCTATGGCCTTGTCCAACGCCTCCTGAAGCTTCTTCTGCGCTTCTCCGTAGGCGGACCAATCGCCCTTCCTCATGGCAGCGTCGGAATCCTTCATGGCCTGCGAGGCGTCGTTGAGGGCGTTCTTCAGGTCGGTGCTCATAGTGGAGGACGAATCACCGGCATTGCCGGCCGTGTCGCCATCCGTACCGGAGGAGACGTCCTGCTTGCCATCACCCCCTGTCTTGCCGTCGGATGAATCGTTCTTCCCATCATTCGGCTTATTTGTAGCAGAATCCCCGGCGTTCTCGGCATCGCCGGCCGACGCTCCGGAATCGCCTCCGAACACCTGGTCCAACGCCTCATCCAATGTGTCGGCGAAACCGACCTGGTCACCGAAGGCAACCAGCACCTTCTTGAGCAGCGGGAAGCTGGTGGAACCGGACGATTTGACGTAGACCGGCTGCACGTAGACCAGCCCTCCGCCGAGAGGCAGGGTGAGCAGGTTGCCGCGCTGCACGTTGGTGGAACCGGATTCGAGCAGGTTGAGCTCCTTGGACACGTCGGCGGACGCGTTGAAGTTGTTCTGCGCCTGTCCTGGACCCGGCACATTGGAGTCCTTCGGCAGTTCCTGCAATCGTATGGTGCCGTAGTTCGAGCCGATCTTTCCCTTGTCGTGTCCCGCATCGGAATCGACCGACAGGAATCCGGTCAGGATCTCCCTGGTGGATGTGCCGGCGGGGATGTACGACGACGTCAGCGAGAACACAGGTTCGCTTGAACCTCCGGTCTGCAATGTCAGGTAATACGGCGGCTGCAGGATGTCCCGCTGCTGGGCCTGCTGCGATTCGGTCGGGTCGACCGGCGTCTGCCAGAAGTCCTCGCCGGAGAAGAACTGATTGGCACTGGAAACATGGTACTTGGCCAGCAGCTCACGCTGCACCTTGAACAGGCTTTCCGGATAACGCATGTGGCTCATCAGATCGCCGGAGATCTCCGACAGCTGGTGGTACTGACCGGGGAAGATCTTCTCCCAAGCCTTGATGACCGGATCGGACTGGTCCCATACATACAGGTCGACGGAACCGTCGTAAGCGTCCACGGTGGCCTTCACGGAATTGCGGATGTAGTTGGCGTTCTTCGAGTTCAGGCTGCTCACCGTAGCGGAGGATTCCGTCGTGGAGTCCTTGGTGGCCTCGCCCAGATCGGTCATCTGCGAATACGGATAGGCGTCCGACGTAGTGTAACCGTCGACGATCCACTTGACACGGCCGTCCACCACCGCCGGATACACGCGGCCGTCAAGCGTCAGATACGGCGCCACCTTGGCGACGCGTTCCTTCGGGGAACGGTCGTACAGGATCTGCGAATCGGCGTTCACTCGATTGGAGAACAGAATCTGGTCGGAACCGAAGCGGATGGCGTACAAGAGGCGTGAGAAGATATTGCCGATCTTCGGACCACCGTCGCCATCGAAGGTGTTGGTGGCTCCCTCCGAGCCGGTCGGATAATCGAATTCCCATGATTTGGTGCCTTCCGGAGCGCCGACGATCGAATACTCCGTGGCGTTCGGGGAGAAGTAGATGCGCGGTTCGTACTTCTCACTGTCCGTGAGCTTGCCTTGAGTGGGGATGCCGGCTTCGAAGAACTTCGGCTGGCCATCGGCGGTCACTTTGTTGCCGTAGGCCGCCACCACTCCATAGCCATGCGTGTATACGGTATGGTCGTTGACCCAGTTGCGGTTGTCAAGACCGTCCAAATCGAGCTCGCGGGCGGCGATCACCGTATCCTGGCTGACACCGTCGATGTCATACTTGTCGACCGCGACGGTGTCCGCGAACGTGTAATACTGCTTCGACTGCTGCAACTGCTTGAACGTCGGGGAGACGATCTGCGGATCGAGCAGCCGGATCTGCGCGGTCGATTCGGCGGAATCGGCCAACGCACCTTCCTCGCCTTCGGTGGTGGCCTTGTATTGTTCGGTCTTCACCTTGTCCAGACCATACGCCGCACGGGTGGCGTCTATATTGCGCTGGATGTAGGAGGATTCCATCTCCTGCGCGTTCGGATTGACGCGGAACCGCTGAAGCAGAACGGGCCAGGCCACGGTAAGCACCAGGCTCACCACGATGGCGGAGGCGATGGCCACGGTCGGCACCTTCCACGCCTTGAGCGCCTCGGAGGCCCGGGCTGCGATAGGGGCGGAACCTTCCAGCGCATGCGATTTCATGATCCACACGCCCAGCACGACGCCAAGCAGCGCGGTGATGGCGGCCATGATGAATGTGACGGGAATGGTTGCGTTCACCGTTGTGTAGGTGGCGCCGGTGATGCGGCTTCCCTGTTCGGTCAGATGGGAGAACACTCCCAGCACTTGGTTGGCGGCCCACGCGAACATGTTGAGCATCAGCCAGATGCCGATCTGACGACGCGCGCGCTTCGTGATGTGGAACAGACCGCGGCCGTTCACCGGCATGGTGAAGCGGATGCCGCCCATCAGTACGTGGGTGACAACGGAGAAGATGATGCCCGCGAGCAGCAGCAGCGAGACCGCCGACATGATGAGTTTCAGGCCGGGAAGCACGAACACGTAGAAACCGTTGTCGATGCCGAACTGCGGATCCTTGGTGCCGAAGCTCTGCGCGTTGAACATGAGCAGGATCTCGGACCAGTTGGCATTGAACTGGGAGCCGAACACCAATCCGACGAGCAGGGAGATGACCACGGCGATGCGGCGCGCGTGCTTGGAGCTCACGCTTTTGCCGATTTCGATGGTGTCGCCGTTCACTCGGATGGTGGAGCCATCGGCCGCGTCGGGACGGGCGCGGATCGCCAGCGTGGCGGAAATGTATCCGACCGCGGCGAGCAGCACCGCGTAGGCCAGCCACAGACCGACCCTGGTGCCAAGCTGCGTCCAGATGACGCTTTGGAAGCCGAGCTGGCCGTACCACATGACGTCGGTGATGAATTGGGCGAGCGCGAAGAACAGTCCGATGACGATGGCGAGTGTCAGAACCACGCCGATGAGGATCCTGCTGCCATTCGACGATTTCCTAGGACGGTCCGGCCTGCTGGCGATGCGGGGGCCAGAAGGTCTTTTCGGAGGAACGTTCGCCGATCGCCGGGGGCCATCCCCGCCGTCCGTCTCGACGTTCAGGATTATCGGATCGTCGTTGTCGGGTCTGCGGGAACGCTGTCCACCGGCACGGTCCGAACCGCCCTCGGGATCGAACATGGGACCAAACATATCAAAGAAAGACATGCTAACAGCCTAGCGATAGGCGGGGAACGCCATTATGCCGGTAGCCGAACGAATCAATCCACAGGCTGAATCCTTCATTTTCCGGATTTTCCAAGCAGGGACGCGGACGCGACACTCTGCACCGTGCCAGCACCATCGGCAATCGTGTATGCGATAATGGCCGCGTGAAGAAGAGGCCTTGCATTTCTTTCAGACGTTTCGTGGCGATTTGGTGTGTCATGGCGCTTCCGTTGGCGTTGTCGGCTTGTTCCGGCGATGCCGGTTCAGATTCCTCCATCTCCATGCCCGACACGGAAATCATGCATGGCTCTCTTGAAAAATCCGCGGTTCCGTCCGTTGCGGATGATTCGCCGCACGGCAAGGCGGTGCGCGCCGTCGAAGCCATGGATATCGATGAGCGGATAGGTCAGCTGGTCATGGTGCCGTTGCCAGCAGGATCCGACCCATCCATGTTGCGTGATCTCATCGTAGACCGGCATGTCGGCTCGGTATTGATCATCGGCAATTGGGATTCCGGCACAACCGGGGTTTCAGCCGCGACGTCCGAATTGCAATCATATGCCCCTTCCAATAATCGGCTGCTGATGACGACCGACCAGGAGGGCGGTTCGGTGCAGTATCTGAGGGGAAGCGGTTTCGATACCATGCCGTCAGCCACCTATCAGGGAACGATGGACACCGCCCAGCTGCGGCAATCAGCCGCGACCTGGGGCGCGCAGCTCAAAACCGCGGGCATCAATGTGGATTTGGCGCCGGTAGTCGGCACGGTGACTGTGGATCGTTCATCGAACGCCCCGATCGGCGCGCTGTACCGCGATTTCGGCCTTGACGCGGCCGGCAATGCGGAGCATGCGAAGGCATTCATCCAGGGACTATCCGATTCGGGGGTAGGCAGCGCCATCAAGCACTATCCGGGCTTGGGCTCGGTGACCGGCAACACCGACTTCACCTCCAATGGCATTCTTGACACCACCACGACATTGGATGGTCCGGAAATCAACGCGTTCAACACCACGCTCGACGTGAATCCGTCGATGGTGATGATGTCCTTGGCAACCTATCAGCGGATTGATCCGGACAATCCGGCCGTATTCTCCCGTTCACTGATCACCGACTATCTGCGCGGCACCATTGGTTTTCAGGGCGTCATCACCTCCGATTCCATGTCCGCGGCCGCATTAAACGGCATCCAACCAAGCGATTTGGGCGTACGCCTGGTTGAGGCCGGCGGCGATCTGGCTTGTATTGGAGCCTTCTCATACGTGCAGCCGGTGCTTGACGGGCTCAAGGCCAAGGCGTCCGCCGATCCTTCATTCGCGCAACAGGTGACACGGTCGGCGGAACGTGTCATGACGCTGAAATACAGCTTGGGGATCGCGCAATGACCACGACGGCCGTCGTTGACGGATCTCCAATCGAAAAGACATCACGGGAAGGCGCCGTTCCACAATCATCAATCGGATGAGCACCGAATCAGACAGGCATCAGACGAACACCAGTTGCACCAGCAGCATGTATGCCGCGGTGCCGCCTGCGATCGACAGCAGCATGTTCTTCTTCCATAGATGCAGCAGGATGATGACCACGATCGCTATCGCTTCGGGAGCGCCATGGTTTCCGGTCAACGGATGCACGCCCTTCAGCGAATAGACGACGAGCAGTCCCGTCATGGCATACGGCAACACGGTGCCAAGATAGGTGATGAAACGCGGAGGCTCCTTCGATTCGGGGAACAGCACGAACGGCAGGAACCGCGTCAGCACGGTGCCGAGCATGGCCATGAGTATCGTGACTACGCCCTGCCAAATGGTCATGGTCATCATGCGTGAGCCTCCTTGTCCATGGATTCGTTTTCCTTGCCCGTCTCATCGCCCGTGCCCTGAATGTTCAGGTCGTCCAGGTAAGGACGCAGCACGAGGAATACGACAAGCATGACGACCAACGAGGGAATCATGAAATCGTCGGGACCGAACAGGCTCAGGCAGATGGCGGGCACCGCGATTCCGGTCAACGCGGCCATATGGCTTTTATGCTTCGTCGTCATCCATTGATCCACGAAAATGACCACGAACATGGCGGTCATGACGAAATCAAGCCCGGAAGTGCCGAAAGTGATCCGTCCTCCGAGAATGCCTCCGAACGTGGCTCCGGCCACCCAGGAGGCTTGGTTGAGCAGACCGACGAAGAAATAGAACCATCCGCGGTCAACGGTGTCGGGAATCTTCGTTCCATTGTCGATGGCGAAGGTCTCGTCACATAACGAGAAGATGAGATATGGCTTCTTCAATCCCATGTTCTTGAATCGGCCAAGCATCGAAATGCCATAAAACAGATGCCGGATGCCGATCATGACGGCCAGCATGAAGGCTGCGAGCGGATTGAACGCGGAGACGAGCAGGTCGACCGTGACGAATTCCATGGATCCGGTGAAGATGAACGCGCTCATGCACATGGGCCATAGGAATGAGAACCCGCGCGTTCCCATCAGCACGCCGTAGGACAACGCCAAGAAGAAGAAACTTATACAGACCGGCAGCGTTCTGGGCAATGCGGTCGTGAACGCCCCCGCAATGGCCGTCTTCCTTTCCTGCGCACCTGATGCCAAACTCCCACTCCTCTCTTGAAACTCCTATGGAACAAACCCGTTGAACACGGCCATCATACTATCGTCATCCCCGTCAAACGCCCCTGATGGTATCGACGACGGTTATGACGGATTACGCCCAAAGCATGAACGGAACGATTATCATTCTTCATACCGAAAGCCATCGAAGAAGGAGCATGGATGAAAACACTGGTTCTGGTATTCCACCCGCATTTGGAGAAATCGCGGGTCAACCGCAAACTCATGGACGTCGCCAACGAAACCGGTGATGTGACGGTGGTCGACGAATACGCCTCGTACCCGGATTTCAGGATCAATGTCGAGCATGAGCAGGAGCTGCTTGAGACGCATGATCGTATCGTGCTGCAGTTCCCGTTCTACTGGTTCAGCTCCCCTGCGCTGCTCAAGCAGTGGGAGGATGAGGTGCTGAAGTCCGGTTGGGCGTATGCCGGTGGCCGCGCGTTGGAGGGCAAGGAGTTCATGCTGGCGGTGTCCACCGGTTCCCCGGCCGACACGTATACGCATGAGGGCAGCCATCTGCACACCATGGAGGAATTGCTGCTCCCGTTCGAGGAGACGGTGCGCTATATACATGCCACGTATCTCAAACCGTTCTTCATCCAGGGCGTCGCCACTGCCACCGACGAGCAGATCGATGCCGCCGTGGCCGAATATCCGACGGCGCTGACCGCCTGATCGATTGGCCGCCCGTTTCGGACGTGGCAGGTATTGACGTCGAGGAGACAAGACAGCGGGGAACCGCGTTCGCCAGTAACGAACGTGACTCCCCGTTTGACTTCGAGCACTTGAAGTTCCTATCTTGTGCAACGGAGCATATGAAGGAGCACATGTTGAACAGCACCCAAGACACCACTGATACCCCTGATACCGATGGCATGGTCGAGGTCCGCCAAGCCTTCCTCACCGGCGAGCGCGCGGAGTTCTTCGCTCGGAACCGTCGGTATGTCGATACCATTTTCGACGATGGC
This sequence comes from Bifidobacterium sp. LH_743, assembly GCF_056355775.1. NCBI lineage: Bacteria > Bacillati > Actinomycetota > Actinomycetes > Bifidobacteriales > Bifidobacteriaceae > Bifidobacterium > Bifidobacterium sp. LH_743. Next base: position 191,909 of record NZ_JBKESZ010000003.1, on the reverse strand, counting down.
GAGTCGCCGTTGAAGCATGCGCGCGACATCGAACTGGTGGAGAGCTCATTCAAGTGGAAGTATCCGCTGTGGTATTGCAGCAATGTGAGGGCGAGGAACTGCACGTGGTTCGAGATGGGGCGTGCGGGCGTATGGTATACGGATCATATCACGGTGGAGGATTCGACGATCGAGGCGCCGAAGAACTTCCGTCGTGCCCATGATGTGACGCTGCGCAACGTGGATTTCCCGAATGCCGAGGAGACGTTGTGGTCCTGCCGTGACGTGACGTTGGACAATGTGAGCGCGCATGGCGATTATCTGGCGATGAACTGTGAGAACGTGAAGGCCGACAATCTGCGTCTGGTGGGCAATTATCCGTTCGACGGGGCGCGTGACGTGGAGATCTCGAATTCGCGGCTGATCTCGAAGGATTGCTTCTGGAACTGCGAGAACGTGACGGTGCGCGACTCGTTCATTTCGGGCGAGTATCTGGCGTGGAATTCGCGGAACGTGACATTCGAGAACTGTACGATTGAAAGCCTGCAGGGCTTGTGCTACGTGGATAATCTGGTGTTGCGCAACTGCCGGCTGATCAATACGACGTTGGCGTTCGAGTATTCCACGGTGGATGCGGACATTCACGGCACGATCGACAGCGTGCTCAATCCGAGCGCTGGTACGATCCGCGCCGATGCGATCGGCGAGCTGACGCTCGACCCGGGAAAAATCGATCCGAGCAAGGTCAAGGTCATCCTCGCCGGCGACAACGCCGACTGAGCGAGGTAAAAAGCCAACCGAACGAAGCAAAGCCGGCCACCATTTTCGTGGCCGGCTTTGCCATATCCTCCGCCCCGCCGGTCTTGTATAAACTATATACAAAAAACGTATTGATAATTGACAATATGCGTAATACGCATGATAAAACAATCATTACGCGCATTAGTTTTGCCGGCTTCATGCCTTCATAATGGTCACGACATCGATCGTTATGAAGACAAGGAGCATACCGTGGAGTACCGCGAGGGCTATGTGTACGAGTTGATGGACCAAGGTGGTCCGACCGACAACCGCGAACCGTATTTCAGGGAGGCGGTCGATGAGATGATGCGTTCGCGTACGCTGTGCGCGAGGGCGAACCAGGTCCTGCCGGACGACCCGTCCTATGTGGGCTATCTTGAGAAGCTGTTCGCAAGGAAGCTCGACGACGTGCGTATCCTGACGCCGTTCACCTGCGATTTCGGCAACCGTGTGACCTTCGGGCACAACGTGTTCATCAACCATTCGGCCATCCTGTCCGCCTCGGGCGGCATCGAGTTCGGCGACGGCGTGCAGGTCGCGCCGGGCGTGCGCATCGCCACCATCAACCATGATTTCAACGCCCGTCATTCCATCTACACCTACGGCAAGGTGATCATCAAGAAAAACGCGTGGATCGGCATGAACGTGACGATCTGCCCGGGCGTGACCATCGGCGAGTACGCCGTGATCGGCGCCGGCGCGGTGGTGACGCGCGACATCCCCGACTATGCGGTGGCCGTCGGCTCGCCGGCGAGGGTCATAAAGACACTCGATCCGAACGAGCAGACGGAGTAGCCCCGTTTCGTCGGGACCCGGCCCCGCCGGTCGGCGCATGGATGGCGGGCGCCGCCGGGCGGGACCGGCGTATTTGACTTCGCCTGCACGGGATTCCTATGTTTGGACACATGACCTACGATTTCGATACCCCGATCGACCGTTCCGGCACGTACTCGCTCAAGTGGGAGGAGGCCGGCGGCGCGCTGCCCATGTGGGTGGCGGACATGGATTTCCAGACCGCGCCCGAGATTCGCGAGGCGCTGCGCCGCCGTGTCGAACACGGCGTATTCGGCTATTCGATCGTGCCGCCCGAATGGAGCCGGGCCTATGCGGACTGGTGGGACCGACGGCATGATCTCGCCATTGACCCGGAATGGCTGGTGTTCTGCACCGGCGTGGTGCCGGCAATCTCCAGCATGGTCCGCAAGCTCACCACGCCGAACGAGAACGTGCTCATCCAGACGCCGGTCTACAACATCTTCTTCAATTCGATCCTCAACAACGGCTGCCGGGTACTCGAATCCCCGCTCGCCTATGACGGCGAGGGGCATTACGCGATTGACTGGGCGGATCTGGAGGCGAAGCTCGCCGACCCGCAGACCACGCTGATGATCCTATGCAACCCGCACAATCCGATCGGCCGCATCTGGGATCGCGAAACCCTGGCACGCATCGGAGAACTGTGCTGGGAGCATCATGTGACGGTGATCAGCGACGAGATCCACTGCGATCTGACCGATCCGGGCTTCGGCTACGTGCCGTTCGCCTCCGCGGGAGAGCATTGCGCGATGAACTCGGTGACCTGCATGGCGCCGACCAAGGCGTTCAACATCGCGGGCCTCAACTCGGCGGCCGTGATGATCCCGAACCCCGTGCTGCGCCACAAGGTGTGGCGCGCCCTGAACACCGACGAGGTGGCCGAGCCGAACGCGTTTGCCATGGACGCCACGCTGGCCGCGTTCAACGAGGGCGGCCCCTGGCTGGATGAGCTGCGCGCCTATCTGGCCGGCAACAAGGCCGCCGCGCGCGCGATGTTCGACGAATACAACGCCTCCGTGCCCGCGGACCGTCGCATCATCATGATCGAGGGACATGCCACCTACCTGCTGTGGGTCGACTGCTCGGCCATCACGCACGACACCGATGCGTTGTGCGACCATCTCAAGAGCGAGCACAGGGTGATGCTCTCCGAAGGCTCCGAATACGGGGGTGACGGGCATGATTTCGTGCGCATCAACGTGGCATGCCCGCGCTCGCGCATGGTCGAGGGGCTGACGCGTTTCCTCGCGGGATTGCGCGACTACCGAGCCTGATCAGACCGGGACGTCTCCCCCACCACTTCGTGCACGCAGTCGAGGAACGCCCGCGCGGCCGGGGTGAGCGGCTGGCTTTTCTTCCACGCCATACTCAGCGAGGCCCGCAACGTCGGTTCGAGCGGGCGGAACGTCAGACCGCTGCCTTCGCCGGTGTCGACCAGACCTTCGAGCGACAGCGCGCAGCCGTAACCGGCGCGCACGAACCGGCTGGCGTTGTAGGTCAGGTTCATGGTGCCGACGATGTCGAACGGCCGCAGGCTCCCGCTGTACCAGCCGGACAGGTCGCGTCGGGCGAGTGCCCCCTTGGGTACTATCAGCGGCAATCCCTGCAGGTCGGCCGGTTTCACGCCGCTCCGCGCGGCGAGCGGATGGTCAGGGCGCATGATCAGTCCCATGCGGTCGCCGCCGGGCAGGGGCAGGTGATCGTAGCGGCTCATGTCGGCCGGCTGCACCAGCACGCCGAAGTCCGCGAGCCCGTTGTTGAGTCGTTCCATGATGTTCTCCCCGTAATCGTCGTGCAATTGGATGCGCACGCCGGGGTGCAGCTCGCGCACGTGCACCGCGGCCTTGGCCAGCACATCCATCACGGCGGTCTGGGCGGCCGCCACATGCACGTCGCCCTCGACCTGTTCGCCCGAGGCGATCTCCGACCTGGTACGGTCCGCAAGCTCCACAATCTCGCATGCGCGACGGTACAGCAATTGCCCTTCATGCGTCAGTTCCAAGGCACGTCCGCGGTTGCCGCGCACGAACAGGGTCGCACCCATCTCCCCCTCAAGGTCCTTGATCTGGCGGGACAGGGCCGGCTGGCTGATGCGCAGCACCTCGGCGGCCGCGGTAACGCCCTCCTCCTGCACCACCGCGATGAAATGACGCAACACCTTGATCTCCACGTGTTTCCCACCTTCCAGTACATGCATTTTACGTATTCCATGCTATCGCATATCCGTATTTGTTATCTTTTTTCTTCGGTTCTAGGCTGGCATCGAAACTACGGGAACGATGACGGGGGGCGAACATGACAAGACCGACACGGGTGCTGTTCATCGGTTCGACCGGCAGCATCGGCCGCCTGGCCGTGTGCGAGGCCGTCGAACGCGGCTACCATGCCCGGGCATTGGTGCGTGACGCGGGCCGGGCGTGCTTCGATCCGCGCGTGGAGGTCGTGCAAGGCGATTTGACCAGCGTGGAGTCGTTGCGCGGCACCCTCGCCGGCATCGACAGCGTGGTGTTCACCATGGGCGCGCACGACGGGCCGAGCATGATCGAGAAGGTCGACTACGGTGCGGTGCGCAATACGCTGATCGCGTTGGAGGGACGCAGGGTGCGCATCGCGCTCATGACGGCCATCGGCGTGACCTGCATGGATTCGCGCTACAACCTCGCCTCGCAGGCCCACGATTGGAAGCGCCGTTCGGAGCGGCTCGTACGCGCCAGCGGCAACGAGTACACCATCGTGCGCCCCGGCTGGTTCGACTACAACGATCCCGACCAGCAACGGCTCGTCTTTCTGCAGGGCGACACGCACCGGTACGCCGACCCGCGCGACGGCGTGGTCTCGCGCCGCCAGATAGCGCAGGTATTGGTCGCATCACTCGGCTGCGAATCCGCGAACCGCAAAACCTTGGAGCTGGTGTCGCGGCACGGTCCCGCCCAAGACTCCCTCAATCCGCTGTTCGCCGCGCTCGAAGCCGACCCGTCCGGTTCACTCGACGGCGCGCATGACGAGGAGAACTTCCCATTATCCATCCAACCGAAACGCGTCATCGAGGATCTCAGAACCGTCACTTCGTTCGCGTCAGCCGACGATCGATCCGAGTGATCCGATATCCAAGGAGAAGAATGCGCATCCGAAAAATCGCAGCCGCCTGCATCTACACCGCCATGCTCGCCTCGGCGGCTGCGGGAGCACGACAGGCAAGCAGCCGGCTTGGACGATACGACCCGATCCCACGATTCCGATACTTCGAGGACAACAAACACACCAGACAGGAAAGGCAATGACATGGTAGTAGTGGTGTATTTCTCCCGCGCCGGCGAGAACTACGGCGTGGGCACGGTGAAGACCGGCAATACGGCGAAACTGGCCGAGGCGATCGCGCAGGCGGCCGGCGCGCCGATCGCCGAGATCGTGCGCGATGAGGCGTACCCGGCAGGCTATGACGAGACCACCGTCGAGGCACAACAGGAGCAACGGACAAACGCCCGCCCGCACATCACCCTCAAGGGCGACATCGACGCGCTCGACAAGGCGACCACCATCTATCTCGGCTACCCGATGTGGTGGGGTGACGCGCCGATGCCCGTCTACACCTTCCTGGAAGGCCGCGATTGGAACGGCAAGACCATCTACCCGTTCTGCACGCATGAGGGCAGCGGCCTCGGAGGTACACCGAACAACATCGCCAAGGCTGCACACGGCGCGACGATCGAGAACGGTCTGGCGGTGCGCGGCACCACCGCGCAGCAGGACGCCGACGCGACCCGGCACGCCGTGGACAGCTGGCTGTCCAAGCAGCGCTGACCGATCCAAACCGCATACCGCGCCCGTCCGGCCGGTTCCCCAAGGAGCTGGCCGGACGGGTTTTCCATATGGTCCCCATACAGGTAATCCCCACATATGCGCGTGGCGATACACTGATGCATGAACGGAACCGTCGACAACGAGGTCAATATGTCATACGCACTCATCACCGGGGCATCAAGCGGCATAGGACGCGAACTGGCGGCGTTGTTCGCCGCGAACGGCCACGATCTGGTCATCACGGCGCGCAGCCAGACGCGGCTCGACGCCGTGAGGGACGCGTTGGAAGGCCGCTATCATGTACGCGTCGTGCCGTTCGCCATCGACCTGAGCGAACCGGACGCGCCGCAACGGCTGCACGACTTCACCACGTCGCACGGGATCGCCATCGAATACCTGGCCAACAACGCGGGATTCGCGGACTGGACCGGCTATCTCGACGCCGACTGGAACCGGCAGCAACAAATGATGCGGCTCAACATGGAGGCGCTCGCCGAACTCACCTACCGGTATGGACGCGACATGCGCGCCGCCGGGCATGGCAGGATCCTCAACATCTCCTCGGTCGCCTCGATGATGGCCGGCCCGTACATGGCGATGTATTTCGCCACGAAGGCGTTCGTGCGCTCGCTGTCGGAGGCCGTGGCTTATGAGCTGCGCGGCACGGGCGTGACGGTGACCTGCGTATGCCCGGGGCCGACGACCACCGGATTCGCCAAGGCCGCCAGGATGGGCGGCCGCAACTTCTTCACCATGACCAAGCCTGCCACCGCACGCCAGTTGGCGGCATTCGCCTACCACAGGATGATGCGCGGCTCGATCCTCGCCTACCACGGTCCGCTCACCAAGGCCGGCGCATTCGCCGAACGCGCGCTTCCCCGCGCAGTGACCCGGACCATGGCAGCGTTCATGAACGGCGGCAATCCGCACGCACATGAATCATCGCACCATTGAAATGGCGAATCGAAAAACGCCGTCAGAACCGCGTCCGTGACGTCGGATCCGCTTTGTCCAGCTTCTGCCGGCAGGCATCTCCGCCATTCCGCTCCAGCTCAAGCAAGGCGACTTTGGTATCAAGACCACCCGCATACCCGGTCAGACTGCCATCGCTTCCCACAACACGATGGCAAGGCACGATGATGGAAATAGGATTGTGCCCTACCGCCCCTCCTACCGCACGGGCGGAAACCCTGCGTCCATCGCCATTCATCGCTTCCAATCTATGAGCCAGTTCGCCGTATGTGACGGTCTCCCCATACGGCACATCCCGTAGCAACGACCACACCTTGCGACGGAATGGCGTACCGTCAAACCGTAGCGGAACCATGGATGAATCAGGCCGTTTCCCGTCGAAATAATCATCCAGCCATTGCGAGGCAAGATCAAGCGGCTTCGACTCCCCCTCCGTTACGGATCGAGTCGATCCGAGCGTCCGCAACGCATCATCCAGATAGCGTTCCCAATCGAACCAAAGGCCGAGCAGCGAATCCCGGTCCGCAACCAGCGTGATGCCTCCCAGAGGCGAATCGTAATGCAACCTGTCAAGCATGCCGCGGCTCCTTTCCTTTCGACAATTACGAGCATAACGTCATCGGGTAGGGAGCGCATCGTTTCGCTTTATGAATCGGAATGTCCATGGCGGCGATGGCGGAATAGCGGTCCGACGCGGCACCACCATCCTTATGCCGAAGCCTGTGCGACCGCGAATCGTTTGGACGGCCGGTAGCACAGCAGCGCGATGCCGATGAGCACGGCAGTAGCGGCGAGGCTGATCGGGTAGACGATCATGATGGCTTCGAAGGTGCGATGCATGGGGAATACGAATTCGATCCAAGTGATGCGCACGCCGACCACGCCGGCCACGGTGAGCAGGGCCGGTGCCAGTGAAATGCCGAAGCCGCGCAGGTAGCCGGACATGACCTCGTACAGCATGCTGAATGTGTAGGCGGAGAAGACCATGACGAGTCTGGTGTAGCCGACGGCGATGACCTCGGGGGTGGCATCGAACAGGGCGAGCAGGCGGTGGCCGAAGAGCAGTACGACGGCGATGGTGGAGGCGGTGGCGATGAAATCCTCCAGGATGCAGATGCCGAGCACACGCTTGCAGCGTCCGATCTGCTTGGCGCCGTAGTTCTGTCCGGTGAAGGTGGCGCAGGCTTGGCTGAAGGAGTTGAGCACGTAGTAGGCGATGATCTCGATGTTGAACGCGGCACTGGATGCGGCCATGACGACGGTACCGAGGCTGTTAATGGCGGCCTGGATGATGATGTTGGCCACGGCGAACACGGCGCTTTGCACGCCGGCGGGCAGGCCGATGCGCATGATCTGGCGCAGGGTGAACGGGTCGATGCCGAGTTCGCGCAGGTTCACGTGGATGGCGGCGTCGGTGTGGACGAGCCGGTACAGCAGGATCATGGAGCTGGCGATGTTGGCGAGGACGGTGGCAGTGGCAACGCCCGCGACGCCCAGATGGAACAGGATGACGAGGATCAGGCCCATGGTCACGTTGAATACGCCGGAGACGGCGAGCACGGCGAGCGGCGCCTGCGTGTCACCGATACTGCGGAAGATGGCGGCCTCGAAGTTGTAGAGCAGGATGACGGGCATGCCGAGCAGGTAGATGCGCAAGTAAATAAGCGCCAGAGGGAACACCTCGTCGGTCACGTTGAGCATGCCGAGAAGCGGGCCGGCGAGCAGTTCCCCGATGACGGCGACGACCACACCGCCAATCAGGGCGGTAACGATGGAGGTATGCACGGCCTTGCGCACGGCATCACGGCTGCCGCGGCCAATGGCGTTGGCGATGACGACGTTCGCGCCGAGCGCGATGCCGATGAACAGGTTGAGGATAAGCCCGGTGACCGGCGCGTTGGAGCCGACGGCGGCGACCGCGGCGGTGCCGTCGCCTTGGGAGAAGTTGCCGACGATCATGATGCCGGACGCGTTGAAAAGCTGTTCCAAGATGCCAGTCGCGGCCACGGGCAGCGCGTAGCGCAGAACCTTGGTCCAGATGCGGCCATGCAGCATGTCTATTTCCTGTTTGTTCCCCGCCTTGTCTCTTGCCATGGCCTTCGCTCCTCCACTGTTCCCGTATTCTTGTTCCCGGTTTCCCTTGCGGCCTTGCGCGTCTTGTATGCCCCATGCGCCGCGTTCCGGGTCTGTCACACCGCACCTCGATGCCGGCCCGAATGAGGATTGTAGGATCGCCACCATGCGATAGCAAATAGCTATGCGCTATTCCTTCCCATTGCCTTCGTGCATGGATTGCAGCGACTGCTTCACCTGGTCCAGGAATATGACCGCGGATTTCGACAGCGCGGCGTGCCGACGGTATACCAGCGCGCATTGCGTCTCCAAAGGCGGGTCGAGCGGCAGGAAACGCACGTCGGCGGATTCGCCGCCGTCGAGATGATCGTCCGTGGTGACCACGCATCCCAGCCCGCTGGTCACGAAGGGCGAGGGGCTGCCGTTGAGCACGTTGTACGTGGCGGAGACGTCGAACTCGTCCATATCCACGCCCGCCCACAGGCTGAATTCCCGTTGCAGCCCCTCTCGGTGGTGGACGGCCAGCGGCATATGCTTCAGATCGTCCACAGTCAGGACGCCTCTGCCGGCCAGTTCGCTGCCGGCGGGCACCGGGGCGCCCCACCGTGCCACGTCCGGCAATGGCACGAAGTCGTAGCGCACCACGTCCACCGGCCGAAGCAGCACCGCGAAGTCAAGCGTGCCGTGCTGCAGACGTTCCGACACGTCGGTGGCATCTCCATTGTGCCAATAGAAGCGGATGCCCCGGTGCACCTCGTGGGTCCGGGCCGCGGCTCTGAGCAGGAATCTGGGGATATGCCCGCCGACCGCCACCTCCCCCGCCACGTCGTGCTCGTCGGTTTTGAGCTCGCGTTCGGTTCTATCCACCAGCGTGACGATCTCCTCCGCGCGGCGGTAGAGCAGCATGCCGTCCTCCGTCAGCGTGACGCGCCGGCCGCCGCGCTCGAACAGTTTCTTGCCCAGTTCATGTTCGAGTTGAGCGATCTGCTTGGACAATGTCGGCTGCGACATCATCAGCGTCTCGGCGGCGCCGGTGAAGCTCTCTTCCCTGGCGACGGCGAGGAAATACCTCAATACGCGAACATCCATCATCAGCTCCTTCCTGCCCGGCATGCGTGCCAAGCTTCCCACCATACTATTCCCATCAGCTCTTGCAATCGATGAACCATAGCTATTTGCCATTGCCACGGCGGCGTCCATACAATGCCCGGCAGCACATCGCAATCAGAGAGAAGCAGACACAAGCAGGCGACACAAGACAAGGAGCATCAATGGATATGAGCGACCGCTATCTGACGCTGAACGACGGGAACCGCATGCCGCGCATCGGCTACGGGGTGTTCCGCATGACCGATCCGGACGTATGCGAGAACGCGGTGGTCGAGGCCATTCGGGCGGGCTATCGCCTCATCGACACGGCCGCCGCCTACGGCAACGAACGTGCGGTGGGCGCCGCCGTGCGCGGCAGCGGCGTGGCACGCAGCGAGATCTTCGTCACCACCAAGCTGTGGATCACCGACACCAGCTACGACGGCGCACGCAAGGGGGTGGAGCGCTCCCTGGAACGGCTCGACATGGATTACGTGGATCTGCTGCTCATCCACCAGCCGTACAACGACTACTACGGCGCGTGGCGCGCGCTCGGCGAGCTGCAGGACGAGGGGCTGGTGCGTTCCATCGGCGTGGACAACTTCACCCCGGACCGCATGGCCGACTTCCTGTTCTTCAACGACCGCAAGCCGGTGGTCGACATGGTCGAGTGCAACGCGTTCTACCAGCGCGAAGTCGACAGGCGCTATCTGCACGAACATGGCATCGCCATGCAGGCGTGGTCGCCGCTGGCCGCGGGGCATGCGGAGCTGCTGGGCAACGACTTGCTCTCCCATATCGCGGCCGACCATGGCAAGTCGGTGCCACAGGCCGTGCTGCGCTGGCTCATGCAGCGCGGCATCGTGCCGGTCGTCAAGTCGGCAAACCCGGACCGCATGCGTCAGAACCTCGCCGTCTTCGACTTCACGCTGTCCGACGACGAAATGGCCGCCATCGCCACGCTCGATACCGGGCATACCTGCTTCTCGCCGCGCGACACCGGCGAGGCGGTACACGCCTTCCTCGAACAGGCCATGGGCTACGACGTCTGAGAGCCACCCGCCACTTCCCCGCCGCTTCCCCGTCATATCGGAATCGCAGCACATTCCTGCATGCGTTTCCATGTTCCATAGGCATTGGATATGCAAAGCGTTTCGGCATAAGCTCACGGTGTACATGCAAGAAAGGAATGCAAAGACCATGAGCAAACCCTATATCGTATGCCACATGATGATGTCGATCGACGGTCGCATCGACTGCGGTATGACCGTGCAGTTGGCAGGCAACACCGAATACTACGAGACGCTGGCGGCGTTGGACGCCCCGACCCGCGTGAGCGGCCGCGTCACCGCGCAGCTCGAGATGGCCTCCGGCGAATTCCACGCCACCGGCAGCCCGCTCGGTCACGAAGCCTTCTCCAAGAAGGCCGACGCTGAAGGATACAACGTAATTCCCGACACCAAGGGCACGTTGAGCTGGCCGGACGATTCCGGCAGCGCCAAACCTCTGGTCATCCTGACCTGCGAGCAAGTGAGCGAGGATTACCTCGAGTTCCTAGATTCGCGCAACATCTCATGGATCGCCACAGGCCGCGACCGCATCGATCTCAAGCGTGCCAGCGAAATCCTCAATGAGGAGTTCGGCGTGGAACGCATGGCCGTGGTCGGCGACGGCACCATCAACGGCGGATTCCTCGATGCCGGCCTGCTCGACGAGGTGAGCATCCTGATTGGCCCCGGCATCGACGGCCGCAAGGGCATGGCCTCCACGTTCGACGGCCTGCCGATGGACCGCAGGCCCGTCGCCCTGAAACTCGATTCCGTCACCCCATATGAGGATGGTGCGGTTTGGCTGCGCTATTCGTTCGACCGGTGAGTGGCGGGCAAGCCGGCATAGGAACCGTCTATAAGCAGAAACGAAGCAAGGGAATGGATACGCGCCGCCGCGCTGTGCGGCTATGGGGCTAGTATGAAGCACATGACTGAAACCGTTTCAACCGCATCCAACGCGGCCGGCGCGTGGACGAATCCGCTGCGCGACCCCCGCGACCTGCGCCTGCCGCGTATCGCCGGCCCGTGCAGCATCGTGATCTTCGGCGTGACCGGCGATCTGTCCCGCAAGAAGCTGCTTCCCGCCATCTACGATCTGGCCAACCGCGGCCTGCTGCCGCCGAGCTTCGGCCTGACGGGATTCGCTCGCCGCGACTGGACCGAGGACCACTTCAAGGACTTCGTCAAGGAGAACGTGCAGGCGCACTGCCGCACACCATTCAAGGAATCGACTTGGAAACAGCTCGCCGCGGGCATCCGTTTCGTGCAGGGCACGTTCGATGACCCAAAGGCGTTCGAGCGCCTGTCCGAAACCGTCGCGGAGCTCGACCGCGACCGCGGCACGCGCGGCAACCACGCATTCTATATGTCCGTGCCGCCGCGCGCCTTCCCGCAGGTCTCCCGACAGCTGGCCGACTGCGGTCTGGCGAAATCTTCAAAAGGCGCATGGCGTCGCGTGATCATCGAGAAGCCGTTCGGACATGATCTGGCCAGCGCCAAAGAACTCGACCGCGTGGTCTCCGAAGTGTTCGACCCGTCGAGCGTGTTCCGCATCGACCATTACCTTGGCAAGGAGACCGTGCAGAACATCCTGGCGCTGCGCTTCGCCAATGCCATGTACGAGCCAATCTGGAACAACAATTATGTGGATCACGTGCAGATCACCATGGCCGAAGACATCGGTGTGGCCGGACGCGCCGGATATTATGACGGTATTGGCGCCGCGAGAGACATCATCCAAAACCATCTGCTGCAGCTCATGGCGTTGACCGCCATGGAGGAGCCTGTCTCCTTCTCCGCGGCCGATTTGACCGCAGAGAAGACGAAGGTGCTCTCCGCGGTGCGTCTGCCGAAGGATTTGGCGGCACATACCGCTCGAGGCCAGTACGCCGCCGGATGGCAGGGTTCGCATGAGGTTGTCGGATATCTGGACGAGAAGGGCATCGACCCCAATTCCACCACCGAAACCTATGCGGCGATTCGCTTGGACATCGACACCCGCCGTTGGGCCGGCGTGCCGTTCTATCTGCGCACCGGCAAACGATTGGGCAAGCGCGTCACGGAGATCGCCGTGGTGTTCAAGCGCGCTCCGCATCTGCCGTTCGAATCGACAGCCACCAAGGAACTCGGCAAGAACGCCATCGTGATCCGCGTGCAGCCCGACGAGGGCGTGACCATGCGCTTCGGCGCGAAGGTGCCCGGCGGCACTTCGATGGAAGTGCGCGACGTGTCGATGGACTTCGGCTATGGTCGTTCGTTCACCGAATCCTCCCCCGAAGCCTATGAACGTCTGATTCTCGACGTGCTGTTGGGCGATCCGCCGCTGTTCCCCACCACCGAGGAGGTCAACCTCTCATGGAAGATCCTCGACCCGATCGAGGAGTTCTGGTCGACGCTCGGCCAGCCGCAGCCGTATCGTTCCGGCACGTGGGGCCCGGAAGAGGCCGTTGAAATGCTCGCCCGCGATGGACACCGTTGGAGGATGCCGTGATCATTACCATGCAAGACACCGAGACCCGCGAGATCTCGGCGAAAATCGACGAACTGCACGAGGAGCGCGGCGAGGCGGCATTGGGACGCGTGCTCACCCTGCTCATCTCCACCAACGAGACCGAACTCGAGCATGATCTCGAAATCGCCAACAACGCGAGCCGTGAGCATCCCTGCCGCGTGATCGCAATCGCGCCAAGCAGCCGCAAGGTCAATCCGGAAGATGAGGAAAATCCCACCTTCCTTGATGCCGAGATTCGTTTCGGATCCGACGCGGGGGCCGGTGAGATCATCGTGCTGCGTCCGCGTGGCGGTCTGATCCGCCACGCCGATACCTTGGTGATTCCGCTGCTCGTTCCAGACACCCCTGTCGTGGCATGGTGGCCAAACGAGGCGCCCGCGAACCCGTCGAAGGATCTGCTCGGCTCCATGGCCAGCAGCCGCATCACCGATGCAATGCATTCCTCGAACCCGCAACGCACGATGGACGATCTGCGTCGCAACCGTTCCTCCAAGGACGTGGACATGTCGTGGACGCGCCTGACCGTATGGCGCGCGATGATCGCCTCCATGCTCGACCAGCCGCCGCACCTGCCAGTGAGCAATGTGCGCGTGACCGGGCAGAAGGATTATCTGCCGTTGGACCTGCTTGCCGCATGGCTGCGTCTGCGTCTGAACGTGCCGGTGATGATCGAGGAGGATCTGGACGCCACGGCCGTCACCGGCGTGTATCTGACGCGCGGCGACGGTGTGCTGAGTCTGGAACGCCCCTCCACCGACGATGGATTCGCCGTGATCAGTGTGCCCGGCCAGTCGCCGCAGACCATCAGCGTGCCCGCACGAACGCTTGAGGAATGTCTGAGTGAAGAACTTGGCCGCTTGTATCCGGATGAGATCTACAACGAGGTCGTGTCCCGCGGTCTGGAACTGGTCAAGCCGAGGCAATAGCCCGTCGGCGCGACGGAACCGTTACCACCATTCGGGAAAACGCTTATCAAAGGAATGAACGTGACAGAACGCAAGACCATTGTCTATCCGAACCCGCAGGTGTTGGCCGAGGCTGTGGCCGCCCGCACGCTGCTGACCATCATCGACCTGTTGGCCGAGCCGAACCGCACGCGTGTGGACATCGCCGTGACCGGAGGCACCGACGGCAACCGCGTGTTCGCCGCGATGAATGCGAGCCCGTTGAACGATGCCGTGGACTGGAGCCGCGTGCACGTCTGGTGGGGCGATGAGCGTTTCGTGACGGCCGATGACGACGACCGCAATGCGAAGCAAGCCCGCAAAGCCTGGTACGGCGCGCTTGTGGAGAGCGGACGTATGCCGGCCGGGAACATCCACGCGATGCCGGCGGACACGCGCGGCGCCGATGAGATTATCTCAGCCTCCCCCGAACAGACCGATGCGGTGCTGGCCGATGCCGCCGCGGAATATCAGCGTGAGCTCATCGAGCAGCTGGGTGACGAACCGGCATTGGACATCGCAATGTTCGGCATGGGCCCGGACGCGCATTTCGCCTCCCTGTTCCCCGACCATGGCGAGGCCGAAATCAGCGACCCGCACGTGCTGGTCGCAGGTGTGCGAGATTCGCCGAAGCCGCCGCCGCTGCGCCTGACGCTGACCGTGCCGACGATCGCCCGTTCGAAGCACACGTGGGTGTTCACCTCCGAAGAGCGCAAGGCCAATGCGGTCAAGGCCGCGTTCGCCCAGCAAAACAATCCGCATGCCCCGAGCTCCTACGCCGATGGTGAGGAACTGCTCTGGCTCATCGATGAGGGTGCAGCCTCCAAGCTGTGACGCTCATCAGAAACAATCAAAGATGGGGGGTATTTCCACGGTTCATGGCCGCGGATATACCCCCCATCTTTGATTGTTTTTAACTGTTTCGACGCATGATTTCCACCGAACGTTGTTTCCGTAGGTGGTTTTGTGTTTCCGTAGGTGGTTGCCTCAAGTATCGGAGATGAGAAAAGGCCGGTTTTCTGCCTTTTCCGTGGTGCGCATCCAGGCCCAACCACCTACGGAAGCCAACAACCGCCTACGGAATGTGAACGAACGCTTAGATATGCCAAAAGGCCTCGCGATGCGAGTACTGGCCGTCCCAATCATCGAACCGGAATTGCTTCGGTTCAACAATCGAGTATGGCCGTAAGGCATCACGAGGCCTTTTGGCTGAAGCTTCCTAGCTTTGTACTGCGGAAAGATCAGGCTTCGATCTCTTCGCGGCCCGGCTCGGCCCACAGGGTGTGGAACGCGCCCGGCTGGTCCACGCGCTGGTAGGTGTGGGCGCCGAAGTAGTCGCGCTGGCCCTGGATCAGGGCGGCGGGCAGGCGCTTGGAGCGCAGGCCGTCGAAGTACGACAGGGACGAGGCGAACGCCGGGGTCGGCAGGCCGTTGATGGCGGCCTGGGCCACCACGTTGCGCCAGGATTTCTCGGCGGTTTCGATGGCGTTCTTGAAGTACGGGGCGAACAGCAGCGACACGTTGGCCTCGCCGGATTCGAACGCTTCGGAGATGCGGTTGAGGAACTTCGCGCGGATGATGCAGCCGCCACGCCAGATGCGTGCCACGGCGGCCAGGTCGATATCCCAGCCATATTCCTTAGCGGCGGTGGTGATCTCGTTGAAGCCCTGGGCGTAGGCGACGATCTTGGAGGCGTAGAGGGCCTGGCGGATGTCTTCGATGAAGGCCTTCTTCTCCTCGTCGTTCAGGTTCAACTCGCCGCTCGGACCGGCGAAGCCCTGCTTCTGGGCTTCCTCGCGCAGGTCCGCCTCGGAGGACAGGCCGCGGGCGAACACGGCCTCGGCGATGCCGGTGACCGGCACGGCCAAGGACAGTGCGGTCTGCACTGTCCAGGTGCCGGTGCCCTTCATGCCGGCGTGGTCCACGATGAGGTCGACCAGCGGCTTGCCGGTCTTTTTGTCGACCTGGTGCAGCACTTCGGCGGTGATCTCGATGAGGTAGGAGTCGAGTTCGGTCTTGTTCCACTCCTCGAACACGTCGCCGATCTCGGCCGGGGTCATGCCCAGGCCACGGCGCATGAGGTCGTAGCTTTCGGCGATGAGCTGCATGTCGGAGTATTCGATGCCGTTGTGCACCATCTTGACGAAGTGTCCGGCACCGTTGAGACCGATGTGGGTCACGCACGGTTCGCCTTCGGCCTTGGCCGCGATGGATTCGAAGATCGGCTTCAGGGTCTTCCAGGATTCTTCGGAGCCACCGGGCATCATGGACGGCCCAAGCAGGGCGCCCTCCTCGCCGCCGGAGACACCGCAGCCCACGAAGTGCAGGCCACGCGCGCTGATTTCCTTCTCACGGCGGATGGTGTCCGGGAAGTAGGAGTTGCCGGCGTCGACGATGATGTCGCCCGGCTCCATAAGGTCGGCGAGCGCGTTGATCATGGCGTCGGTGGGCGCGCCGGCCTTGACCATGATGATGGCGGTGCGCGGCTTGGTGAGGCTGTCGACGAACTCCTCAAGCGTCTTGGCCGGGTAGAATTCGCCTTCGGTGCCGTGCTCGTTCATGAGCTTTTCGGTACGGGCGTAGGTGCGGTTGAACACAGCGACCTTGTTGCCGTGGTGTGCGAGATTACGTGCGAGGCTACCGCCCATTGCGGCCAAGCCGACGACGCCGACGTTTGCTTCAGCTGACATGCTGGTCCCTTTCGTGGAGAAACGTAGTACTTTACAAACCTTCCTTAGTGTAGCGCCGAGCGCGTCCAAAACGGACGCACATCTCAAGTCCGGGTCCGACCGAAGGTCATCGACGTGAGGACATCATCACAGGCGCCGCCTTCGGGCGAATCGGACAAAAGGCCAGTCGTATTGCGATGCGAACATTCCAGTTCTGCTGAATCCGTGAATCAGTCGTTTTTGGCCGGCACAATGGTTCGGACGAACCGCATGGCTTCGACCGGCGTGAGCGACGGCACGTAGGCCTGCGCCACGGCGAGCGATATCTGCGGTAGTTTGGCTGCGTCCGGATAGCAGATGTACACCTTGGATTCGTCGGGGTGGAACTTGAGCTTGAAACGGAACAGGGAATGGAATCCGTAGGCCGGTTCCATGATGTCGGCCACCATCTGCAGCACATGGTCGAGCACGGCGCTCTCCCCCTGTTCGCCTTCTCCACCGCCCATGCCGGCAAGCGGCGCCGCGGACAGACTCATGAATCGCACCTTGCCTTCGTCCCGTAAACGTTCGGCCATTCGTGCGATGAGGAATTCCATGATGCCGTTGACGCTGTCGGTGCGATGACGCATGAAATCGAGGGTCCAGCCGACCACTTCACCGTTTTCGTAGGTCGGCAGCCAGCTGGTGACGCCGAGGACCTTGCCGCTGTCATCCACCGCGTACAGCAGTTTGACACGTGGGTCGACCAGCTCGTCCACGCCACCCAGGGTGAAGCCCATTTCCGGCAATGCCTTCTCACCGGCCCATTGCGCGGAAATCTCACGAATCTGCGTCTGCACGGAGAATGGTGATTCCTTGAAGGTGGAAAGCACATCGGTAATGCCGTCACGCTTGGCTTTGTTGATGGCAGTGCGCACATCCTGCCATTTCCTGCCGCGCGTCTGCCATGCGGCCGGATCGACCACCATTTCGGTACCGACATCGAGCGCATTCCAACCAGAGGCGACCAGAACGTCACGCTGGGAGGCATGCACGCTGTAGAACACCGGGGTCAGGGAACGCCGAGCACAAAAATCGGTAAAGGCGCGTAGATCGTCCTCGTATTCGGCCGAATCGCCGAATGGTCCGGTGACGGTCAACGCCACGCCATACGACACCCGGTAGGCAATGCCGGAACGTCCCGTGTCCGAAAACCAGTAATCGTTGCCCTTCCATGTGGCCATGAACGACATGGATTCGCCACCGAGTTCAATGATCCTGTCCACATGGTGGCGGTAGATGTCGTCCACCATGGAACGGTCTCGCAGACAATTCCAAGCGCAATAGAGCGCGACTATCCAGAACACCGGTCCCACACACTGGTAGACGAATTCCGACAGCGGTCCGACCGGCACAAATGCCGGTTCGACGCCGCTCAACAGACCAATCGGCAACAGGCGTTGCACAAAGTCGGCAATCAGGTCGATAAGCAGCGGGGTCTCGTTGAAACCGGACGGCGTGGACAGGCCGTAACCGACATACAGCAGTCCCAATACCACGAACGTGGCGAACGTGACGGCGACGCCACGCATCACGATCTCAGCTTTCGTACGGATGGTGAAGCATCTGCGGAACAGGACGATGACGACGATGAACAGCAGAGGCAAGGCCACTGTGGCGAACATCGCATGGAACGCCCCGTGCCGCCGCAGCGCCGATATCGCGTCCATATATGCGCCGGCGACGGAGCCGTCCACGTAGGAGAGCGGAATCGCCACATAGAACACCGCCGAAAGCGCGACGGCGCACACGTCGAACACAATGCTCAATATGGCGGCGAAGCGACGTCCGCGATACAGACCCCAGGCGATGAGCAGCAGCATCAGCGTCGGCATGATGGACACCAGCCAGTTGCCGGGCATGGTGAGACGCATCATGCGGTACTGCGTGAAGCAGTCCGTACGCGACGCTCCGTTAAGACAGTCGATCACACGTCCGGTATCGAAGTCGGTGGAACCGGTCAACAAGCCGAATGTGGACAGCAGACCGAACGCTTGACGCGATGAGACGGCCACGAGCGATCCGATGGCCTGCACTCCCGCGGCCACGCCGACCAGCCGGCGCATCTCATAGACCGCACCGTGCCGGTATTCGTCGCCATGCGTGGCCGAGGACATCAGGTAGCCGAGCACATGGCCTATCAAGGCGGCGGCGAGCAGGCAATAGTCGCTTGCCTCGCCACGGTAGAGAAACATGATGAGCACGACCGCGTAGCCGATCACACGGATACGTCGGCGCCACAGCATGGCCGTGAACGCGCTGGCGCACATGAGCGTTCCGGCAACAAGAATCAGCGGCCCGAGGACGGCACCGTCATGTGAGATCGCATGCCATTGCGGACTGTGTCCGTCGGACAGGGAGCACAATCCCATGCCCAACGCCATACCGCCCAAGGTGGTGATGACGGAGACCCAGACGGTTTTGGCTTTGCCGATTACCGATTCCGCCAAACCGAACGCAATCAGAATAAGCGGAATGTCGATGAGCAGGCGACCCAGATCCGGCACATACAGCATGGATATCGGCGCGGTGTACCAGTGTCCGTGCGCGAGGGCCTCGAAACTGACTCTGGCGAGGCGCGGTGGGAACGGCTGTCGGATGAGCGCGCATACGATCCGCGTGGCCACATTGACGAACGCGACGGCGAGAACGAAGCAGACGGTGAGCATGTGCCGTCTGAGCCACGTGGCCAGGTCAGCCAGCAACGCTTGGAAGCCGAACAACGGTTTCACGGATTGTTTTACGGAGGTTTTCGTGGATGATGTGACCGGTTTGCTTTGCGTTTGCGTCATGATGTTCCTTATGTTTACGTTTGGCGATTTCCGCGGCTTGTCCTATACGGCTGTCGGTCAGACCGAGACACGTTTGAGGTTCGGATAATCGGACAGGCTCGGTCTCACGCCGGAAAGCCCGGTGTCGTAGCCGAACACGGCGAGCCCATAACGCAGCACGTCCTGTACGGCATGCCAGTCGTGCGCATTGCCGATCGATTCGACGGCGGTGACATGCATGCCGGCTTTGGCCGCGACCGGAGCAATCGTTCTGATGTTGCGCACGGAGGTGGCATCCTCCTCTCCCGCGCCCATGATGAGTGTCTGCTGGGCGGGCGAGTGGTCACGGATGGCATTGACCGGCACTTGGCTTTCGTAGGCTTCGGCATTGCCCTCGAAGAAACGGTCGATCATCTCCTGTCTAGTGCCGTTGGTCGGGCCGATCTCACTGTCGGTGGGAATCATGGTGCCGAACAGCTCCGGATGGTTCACGCCGATCTGCAGGGAGCACGTGGCGCCTTGCGAGAATCCCGCGATGGCCCAGTCCTTGGCGTCCTGCGCGGCCGGAAGGTTGTTCTTCACCCAATCGACCACATCCCGGGTCAGATAGGTGAACGCATTGCCGTACACCTTCGAATCCACGCACAGCGTGTTGTGCGAGTCGTCTCCGAGCTGGTCCGCCGCGATGACGATGGGGGCGAGCCCCTCATGGTCCTTCGCGTATCCGTCCATCATGGTTTGGATGCCGCCGGCCTGAAAGGCGCGGCCCGGACTGCCCGGCTGGCCGCTCATCATCAGGATGACCGGCAGAGCCGGCTTGAGTTTCCCTTTCGCGAGCGCCGCCGGCGGCAGATAGACGAGCGCCTTACGCGCCTTGAAATGCGATTCCGCGGCTGGAATGTCGATTTTGCTCACCGTTCCGTTCGACGGGATGTTCCGGATGGCGTCGCCGGCCACCTGTCTGCGCCACTGGGATACGGGAATGAGGTTCTTGCGTTTGACCAGTCCGGTCAGATTGGCCTGACTATAGGAATCGTCACCGAACAGCGAGCCGATGGTGGCGTATTCACCGTACGATTGGTCGATGCCGATCGCCACCGCCGATATGGCGGATACGACAAGCAGCGCCGCGGCCGCACGCATCATCCCTTTGCGCAGGGCGATGTGCGTGGCCGCGAATCCGACCGCGGCAAATCCCACGCCCGCCCATGCCATGACACGAGGTCCCAATCCGACGCCGAAAACCACGAACACGTCGGACAGCAGCCATGTGAGCGTATAACCGGCCGCTCCGGAAATCGCAGCCGCAACCAACGGCAACACGATCAGCCGGATGCGTCCGCTCCGCCCATCCCGTCCGTTTCGTCCGCCGATCGCGCCGACCAGCAACGTCACGGCCAACGTCACGGCGATGGCAAACACCACCGTCGGCAGCCATCCTTCGACCAGGCTCACATTCATCAGCCACTGACGCATAGCTTCCATCCCCAACGCATTGGTTTTCCTGCAACTTTTCCTACAACCCGACAGTTGTAGTACGCGAAGCCTCGGATGCGGGTCGTTCTTGGGACTGATTTCGCGCAAGGGTTCAGGGAAAACCCTGAAACCGCCGTGGAACGTTCACTCTCGGCGTATGGTTTTGACTATGACACACATATTCGAAGCATCGAACGTGCATTGTTCGATCATGGTCGACGGCGAGCGCCGCACCATTTTCTCCGGACTGTCGTTCGCCATCGATGCCGGCGAGATCGTGGACCTGGTAGGACCGTCCGGCGCAGGCAAAAGCTCGTTGCTTACCGCCTTCGCACGGCTCAATCCGCGCGCGGACGGCGAGTACCGTCTTTTGGGCCGTTCCGTTGATGATTTCACCCCGCAACAGTGGCGCGCGCAGGTCGCGTATCTGCCGCAGAAACCGGTGCTTCTCGGTGAGACGGTGGCGCAGGCGATTCGGCTTCCGTTCACGCTTGCCGTACGGCAGTCGTCGAAACCGGGTTCGCGCAAGATGCCTCCCACCGACGTTCTACCGGACGCCAAAATCCGAAAGACGCTGGACGATATGGGATGCGAGGACATCGATCTGGATCGTCCACCACATGACCTGTCGGGCGGCCAAGCGGCACGCGTGAGTCTTGCACGGACGCTGCTGACGAATCCCAAGGTCCTGCTCGCCGACGAGGTGGATGCCGGGTTGGATGACGAGAACGCCGAGAAGGTGGCGTCGATCCTTGCCGGCGCGGCCACGGACGGCATGGCGATCGTCCGTATCCGGCATCGGCAGCCGGACGGTCGTGCGTCACGTATCATGCGTCTTTCCGACGGGACGCTCGCACAGGTCATGACCGACACCGAAAACGACGATTCGGAAGGGAACGTGGCATGAACGGCAATTACTATGCGATTGACATCTGGGGTCTCATCGTGGCACTCGTCATGGTGGCCATCGCGGCCGGCATATCCGAGATCATGCGCATGGGCATCGGACGTACGCTGCTCTGGTCGGCCTGCCGTGCGCTGCTGCAGTTGTGCGCGATGGGCTTCATCATGGAGTACGTCATACGTTCGGGCAATCCCTGGCTGGTGCTGTTGCTCGTGGCGTTCATGCTCATCGCGGCCGTGCAGATCACCCTCTCTCGTGCGAAGGGCGTGCCGAAAGGCCTTGCCGGCCCGGTGTTCCTGAGCTTGGTCGTGACTATGCTCATCATGATCTCGTTGGTCACCGAGCTCATCATCCGTCCGCAGCCATGGTACGCACCGCAACTGGTGGTGCCGCTGACCGGCATGCTGCTGGGCAACACCGTCTCGGCGCTTGCCGTGGGATTGAGCCGGTTCTTCGAAAGCATGAAGGAGCGGCGCGACGAAGTGGACACACTGCTCGCCCTGGGAGCCACCACATGGGAGGCCTCTCGTCCAAGCATCGTCTCTTCCATCCGCCTGGGTCTCATGCCCACCACCGCGTCGCTCGCCTCAGCCGGAATCGTGACGGTTCCAGGCATGATGGCCGGTCAGATCATCGCCGGAGGGAATCCCATCGATGCGGCGAAATACCAGTTTATGGTCCTCGCAAGCATCGCGGCGCTCACATTGATGGCCGACAGCATCATCATGCTGATCGTCTACAAACGCTGTTTCACCGCGATCGACCAGTACAATCCGGTGGAACGGTAGCGTCAGATGCACATTATCCTTCGAATCGTCCACCGTTTTGCGATGAGGTGACGAGTGGCGCGCGTACAGTGTCGGGTATGGCAGAACAAGCAGAAACCATCATCTCCAAGCAATACACGACGCCGTTGAAGCAGCCGATTAATCAGGACATCAATCTTTTCGATTTCCTCGACAGGCGTGCCACCGCGAATCCGAACGGTTCGATGGTCGAATACAAGGGGGACGACGGCGCATGGCATTCCTTCAGCGCGGAGGAGTTCCGCCGGAAAGTCATCGACATCGCCAAGGGATTGATTGGCTGGGGTGTGCGCAAGGGTGAGGGCGTGGCCATCATCGCGCACACCAGCTGGCAGTGGACGGCTTTGGACATGGCGGTCATGGCCGTCGGAGCCCTCACCGTTCCCGTGTATGAGACGAATTCCGCCACGCAGATCCGCACCATCTTCAACGATTCCAATGTGGTGCTCGCCGTCGCCGAGGATGACGCGCAACGCGACAAGGTCGAATCGATTCGTCATGAGGCGCCCACACTCCGTGACGTGCTCATGTTCGACGCCGACGCGTTGGACACCATCGTCGAATTCGGCAAAGGTGTCTCCGACGAGGAATTCTGGAACCGGAAGAACGCCACCCATGGCGATGATCTTGCGACCATCGTCTACACGTCCGGCTCCACAGGAGCCCCGAAGGGCATCGAAATCTCGCATGGCAACATGGCGTATCTGTGCGAATCGGCGAAACAGTATATGCCCAGGGCCTGCAACATTCCCAATCGCCGTCTGCTGCTGTTCCTGCCGCTGTCCCATGTGTTCGCGCGCTTCATGGCGCTGCTGAGTTTCGCCGGCACGCTTCAGCTGGGTCTCAGCGGCGACATGAAGACCATCGTGAAGGATTTTGAGTCCTTCGGCCCGACCTTGCTGCTGGCGGTCCCCCGCGTGTTCGAAAAGGTGTACAACGCCGCTTCGCAGCGCGCGGGCGGCGGTGTGGCGGGCAAACTGTTCGTCCGTGCCACGAAGACGGCAAAGGACTGGTCGCGGGCTCAGCAGGAGGGACGCAAGCCGTCGGTGCCGACCCGCGTGGCCCACGCGTTCTACGAACGTATCGTCTACCGGAAGATCCGCACCATCTTCGGTCCCAACGCCGACTTCGCCATCACCGGCGGCGCGCCGATGGATCCCGAGCTTTCGCACTTCTTCAATGGCATCGGCATGCCCCTGCTTGAAGGCTACGGCATGACCGAAACCTGCGGTCCGGTCTGTGTGAGTCTGCCGGAGAACAACCGCATCGGCACCATAGGACAGCCTTTGTGCGGTGTGACCGCCGGAATCGCCGACGATGGGGAGCTGTGCGTCAAGGGTGGCAGTGTGTGCATGGGGTACCACAACAATCCCGACATCACCACCCAGCAGATCACCGACGGATGGCTGCACACCGGTGATCTGGGCGATATCGACGAGGATGGATTCGTGCATATCACCGGCCGAAAGAAGGATCTGATCATCACCGCCGGCGGCAAGAACGTCTCCCCCGGCCAGCTCGAAGCATCCGTCATGACCTCCCCGGTCGTCGACCAATGCCTGGTGATCGGCGATCGCAAACCGTTCGTGGCGGCATTGGTGACGCTTGACCTCGCCGATGCGAACACCTGGCTGAAGGCGCGCGGAGCGGAGCCGGCCGAATCACTGTCTGATCTGGCCGCGAATCCGATCGTCCATGCCGAAGTGGAACGTGCGGTCAATCAGGCGAACGAAAGCGTCTCCCGCGCTGAATCGATCCGCAAGTTCGAGATCCTGCCGGACCGCTTCACCCAGGAGAATGGCATGCTCACCGCGAGTCTTAAGACGCGCAGGGCACAAATTGTGGCCCACTACCGCACATTGATCGACACCGTGATCTATACGCCGAAGAAGAAGTAGTCCCAGTTTCGGTAGTCACGGTTTCGCGGCGAACAGATTCACAACTAACAGACGAAGGGGTGGCTCATCGTATCGAATCTTTGATGCGA
Source organism: Bifidobacterium sp. LH_743 (assembly GCF_056355775.1). NCBI lineage: Bacteria > Bacillati > Actinomycetota > Actinomycetes > Bifidobacteriales > Bifidobacteriaceae > Bifidobacterium > Bifidobacterium sp. LH_743. The sequence continues at coordinate 167,221 of NZ_JBKESZ010000003.1, read as the reverse complement.
TGAACCACCCCCTTCGTCGTATGGCGCCCAGAGCTCAGCGTGTGCGGAATGGCGCCTTGCGGATGTTCGCGTGGCGGCGATACGACCTGCCTTGACGTTCGCCGGCATGCTTGTCGTGACGCTCGCCATGGCCACCGCGGCGGCCGGACTCGTCATGGTTGCCGTATTTGGCTTCCATACGACGATCATGGCGTTTCGCGTCCTCGCCGCGCTCGTCCTGAATCACGCGGATCGGCTTGCGATGGATGCGCTTGCCTCCCTGCGACCGTTCGTCACGATCCGGACGCACGTTGCGATTGGAACGGTGTTCGTCATCGTGACGACGTTCGTTGCGAGCTTCAGCCTTGCGCTGCTTTTTGGTGGGTACTCCCTGTTTTTTGGAGAACTGCTTTCCGCTATTCTTGCCACGCTGGCCGGAACGATCGTCGGAACGATGCCGACGATCGTCGGATTCGCGTTGCGCGGCCGCTTCGGCGCGCTGCTGCTCATGCAGACGCGCATACTTCTCACGGCGCTTATCGTTACGCTTCGCCTCACGCTGCTCGCGACGCTCCTCCTGAATCTCGGGATGTTCCCAGCGATGTTCGCGCGCCTCGTATTCACGGTTGTCGCGGCCTTCGAATTTGGCCGCGCGACGCTCGGCACGGTTCTGCTTCGGTTCGAAACGCTGTTCGCGCTCATCGCGGCCAGCGCGTTCCTCCTGCTTTCCTCGGCCGTCGTGGTTCCTGCGTTCGGACTTGAATGGCTTGCCGCCCTTGTCCTTGCCCCGATCCTTGTTGCGTCCGCCGGAACGGTTGGCACGTCCGGAACGTTCGCCACTTTCCGTGGAACCGTTGCCGCCCTTGCCGTTCTTTCTGCGACGGGGATTTCCGGCCGGCTGGGACTGCTCAAGAGTCCATCCGAATCGCGGTTCGGCCGGTTCGCCCACCAATTCCAACACTTCCGGGGAGTCGTGGGTCACTTCGATCGGTTTGATCTTCAAACCAGCCTCGTGCAGCATACGACGGGTGCGTCGACGCTGGTTGGGCAGCACGATGGTCACCACGTCACCGGAATGGCCGGCGCGGGCGGTTCGTCCGGAACGATGCAGGAAGGACTTCGGGTCTTCCGGAGGCTCCACCTGGACCACAAGCTCCACACCGGATACATCGATGCCGCGAGCTGCCACGTCGGTGGCGACCATGACGTTCACGTCTCCGGATTCGAAAGCCGCGAGGTTGCGGTCGCGCTGGTTCTGGCTCAGGTTGCCGTGCAGTTCGGCGGCGGGAATGCCGTTCTTCGTCAGATCCTTGGCAAGCTTCTGCGTCTGGAACTTGGTGCGGGTGAACAGGATGCGGCGCCCTTTGCCGGAAGCGAGGGTGCGCACCAGCTCGTGACGGTCGCCCTGCGTGGTTTCGAACACGTGGTGGGTCATCTCGTCGACCGCGGCCGTGGCGGAGTCGACGCTGTGCACCTTCGGATCGGTAAGGAACGTGTTCACGACCTCGTCCACACCGTGATCGAGCGTAGCGGAGAACAACATGATCTGCGCGTCGAACGACACCTGTCCCAGCAGTCGCTTGACCGGTGGCAGGAAGCCCATGTCGGCCATCTCGTCGGCCTCGTCGATGACGGCGACCTCGACCTTCTCCAACGTCAACGCATGCTGCTCAAGCAGGTCCTCAAGACGTCCGGGGCAAGCGACCACGATGTCGGCGCCGGCCCGCAGATCGCGGATCTGACGGGCATAACGCACGCCACCGTACACCGTGGTGGTGGTCATGCCGTAGATCTGGGCGAGCGGCATCAGCACGTCGTTGATCTGGTTGGCCAGCTCACGTGTCGGTGCCAGCACCAGGCCGCGGGGGTGCGGCAGGAAATCATCGGCACGACGCTCCTCGGCATGACCCTTGCGCACCTGCTCCACCTCATGGCGGAACTGGCTCATGTTCTCGTAATCGTCGGCATCCACCTCCCCCAGACGGGCGACCAGCGGAATCGAGAACGCCAAGGTCTTGCCGGAGCCGGTACGGCCACGGCCAAGGACATCGCGTCCGGCCAGGGAATCAGGAAGCGTGTCGGCCTGGATCGGGAAAGCGGTTTTCTTGCCGTCGGCCGCGAGCACGCGGACCAGCGGGCCGGGAACTCCAAGTTCGGCGAAGGTCAGTGGACGTTCCTCCTCGCCGGTCTCATCGAAATCGGAGGCGAGGGCATCTTCATTTTCAATAACAGCGGTATCGGGCACAATGGCCTTTCATGTCAAACATTGCGCACGTTGCGCAAACCTATTAACAATAGCCCACGCCCGATACTTTCCCGGTATGGGACCGGTCTGGGAAGGTGGAACGGTCTGCAGGCCGGAATCGCCATATGACATCATTCACGCGATATGCGGACGCAGCAGATACGGCGAAGCGCCCGTCGGCTACTTGTCGGCGGGCGCTTCGTGGTCCATTTGAACTGTCTGGACGCGTCTTGCGTCACAGTATGTCCGGATCGTCCTTGGCGATGGTGCCGGTCGCCTTGCCGATGGCCTTCAGGCCGTGGTAGGCGACGAGGATGACGACGGTGCCGATGGCGATGCCGTTGAAGGAGATGCCGTTGAAGGCGAACTCGAACTGGCCGACGGCGATGATCATGGTGATGGCGGCCACCATGACGTTGACCGGCTTGTCGAAGTTGACCTTGTTCTCAACCCAGATGCGGATGCCGACCATGCCGATCATGCCGTACAGCAGGGTGGTCACGCCGCCGAGCACGCCGGCGGGGATGGTGTTGATGATGGCGCCGAACTTCGGGCACAGGCTCAGGATCAGCGCGAACGCGGCGGCGCACCAGTATGCGGCGGTCGAGTAGACCTTGGTGGCAGCCATCACGCCGATGTTCTCGCCGTAGGTGGTGGTGCCGGAGCCGCCGCCGAAACCGGCGATGGTGGTGCCGAGACCGTCGGCGAACAGCGCGGTGCCGATCTGGTCGTCATAGTCGCGGCCGGTCATCTGGGAGACGGACTTGACGTGGCCGACGTTTTCGGCAACGAGTACGAGCACGACCGGGATGAACATCGGCAGGATGGTGAAGTCGACCTGCGGCAGACGGAATTCCGGCAGACCGATCCACGCGGCCTTGCCGATGGCTGAGAAGTCGACCTGGCCACGGAAGCAGGCGTACGCATAGCCGATGATCACGCCGATGAGGATGTTGAGTCGGCCGAGCAGACCCTTGAACAGCACTGCGACGAGCAGCACCGCGACGAGGGTGACGATGGCGGTGTCGGGAGCGACTTTGAAGTTGTTCCACACGCTCGGAGCCAGGTTGAAGCCGATGATGGCCACGATGGCGCCGTTGACGACCGGCGGCATGATGATGTCGATCCACTTGGCGCCCGCGTAATGGACGAGCACACCGATCAGGGCCAGCAGGATGCCGGTGACCATGATGCCGAAGGATGCGACGGCGAGGCCCTTGTGGGCGCTGGCGACGGCCGCGATCGGGGCGATGAAGCCGAAGGACGAGCCCAGGTAGCTCGGCAGCATGTTCTTGTTGATCAGCAGGAACAGCGCGGTCGACATGGCCGTGAAGAACAGGGTGGTGGATGGGTCGAAACCGGTCAGAATCGGCACCAGGAACGTGGCGCCGAACATGGCGATGACGTGCTGCGCGCCGATTTCCGCGGTGCGCGGCCAGGTCAGCCTCTCGTCAGGTTCGACGACCTCGCCGGGCTTCAGCGTTTTGCCGTCGCCGTGGAGCTTCCACGTGAACAGGCCCGCGATTGGATTGGACATGCGATTGTCTCCTAACTCTCTTTACGACGCGCAACAAGAACGCGCGCCGCGCAATCACACGCCATTGTAGCGGAAGCGCCGATACGTGACGCCCCACAGAGCGATAGGGGGCTAAATCGCAGTCACAAAACGTATACCGGCAGCCGTCACAGGTGACGGTCGACGGCGTGCACCACGTCCACCAAATCGCCGTTCGACAGCACGGGACGCTTGAATTCACGCCAATCATCCACTTTCACCACCCAGCGACCATCCGTCTCGTCGAGTACGGGACGCGCCGTCTGCTCCCAACGGAACCGCTTGTGCGTTCGTCCGGTGGCGGGGTCGCGGCGCGAATAGTGGAAGCACGTGCAGTTGGTGATCTTCCATTCGTCGGAGGCCGCACGGTGCATGAATTCCTCGTCGGACAGGTCTTCCAAGGTGAGCATGAGCGCCAGCATGAGGTCGCCGTGGCTGACCATCACCACGGATTCCGCATCGGATTTGCGGTTCAGGGACGTGAGCAGGTTGTGCACGCGGTTCTCGGCCACGTCGGCGATGGACTCGCCCGCCGGCGGACGCCAGTACAGCGGATCGGTGTTCTTGAACATCCAGTTGCGCGCGTAGTTGGTTTTGAAATCGTCCTTCGTGATGGTGTTGATCTCACCCCAGGAGCGTTCGCGCAGCACGCGAGTCTCCTCCCATTTCGCTTTCGGCAGGGCCATCGTGGCCGCCGTCTCACGCGTACGCACGTACGGCGAAACGAGGTAGCGGTCGAACAGCGGCTGCTGCGCGACGAGCCAACGGCCGATGCAGTCGGCCTGCTTGCGTCCGGTGGCGGTGAGCCTCCACGAACGGTCCGGCACGGTGACATTGTCCTGCGTATACAGCGAGTTGTCACCCTGTTCGCCGGCGCTGATGATGACGTTCGCCTCCGACTCGCCATGTCGGATCACATACAGATCAAGGGGCATTCCCATATTCGTTTATTCCTTCGCTTTCATCCACATCCTGCGCGCACGTTCCTTGTTCCGCCGTTCATTCGGCCGGTGGCGCGCATCATCATTGAATGCTTCCACCGTAGCTGATTCGCGCGTGTTTCGCACGCGCGGACACGTCGATTTCACGATTGGCACACCCGAATTTCGCGGTGCCGTCACCGGCGGTTCACCGCAACCGGCGTGGTAGACGCCGTGATCGCAATCACTCCGGCCAGATGCCGTTCTGCGCGTACTTGGTGCGGTACTCCCCCGGCGTCATGCCGGAATGTTTTTTGAACACCTTCGAGAAGTGGCTTTGCGACCGGTATGCGAGGATCTGGGCGATCTCGTCGAAGCTGTATTCCGAGTATTTGAGCATGTTCTCGGCCGCTTCCATACGCTTGTCGGTGATGTATTGCGATATGGCCGTGCCCGTTTCGCGTTTGAACAGCTCCGACAGATACGTGGGATTCAGATGCACATGCTCGGCGAGGATGGGCACGGTGATTTTCTCATGCAGATGGTAGTGGATGTAGTCCAGGCATTCGTTGACGGCTTTGGAATGTGTTTCCGCCTTCTGCATGTCGGCCATGGCCCATGTGAAGAATGTCATCATGTCGGTGTGCAGGCGGCGCACGTCGTCGGGCGTTTTGCAGTTTTCCAGGTTCTGGATGTACAGGTCGGAGGCGTTGTAGGCGTCCTCCTCGTCCATACCGCCTTCGATGGCGAAACGTGTGGCGAGCGTGATGGTGGTGACGAACCGGTATTTCGCGTTTTTGAGCGGATCGTCCGACAGGTAGCCGTACAGTCCGGAGTCCCACAGACGTGTGCTTTCGGCGATGGCGTTGATGTCGCCGGAACGCATCATGTCGTACTGTTTCATCTCCTCGACGTACCGGTGGTGCCGAACACGATCCTCGCGGGAGAGGAAGTCCAAGTATCTCAGCTTCGCTTCGTCAACAACAGCCATGCTTCTCCCCGCTATTTCCGATCGTCCAAATCGAATCCTCCCTCAAGGATAAAGCTCTTCAGCAGCTTCGTGGCGAGAAGATTCGCCGTGAATTGGGAGACCGGACTATCCGGCTTATCGAAAAACGCCTTTGCCAAAGACCTGTTAACCGACGCTTTCAACCGGTCGAATCGTCCGAATTCGTTCAGGGTTGTCTCTGTAAGGTCAAGCCGCATCATCTCGTTGAGCAACGCCCCATCCACGTCAAACGCCTTGGTGATTTGCTCCACTTGGCTGTTTTTGGCGCTGTTCGCGTAATATGTGATGTAGTCGCGTAGCGTCTTGCCTTCCTCCAACTCGATTTCGCCACGTTCCACATCATGCATGAACAGTTCGGCATACCGTTGTTCCTCTTGGCTGAGCGAAGCGAACGACTTATGCAACTCCTCCTCGGCTGATGCCAACAGGGCCGGATCGCCTCCGCCAAGCGCCTTGAGCCATTTGGTGAAGTTGGCGTTCATGTAATCCGTATCAATCAATCCTGTATCTATCTCAGTGATATGGCCGTCAAGTTCATATGGTGCTTCCGGACCGCTGCCGGAACCTTCGCCACTGCTGAACATTTCCTTATACCGCTGTACAAGAATCAGATATGTCCGTTCATCAAGCTTCGGCCGCACAACCTCCACGGATCCATCGTCATGGGTGACGGAGTATTCCTGCTGTTCCCAAGTGAAACCTTGCACTTTGGCGGATTCCAGGAAATCATTGAGTTCCACGAACAGTTTTGCGAACTTGCGGCATGCCTCCACCGATTCCGGCAGTCGCATGAAATCTTCCACGCCTCCGGCACTGAACACGGAGGCGATTTCTTCGAAACGCGCATCCATCAGGCGCACGTTTTCCGGCAGTTTCTGCACGAACAGATCGAGCGGCTTGTCTCCGGAATACAGTTTTACCGCCGCTTCGATATACCCCTTCATGGTGTGTGGCTTGCGGTAGTAGCGAATAGTTCCGAAAGGCTTATCGGGACCGAACAGTCGATTCGTGCGACTGAACGCCTGGATGATGTTCTCATAGTCGATGATTTTGTCGAGGTACAGCGTGTTGACCCACTTGGAGTCGAAACCTGTCAGCATCTGATCAACCACGATCAGCAGATCCAGCCGTTTCTCACGGTGCTGGTCGACCGTCAGGTATGGACGCTTGTGGGAAAGCCGCGCGGTGATGTCTTTCTTCATCTTCGGCCATGTGGGGATGATGAAATCCTTGTCGAACAGTTCGTTGTAATCGCCGATGATTTCCTTAAGCGCATCCTCCTTGAGGATTGCGCCGTCGGAATTGTCGACGTTGGGGTCGAACAGCGCGGTCACGTGCATCTGCGGAGCACGTTCCTTGAACAGATGGTAATAGCTGATCGCCTCGGGAATGGAACTCGTGGCCAGCATCGCATGGAATTTGTTGCCTCTGCTCAGCAATGGGAATTGGTCGAGAATATCCTCCACGACCTTGTCTTCATGTGGCGTGCCTTGCGCATACTGCGCTGCGGTCAGATAGTCCTCAATGCCTTTGACATGTTCTCCGGCCTGCGTTTCCATGGGTCCCATCGGCATTTGCTTCGGATCCATGTAATGGTAGAACACCTCAGCTTTCGCCGGATCTGCCTGGGCTTCCTCAACCGTCGCGGCTTTCGCTTTCTGCAACGCGACCGCTTGACGAACATCCTTGTCTCGGTAGGTCAACACCATGTACGGGTCGAATCCGAGCACATTGCCATCGCGGATGCCGTCGGCGATGCTGTATCGGTGAAGGCAATCGCCGAACACCATTGATGTGGTCGCGCCCTTCTTACGGTTCTCCTCATGAATCGGAGTGCCCGTGAAACCGAAATACAATGCGTTCGGGAAGGAATGGCGAATATCCTGCAGCATTTCGCCGAACGTGGAACGATGGCATTCGTCGATAATGAATACGATGCGTTTGCCGGCGAGCTTCTTCACTTCCTCTTCGGTGATATGCCCCTCGCCCGCTTTGATGTTGCTCATTTTCTGGATGGAGGTGACGATGAGCGTGTCTTTGGGGTCGATGCTTGCCAGTTTCGATTTGAGCACATCCGTGTTTTCCGTGCCCTGCACATCATCGGCATCATCCGCGAACGACCGGTATTCCAGCAGCGACTGCGTGCCCAATTCGACACGGTCCATGAGGAAGACCACCTTGTCGGCATCTTTCGAGCCAGCGATGAGCTGCGCAGCCTTGAAGCTGGTCATGGTTTTGCCCGAGCCAGTGGTGTGCCACACATAACCGCCCGGACGGCCCGGCGTGCCGCTTGGCACCGGCTCATCCCATTTGCAGGTGCGTACACGGTCGGAAATGGCGTTCACCGCCTGGTATTGGTAGCTGCGTAGCACTTTGAGGCATCCGTCTGCGGAATCGGCGACCGTATAGAACCCGATGAGCTGGTGTGCCATGGGAATGGATAGCAGATCAGATGTGAAACGCTTCCATTCATCCTGCCCGACATGGTTGTTCGCCGCTATGGGCTCATTGTTGAAGTCAGCCCAGTGGAAGAAGTAGTTGCTGTTGAAATCGCCTTCACCGGGATTGGCGAAGTACACGGCATCATCCGGATTCATGGCCACGAAGACCTGCACGAGTCTGAACAGCCCGGTGAACACGCCTTCATGCGCGTATTTGGCGATTTGATTGGTGGCCTGGCTTATGGGAATGCCGCTTTTCTTCAGTTCGATATGGATGACCGGCATGCCGTTGATGAGCAGGCAGACGTCTCCTCTACGATCGTTCAGCATTTTGTTTTTTGCCGGATACATCGGCTGTCTTGCGATTTGGTACCGGCTTTGCCCAGCGGCGATTTCCTGGCGATCGTAGATCTTCAGGCTGATTTCCTTACCGAAATGTGCTGTGTCTGCGGGATTGTCACGTTTGATGGACACGGTTTTGCCGTTGATGAAGGAGTTCAACGCCAATGGCGTGCGCAATGTTTCGATCTGTTCAAGGATCTGCGCCATCTCACCCTTGGTAAGGCGCTGCCCGTTCAGGCGATCAATGCCTTTGTTGTTGTCGAATAGGATGTTAGCCCAGTTGTCGATGAGATCCTGTTCAGTCGGGTATTCCAACACACCATCGGTCCACCCATGGCGTTTCAGCACCGCGACCAGATCGTCTTCGAAATCCGATTCCTTATCGTAGAACATGTTCCATCTCCCCGAACGCACCATCACTTTTCCGAGCTCAATCTTACGAGCGCAACCCCTAACATCCAAGAAACAACACCACAATACTTACGCTGATGAAGGGTGATGAGCGAGTCCAGACGGTCGAAGAACGCACCGATTCGGCGCTGCTCATCAATTCTTTTGGGAATGCAGATCTGCGTTTCAAAGAAATCATCTGGAGCAATGTTGAGCAATCCATGGTTTCTGGCTCCTTCAGCCGCGATTAATTGAACGGACTTATACCATCTATCAGTCTCGTAGTATGTGACTAAGAAATCAGGATCTCCAGAAAGCAATTCAAAGCAGATATACAGTGTCGAGACGCAGCCCATGTCATACTTTTCCAGTCTTTTTATCGCTCCCCATGGGCTGTCGGTCGAGGTGCTCTTGTTATAGGCAAATTCTCCCCTATGCAGAAGGAAGTATCCACTCATATCCTTGCTTGCAACCTGGCTGTTGAAAAAAGTTCTCTGATCCACCAAGCCGTACTGAGCAGAAATGGTAAGAGGAAGATCGGAATCGCCGTTCTCATTCTTTCGGGTAACCCTACGTGCAACTTCCCCCAGCTTACGCTGTTCCCAAGCGGGGGGGGGCGATTGATACGGGAAAACGGCCGCATTATCGCTCATGTATGCGGTCGAGCTTCCTTCTTGTGAGCATTAGAGCGTATCCGAGCAGGTTCTGACCGCGCCATTGGGCTGGATCGAGCCTGGCTGGGTCATGCATTGACAAGCCGATGCCCCAGATGCGGTCTTTGACGGCGCATTCCGCCAATATCGCATTGCCGGTCGCTACGAGTTGCGCACCGAGTTCGGCGTTCTGACTGAATTTGGCAAGCAATCCTTCATAGACTTCGATTTGGCGAACGCCGTTCCATACGTGATCGTCATAACCGGCTACCAGTCGGCCAAGTCGTTTGATCTCGGCCACGTCGCTGGTTCGAAGAATCCGCGCGGCTGTTTCGGCATCGTTGAAACAGCAGGCTTTGCGGTACATCATGTACTGTTCCATCGAGGAAAACTCGACATCATCCACAACGAAGCGCGATGGATACCAGTTGCTCAGGTATCCGTTCTCCTCATCGGGATTATGGAAGCAGATGATGTCCGTCATTCTTCGCCGACTTTCCGCACCGCAAGCTCCAGATCGAGATCATGAAGCCCGAAATAGGCTTTCTTCAGGAAGTCCAGCGGCACCTTGGCGATCACTTCAGCACTGGGAATGGCGTAGAACCATTGGTAGTAGGCGTAGAATTCGCCAATCCAATCAGGCATGAACCCTTCGAGCGCCCTGCCGTCCTTCAACTGGTAGTGCTCGGTCTCGGTGAAATACTTCCACAGCTCTTTCGCATCCATCGTGTTGACGTAGGCTTTGGCCTCATCAATGCTTTTGCGTGTTTTGCTCGCCATATATACGGTGATGAAGTCCTCCGTGCTCTTGCCCGGAAACGACTGTGCCACGTAGTCGAAAAGCTTGCCTTGAGTTTCCACCACATCATCCCGGTAGACCTCTGGATATGCCCGCATTGTCATCACCCCTAGAGCAACGTGCTGAACACGTTGGTCACCGTATTGGCATCGGAATCGATGAGGTCGCGCATGTTCTGCCGTGCCTCAACATCCCTCTGATTGTATTTGTCGTTGAATTCGCCGTAGCTGACGGAAAGCAGGCCGTCCGGGACTTCGCGCAGTTGCCTGTACGCCTTTGCGGTCTTGACGCAATACTGGATGCCCAGACCTCCAAGCGACAGCAGTTCCTCCAAGATATCGACGTCCACATTGTCTCGGACGAATTCTTTGGCGATATAAAAATACGAGGCGTTCGCACGCCAGCCTTTGATGACGTCATAGCCGCTGGTATCGATGCCGTATTGGGCGATGAACTTCGCAGCCAGCACACGATAGCGCTTGGAATCAGCGGCATCACGATGCTTCATCAGCTCAGCCAGCCAAGTAAGCACGCTATGCTCCTGAAAATCCAGGATGCGCAGCCCATTCGTGTCCAGTTCGTACTGGTGGACCCAGCCGTTGGATTCATCCGGCCTGCACACGGCCCATTCCTTGGCCAGTTCCACATTCGCGGTCAGATAGAAACCACGGCCGTAGTCGTGTTTGTCATTGCCTAAACCGTATTCGGGGGTCACGGATTCGTACGGAGAACCGTGAAATAACGTGATTGTTGCCATGAACACCCCTATACAAACATCTTGTCGAGCATGGATTTCTTGATATTCCGCAGTAATTCGAGCTTACGCTGATGAAGGGTGATGAGCGAGTCCAGACGGTCGAAGAACGCGCCGATTTGGCGTTGCTCGTTTTCCGAGGCAGGCATAGAAATTTCGATTGAAGCGAAGTCATCGAATTTCAAAACTTGAGTGTCCTTGGAATTGCCCTGTGAAACCTGTTGATACTGTTTCAGCAACATCGGCTGTCTGAGAAGGCGCGCAAAGAATCGTGCATAAACCTCGGAATTAGGCTTTGCTACTACGTATGCGGGGCTTACGATGCCGTCGTACCGACTTGCATCTACAGCTCCCTGCCACATACGCATACTGTTGTAAACGACATCTCCGGAATGCACTACTTTGTAGTTCGCGAGACTCGCCCCAGGATTCGTTTCCCTATCGGACTCAGACGCTGGATATATCCCGTTAGCTACGCTGACAGACAAAATCTCTCTATCAGAAGCTCGTTCATCGCTCTCCTCAAACAGTTCCCCCAGCTTACGCTGTTCCCAAGGGTCAGTGAAACCGGCGAAACGAATCTCCGGATACAGCGAACCCCCTTTAGGGAACATTTTGTCGAGCATGGATTTTTTCAGCACGCAAAGCGCGTCATACTTACGCTGATGAAGGGTGATGAGCGAATCCAGACGGTCGAGGAACGCACCGATTCGGCGTTGCTCTACAAGTTCTGGAGCGCGGATTTCCATATTCAGAAATGTTTCCTCATGAATACGTTTAGCTTTTCGGCTTCCATTGGCAATATTTCCGTTTTTCAGATAGAAGTCTTCTTGTGTTACCAAATTCAGTAAAAAACTTGAGTCTAAGCCTTCAATGTCAAATGCAGGCGAGTCAAGAGTTGATTCAAAACAATCCAACTTATCAGGCACGACGCCAAAGGCAGCATGAAGAAAATCAAGCTTGCCATACATAAACTGGCCGGCATGACGAATATAGTATTGAGTTTGGGCACTCCCCCCATATAAATCAGTTTTTTCAACGACTCCTTTACCCCAAAGCTTTACCGTAAGTTTTCGAGCATCAACCCCAGTATGTCCAAGTTCTCGACTGAGCTTAAGATGTTGCCCCAGCTTACGCTGTTCCCAAGGGTCAGTAAAACCAGTGAAACGAATCTGCGGAACCAACGCTTTTTCATGCTGTTCGGCCATATCATTCACCCCCGAGCAGTGCTTTGAGCTCTTCCAGACCCGCCATATCGCGAGCATTGCCGGTCAAATCGCCCAGCATTCCAGCCAATTCCTTCTCCGCTTCATCGATTTGGCCGCATACATCGGCATATGTGGTGGCATACTTGTTCTTCAACGCGTTCACTTTGCCGATGAACTCGTCGATCACAGCATTCGGCAATGCCTCCAGCTGCTTCTGCAATGGTGTAATCCACTTGGCTTCCAGCAACCTTCTGGCTTCGTCATCACTCAACGCCTTGATCGCATCGCAGGTCTTCTCCTCCAACGCATTTCGCTTGGTTTTGATACCGGACTTCAGTTTCTTTGACTCATCGAACAGCTTTTGGGCCTGCACCAAGCCGCGCTCAAAATCGGAAACCGGATTCTTGCCGATCGCCTTAACCGCTTTCTTCAGCTCGGCGGCAACGAAGGCGTCACCGTCCTGATTGATCGCATCGCTGTTCTGCTTGTCATCCTCATCGAAGCCTTCCAAAATGGTTTCAATCTCGGAATCAATGTCCTGCACACGGCGTTCGTCCGCCTCGATCGCGGCCAAATCATCGTGCAGCAGCTCACGTTGAACCAAGTCGAAGGGCAGAACGCGGCCAATCCAGCCATCCTGCACTTCCACATCCTTGCCGCCTTTTTTCTTGATGACCATGTTCGGGTCCACGGCTCTTACCGCATCGAAACCTTCGGAACCCAGCACTTCCAAATCAATGGAGATGCCGCCCCAAGCATCATCAAGCTTCTGATAGGCGTCATACGGGTCGATCAGCGCGATATCGGCAACCATCGCATCCAATTCCTTGCCAATGGCCGTTTCCTGCCCGAGCGCATCCACCTGTTCAGGATGCTCCACCAAACGGGAGCGCAAGTCAGCAGGCAGGTCGGAAATGGCTTGTCCATACGAGGCAATGAACGCCTGTACGTCGGCATTATTGCGCACCACAGTGGCGATATCATCATGGTCACAGGCATAGCAAGCACCATTATCACGGAACAGCTCAGCCTTCAGACTCGGCCAGGCGTTCCAATATTCCCCAAGCTGCTCGACTTCGCTCTTCGGAACGCCACCGAACATCGAAGCGTACACATCCCACGTCTCCGCATTCTCAGACGAATCAACATACCGGGGAATGTTGAGGTTGTAATCATTGGCGCGAATCTCGTCAATGGACACCAGACGGCTGAATTTGGGCACCGTGCGGTTGTTCGACACCACGTCGACAATGCGTTTGATGTCAGAAGCCTGTAGCTTGTTGTTCTTGCCGTCCTTGATGAAATGTTTCGACGCGTCAACAATGAGCACCCTGTCGTCATCGCGTTTCTTGCGCAGCACCATCACGATGGTGGGGATGCCCGTACCGAAGAAAATATTCGCCGGAAGGCCGATAATCGCCTGAATATGGTGGTTTTCAATCAGATTCTTACGAATCTGGCCTTCCTCGCCACCGCGGAACAGCACACCGTGCGGCAGAACGATGGTCATGATGCCATCGGCACGCAGATGGTACAAGTCGTGGAGCAGGAACGCATAATCCGCCTTGGACTTCGGTGCTATGCCATAACTGAAGCGTGGATCGATCTCCTTGTCAGTGGGATCCCAATTCTGCGAGTAGGGCGGGTTGGAAACCACCGCATCCACGAACAACGGATTGTACGTTTCCTCCTTGTTCTCCAACGTGTCGAACCACGGCCAGTCGTCTTCCAACGTGTCACCGTTGCGGGCAACGATGTTGTCGGGAAGAATGCCGCGCATCACCAGATTCATACGCGTCAGGTTGTAGGTGTTCTCCTTAAGTTCCTGCGCGTAATACATGATGGAATCCGGATTGCCGTTGCGCCGAGCCACAGCCTGGCCAATATGAATCAGCAAAGAGCCGGAACCGGAAGTCGGATCGTAGATCTTGATCTGCTCGCACCCCTGCAAATGCCAGGCGACGATTTCGCTCATCAGCTGGGAGACCTCGGACGGTGTGTAGAACTCGCCGGCCTTCTTGCCCGCATTGGCGGCAAAATTGCTGATGAGATATTCGTAAATGAAGCCAAGCACGTCATAATCCTGACGGCTATCCATCGGAATGTCCTTAATGAGATAAATCAGGTCTCGCGCGGCCTTGGACTGGCTCCTCGCATCGGTGCCAAGCTTGGAAAGTCCAGTCTGCAGAGTGTCGAAAATACCGTCGAACACTTTCTTGTGCGCCGGATTGATATTGCGGGAGAACGCCGAAAGAGCATCACGAACGTTGGAAATCTCAAAATCATTACCTTTTTTGATCCATGTGGAGAACAGATTGTCATAGGCAATGAAGTAGCCACACTCACCCTGCACGAATTCCACAATGTCCGGATTATCCTCCGTAAGCTGCGGCATCTGATCATCGGTGAAATCGCTGGCTTTCAAGCGCATCAGCTCGGTCTCTGAAAGGAACTTGTAGAAGATGAAACCAAGAATGTAATCCTTGTATTCGTTCGCCTCAATCTTGGAACGCATCTTATTGGCGGACTCCCAGATTTTCGAAGCGAGCTGCTGCTTGTTCATCTATCCCTCCTCATTGCGGTGCCGGCAAAATGCGCGGCTCCACGAGCGACTGCACATCTTTCACAAGAATACCGCACCCCCGCTTGGGAACAGCGTAAGCTGGAAGACTACGTTGTTGTCTCAACCGCCAAAAATGTTGACGGCAGATTCAATAAGGAAGATGTTTTATCCGTCTCCGGCGAGTATGGCATAGTAAATCAAATTGCATTCCAGGGACGTTCATTTGCTGGATCATCTGTTTTGAATTACGGAATTGTCAATACTGGCGACATCGTGTACACGAAATCACCATTGAATTCGAATCCGTACGGAATTATCAAAGTAAATAAAGGAATTCCGGGCATCGTCTCAACTCTATATGCGGTTTATCGCCCGCAGGATAATGTTCATACCAATTTCATTCAAGTGTATTTTGAACAGCACGAGCGAATGAATAATTACATGCATCCTTTGGTCAACAAAGGGGCAAAGAATGACATGAAGGTCACTGCGGAGAATGCTCTGAAAGGAGTGGTCACATTCCCTAGCCGTGAAGAGCAGGTCATTATTTCAGAGTTCTTCGACCGTCTGGACTCGCTCATCACCCTTCATCAGCGTAAGTATGATGGCTGCGCCAATCCCCTATTTTCAGAAAGGCGCATCTCATGCAGGAAACCATCACATCAGAATCGCTGTTCTGCGACTACTACGCCCAGTGGGTGAGAACGTACAAGGAAGGCGCCATCAGAGACGTGACCATGGGCAAATATCGACTTACGCAATCCTGGCTCGGCAAGCTCATCCCTGAACTCAGACTCACCGATATGGATCGAACCGCATACCAGCAGCTCATCAACGGATATGCACAACATCATGAGCGCCAAACCACCATGGATTTTCACCATCAGATCAAAGGCGCCATTCTCGATGCCGTCGATGAAGGACTCATACCCCGTGATCCAACGCGCAAAGTCATCATCAAAGGCAAGCAGCCACGCATTAAGAAAATGAAGTATCTCAACCAATTCGAGCTGCATGCCATGCTCGCGGACCTTGATCTTGGGGCCGAGGCAAGCTGGGATTGGCTTATCCTCCTTATCGCGAAAACCGGACTCCGATTCTCTGAGGCGCTTGGGCTCACACCCGATGACTTTGATTTCGCACACCAGACGCTTTCCGTCAACAAAACTTGGGATTATAAAAACGGCGGCGGTTTCGTACCCACGAAAAACGAATCATCCGTGCGTAAAGTGCAACTCGACTGGCAACTCATCATGCAAATGTCTGGATTACTCAAGGATCTTCCGCATGATAAACCTATTTTCGTGCACGGCAAGGTCTACAACTCAACAGCCAACGACGTGCTTGCAAAACATTGCAGAAACGTGGACGTGCCAGTTATTTCCGTCCATGGTCTACGCCATACACACGCATCGCTGCTGCTGTTCGCCGGCGTATCGATCGCCAGCGTGTCACGCCGTCTAGGCCATGCCAGCATGACTACAACTCAGGAAACCTATCTGCACGTCATTCGCGAGCTGGAAAACAAGGATGTAGATATCGTCATGCGGGCACTATCGACACTTATCTAATGGGGGGGTTCCTACTCTTTTCAGATATTCGAAATAATCGAGCCACTCGAAGCGGCATATACCGTTTTTCACCATCTTCAGTAAAAGCGCCAAACACCGTTGCCAGACTCAATTCCGTAGGTGGTTTTGTGGTTCCGTAGGTGGTTGGTTCTGGTATTGGTGTCTGAGAATGGCTTAATTTAAGCCGTTTCTCAAACGCCTTTCCTCCGGCAACCACCTACGGAAGCGAAAAACCACCTACGGAACACCCGCTTGGGAACAAACCCGCCGCAAGTCACCAGGCCAAGACGAATCTCGGCACACGAGGAACCGGAAATTGTCGTTCCGGAGCGCAGCCGCACGGTCACACGCCACACTCCGGAACCAAAGGCTTTTAGAAATAGGTGCTACAGCCAAGCTTGACGGCGAGGACGATGCCGGTGAGCACGGCGGCGGCGCGCATGATGTTCTCGGGGATATGGCGTGTGACCGGAGGGGCGATGGAACTGCCGATGATGCAGCCCAGGCACATGGCGATGGCGAACGGCCAGTAGACGGAGCCACGGCAGATGAACATGATCGCGGCGGAGATGTTCGCGCCGAAGCCGACCACGGTTTTCAGCGCGTTGATCTGGTGGAACGGGCCGATCTTGCCGAGGTCGAGGATCGCCAGGGCGAGGGTGCCGGCGGCGGCACCGAAATATCCGGAATAGATGCCGACGAAGCTCACGCCGACCCACAGCCACCACGGGTCGTTGCGAAGACTGCCATTGGCCGTCCTGCTGGCAATTCGTGCGGCGCGTTCGCCCTGCTGTGATTGAGGCAACGCCTGCGCGACGGCGTCGCGCGCGGCCGCTTTCTTCCGCGGGTTGAGCGCGATGATCAACGCGCTGAACAGGATGAGCGGCGGCACCGCGAATTCGAAGACCTTCGCCGGCAATTCCAACAGCAGCAGGCCACCGATGATGCCTCCGACCAATCCTATGCACGCATAGACGGCCACGCGGCGCCCTTGACCTTTGAGCTCCTTGCGCGCGGCCAGCAGCCCGCCGATGCCGGTGCCGCACACGCCCACCGTGTTCGTGGTGTTGGACAGCACCGGCGGAATGCCGAACGCCAGCAGCGCCGGGTAGGAGATCAGAGAGGAGGCTCCGACGGCGTATCCGACGAATCCCGCGCCGATTCCGGCGACAAGCACCAACAGCAAGGTGACGACGGACACTCCTGCGATCATGACCACTTTCCTCAATTTCCGGGTTTATATGACAACGGGAGCCAAGCTTAACGGCTTGGCTCCCGGAAATGTCAGGCTTGTTCAGAACGTGGTTGAATCACCACGTCCGAACGGCACGGTTCAGCGTCCGCGCTTGGCGATCAACGATTCGGTCCAGTATGCGGCAAGCGGAATCAGCGCCCACTGCAGTGCGAGTCCCGGCAGGCCGGCGGCCAGATCACTCGTCCAAGTGGCGGCGATGGCGTTGGACGAACCGAAGGCGAACACGGCAATCGCCGTGGCCACGGTCAATGCCACTCGACCTGCCAACTGCGCGACAATCACTTTGGCCAGACCCGGCAGCCTGACCGAACGCAGCAGGCCGGCCACGAGTCCATATGCGCACAGCTCAACCATCATCAGCGGCAGCATGGCCAGCATCGGCATGCCGGACAGCAGGAAGCTGACAAGCGGCGCCGCAGCGCCGGCGATCGCGCCGACGGCGGGACCGGCGATCAGCCCAACGAAGATGATCGGCAGGTGCATCGGCAGGAACGCCACGCCCAAAGCGGTGCCCTGCCCGGACACCGCTCCGATGACATGGAACAACTGCGGCAGCGCGACCGCGGCCGCAATGGCCAGCAGCGTCGCCGCGGCCTTGGTGGTCAGGCTCAGCTTCGGCAGGTCGGCGCGGCGCAGGGAACGCACGGATATGGTTGCGGAATCAGACATGTTCATTCTCCTTTTGTTTGCTTCTCTTCGTTAATCGTCATGCATCGTTCGGCAATGCAGTGTCGACCAGCATATCGGCGGCAGTTCGAACGTCGGTCGCTTCGAAATAGCGGTTCTCCAGCGGAATCCACTCGTCGACGAACCGTCGCAGCATACGGGGGTTGCGTGACTCGAGCCGATGCAATTGCTCGGCCGGGTCGATCGCAAGACAGATCATGAAATCGTAATACCCACGCAAGGCGGGATGCATGCTGTAGCTGCCCTCCACGACGGTCAGCCGTGCCGGTTCCACGGTGCGTGAAGCGGCGAAATCGCCCGCATGGCAATCCCAAGGTCGGTATCGCGCGGCTTTCCCGTCGGCAAGCGGCGCCAACGTCTCCGTCTCGAACCGCTCGCGGTCCACGTTGCCACCAGGTTCAGCCAGACGTTCCGGCATGCGCTGCTCCGGACGCAGGAAGAAATCGTCCATATGCAGCACATTGCCACCGAACCGTTCGTTGAGGATTTGGGCGAACGTGGTCTTGCCTGACGCGCATGGACCGTCGATGGCCACGAACACCCGTTCTCGGGTATCGTCCCCAAGCAGCGTCGCCAAGCGTGCGATCGCCTTGTCCGCGGTCCGCGGCGACGCCTCGTTCATGTCCACGCCCATTTCAGTCGAGCACTGTCAGACGGTACGCGCGCGAACCGATGCCGAGTTCTTCGGCGTATTCGAGCGTGTGCTCGCCGTGGCGGGAAGCGATGCGTTCGGTGACGGACGCGCCGTCGGGGGCGATATGGACGAGATCCACGCATGCCTGATCGAGCGCCACCGGGTCAAGCGATGACAACACGCCGATATCGTGCATGTCCGGTTCGGAGGGGGCGGGGAAACAGTCGCAGTCCACGGACAGGCGGTTCATGACGTTCAGATACATCATGTTGCCATGCATGTGGCTGATCACTGCTTCGTCGGCTTCAGCCATCGATTCGAGGAAGTCATCTTGGTCGGCTTCCACCCAGTGGTTGGTGGCCACGCCCGCGGAATGGATCCAGCGTTTGCCGTTCGACGATGCGATGCCGATGGACACGTTTTTGAGCGCGCCGCCGAAGCCGCCCATCGGATGCCCCTTGAAATGCGAGAGCACGAAGATGGAATCGTAGTCGTCGATATGCTTGCCGACGATGTCGTATGCGATGTGACGGTGCTTGGCCACTGGAATCTCGATTTCGCCGCCCATGTCCATGATCTGGATCGGCGCGATGTCGGCGTATCCACGTTCCTTGAACACGGCAAGGCTTTTCTCCGGAGTCTCGCGATTGCCGTCGTATGCGGTGGCGCATTCCACGAGCGTGCCGCCGATCTCCCGCACGAGATCCTTGACGAGCGCCGGATTGAGGTTGTTGGATCGCTCCGATTCGCCGGAGTGGATCTTGATGGCCACGCGGCCTTCCGGCTTGGTGTCGAGCGCGTGGTAGGCGGCAAGCAGACTGTCCGGCGTGATCAGGGGCGTGAAATACACCTCCGGAGCCTGCTTATTGTCGGTGCGATGGGTCAATCCGTCCAGTGAGGCGATGTCGAATTCGGTCATGATCCTCCTTGATTGCTTCTTTCTTCGCTGTTGAGGCCCAGCATAGCAACTTCAAGTCGACTTGAGGCAAATCCACCGGGAGGCAAATCCACCGGAATCGTTTCCGCCCGAATCCGGACAACGCCTACGCGCCCACCGTCGCACGGGCCACCGTCATGAAATCGTTCAACGCGCTCCATCGGTAGTCCTGTCTGCGGATGCCGAAATCGATGGAATACCGTGCGCTTTGCCCAAGTGGAAGCACTTTGATTTCGGACAGGGCCCCGTCATCCTGTGTTCCGTGCAGGAACTGGCGGACCATCAGAGTCGCTCCGACGCCCAGCTTCGCCAGTGCGAGCAGGGTCTGCATGTTGTCGGACCGCACTTTGACTATGGGACGGAATCCCGACCGCTGGAACAGTTCGTCGCCGATACGGCCGTCGATGTCGTTGCAGTGGCCGAGCACGAACGGGCATTGGCTTAACGGCGTCAGGTCGCCCCGGGCGATGCGCGCCTCGGCCTCGCCCGGCGATCGGCCCACCACCTGCATCCACAGGGAACGTGATATGACCAGTTGCATCTCCTCATCGTAGAAGTCGATGAGCTCCACCCCCGGTATCGCGTGGGCGAAATGCGCAATGGCGAGATCCACCTCTCCGTCGGCCAACCTTCGACCATGTGATTCGTTCACGCCCTCGATCATGTCGATGGCGATACCTGGACGCTTCCTCTGGAATGCGGCGATGACGCGCGGCATGATGGCCTGTCCCCTGGTGTGCCCGACTGCCACGCGCAGCACACCCGACTCGTCGTGCGCGATATCGCCAAATTCCTGCATCATCATCGCATGCTCACGTTGGAATCCGTTGGCGTACCGCAGGAACGTCCTTCCCGCATAGGTCAGCTCCAATGGCACATGACGGACGAACAGCTCGCATCCCACCTCCCGTTCGAGGTTCGCGATGTGCGCGCTGAGCGTCTGCTGTGCGATGCCTAGACGTTTCGCCGCCTTGGTGAAGCTTCGTTCCTTGGCGACCATGATGAAGTAATCCATGCTCAGGAAATTCATGCACAGTATTTTACCTGTGACGCGAACCAAAGAACAACGTGATAATCCTGTTAATCTGACCGTGTCCGTCGCTGGAAGAAATTCCGAAGCACAATCTCGGAACACGGCGGAATCGTCGTGACAATCGACCATATGGGCGGATCGACACGTCCATAAGAAAGAGGAACCATGCCGGAAATCGTCGCCCTGCTGCTGTTCTGCGCCACACTCATCGCATGTATAGCGTGCGGCGTATCCATCATCCCGGCGCTGCTGGCCGGCGTGGTGATCTTCCTCGCGCACGGAAGATTGACCGGACATGCGTTCAAGCCGATGATCACCAAAGGATTGGCCACCATGCGCGCCGCCAGCATCATAGTGGTGACCTTCGTGCTGATCGGCATACTCACCACCTTGTGGCGAGCGGCAGGCACCGTGCCGTTTATCGTGGCGAACGCGACCGGCCTGGTGCGGCCGCATGTGGTAATTCTGCTCACGTTCCTGCTCAACTGCCTGATGTCTCTGCTGACCGGCTCGTCGTTCGCTTCGGCGGCCACCATGGGCGTCATCACCATGACCCTCGGCACGTCCATGAACATTCCGCCGATGCTGCTGGGAGGCGCCATCCTTTCCGGGATCTATTTCGGCGACCGATGCTCGCCCGTCTCCACCAGCGCGCAACTGGTCAAGACGCTCACTCATACGAACATCTTCGACAATATCCGTCTGATGCTCCGGACAGCGGCCGTGCCGTTCGCACTGTCCTGCGCGATATATGCGGCCATGGCGCTGTGCACCCACCCGTCCGCCGGATCGGTGGACATCGCCGCTCTGTTCTCCAGGGCGTTCGACCTGCATTGGGTGACGGTCGTTCCTGCCGTGGCGCTCGTCATCCTCGCGATCGCGAGGGTCGACGTGCGTGTCACTATGGGAGCCAGCGCACTGTCCGCGCTGCCGATCTGCCTGTTCGTGCAGCATTTGGGTTGGTCGGAAATTGGACGTGCGCTGCTATTCGGTTTCCATTGTGCCGACGCGCAGGTCGCGCCGCTTGTTGATGGCGGCGGTATCGGTTCGATGGTCAAAGTGATGCTAATCGTCTGCATCTCGTCTTCGTATTCCGGCATTTTCCAGGAAACCGGACTGTTGAGCGGAGCGCATCGTCTCGTCTCTTCGATGGCGAGTCACATCAGCGTTTTCGGCGCCACATTGGCCGCGTCCGTCGCAACCGGCGCCATCGCCTGCAATCAGACGCTGTCCATCATGCTGACGCACCAGTTATGCGACCATCTGGAATCCGATGGACAACGCAAGGCGATCAATCTTGAGGACACCGCCGTGGTGGTGGCTCCGCTTGTTCCATGGTCGATCGCAAGCGGAGTGCCGCTGGCTTCGGTCGACGCACCCACGTCCAGCATATTGATGGCCGTGTTCCTCTATCTGCTGCCGTTGACGCGGCTAATCGACGCCGCGGTCAAACGCAGGTAGTCCCGCCGGAACGTCCATGCTTGCAAGGCGACCAGATAACGAACTTCGTTGGGGTCTACTGTGCCTTGGCCGCCTGGCTGTTTACCCAGTTGTCGGCCATGTCGATGGCCTCGTCGAGCGTGACCTTGGCCGCCTTGTAGTATTTGGAGTCCTTGATGTCACTGTTTTCGATGAGCTTCCGGCCGGAATCCACCGCCTTGGACAGCGCGGACATCAGCTTGCGTCCCGTCAGCGTCAACGTGTCGTCCTTGCTGAGCCGGTCCACCAACTTGTCAGCCTTGTCGATCGACTGCTGCAGCTCCTTCTTCGACTCGTCCAACTGCCCAGTGCCGGAGGAGCTTTCCTGCTGTCCGTCGGATGACTGGCCGGATGATGCGCTATCCGTCGATCCGTCCGAATCATCTTTGGCTTTCTGCGATGAATCCGTGGATTTCTTCTCACGGATGTTCTTCAGGCTCGTATTGAGGGAATCCGTGGCGCCATCCAATGTCTTCGCCACGAGATTGAGCTGCGTGATGGTGGCGTTCGCCTTGCAGCCTTCCACATCGACCGTGTTCTCGGCGCTGGTGGCCGCATCCGCGAACGCGTCGAGGATGTCGTCCACTCCGAACACGTCACGGGCCAGTTTCTGCAATTCTCCGCTGTTGTCCGACGTGTCGAGCACGGCCTTGCGTGCCGTGCTGAATTCCGCAAGCGATTGGCGGCACGCGGCTAATGCCTCCTGCTGTTTGCCGCGGTAGACGCACGCGCCGACGCCGCATGCCACGACGAGCGCCACGACAACGGCAAGGACGATCGGCCAGACCCTTCGGCGGGGTACGGAAGGTTGTTCAACGTTTTGATAGTCCATATGCGCCACACCCCTGCGAATCAGCGTAAGTCGATGCTCTCGTCATTTCCCGCCCATTCTACGACCTTGAGGATGGGAATATCCTGAATGGACATCCGGCACAGACCAACGAATCCGGATCGGGCCGGCATATCGATTCGCCGCAGACATGTCCGGACGATTCCATGTCCACCACCTCAAGCAGGCCACGCTTCCGTGCACGGCCGATGGCCATGTCTATGAAATCGACAGGCAGACGCCGCTTGTCGGCGATCTGTCGCACCGTCAATCCGGCGGAGACGTCTTCGGCGACGCATGCGACGATATCGTCCGGATGATGGTCCGGATGACGGTCTTCATCCGAAGCGGACGGTCGGCGCGCGCGACGCCATCCATGCGTGGACATGCGCGCGGACATGCCGTTCCATGCCATGTGTGGATCACCATACCAATCGCAGTGATTGGAAGGCCACGACGGCGATCACGTACGCCACGGTCAAGCTCAGCAGCACGGAACGCGCCGCGACCCTCGTGCCGAACTGCCGTCTCATCTCCGCGACCGTCGCCAGGCATGGCGTGTAGGCGAGTGTGAACAGGAGGAACGCGATAGCGGCCGCCCTGCCGTGGCCGTGCGACGACCTTTCGAACGAGACGCGCAGCTTCTGCCCCAATGTTCCCTCGCCGCCGCGATTCCCGGCGGCATCGTCAGACTCGTCCGCGTGATACGCCTGGGACATCGAGCCGACCACGACCTCCTTGGCCACGAATCCGGTGATCAGCGCGGCCGAGGCATGCCAGTCGTCGAATCCGGCCGGTGCGAACACGGGGGCGACCGTGTCCGCGAGCACGCCGTATGCGGAATCATGCACATCGTCGACGTGCGCGAAGCCGCCCGCATCGGCCTTCATGGGAATGCCCTGCAGCAGCCACAGCACCATGATCATGGCGATGATGATCACGCTGGCTCCCCGGATGAACCCCCACAGGCGCAACAGCACCGAACGTACCAGCTGCACCGCGCGCGGGCACTGGTATGCGGGAAGCGCCAGCATCAACGGCTCCGGCTCAAGCCCACGGAACATGGTGTGGCGCAGCAGCACGCCGACCAGCAGGATGACCGCCACCGATGCCACATACATGAGGAACACCACCAGTCCGGCGTATTTCGGGAAGAACGCATGGGCGAGGACCAGAAACACCGACAGGCGCGCGGAACAGGCCGCGAACGGGACCAGCATCCCCGTCAGGACCCGCTGCCGGGAATCGGACAATGTGCGTGTGGCCGCCAATGCCGGCAGGTTGCAGCCGAATCCGACGATGATCGGCAGAAACGCGCGTCCGTCCAGTCCCAAGGCGCGCATGGCGCGGTCCATCACGAACGCGGCACGCGCCATATAGCCGGAATCCTCCAGCATCGACAGCAGCAGGAACATGATGCCCATCGTCGGGATGAACGTCAGCACCGTGATCACGCCGTCGAGCAGACCATCCACCGTCAGCGAGCGCAGCCATCCCCTTTCAGCGGCCGGGCCGAACAGGCCGAGCAGCCGGTCGATGCCGTCCGCGCACCAGCCTCGGAACGTCACGTCGATCCAATCCTGCATGGGGCTGGCAAGCGTGGTCGTGGCTTGGAACACCGTGAAAAGGACCGCGAGGAACACGATGATGCCGAATACGGGATGCAGAAGCACCCGATCGATGCGGTCGGATACCGTGACGCGTTCGTTCGCATGCACGTCAAGTCCACGTAATATGCCGGCCGTCCAATTCAGGCGGGCGTCGGCGCGTGATTCGGCCCAGGCCCGCATATCGGCGGCCGGATCGTCGGAATCCGCCGCCGTTCCCTGCCATGTGCTCAGTCCATGGGGAACGGGCGTGCCGGAGAAGCCATCCGCGATCGCGTCGGCCAAGGCCTTTCCGCCTTCCCCGGTACGCCCGTCGACCGCGACGACCGGCATGCCGTCCAGCAGGCGGGACAGGCGGTCGGGGTCGACGCCGCAACCGTTGCGGGACGCGAGATCGTCCATGGTGAGCGCCACCACGGTCGGCAGGCCAAGCTCCACCACCATCGACAGCAGATACAGGGATCGCGACATCGCGGTGGCGTCGAGCACCACAACGACCAGATCTGGCGCGGGCATGCCCGAAGCGCCGGTCAGCGCATCGACGGCGACCTGTTCGTCTGGGCTCATCGGCAGCAGCGAATAGGTGCCCGGCGTGTCCACGAACTGCCAGAACAGCGGCTTCCCGGACTCCGCCGAGCCTTTCTCGTAACGGTATCGTCCGCAGGTGATGGACACGGTGGTGCCCGGCGCGTTCATCGTGCGGGTCTTCGCCCCAAGCAGCGCGTTGAACATCGACGATTTCCCGACGTTCGGATTGCCGATGAACACCACACGCTTCGCGGCCCCGCCATGGGCACCGCCATGGACATCGCCGTCGGCGCGGCAGCATGCGTCATCGCTTTGCGGATGGCAGCATTCGTCACCTCTGAGACTGCGCAGGTTCAGCATTCGTCCGTATCCCCATTCCCATCATTCCGCTTGGCTCCGTCACATATGGGCCTCACGCGGACGGCGCGGGCCGTATCCCCGTCCAAAGCGACGCGTTCGCCGCCGAACGCGATGACGCGTCCGCCGAAGACGCCTCGTTGCACGACCCGCAGCTCCACGCCCCGCGCCAAGCCGATCTCGCGCAGACGAAACCTGTGCCGGTCATCCAAATCGACGCCGTCCACAACGACGCGTACGCCGCGCGGGCAGTCGCGCAACGTCATGACGGCGTCCTTCTTCTTCATCCGGGAACGTTCCGTATCATCGTCCCGACGCCCATGCGCAATATCCATGGCTTCCACACATAGCAGGAAAAACCGCAATTCACAAGGCATCCATACGAAAAGGCGCCCGAATCCAACGATCCGGACGCCTTTCATATCATGGAGCGGGAGCGAGCCTCACTTGCCCTTGGAGACGTTGAACTTAAATTCGACGATGTCACCGTCCTGCATGACGTAGTCGCGGCCTTCCTGGCGGAGCTTGCCTTCCTCCTTGATCTTCGTCATGGAGCCGTCGGCAGCCACGAAATCGTCATAGGAGACGATATCGGCCTTGATGAAGCCCTTTTCGAAGTCAGTGTGGATCACGCCGGCGGCCTGCGGGGCGGTGTAGCCCTTGTGGATCTGCCATGCGCGCACTTCCTTCTCGCCTGCGGTGAGGAAGGTGGACAGGCCGAGCGTGTCGTAGCCGACGCGCGCCAGCTGGTCGAGGCCGGATTCCTCAAGACCTGCGTCGGCGAGCATTTCGCGGGCATCCGCCTCGTCGAGTTCAGTCAGATCGGCTTCGAACTGCGCGTTGAGGAAGATGGCCGGAGCCGGAGCCACGGATGCGGCGAGCTTGTCCTTGAGTTCCTGGTTCTGCAGTTCGGAATCGTCCACGTTGAACACGTAGATGAACGGCTTAGCACTCATCAGGTGCAGATCATAGACGGAATCCTTATCGAAACGCCCCTCGCGAGCGGCCTTATCGATGGTTTCACCGGCTTCGAGAATGGTCTTGGCCTGCTTGACGGCTTCCATGTAAGCCGGCTCGATCTTCTTGCCGCGCAGATCCTTTTCCAGCTTCGGCAGCGCGTTTTCAATGGTCTGCAGATCGGCGAGGATCAGCTCAGTGTTGATGGTGTCAATGTCGTCGGCCGGATCGACCTTGCCGTTGACGTGCACGATATCGTCATCCTCGAAGGCGCGCACGACCTCGCAGATCGCGTCCGCCTCACGGATGTTGGCGAGGAACTTGTTACCCAGGCCTTCACCCTCGGATGCACCCTTGACGATGCCTGCGATATCCACGAAGGTAACGGTGGCCGGCACAATCTTCTCGGTGTGCACGAGCTTGGCAAGCACCGGAAGACGATTGTCCGGCAGCGGTACGATGCCGGTGTTCGGCTCGATGGTGGCGAACGGATAGTTTTCCGCCAGCACGTTGTTACGGGTCAATGCGTTGAACATGGTGGACTTGCCGACGTTCGGCAGTCCGACGATTCCGATAGTAAGAGACATGGTTCCCTAGCTTAGTATCAGGCTTCGATGGCGTCGACAGCTTTGATCACCGCACCACGGAAAGCGCTTTCTTCCAAGGACGCCACACCCTTGATAGTGGTGCCCCCCGGAGAGCAGACCGCGTCCTTCATGGCACCCGGATGGGTTTCGTTGGCCAAGTACAGCGCGCCGACGCCTTCCACCATCTTCGCCGCAAGACGATAGGCGGTGGCGCGTTGCAAACCGTATTTCACACCGGCGTCACCAAGCGCTTCGATATACATGTCGGTGAATGCGGGCGCACAGCCGGCGATGCACATGCCGATACCCATATGCGCGGAATCAACGCGCTCGATGAGGCTGATCGACGAGAACAGCTTTTCGAACGTCTCGGTTTGCGTATCGGTCAGCGTGTTGTCGGTTTCGGTGACGAGCACGCCTTTGCCGACGGCCATCGGCGTATTGGGGATGGTGCATTGGATATGCATCGCGTCGAAATCGGTGCCGAACAGTTCACGGTATTTGGCGAGATCCCAGCCTGCCGCAATGGATACGACGAATGTGCTTTCGTTGGCGAGCGCGCCGGCGATTGGTTTGATGACGTTTTCGATCTGGTACGGTTTGATGGCGATGATGACAACGTCGGCCGCGTCTGCGACTTCGGCAGCGGTGCGCAGCGGTGTGGCACCAACCTTCGTCGTGGTTTTCTCCAGTTTGTCGTAATGCGCGGCGCACGCCACGATGTCAGTACCGTCGATTGCACCTGCCGCGACAAGCCCTTCGGCAATGGCCTGTGCCATGTTGCCGTATCCGATGAATCCGATGGTTGGGTTGGACATGGTTTCTCCTTGTTGTTCCCGGTTCCTATTTGATATCGATATATGGATGGATTGTCTGTGTCAGAACAGTTCTTCCAGATCTCCCCTGTTCAGTGCTTCGTTGAACAGGTGTTTGAAGACCACGGAACCATGCACGCCGTCATGTTCGAATTCGTTGGTGGTCCAATAATGTGAACGGCCAACACGAGACAGCGTGTCGAGCTGCAATCCAGAATCTACGTACATGTCGTCAAAATAGACGGCAGCCTGCAGCGGAACCTCATTACGAGCCAACTGGTCGGCATCGTAGATCATGCCGAAATGCGTGTCTTCCATAAGCACGTCCATGGCTGGTTTGAACGGACGCAACGCACGTTCCTGCTCGAACATCCACGGGAACATGGCCTCGCCGGTGAAATTAAGCGGACGAATGCCACCCGCGAATTCCGGATGCTCGCCGCGCACGCGCTGGGCGGCCCAGCAAATCGGCGTTTCCAGCTCGCCATTGGCGTAGATGAACTCCTGCAACGGCCAATACAGCGGACGAGACGAAGTCGCATCCATCACGGAAGACAGGAACTCGTCAGACAGTTCCGCCGAGGTCGAGGCCGAACCATCGCCGTCAAGGAACGCCTGGTCAAGAATCCAATGCACGCGTTCGAAACTCGGCTTCATACCGAAATCGGATCCCAAGCATTGGAAGCGTTCCACCGTGAGCGGATCGCCGTTCGGCAATGTGACCTCGCGCGATTGCAGTATGTCGGCAACCGTTGCGGCACGTTCGATATCGATCGGGTAACGCTCGTAGAACTGCTTCGTCTTTGCCGCCATACGCGGGAACGTATGACGGTACACGTCGGTCGCATCGGCGGGAACATGAGGAATGCCGCCCGTGGTGAAACTGGCGATAACCCCTTGCGGGAACAGCGAAAGATACGTCAACGTCAGGAATCCACCGTAGCTTTGACCAAGCGTGACCCAACGTGCGCCCCCGAATTCGGTACGACGCAGATGCTCGAAATCACGAACGATCGAATCGGCGAGGAAACGCTTCAAAAACGCGGCACCGGCCTTGCCGCCGCCATCCATGCCCTCAATCACATGCGTGTCGACGCGGGACGAACGCCCAGTACCACGTTGATCCGGCAATACCACACGGAAATGCTTGATGGCCTCCTCAATCCAACCATCGGAACTTGGACCGAGCGGACGCGGACCGGAACCACCGGGACCACCCTGCAGGAACACGAGCAGCGGAAGATCATCATGCACATGTTCAGGAGCGGTGACCACACGGTAGAACAGGCTGATCGATTCGCCATCGAACCCATGACCGGGCTCGTGGCCCATCCAATCCAACGGCACCTTGATGGAACGATCCTCAATATGCAATCCGGGCACGTAGTATTCGCTCAGCAACGTCATGCATTCACCTTCCCTTTGGCGTCATCGGCATATTCAATGCGAGTAGTGGCTTCTTGATGGCTTCCATCCCACCCACACGCGGAGACAACCTTACCTCACAAAAGCGGCTTTATCCTGCCGCCATTTCATTCCCGCGCATGATGGCGCCACAGCATATCTGGCGCTAGGGTGGAGCATATGTCGAATTTCAAGCAGCGTCTCTTGTCGTGGATGCATGGTCATGTCTTCGCAGGCGATCTCATCATCACGCTTGTCATAGGTGTTCTGCTGTTCGGCGTGACCAGCGGCATCACCTATAATCCGGGATTGCTGTTTGACCTTAAGCCTTCCACGCAGATGGCATGGGAAGCGGCAATGCTTATCCCGCTGCTGATCCGTCGATGGCGGCCGCAGACCGGAGCGTTGCTCTGCGTGGCATTGACCTTGGCACATCTCATATTCGGCCCTTGCCTGCTGGGCGCCGATATTCTGGCATTGTTCATGCTGTATTCGGTGATTGTCTACGGCAATCCCAAAAACACGAAAGCCTTCATTATTCTGGCGTTGGCCATCGGTCTTCTGGCTTCGGCGCTGATGGCATGGACCATGACCAATGGACCGCTGCTCACCGGAGGCAAAGTGCATACATGGAGCAGCTGGAATGGCTCAAATCCAAATGGCATTATGGTCACGGAAGACACTCTCGGTTCCATCTACACAGGAACATCCATGTCGGAAGTCGCCGACATGGTGGCGCAATACATGCTGGTGCTGACGCCGATTTTCGAAGTATGCATTATTTCCACCGTCATTGTAGCGTTCTGGCAGCGCGCCCGTCTGGCAACCGTTCGCATGATGCGGGAACGCAATGAGGCAATCGCCGCGCGAGACCAGGATGAACGCGATATCGCCGCGTTGGCGGAACGCGCACGCATCGCACGTGACATGCACGATGTGGTGGCGCACACCCTATCAATCATCATCGTGCAGTCTGATGGCGGCCGCTATGCAGGCACGCATGATCCCGCGGTGGCTAGAAACACCATGGAGACGATTCGACACGAATCGGAACGCGCACTGCATGACATGCAACGTCTTCTGGGAGTATTCGGGGGTTCACCGCACGCCGATTATAACGATATAGGCAATCTTGTGGAACAAGCGCGAAACGTCTCCCCCGACATTCGAATCCGATGGAATATCACCGGCACCGCCAGCCCAGAACAACTCAGCGAACAAGCCTCGATAGCTTCCTACCATGTAGTGCAGGAGGCGCTGACGAATATCCGCAAGTATGCGGGGCCGCACGTCGATGCGCATATTAAAGAGTCATGGAACAACGGTTTGCTCACTTTGACCATCACCGACAATGGTCGTGGCGCGGCGGCCAATATCGACGGGCATGCGCCAGGTTACGGCCTGCTGGGCATGAAGGAACGCATCGAATCGGCCGGAGGCTCGTTGCAGGCTGGCCCTCAACTCGGCGGAGGCTTCGAAGTCATGGCCACCCTGCCTTACGGCGGTAAAGAACAGGTGACAGACGAAACCGGCGAACAGTATGCCTCGGAACAGTCCGAATCGTGCAACACAACTGCCATATCCAGCAAAGCGAGATTATCCGACGAAGCAATCGCGTCTCATACAGCCGTCAACATATCGGCGCGAATCCCAGATCAACCATCGGAGCGGACGCAGGAAACCAAGCAACCGACCGGTCGCGATCATCGTTCGAATGCCCTGCAACATTTGCGCATCACCGCACCCAATCTGCATGATTTGCTCAAATCGTTGAAACTGAAATCCGTAGAATTTGCAAATACATCCAATTCGCGAGGGCCGAATTGGGTGGAACGTGTTTCCGCATGGACGCAGCACCATTATGTGCTCATGGATTCCGTTGGTGCCGTGGTATTGGTCATGCTGCTGAATCGCATGTCGATTACGTTCCTTTTTGATAGTTCACCTCTTGCGCAGCTCTCTCATGCGATCGCCACCTGCTGCATATTGGCGCTGTCTCTTCGACGCAGGTTCCCCGAGACTTGCGCGCTTATTGTGTTCGTATTGTCAGTTGTGCAATTGTTGTTTTTGGGATCGATTGAGGTTGAACATATCGTAGCGTCGCTGTGTGCTCTGTATTCAGCCGTATTGTATGGACGCGAACACGCATGGCGTTGGACCGGTTCTGCCGCTGTCACCTGTTCGGTGCTGATGGGCTTGAAAATCGCGGCCGATCAACACGGATACATTACCTTGTTCGGCGCCATCACCGCTTCCGTGGGCTTGACAAAACCGGTTTCAGCCGCGTCAAGCAGTACTGCGGCGTTCTTTACCGGCGTTATGTATACGGTTGCGGTGTTGATACTGTGCGCCGGCATTATGGCATGGGCGCGTTGGACTCGCTCCAGTGATTCAAACGCACTGGTGTTGCAGGCGCGAGAGGAAGCGCTGGTGGCCGAGCAGGAGAAGCAGCGTATTCTCGCGGCGAATATGGAACGCGACCGTATCAGTGCCAGCATTCAGGCTGAAGTCACCGCCACGCTGAACAGCGTGATTAGTCAAGCCGTCGATGGTATCCGCATGTTGGACGCTGCCGAAGCACAAGGCAAAGAGCCTACCGCCGACGAGATTTCCGCAGCGTTCAAAGCCATCGGAGAACAGGGGCGCGCCGCGCTTAAGCGTATGCGCGAACTGCTCGGAGTGCTTCGTGAGACTGGTTTCAGCGATGACGCTCATGCCGGTAGCGCGAACGAACTGCAGTTGAGGCCCGCAGCACCGCTGGAGGAGCAGCTGCAGCGCGCGTCTCGATAGCCGGTTCAAGTTTTTCAGGGAGATTTAAGGGGTTGTTTCGCGCTGTGAGCGGAACGATGCCGATAAGGTGGAGAGTATGAGTGAAGAACAGAAGATTCGTGTGGTCATCGCCGATGATCAGGAATTGGTGCGTGCCGGTTTCGCGATGGTGATCGGCTCGCAACCGGATATGGCGGTTGTCGGCCAGGCGCGCGATGGCGCGGAAGCGGTGGCTTTGGCGGAGACGTTGCATCCCGACGTGGTGCTGATGGATGTGCGTATGCCCAGTGTGGACGGCATTGAGGCGACACGTCGGATCAGCGCGTTGCAGCATCGTTTCGCACCTGACGGAAGCGCGCTTGACGATGCGCATACCCGTGTGATCATTCTGACGACGTTCGATTTGGACGAATACGTGATGGCCGCGATCAACGCCGGCGCGTCCGGTTTCCTGCTGAAGGACACGGAACCGGAGACGTTGCTCAATTCGATTCGCACCGTGTATCAGGGCAACGCCATCATCGCTCCGTCCGCCACGAAACGGCTTATTGAAAAAATGATGGATGGCAGTTTCGCAAGCGCTGCCACCACTCAACCCGCTTCCGTCACGTCCACTTCCGTTTCAATGGCGCCGGCGTATACCGATCCGGAATTGGACGAACTGACCGACCGCGAGCGCGAGGTGCTTATCGAGATCGCACATGGTCTGTCGAATCAGGAAATCGCGGACAAGCTGTTCATCAGCCTGCCTACCGTGAAAACGCATGTCGCGCATATTCTGTCGAAAATCAATGCGCGCGACCGCGTGCAAGCCGTCGTGTTCGCCTATGAAAACCATCTCGTATAAAATCTTCATAAAACGTATTCGGCAACAAAAATGCTCCTTCTTTCGAAGGAGCATTTCGTTTATCGCCTAAGCTTCTGCGAGCGCCTCGACAGGCCGAACCGTAAAGCGGGAAGCCTGGTAGGCTTCCCGTAGGTGAGGTGAGCGGCTTGCCGCGAAGGCCGCCAGTTGAGGTGCTAAGCTTCTGCGAGCGCCTCAACTGGCGGCACCCTGACCGCCCGACGGGCAGGTGCGATGCTGGCCAGCAACGCTGCCACAGCCGCCACGGCAAGCACAATGCCGTTGATTCCCCATTCGAATGGGAACGCCACGGTGCCGTACAGACTGAACACCACGTATGCGCCCAGCCAACCGAACAATGTACCAAGCAGTATGCCGGCAAGGCCTGAGACTACGGAGATGAGCAGCGCTTCGATGGCGAGTGATGCCCGTAGCTGGCCGCGGGTCATGCCGATGGCGCGCAGAGTGGCCGATTCGCGGGTGCGTTCAATCACCGATAGGGACAGCGTGTTGGCCACGCCGACAAGTGCGATGAGCACAGCCACAGCGATCAATCCCACCAGAAGCATCATCATGGAGTCGATCATCTTCGCCCATACGATGCGTTCGGCGATCGGTCCGGTCACTGTCGCATCAGTGCTCTTCTCCAATGCGGCCTGCATGTCGTTGTAGATGCCGTCAACGGAAACTCCCGACTTGTCAGTATCCGCCTTGACCAGCAGCACATGGGTGGCGGCATCGAGGTCACCATTGGTGAAATGGCTTTCATCCACGAATCCGACAGCTCCATACTGTGCGGATACGCGACGGTAGTCGGCTTGGTTTGCTTGCAATGTCAGCGAACGCGTAGCGTCGCCGTCCTGGTTCCATTCGGTAGAGAAATCAGCCGTACCATTGGCGAACTGCAGTTTCTTGCCGGTTTGCGCATTGTATGTTGGCATGAGCACGCCATCACTGTCGATGGAGGCGTTACCCAAGTTGGCACGCATGACCTGCTTGACCTGATCGATATTCTTCACGCCGACCAGCAATGCGGACGTAGGCTGGGTTCCATCCGCTTTCTCCAAGGTCACGGAAACCGCCGGCGCATACAACGTGTCGGACACGCCGTTGATGTCGGCTACATCCTTGACCATTTGCTGGCTGATGTCATCGCCCATGGCCACGATGTCGACGCTATAACGGGTGGCGAGCGCACCATTCATAGTCTCTTTGGCGCTGGCGGCACCGGTTGCGATGGTGGAAACCAGGGTGACGCCGATGAGCAGAGCGGCACCGGTTGCTGCGATGCGTCGCGGATTCTTCTGAATGTTGGCGTGCGCAACCGTTGCGGAAGGGCCTGTCAGCGAGGCCAACGCTCCAACTCCCTTCATGAGGGCCGGCATCCAAAACACCGCGGTGACCACCATTCCGAGGAATACCAGTGCGGCGCCGGCGATGGCTACGAGCAGAATCATCGTGAATTGATCGCTGCTCGCATTCTCGCCGCCATTGGTGGCTTGTACCTGCCAGATGGAAAATACCACCATGGAGATACCGACCACCACCATCAGAATACCGATTATGGCTCGCGTGAGGCTGGAACGACGGTTGTCGGTCAGTTCAATCGGGCGCAATGCCTCCAATGGCGTCACCGCAGTAGCGGAACGTGCGGATCCCAGGGATGCGAGCACCGTCACCACAATACCGAAGAGAATAGGTATGACGGCGGCCTGCCAAGAGAAATTGAATCGCATACCCTCTTGCATGATGTCGCTGACGCACATGCCCCACATGAGCAGACTTCCCAGCACCACGCCAAGCACGGATGCGACGAAGCCAAGCACTGCCGCTTCGAACAGCACGGAACCATACAGCTGGCCTTTTTTCGCGCCGATGGTGCGCAGCAAGGCGAGTGTGCGGCGGCGTTGCGCCACGAGTACTTGGAACGTGTTGGCGATCACCAGTGCCGCCACGAACATGGCAAGCACGCCGAAGCACATGAGGAATGTGGTGACGATGCTGGTTTGGTTGCCGGTTAAGGATTTGATGCTTTCGTCACTGACCTGCTGTCGCGACATCAGATCGAAATGCTTTGGCAGCAACGCTTTCACACTGTTGATGGTTTTTGCGGATACGCTATTTCCATCCAAGGCAAGGTCGAGGTATACCGTTGTTGTTCCGACGGTGTCGAAATCGTCCGTTCCCTGCATTGCGGCAAGCAGATTGTCGGATCCTACGATCGCACCACCATAGTACGAGTAGGCGCCGTTCGGATCGGAGGTGAGTCCGACCACGCGCACGTTGTCCGCTTTGGCTTTGCCATCGGTGCCTACCGCATATTGGGAGGTCAGTCTTACAGTGTCGCCAATGCCGACGTTCAGCTGTTTCGCCATGTCTTCCGGCAGTGCGACTTCGTTGGAGTCCTTCGGCTGGTCCCCTTCCGTAATATTCACGGGAAGCATGTTCTTCTGTGCCGCGGTAGAGATGATCTCGCCGCTGATGACGCTGTCCCCCCTGGAAACGCTGACGCCGGTTTCCACCGAGGCGCGGACACCGTCAACCCCTTCGATGCCGGCGATCTGGTCGAGATGGAAGTCGCCGACAGTGCTGGAGTACGCTTCGTTGAGTTCCTCATCGCTCAGGTCGGAGCTGTTGACGGTCACCGCATAGTTGGCGTTTCCGAACATGGCGGTCATCTGCCGTGTCAGGGAGTCGTTCATGGCATTGCCGAACAGGAAGGTGCTGGCGATGAACGCCGTGCCGATCATGATGGCGATGCCTGCGGGTATGAGCATGCGCTTGGTTTTTCGCATGAGTTTCAAAGTGATGGACCACATGGTTAATTCTGTTTCCTTCTTCGAATGCTTCTACAGTGCGTTTAGCGGGAATGTCTCACGGAAGCCACATTCATTGTGGCGGCTTCGCGTTCCTTCATCAGCAGTTCACTCATCTGGTCTGCTGTCGGCTTGTTCACGTCCGCCACGATCTGGCCGTCGGCGAACACGAGCGCACGGTCGGCGTAAGACGCGGCGACCGCATCATGCGTGACCATGATGATGGTTTGGCCAAGTTCGTTGACGGAACGTTTCAGGAAGCTCAACACTTCGGCGCTTGATACAGAGTCAAGATTGCCGGTGGGCTCGTCTGCGAACACCAGTTTCGGTTTGGTGATCAATGCTCGCGCGATGGCCACACGCTGCTGTTGGCCTCCCGATAGTTCGTTCGGACGATGGTTAAGACGTTCCTTAAGGCCAAGCGTTTCCACCAGCAGACGCAACCACTGTCGGTCGGGTTTCGCTCCAGCCAAGGTCAAGGGCATGAGAATGTTCTGTTCGGCAGTAAACATCGGCAGCAGATTGAAGCTTTGGAAGATGAAACCGATCTGATGGCGGCGCAGCAGGGTGAGCTGGTCGTCGTTCATGCGGGTCAGATCCTTGCCGTCGAACATGACGTGTCCGCTAGTGGCCGAATCAAGTCCGGCCAGCGTGTGCATCAACGTGGATTTACCAGAGCCGGAAGGGCCCATGATGACGGTGAATTTTCCTTGTTCGAAGGCGATATTGACGTCACGTAACGCATGCACCGCGTTGCTTCCGGAACCGTAGTCCTTGACAAGATCGATGGCTTCAATGGCAGTGTTATTGGCTTTGATGGCGTCCCTGATGTCCATGGAAGTTCCTTTCTTTGCGAAGTTACTTCCAACATACGGAACATTCGACGTCAACGGCATTATGCGTTGGTCTGAAATCCTGCTGAACCGCGACTCATCCTTGAGTATGAGATCAACGCGGGAACAGCGAAAACTGGATGATCAGAAACCATGTTCCAAGCATCGGGCAATCGTCAATCGCCTAGCAATACGCCTTCGTGCGGCGGCTCAAGCCAATACGACTCCTTTTCCACACTGACGGTGGACGCCCACCAGGTCTGTTCCACGCCTGGCAATGGGCGAATGGATTCGTCCACCACGCGCCATAGGTCCTCATCGTTGTCGGCGATGATTTCAATCAGGTAATCGGTACCGTTCAATCCGACACCACTCATCGCGTACGTCACTTCGTCGATGGCCAGAAGCTGTTCGGAGTCAAGCCGATATGGAGGTTTCACTCCAAGTCCGAGGAATGCCTGTCGGAATCCTCCCAAACGCATGGGGCTTACCGTGGCCATAATGCGCATCACGCCGGAATCTTCGAGTTTTTTGATGCGGCCGCGAATCGCCGTATGGGTCACGCCGAGACGCTCCCCCAACGACGCATAGCTGGCCCTGCCGTCCTTCTGCAGTTCGTTGAATGTGTGCACGAACCGTGGATCCAGACGATGCGAGGGAATATCAGTGCCGACACTCGCCTCGCGTTTGGTCAGGAAGCCGGTTTCGCCATGCGCGGCGAGCAGACGGTTCACCACGCTGACATTGTGGTCATCAAGCACCAGCCGTCCGCATGAGAACACCTGCAGACGGGACAATCCCGGCAACGCGCGCAGACCATGTTTGAGGAAATGATCCATGCCTTCAGCCGAATACACCACAGCCTCAGCGATGATGTCGGCATCCCCCAGAGCGCAGACCACGTAGGTGACCTGTGGCATGGATTGGAGCATGGCAAGAGCCTCATCCCTGCTCCCGTCGAGACGAAGTCCCACCAGCACCTGGCTGTAATTGCCCAGACTCAATGGATTGCACACCGGAACGATGCTCATGATGCCGGATCCAGTAAGCCTGCGGTAGCTTTCCGTAGCCGCGTAGACGGAAATGCCGATTTTGTCGGCAAGCTCCTGCATGGTCATACGGCCGTCGCATTGCAATGCCGAAACCACTTTCAGATCACGGGCCGAAATCACGGGCCTTCGCTCCCCGTATGCCATCATCCAACCTCAGTAATGCAGCATCAACCAGACACTGCCGGCCGTCGCGGCCATGGTCAGCACGAGAATAAGCCAATCGACGACACGCATCGTCAGTTTCACGCGATATGTGCGTTTGGCTCCCTGAAGGTTGAGGCCACGCGATTCCATGGCCCACCCCACGCTTTGGCTCATCTTGTATGCGCGAATCAGCACCGCGATGAGTATCGGCAAATACGATTTGCATCGAGCGCCTATACGCACGAACACGTTGCGCTTGTTGCCGGAGGCATCGGTCTTGCCGCTCAGGTCGAGTCCGCGGGCGCGCTGAGCTGCCGAAACGGATTGCCAGATGGAGAAGAACACCGGAATGTAACGCAATGCGGTGGCGATGGTGAGACCGGCCTTGTACGGCATTCCCAGCGAGGTGAATCCCCGGATCAGTCTGGTCTGGCTGGTGGTGAACAGGGTGAGGAAGCATGCGAAGCCAAGAGCCGGGATGCGCAGACCCATCACCGCGGCCATCAGCAGGTTCTCCTGCGTGAGTTTCAGCCATCCCCACTGCCAGAGCACATGCGTGCCGGACGGGTCGAAAATCGGCCAGAGCACCACGATGAACACGATGATCACGGCGAGGATCTTCCACACCCAGCCTATGCGTTTCAACGGCACACCATCGGTGATGAGCATCAGATGTTCGATGATCAGCACGTCGAGGATGAACGCCCAATTACGCCATATCAGGCATAGCACCAGCATGACCGTGGAAATCAGGAATTTCACACGCGGGTCGGCACGGTGCAGCCATCCGTCGCCTGGCACATACAGATCGGCGTCCATCAGCGTCCTTCCTTCCGTTGTTCATCGACTTTCGGCAGCGCATGCGTCGCCGAGACCGGACCTTTGGCCTTGTTCTTCCTAAGCGCGGTCTTCGGTTGCGGCTCCCGCGTCTCCTCCGATCTGTCGATCGGACCGTATTGCACGATTTTCCCGTCCTTCAATTCCAACACGTGTGTGCAGTAGCGATATACGGCACGCATGTCATGACTGATCATGATGACGGTGACGCCGCGCTGGTGGAGTTTTTCTACGGCGCCGAGGAATCGTGCGGCCAGCCGGTGGTCGAGCCCCGCGGTGGGCTCGTCGAGCACAAGAATCGGCGTGCGCATGGCCAGCACGGAGGACAGCGCCACCGCGCGTCTCTCGCCATAGCCGAGCGTGGCCGGCGAGATGTCCTCGTAGCGATGCAGGTCGAACAGGGTCATCATCTCTTCGACGCGTTTGTATACGGTGGCGCAGTCCAGTCCAAGCGCGGTCGGCCCGAACCCGATCTCATCCTTGATGGTGGAGCAGAAGATCTGATGGTCGGGATTCTGGAACACGAATCCGACGCGGGCGGCCATTTCTCCGACGCCGTGCTTGGACACGTCAAGACCATCCACCGTCACGGTGCCCTGTGTCGGCTTGAGCAATCCGTTCAGATGCTTGGCAAGAGTGGTTTTGCCGGAACCGTTGCGTCCGATGAGGCCGACGAACGAACCACGTTCGATGTCCACGGACACATCGTCCAAAGCCTTCGTCGCGTTGCCGCCCCGCTCGTACCGGTAGGACACATGGTCCAGGCTGATGATCACGTTTCCGTTTTTGGCCGGAGCTTCGGCCTTGGACGCATTCTTGGATCCGGTACGCTTCCCCTTGCCACTGGTGCGGACGGCCCTGACCACGGGCAGAGGACCATCCGAGACCTGCACGCCAGCGGATTCCAGCAATCCCCTCTCACGGGTGAACAGGCTGGCGTCGCTGTTGCGCACCACCTCACCGTTGACCATGAACAGCACCTGGTCGGCCCAGTGGGCGATATGCTCGGTATCCTGCTCCGCCATAATCACCGTCATGGAACGGGTCTGGCGGATGCGCTCGAGCACGTCGAAAACCTCTTGCTTGCCTTCCGGGTCAAGTGCCGCGGTCGGCTCGTCGAGCACGAGCACATCGGGTTCCGCCGCCAATGCGGCCGCGATGGCCACTCGCTGCATCTGCCCGCCCGACAGGCTGGTCGGCACGCGCTTGCGATATCCGGTCATGCCGACCAGATCGAGCATGATGTCAATCTGTCTGTCGATGATGTCTGGCGCGAATCCGCGGTTCTCCAAAGGAAAGGCGATTTCATCCTCGACGCTTGCGCAGAAGAGCTGCGATTCGGGATCCTGCTGCACATATCCGACGCGTTCGGACAACGCGGATACCGAATGGCGGCTGGTGTTCATGCCATTGACCTCCACCAGACCGCTCATGGTGCCATCGGCCAGATTCGGGATGATGCCGGCCAACGCCATGCATAGAGTAGATTTGCCGGCGCCCGTGGGGCCGATGATTCCCACGAACGACCCTGACTTGATGTCGAAGCTGACATGCTTGAGGCTATTCGCCGGCCTGCCGCCATCAGCCAGCGGCGCGTACTGCCAATTCAAATCACGTACCGTGATCATGCGCTTTTCTCCATATCCTCAGCACATCAGCCCATTGCACCGGCCGTGGACACGGCCAATACGGATACTATATGAGTAAAGACGTATAAAAAACCCGTGGAATCGCCGTTCACCGGTGAACCCACGGGCTTTTTGCATCCGGATAATAATGTATCACTCACTGGCCTTGACACCGAGACCACCGAGTCGCACCAGCGGCGGATAGGCCTTGCGCACCGCCGAGAACAACGCGAAGCCGACAACCAGACCGACCGCGGCCTGCAGGCAATTTCCTGGAATATCCACCAGAGCAGGACCCATTCCGGAAAGAATCCAGCCTGCGATGAAATAGCCGAACACCTTCCAAGCTCCCGCCGCGACGGAGCCGACGATGATGCTGACCGGCTCGAACCGCCGAACCAGGAATCCCACCAGCAGCGCCTGCACGCCATCAATGACGAGCGTGAAGATAGCCCACTGCGGATAACCGCTGATCAGATCCGACAGCGCCGGGCCAAGACCACCAATGATACCGCCGACCCACGGTCCGAACGCATACGCACTGAAATAAATCATCGTGTCAGAAAGATTCAAATATCCTTTGCCCGGGGTCGGCACCTTCACGAACATTGCCACCACCGTGGTGACCGCGGTCATGATGGCGATCAATGGAATGGTGTTGGTCCGAATCGCCTTCGAGACGCCCTTCTTGACGTCCTGTGCCATAATCCAACCTTCTCTCTCTTTGTCTCGCCGAATCGTCAGAATCGGAACATCGTCGACGCTATGGAGAGGAATCACTGGCGATTCCATCCCAACCATCGGATCCCGACATTGCCTGCCGGAACAATCCGGAATTCTAACCCGTCCACATTACAAGCATACAAACATGGAAACGGACGGCTCACAACACCCCCTTCTCATGATGTCGCGAGCCGTCCGACACGACTGTCCGGATTGGCTTACTTGGCCAGGCCGGATTCGCGCAGGGCCTTGAAACCGCCCTCGAGATCATCGATGATGTCGTCGATGTTCTCCAGGCCGATGGACAGGCGGATGGTGCCCTGGTGGATGCCCTGGTCCTCAAGCTCCTCCAGGGTCTCCTGGGAGTGCGTGGTGGAGGCCGGGTGAATCACGAGGCTCTTGGCATCGGCCACGTTAGCCAGCAGGCTGAACAGGTGCAGGTTGTCGATGAACACGCGTGCCGCGTCCTTGCCGCCCTTGATGTCGAAGGTGAAGATGGAGCCGCCGCCGTTCGGGAAGTACTTCTTGTACAGCTCGTTGTCCTTGCGGCCTTCGATGGACGGGTGGGAGATGGATTCGACCTCCGGCACGGTCTTGAGGTAATCGATGACCTTGAGGGCGTTCTGCACGTGGCGCTCGACGCGCAGGGACAGGGTCTCGGTGCCCTGCAGCAGCAGGAACGCGGCGAACGGGGACAGGGTGGCGCCGGTGTCGCGCAGCAGGATGGCGCGCACGCGGGTCACGAAGGCGCTTCCGCCCAGGGCCTCGTAGAAGTTCAGGCCATGGTAGGACGGATCAGGCTCGGTGAGGGTCGGGAACTTGCCCGGCACCTCGGCCCAGTTGAACTTGCCGCCTTCCACGATCACGCCGCCCAGGGTGGTGCCGTGGCCGCCGATGAACTTAGTGGCGGATTCCACCACGATGTCGGCGCCGTGCTCCAACGGACGGAACAGGTACGGGCTGGCGAAGGTGTTGTCCACGATCACCGGCAGGTGGTGCTTATGGGCGATGGCGGTGATGGCCTCGAAGTCCGGCAGGTCGGCGTTCGGGTTGCCAAAGGTCTCGAAGTAGACGAGCTTGGTGTTCTCCTGGATGGCGTCCTCGAACTCCTGCGGATTCTCTGCGGAGACAAAGGTGGTGTTCACACCGTCACGCGGCAGGGTGTGGCGCAGCAGGTTGAAGGTGCCGCCGTACACGTTCTTGGCGGCGACGATGTGGTCGCCGGACTGGGTGATGTTACGCACCGCGTATTCCACGGCGGCCGCGCCGGAGGCGACGGCAAGACCCGCGGTGCCGCCTTCGAGGGCTGCGATGCGGTCCTCGAACACAGCCTGGGTGGAGTTGGTCAGACGACCGTAAATGTTGCCTGGGTCGGCCAGTCCGAAACGGGCCTCGGCATGGTCGAAGTTATGGAAGACGTAGCTGGTGGTCTGGTAGATCGGCACCGCGCGGGAGTCGGTGGCCGGGTCGGCCTGCTCCTGGCCGACGTGCAGCTGCAGCGTCTCGAAGCGGTAGTTCTTGTTCTCTGCCATGGTGTCGCTCCTTGTGTGAGGTTTCGTTTGTTCTCGTCTTCGCCGGTCATTCGTCCTGCCGTGCAGGTGGCTGGCCGGCTGTTGGTAGCGACAATAAGCCGGACTGCGGGCGCGACGCAAGCCGGACGTTATCGCACTTGCCTATATCCCTTTATAAACCGTTGGAATCATTGATTTCCCATGCTTGGCAACCATTGAAAACACGCATGCGAAAATCCGCGACACGCCGATATCCCACATGCCGTCGATCCGACCGTCGGCAACGTCGTGTGACAGAACCGCGCCGAGGTCACGCCACCGGCTAAAGTCAGGTGCAGACAATCGCGAAAGAGGTGTTGATATATGAGCGATGAGATTCTGTATGACCGAGATCCGCGGTACATTCCCCGCGTGGCCGCGGTGCATGACATGTGCGGCTACGGCAAGTGCTCGCTGACCGCGGCCATTCCGATTCTGTCGGCGGCCGGCTGCGATGTCTGCCCCGTCCCGACGGCGCTGTTCTCCGCGCATACGCGCTATAAGGTGTTCACATTCCATGACACGACCGAGATTCTGGACGGATATCTGGACGCGTGGCGGCAGGAGAGCGTCGATCTGGACGGCGTCTATTCCGGTTTCCTCGGCTCCGCGGACCAGGTCGCGATCATCAAGCGCCTGTATGAGGAATATCCGCATGCCCTGCGATTGGTGGATCCAGTGATGGGCGATGGCGGAGAGATCTACGCCACCTACACTCCCGAGCTATGCCGTGCGATGGGCACGCTGGTGGACGGCGCGGACGTGCTGATGCCGAATCTGACCGAGGCCTCCATTCTGACGGGATGCGAGTATCCGGGGCAGGACATCGACGACGCCCAGGTTGATGCTTTGCTCGACGCCCTGCTCGACGCCGGTGCGAGGAACGTCGTGCTCAAGGGCATCGACCGTGGCGATGGCAAAATCCGCAATTACGTCGCATCCGCGTCCACGGGCGCCGCCGGCAAGCAGGAACTCGCACATGACAAGCTGCCATTCATGACGCATGGCACCGGTGATGCGTTCGCTTCGGCGCTATGCGGAGCGGTGATGGCAGGACGTCCGTTGGCCGAGGCGGCCGATATCGCCGGCGAGTTCGTGCGGCATGCGATGGAAAGCACGCAGTATCAGCCGAATCATGAGGAACGTGGCGTGAGCTTCGAACTTGACCTCGGTGAAATGACCAATCTGGTTCAGCGCTGACATCCCCGGCGCTCCGTCTCTCCGCGATGGGTCCGGGCACGACGCGGTGGATGAGTGTGGATAACGCGGATTCATCCACCGTCCATCCACAACACGCCCGGATCCATACAAGTTATCCACATTGGCCGGTCGGCCTTGTCATATGCGGTCGCAGTCTGTTGGACTGGGGCCATGAACCTTTCATCACCGCACAATGTTCCGCCCAAAGCACGCTCCTCGGAGCAGCTTCTCGATTCCCTATCGCGACGGATGCGCGATAATTCGTTGCGCTCACGACAGATCGGCGATCTCGGAGAGCAATATGCGGCCGCATGGCTGGAAAGCCACGGCTGGCACACGCTCGACCGCAACTGGCATTGCCGCTATGGAGAGCTCGATGTCATCTCGCGA
This sequence comes from Bifidobacterium sp. LH_743, assembly GCF_056355775.1. NCBI lineage: Bacteria > Bacillati > Actinomycetota > Actinomycetes > Bifidobacteriales > Bifidobacteriaceae > Bifidobacterium > Bifidobacterium sp. LH_743. The sequence continues at coordinate 122,897 of NZ_JBKESZ010000003.1, read as the reverse complement.
GACCCCATGGGCCAGATCGTCTTCGTCGAGGTCAAGACCAGACGGACGCTACGCTATGGCACGCCTCAGGAGGCGGTCACCGCCTCCAAGCAGATCAATCTGCGCCACGCCGCCGTGCAATGGCTGTCGGACCCCGAACATCGCATGCCGCACAACGGCGTGCGCTTCGATGTCATCACCATCGTCGTGCAGGGGGATCATCCGCTGCTGCACCATATCGAAGGAGCGTTCTGATGGCCATCGGCAGCGCGCTATCCGTGGGGCTAATCGGATTGAAGGCCTTCATCATCCAAATCCAGGCCTTCGTCTCCCCCGGACTTCCCTATTTCTCTATCATCGGGCTTCCCGACACCTCCTTGTCAGAAGCGCGCGAGCGTGTCAAATCGGCATGCCAGGCCAGTGGCTTCAAATGGCCGGAGACGCGAGTCACGGTCAATCTCTCGCCCGCCTCCATGCCAAAGAAAGGGTCCTCGCATGATCTGGCGATCGCGGCCAGTGTGCTCAGCGCCTCCGGCGCGATCGTCCATGACTGTCTCGCCGACACCATCGTGCTGGGCGAGGTGAATCTCGACGGAACGGTGCTTCCCATCAACGGTCTGCTGCCGATCATGCTGCATGCGAAGGAACAGGGCATTGCGAAGATCATCGTTCCACACGCCAATCTGGAAGAGGCGCGTCTCATTCCCGATGTCCAGGCGATTGGTGTGCGTCATGTCGGAGAGCTCATCGAATTGATGGGCGGCGTCGCGGAATACACGATTCCGGACAGCATGCGCGGCATGGACGCCGACGCCGATGGCATGGCCATCTGTCCTCCGCCCGGGGACATGAGCGAGGTGATGGGGCAGCATGCCGCCAAATGGGCATTGGAGGTGGCAGCGGCTGGAGGCCACCACCTGATGATGACGGGTCCACCCGGCACCGGCAAAACCATGCTCGCATCCAGACTTCCCGGCATTATGAGTCCACTGAACGAGGACGAACAGCTCGAAGTGGCGTCGATCCGTTCGCTCTGCGGCACGCTTCCCGGATACGGCATCAGCGTCGTTCCGCCGTTCGAGGCGCCCCACCATACTGCATCGACCGCCGCCCTAGTCGGAGGCGGCGCGGGATTGGCCCAACCAGGCGCGATAACCCGCGCGCATCGCGGCATCCTGTTCATGGACGAGGCTCCGGAATTCTCCGCCAGGACGCTGCAGACGCTGCGCGAACCGCTGGAATCAGGCTATGTGGCGATTTCCAGAGCGAAAGGCACCACGTACTATCCGGCGCGTTTCCAGCTGGTCATGGCCGCGAATCCCTGCCCATGCGGCTACGCGTACGGCAACGGCGAACGCTGCACCTGCAGGGAGAAGGATCGCATCAAATATTTCAGCCGTCTTTCCGGCCCGATCCTCGACCGCATCGACATCCAGATTGAAGTACCGCCGGTGGAGCGCATCGTCTCCGGAACCAAGCCGTCCGGAGATTCGAGCCACGACATACGTCTGCGCGTCATGGTCGCGCGTCAGACGGCGCAGGAACGGTTCCACGAATACAAATGGACCTGCAACGCGCAGGCAACCGGCTCATGGCTCAGGGCCAACACGTCGATCAAAGCAATCGAATTGGTCAACCGCGCATTGGCGAGCGAACGGCTGAGCCTACGAGGAGCGGACCGGGCCATGCGTCTTGCGTGGACATTGTCCGATCTGGCGGGGAAGACCTCTCCCGGACCGGAGGAGATGATGCAGGGGATATCCATGAGAACGAAGCTGACATGACGACGACAATAGACGATGAGACTTTGGCCCGCGCGGTGCTCACCTTCTGTCTGGACAGCGCCGACGCGATGATGTACGCGCTGATCAAAGGCACCGGTTCGGCCGCGAGCGCGTTGCAGCTGATCGCCGACAGCGGCCCAGGTAGCCACGAAGGCGTGGTGGCCGCGGCATGCTCCGCTTTGGATGCGGCGTTCATCAACGGCATCACGCGTTGGGGACGGACCATCAACGCCCGTGGCATGGCCTCGTTCCACGGGTCGTTGGTGTCATGGCAACAGCGCCTGACGCTCCTCCCCTGCAAGGATCCGGACGGATTGCGCGATTGGTTCACCGTAGGCGGCTCGCAATGGATCATCGCCCCGCACCACCCTTGTTGGCCCGACCAGCTGGCCGACCTGTCGCTGCACACCGATTGGGCGGCCCCACTATGCCTGTGGGGCAAGGGCGACCCTCAGGCATTGGTGTCATGCTCCGCGCCGGTCGGCATAGTCGGCTCACGGGGTGTCGGCGACTATGGCAGGCAGAGCGCGCATGAGCTGGCGCTTCATGCGGCGCGCTCCGGTCATCTGGTTGTGTCCGGCGGAGCGTTGGGAGCCGATGCGGCCGCCCATTGGGGCGCCATCCAGGCCATGGATGAGATGGGAGCCCCTCTTGCCGGACGTACCGTCGCCATCTTCGCCGGAGGGCTGAACCACATCGGACCGAAAAGCAACCAGCGTCTGTTCGAGCAGATCGAGAACCATTCGGGCGCCCTGATCTCCGAACTGTGCCCGGGAACCGTGCCCGAGGCGAGACGTTTCCTGCTGCGCAACCGTCTGATCGCCGCGCTGTCGTCCACGCTGATCGTGGCGCAGGCACGGGCGCGCTCCGGAGCGCTCAACACGGCAGGCTGGGCGAACGAGCTCAACCGCAGCCTTTTCGCCGTGCCGGGGGACGTCACCATGCCGCATAACACCGGATGCAATCGTCTTATCCAGGCAGGCAAAGCCTCGATCGTCTGCTCGCTGACGGAGATCGACGAACTCTGCCACGGCGCGCATCGGCCGGAATGCGTCGATGGCACGGACAACGGCGAAGACGGGCAACGGGAGACGCCATATGCCGGTTCCGGCACGACCGTGCTCGATGCCATCAGAATGTGCCGCGGAGCCAGCGGCAACGTCACGGTCGACTGCGTGCTCGCCAAGCTGGATGAGGCCCACCCCGGCGAATATTCCGTGGCACGTGTCATGCGGGATTTGGGATCATTGGAGCTTGAAGGCCTCATCGATATGCGTTCCGGACGGATCTCCATCATCGAACACTGAGCAAGCCGGTTCCACGCGCCTGCGTTCCTCGATTCGGCTCCGAAGTCATACCTTGTGCGAAAATCAGTGGTATGAGTCCGAAGCATGTTGAAGATATGTATGATGCAGTGATCGTCGGCGCTGGCGCGGCAGGCCTTTCCGCGGCGTTGGGGATGCTCCGCAGCGAGCGGATGCGCCAAATGAGGGCATCCGGCATCGAGCCGAACGTTCTGGTGATTTCAAAGCTGCAGCCGTTACGTTCCCATACCGGGTCCGCGGAGGGAGGCATCGCCGCCAGCCTCGGCAATGTGGAGAAGGACGATTGGCACTGGCATTACTACGACACCGTCAAGGGCGGCGATTGGCTTGTCGACCAGGACGCGGCGAAGCTGCTCGCCCAGGAGGCCCCGGCTACGGTGATCGCGCTGGAGCATGCCGGCGTTGCCTTCTCACGTACCGAGGATGGACACATCGCCCAACGTCGGTTCGGCGGGCATACCAGGGATTTCGGCAAGGAGCCGGTCCGTCGCGCCGCGTATGCGGCCGACCGTATCGGACATCAGATCCTGTTTTCGCTTTGGCAGCAGTGCGTCGCCGAAGGCGTCGAATTCGCCGAGGAATGGTACGTGACCGATCTGGTGGTGTCCGAGGACCGTTCCAAGGTCGAGGGCGTGGTGGCATTCGACGCGCATAAGAGCAAAACGCATGCCATCCACGCACGCAATGTGCTGGTGGCCACCGGTGGCGCGGGACGTCTGTTCCACACCACGTCGAACTCCTGGGATCTGACCGGTGACGGCATGGCTTTGGCCCTATCCGCAGGCCTGCAGCTGGAGGACGGCGAATTCGTGCAGTTCCATCCGACCGGCCTTGCCCATACCGGCATTCTGCTGTCGGAGGCGGCACGTGCGGAAGGCGGCGTGCTACGCAACGCCAATGGAGAGGCATTCATGGAACGGTATGCTCCGGGACATGCGGATCTGGCCGCACGTGATGTGGTGAGCCGCTCCATCATGGCCGAGATCGATGCCGGGCGAGGAGTCGCCGATCCAAAGGATCCGGAAGGCCCGAAGGATTGCGTCTGGCTGGATATGACGGGCATCGACGCGGACCATATGCGCAAGGTTCTGCCGCAGGTGGTGGAGACCATCGAAGAGTACGCCAACCTCGATCCCGCACACGACTATGTTCCCGTCAAACCGACCGCGCATTATACGATGGGCGGCATTCCAATCACCACCGACGGTGAGGTCTATCGCTGGATCGACGGCGGACGCGTCATCGTAGATGGTCTGTTCGCAGCCGGCGAATGCTCCTGCGTATCGGTGCACGGCGCGAACCGTCTGGGCGGCAACTCCCTGTTGGACGCGTGCCTGTTCGGCACCCGTTCAGGCAAGGCTCTGGCCCAGCGAGTCGCCGATGATCCGGTGAACGATCCGACTGCCGAACCATTCGGCGAGACCGGCACCGACAGGGTCCGGCAGGCGGCCGACGAACGTTCGGCACAGGTCAAGGATCTGTTGGCGCAACTGCCGGAGGATGACGAGGCCTTCCAGGACAATCCTTACCAATTGCTGGCCGACTTGGGTTCCGTCATGGAACGGGCCGTCGCCGTGCGTTGCGACCAGCACAGCATCGAACAGGCGTTGCGCACGTTGGATGACGATCTTGCGCCGCGCGCCGAAGCGCTGCACGCGCATTCCGACTCCCCCGCATTCAATCAGGAGATCACCGCCATCTGGGAGGTGCGCCATCTGATCGAACTCGGCAAGGCAGTGCTTGCCGCATCCGACGCACGTCACGAATCCCGAGGCTCATTGAAACGTCTCGACTTTCCCGAGCGCGACGACGAGCATTTCCTGGCCCACTCCATGACGGACGTCACCGGACAGGTCTCCTGGCAGCCGGTGCATATCGTGGATATGCCTCCGAAAGCCCGTGAATACTGATGCCTCTGGGCACGGCGTATGGCAGACTGGTTGACGGTTTTTCAACGAAAGGCAGGTACATGAACGGCAAGGAGAACGGCATGAACACGGTGACGTTGCGGGTGAACAGGTTCGCGCCACGTCCCGAACGAGGCCGTGAGCGAGGAGGCTCGCCTTTCGCCAGAAAGAGCTCTCCGTTTGGCGATTCCGGCGCATCCGCGCGTAGACGTCCCCGTGGAAAGCAATGGGTGCAGGAGTACACGTTGTCCGTTCGTCCGGAGGACACCGTGCTCGATTGCCTGTTGACGATCAAACGCACCATCGATCCGACGCTCGCCTTCCGTTATTCGTGCGGACATGGCATGTGCGGATCCGACGCGGTGGCCATCAACGGCACACCGACGTTGCTCTGCACGGCCATGGTGAGGGATTGGGCCAAACCGACCGGCACACAGGTGGATGATGAGGGATTCCGCCATACCGGCGATGGCTCACAGCCCGCTTCCGCACAGGACGGCGACGATTTGGGTGTCATCGAGCTCGCCGCGCTGCCCGGGTTCCCCGTGCAGCGCGATCTGGTCGCCGACATCGACCAGATGCTCGATCAGATCAGAAAGCTCAAGCCATATCTGCAGGCCAATGGCGAGCTCGCCACCACCGAGGACGGCAAGATCAACGCGTTCGAATATCTGCAGAATCCTCAGCAACTGGCCAAATACGAGTTGCTGAGCAACTGCATCGCCTGCGGAACCTGCGAAGGCAGCTGCCCCGTATACGCGGGCGGCGAGGCGTTCATCGGCCCCGCGGCGCTTATCGCGGCGTCCCGTTTCATCAACGACTCACGTGACACGCAGACGGCCGCTCGCATGGATGCCATCGATTCGGCCGATGGCATCGCGGCATGCCAGTCGGTACGCGCCTGCTCGCGTGAATGCCCGCGCGGCATCGACGTCGGCGAGGAGATCTGGCAGCTGATCGCCCAAATCAAGGAGCGCTGAACATGGACAGAACGTCATACACCAATCTCGCGAAATCGTGGGAGTATGTCGAGGATCATGCGTTCTCACGCCAGTCAGCCGAATTGAACGCCATCAGGACCGCAGCCGAGGAGAACGGCATTCCCCAGGGATCGGCCGCACAAGCTGAGCTCCTGCGCATGCTGGTGCGGATGCTGAACGCCTCCTCGGTGATCGCCATCGGCACCGGTTCCGTGGTGGAGACGATGCAATTGATCAACGGCCTCGACGGCACAGGGCAACTCACCGCCGTCGATTCCTCCGCGCAGGGCATCTCCCTGATTCGAAAGCTGTTCAATCGGCTATCCGACGAGACCGAAACCACGCTACGCGCCGTCAATGCGTCCGCAGGCGTGTTCCTTCCCCGTCTCAATGCCGAAAATTACGATCTGATCGTCGTCGCCGGCGATCCCGAGAATTACGCAGCCGCTTTCGCGCAGGCGCCACGTCTGCTGAAACCGCATGCCGCAATCGTGTTCACCGATGTGCTCGCTTTCGATGCGGCCACCTCCGCCGGCGGCGTACTGAATCCCGCCAACCGTGACGCCAAGTCCATCGCGATGCGGGAGCTGCTGGAAACCGTGGAATCCGATGAGAGGTTCACCACCGCATTGACACCGACCGGCACCGGTCTGCTAATCGCGGTCAAGGACTGACGCCGTCATATCCTCTCTGATTCCTTAGGTATGAATGGGGCCCGTACATGTGTTGGCATGTGCGGGCCCTATCTTTGTCTACTGTCGTTTCGTCTTGGCGCCGATAGTCTGGCTGACCACGACCGTGCCATCCTCCAGCACCGTTTCAACTTCGTTGGCAGCATCCTCATCACCGGTATGGTGCTTGTGCTCCTGCTGAGCCGACGATTCGAACCGCTTGGATTGGCGGCTCAGCAGTATGCCGGAAACCACTGCCGCGATCATGGATCCGACCAACACGCCGAATCTGGCCTCGGCGGACAGTTCGGCGTCCTGATACGCAAGAGAAGCGATGAGGAACGATACCGTGAAGCCGATACCGCATGCGCAGGCCGCGGGGAACATGTCACGAACGCGCAGCCCCTTGGCCATTTTGAGGCCTCCCACATGCGTGGACAGCCATGCCGTGGCCATGATGCCCAAAGGCTTGCCAACGACCAACGCCACCATCACAGCGACAACCACAGGCGAGACGAACAATGCGAACGTCAACGATTCGAAATGCACACCGGTGGCGAACAACGCGAAGATCGGCAGCGCAAGCAACGCGGAGAACGGCTGCAGCTTGTCCGCATAGCGTTCCGCCCGCGGGGTCTTCTCACCGAAGCGCTCATGCGCGGGAGTAAGCAGGCCGACCAGCACGCCCGCCAGGGTGGGGTGAACGCCAGCCTCGAACATCATGACCCATGCCAGTACACCGACAATGGCCACCGCAAGCCATGGCACCCTGCGCATGCGAACCAGGAAATACCAGACGACCGCGCATACGGCGATGCCGAGGAACCAATACCACGCGTTCACCGACGAGAAGAACACCGCGATCAGGATGATGGCCAGCAGATCATCCACCGTGGCTAACGTCATCAGGAACGCACGGATGGAGCCCGGCAGCGCTTTGGCGAACAAGGCCAGCACAGCCAGCGAGAACGCGATATCCGTGGCCGTAGGCACCGCCCATCCATGGGACATCTGCGCGAAGGAGAACACCTCGCCCGACGCTATCGTCAGGCGACCGGCTCCCGCCGCGGAGAACAGCGAGATCACGCCGATGAACAGCGCCGGCGGCACCAGCATGCCTCCCACGGCGCACAGCATCGGCACCGCGGCGGCCTTGGGATTGGACAGTGATCCCGTGGTGAGTTCCTGCTTCAACTCCAGTCCCACTGTCAGGAAGAACACCGTCAGCAGACCATCCTGCACCCAGTGTCCCAATCCCATGTCGATATTGGTGTGGGGAATGGCTATACGGAAGTTCTCAAGCTGCTCGAACGCATGCGCCGTGAAGGGAAGATTGGCCAGTAGAAGACCGGCAAGAGCGAAGCCAAGCATGATCAGACCGGATATACGGTCGGACGCGGCTATGCGTCGGATGGTTGTCCAGATTCCCCTCTTCGATGTGGCCATCATGCTCCTTGTCTTGCGGCCCCGTCCGACCGCGATGTCCGTGGAAAAATCGCATTATCCAGTGTATCGGAGGGTCTGGTGTTTGGCCCCGGACCCTCATCCACGCTCATCTGTGCGCGCAATCGCTCCGGCATATGTCCGCTCTCGTCATAAGACGTTCCCACAATCCGGAACGATTCCGGAGCGGCTTCAAGATGGTATGGGCAGAAAACCCATTGGAGAAAAAGAAAGCCTCCCCCGCATTCGCGAAGGAGGTTCTTGTGCGCGAGACAGGATTCGAACCTGCGACCTGCTGATCCGTAGTCAGCTGCTCTAATCCGCTGGGCTACTCGCGCAACGTCATCTCATTTTCTAAAGCCACCTGATGACTGGTGGCTGGTGCGCGAGACAGGATTCGAACCTGCGACCTGCTGATCCGTAGTCAGCTGCTCTAATCCGCTGGGCTACTCGCGCAACGTTGCCTTGTTTCCGGCAACTCGAATAAGATACACCCAAACGAGCTTCAAACAAAATCTCGGCGTGTCGCGGCGGATTTCAACGGAATCATGCCTCTCTCAGACGAGGAATCTCCTGCGTCGGCACCTTGAGCAGTTTCGGTGTGCCCGCGCCGTTGACGGCGGCCTCGTCGACGACCACCTCGGCGACGCCTTCCATGCCGGGAAGCTGGAACATGGTATCCTCCAACGCCTTCTCGATGATCGAACGCAAGCCACGCGCGCCTGTTCCGCGTCGAATCGACGTGGCCGCGATCTGCCGCACCGCGACATCGGTGAAAGTCAGCTTCACGCCATCGACCGCGAACAGCTTCTGATACTGTTTGACCAACGCGTTCTCCGGTTCGACGAGGATACGCGCCAAATCGTCCTCGGTAAGCTCCTCCAGCACGCTGACCACCGGCAATCTTCCGATGAATTCCGGAAGCAGGCCGAAATCGGCCAGATCGTCGGCGGACACCTGCGCGAGCAATTCCCGTTTCGGCACCTCATGATCATGCCAGGATGCGCCGAAACCGCTTTCCCGGGCACCCAAACGCTGCGCCACGATGTCGTCAAGTCCCACGAACGCGCCACCGCAGATGAAAAGGATGTCTCGGGTGTCAATCCGCACGGTCTCCATCTCGCGGTGCTTGCGGGATCCCTCCACCGGCACGTTGGCAACGGTGCCTTCCAGGATCTTGAGCAAAGCCTGCTGTACGCCTTCACCGGACACATCGCGCGTGATGGACGTGTTCTCGCCGCTTTTACGGGCGATTTTGTCAATCTCGTCTATATACACGATGCCCTGCTGGGCGCGGGCCACATCGCCATCGGCGGCCTGGATGAGGCGCTGCAGCACGGTCTCGACGTCATCTCCCACGTAGCCGGCCTCCGTCAGTGTGGTGGCGTCGGCTATGACGAACGGCACGTTCATGACTTTGGCAAGCGTCTGCGCCAGATACGTTTTGCCCACTCCCGTCGGCCCAAGCAGCAGAATGTTCGACTTGGCCACCTGCACACCCGCAAGCGGATCTTCGTGCGTATGCGACGACTTCACGCTAAAATGGGCCGATTCGCCCATCTCCATGTTGACACGCTTGTAATGGTTGTACACGGCCACGGAAAGCGTTCTTTTGGCTGATTCCTGGCCGACGACGTAATCGTCGAGATAGGCGCTGATCTGCGCTGGCTTGGGCAGCTGCAGGACACCGGCCCGGGCGTCCTTGACCCGCTCCTCGGAGATGATGTCCACACAAAGTCCGATGCATTCGTCGCAGATGGCCGCACCCGACCCGGTGACCAACTTGCGCACCTGGTTCTCGGATTTGCCACAGAACGTGCATCTTGGCACCGCGTCGTTGTAGCTGACCACACGTCCCATTCAATACCCCTTCGTTTCATAAGACAGTCATCCAAAGAACACAATACCCCTGCCGGAACCCAGCAGGGGTATTGTGCGTCAAGACGCGAATTCGACATCCGCACCGTCAGCCGCGGTGTTCCAGCACCTCGTCGACGATGCCGTATTCCTTGGCCTCCTGGGCCGTCAGGAAGGTATCCACCTCGATGTCCTTGCGGATCTTCTCAATGTCACGGCCGGTGTGCTTGGCCAGCGTGTTCTCCAGCCATTCGCGCATGCGCAGCATCTCCTTGGCCTGGATTTCGATTTCCGTGGCCTTGCCGAAACCTTGGTCGATGGCCGGCTGGTGGATGAGCACGCGAGCGTTCGGCAGCATCAGACGCTTGCCCTTGGCTCCGGCGGCCAGCAGGATGGCCGCGGCGGAGGCAGCCTGCCCCAGGCATACGGTCTGCACGTCCGGCTTAATGTACTGCATGGTGTCGTAGATGGCGGTCATGGCCGTCATGGAACCGCCCGGGGAATTGATGTACATCATCACATCACGGTTCGGATCCTGGCTTTCCAGCACCAGCAGCTGGGCCATGATGTCATCGGCGGAGGTGTCATCCACCTGCACGCCCATGAAGATGATGCGGTCCTCGAACAACCGGGTGTACGGGTCCTGCCTCTTGTACCCGTATGGGGTCTTCTCCTCAAACTGAGGCAGAACATAACGGTTCTGTGGTGCGAACGCCGCTTCGCGGGCCGCCGCACCCTGGAAGCCGACGACGCCGGCCGGTCCGGCCAGACGCTCGGCGCGGGCTACAAACTGTGCTTCTTCGCTTGCCATGGTCACTCTCCCTTGCTGGCGCTCATCGTGTCGTGGGTGGATACGAGCTTGTCCACGAAACCGTATTCCAATGCTTCCTGCGCGGTGAACCAGTGGTCGTACTCGTTGTCGCGGTAGATCTCCTCGACGGTATGACCGGTTTGCTCGGCGGTCAGCTCGCTCATGGTCTTCTTCATATCCATGATGAGCTCGGCGTTGATACGCACGTCAGTGGCGGTACCGCCGATGCCGCCGGACGGCTGGTGCATCAGCACTCGGGCATGCGAGGTCAGGAAACGCTTGCCCTTGGTTCCGGAGCTCAGCAGGAACTGGCCCATGGAGGCGCACATGCCCAAACCCACGGTGGCCACGTCAGGTTCGATGAGCTGCATGGTGTCGTAGATGGCCATGCCCGCGGTGATGGAGCCACCAGGGGAATTGATGTACAGCCAGATGTCCTTCTTCGGATCCTCGGCGGCCAGCATCAGCATCTGCGCGCAGATGCGGTTGGCCATCTCGTCCTTGACCTCCTCACCCATCCAGATGATGCGGTCCTTCAGCAGGCGGTTGAAAATCGGATCGGCGGGTCCCGCAGGCATGTCTTCTCCAGCCATGACGGGAAGGGGTGCACTCAGATTGCTCACCTTGTCTCCTTTTCCAGTGTTCTCTATAGTTTCACAGCCTACCGCTTCGAAGCGACGGGTAACGCGATTGCGCTTACAGTGGAGAAGCCGGCGGCGAAAAGGCGGCTACCTGCGCTTCGCACCCATGCGGAAGGCGACAATCAGGCAGCAGATCGCAATGGCCACCAGTGCGATCATGACGGCGAACGTCCAACTGCCACCGACGGCCGTGGCGTGCCGGAATGCCACGCTTCCCTCCTTGCCGGCCCCGGACTGGGCCACGGACAACACAGTGGAGAACAACGCGGTTCCTGCGGCGCCACCGAACTGCAGACAGGTGTTGAACACCGCATTGCCATCCGGCATGAACTGCGGTGCGATATTGCGCAGCGCATTGGTCATGATGTTGGAGAAGCCGAGCGAATAGCCAAGTCCGAAAATGAAATAGAAGCCCGCAAGCGTGGCGGGAGTCAGCCGCATGGAGAAGACCAGCAGCAGAATAGGACCGCAGATCGCCAGGAGGAACGCGCCCAGAATCGGACGGACCGGTCCGAAACGGTCGTACAGCGTACCGCCTATCGGCGCGAAGAAGGCCCCGACCAACGCGCCGGGCAATACCAAAGCGCCTGCAAGGAACGCGTTCGTCCCCAAGGACAGCTGTGCGAGGTTGGTGATCACATAACCGAAACCGATGCCGACGATCGGCAGCAGCATATAGGCGATCAGATGCAGCAGAACCATCGGGTCACGCAGCCAGCCCAAACGAATCAGCGGAGAGAAGGAACGACGGGACGACCATCCGAAGAAGAACAGCGACCCCAATCCGACAATCAGACTGACCGCGGCGAAGATACCCGGAACCGTGGCCTTGCCACCCGCCACTGCGGCGGCCACTGCCACACCGGCCTGGTTCAGGAACATCACCAGACCGCACAATGCCAGCACGATCGACGCGAACTGCAACGGGTTCAGGCGCGCCTCCTCCGTCGGACGGTGCTGCTCGATGCATTTCAGGCCGACAGGCAGCGAAATCAGCAGAATCACGGGAATGACGATGATGAAGATCGCACGCCATGGCAGAATGCTCGACACCGCGCCGCCCACGGTCGGGCCGATTGCCGGAGCCACGGTGATGACCAGTGAGCCGACGCCCATCAATCGCCCGACTTTGCTTCGCGGCGACTGTTCGAGGATGATGTTCATCATCAGCGGAGTGGCCACGCCGGAGCCGACGCCCTGAATGATACGGGCGATCAGAATCACGGGGAACGCATGACCGAAGATCATGGTCAGCGAGCCCAGCACCGCAAGGACGACGGCCGCAAGGAACAAGGTCCGATGCTTGAATCGGCGGTTGAGGTATGACGACAGCGGCATGGTGGCAGCCACCGTCAGCAGGTAAATGGTGGTGATCCACTGCACCGTGGCGGTGTCCACATCGAACTCGCGCATCAGCTGTGGGAACAGCACCGTCATCACGGTTTCGGTCAGGATGCCGATGAAGGCAAGGGACCCCACAGCCACAATGGCGCCGATGAGTTTGCCGGGAATGCGTTCGTCCACGGCATTGGCATTCTCGTCTGCTTTGTTGTCGGATTCGGTTTTTTCGAGCGTTGTATTACGTTCCTGCATATGTTCTTTCCGCGCACTTTTTCCTGCGGCCATGTGCGATGCCGCGATCGACGCATGACGTTGCATGACGCGCCAACCCATAGTGCAGTCTAACCGAGCCTCTGACCGCCAGAACGGCCGCCAGTCCATCCCAACGATTCGGCTAACCGCTCACATGGCCTTGTTCCACGGATCCATCGCCCGAATCGTCCTCATGCAGGATGTGCCTGATCTTCTCCAATCTCGGCTTGATCTCATGCTCGTAGCCGCGGTCGTTCGGATGGTAGTACTCGCGCCCCTGCAGCTCGTCGGGCATATACTGCTGTGGAGCCACCGCTCCGGGCCAGTCATGCGCGTACCGGTACCCTTCATGGTTGCCCCAGCTTTTCATCAAGGCGGTCGGCGCGTTGCGCAGATGCAACGGCACCTGACCGATGAGTCCGGCGTCCACATCGGCGAGCGCCGCGTTGATGGCGTTGTAGCTGGCGTTCGATTTGGGCGCGGTGGCCACAGCGAGCGCCGCCTCGGCGAGGATGATGCGCGCTTCCGGCATGCCAATCATGGCCACGGCCTGCGCGGCCGCGACGGTGACCTGCAGGACCTGCGGGGCGGCCATGCCGACCTCCTCGGATGCGGCAATCATGATACGTCGTGCGATGAAACGCGGGTCCTCGCCGGCACGCAGCATGCGGGCCAGGTAATGCATGGTGGCGTCCGGGTCGGAGCCACGCATGGATTTGATGAACGCGGAGATGACGTCGTAGTGGTCGTCGCCGTCCTTGTCGTAACGCACGGTGGCCACGTCCATGACCTTCGACACAACGTCTGGCGTGATGACAGGTCGTTTTGAACCTTTCTTCCGTTTTTTGTCCCCGGTGAGCGCTCCGGCCGCCGCTTCGAGTATCGTCAGCGTCTTGCGTGCGTCGCCCCCCGCCATGCGAACGATCTCATCAGTGGCCTCATCGGTGATTTCGACCTCGCCGTCAAGGCCATGCTCACTGACAATGGCACGTCCGATCAGGGTTTTCAGATCCTCCGGTTCCAGCGATTCGAGTTTGACGACCACGGATCGGCTGAGCAGCGGTTTGATGACGGAAAAGCTTGGATTTTCCGTGGTGGCGGCGATGAAGGTGACGTCACGGTTCTCAACGCTTGGCAGCAGGGCGTCCTGTTGGGATTTGGAGAAACGGTGCACTTCGTCGATGAACAGCACCGTCTCCCTGCCTTCCGAGACGAGGCGCTCATGCGCGCGTTTCAGCACGTCGCGCACGTCCTTGACGCCGGAGGTGACCGCGGACAGTTCCTCGAACACACGGCCGGACTGTTTGGCGACGATGTAGGCGAGAGTGGTCTTGCCCACGCCCGGAGGGCCGAACAGAATGACGGAGCTCGGCGCGGTGAGCGAGCCCTTCGAGGCGGGATTGGCGAGCCTGCGCAACGGAGACCCTTCCCCCAGCACGCGGGACTGCCCCAGCACTTCGTCGATGTTCGACGGACGCATCCGCACGGCCAACGGACGCGTCACATCATCCGGCACGTCCATCGCGGCAAACAAATCATCAGTCATGATTCCCACTGTACCGCAAAACGGCACACGATTCGAACACACGTTCGACGTAAGGATTCGCCCCAACCGGTAGACTGGCAAGCATGGCAGACGATACGAATTATGGCTCGCTGGGCGCTTTGGCCCCGAACTGGGACGAGGGTGGACGCAACATCGACGCGGACGAGATATACGAACGCTTCTTCACCTGGGTGTCGGACGTCAAAGGCGTCGAACCGTGGCCTCATCAGGAGGAGGCCATCATGGACCTGCTCGCAGGCGACCATGTCATCCTGAACACCCCTACCGGCTCAGGCAAATCCTTGGTGGCGCTCGGTATGCATTTCGCGGCGCTGTGCACGGGGCGCCGCTCCTATTACACGGCGCCGATCAAGGCTCTCGTATCGGAGAAGTTCTTCGATTTGGTCGAAGTCTTCGGTCGTGAGAACGTCGGCATGATCACCGGCGACACGCATATTAACGCGGACGCGCCAATCATCTGCTGCACCGCGGAAATCCTCGCCAACCAGGCGCTGCGCGAAGGTCGTCATGCCGATGTCGGTTGCGTGGCGATGGACGAATTCCATTATTATGGCGATCCCGAGCGCGGTTGGGCGTGGCAGGTGCCGCTGCTCACGCTGCCGCATACGCAATTTCTGCTGATGAGCGCGACGCTTGGCAATGTCGACGCGATCGCCGACAAGCTCGAGGACATGACGGACACCGACGTGGACATCATCGCCGATGCGCCACGACCGGTGCCGCTGAGCTATGAGTACACGCTGGACCCGTTGGAGAAGACGGTGGAACTGGCGTTCGGCAAGGGCGAGACGCCGATCTACGTGGTCCATTTCTCCCAGGACGCCGCGTTGGAGACCGCCAATGCGCTGGCCAGCACGGGCGTATCCAGTAAGGAACAGCGCGCCGCGATCGCCGAAGCCATCAAAGGCACGAAGTTCACCACCGCGTTCGGCAAGATCCTGCAACGTCTGCTGCGCACCGGCATCGGTATCCATCACGCCGGCATGCTTCCCCGCTACCGTCGTCTGGTGGAGCAGCTCGCCCAGCAGGGTCTGCTGCCGGTGATCTGCGGCACCGATACGCTTGGCGTCGGCATCAACGTGCCAATCCATTCCGTAGTGCTGACCGCGCTGACCAAGTTCGACGGCACGAGGATGCGCAAGCTGCGCGCCCGCGAGTTCCATCAAATCGCCGGTCGCGCTGGCCGTATGGGATTCGACACGGAGGGACTGGTCATCGCGGAGGCCCCCGAATTCGAAATCGAGAACGCCAAGGCCTTGGCCAAGGCGGGGAACGATCCGAAGAAACTCAAGAAGGTCAAGCGCAAGAGGGCGCCGGAAGGTTTCGTCACATGGAACGAGAACACGTTCGACAAACTCATCGGCGCGGCTCCGGAAACGTTGGTGCCGCATATGAAGATCACGCACTCCATGGTGCTGAACGAGGTGGAGCAGGGCGGCGACGCCCGACGGCGCATCAACCGGCTCATCGACGATTCGGCGCAGACCCCGGAGCAGAAGGAACGCCTGCACGCGCGCGCGGATGAGATCTTCCAGACCCTGTTCGACACGAACGTCATCGAAACCGAAGACCGCGACGACGGCGGCAAGGATTATTTCATGACCGTGGACGTTCCGGACGATTTCGCCCTCGACCAGCCGCTGAGCCCGTTCCTGCTGGCCGCGCTGGAACTGCTCGATCCGGAATCGGACACCTACGCGCTGGATGTGATCTCCATGGTGGAAGCTACGTTGGAGGATCCCAAGCAGGTGCTTCGCGCCCAAGAGCGGCAGGCCCGAGATGAGGCCATGATCCGTATGAAGGAGGATGGCCTCGACTACGACGAGCGCATGGACAAGCTGCAGGAAATCACCTATCCGAAACCGCTGGAGGACATGCTTCAGGCCGCATTCGATGAATACCGTCATGATGTGCCATGGGCGAACGACTATTGGCTGAGCCCGAAATCGGTGGTGCGCGACATGGTGGAGACCGCCTCCGATTTCACCGGCTACATCGCACGCTACAACATCGCACGCTCCGAAGGCACGCTGCTACGTTACCTGTCCGACGCCTACCGCGCGCTGGCCCGTACCGTGCCCCAGGAAAAACGCGACGAGCAATTGGATGACATCATCTCATGGCTCCGAGTGGTGGTCCGTTCCATCGATTCCTCTTTGGTGGACGAGTGGGAGAACGCCGGTTCTGATGCCGACGCCTCCGAAAAAGCCGCCAATCTGGCCGCCCCCGGAACCAGGCAGTCCGTGGTGGAGGATCGTCGCGGACTCACCGTGCTGGTACGCAACGCCTTGTTCCGCCGTGTGCAGCTTATGGATCTCGATAGGCCCGACGAATTGGGCGCGCTCGACAAGGATTGGGGTTATGGCGTGCATGAATGGGAGGACACGCTCGACGATTACTACGACGAGCACGAGTATGTCAACACCGACGCCAAAGCACGCAGCGGCGAGCTGTTCATCCTCGACGAAAGCAAGGAGGACAGCGAGCATTCCTGGAAGGTGCGGCAGATCATCGACGATTCCGACGGAGACCACGATTGGGCCATCACCGGAACCGTCGATCTGGATGCCACCCAGTCCAGCGGCGAGGTCGTGTTCTTCGACTACATGGTTTCCAACTGACGGCGCATCTCGTCGGCGTCGACTTCGAGCGGAGGCCAGATCATATTCATATTCTTGAGTGTGTTGCGCAGCAGCTCGGAAACGACCGCCCTTGAGTACCAGCGGTTGTCCGCGGGCACCAGATACCACGGCGCCTGGTCCGTGCTGGTGCGCAGGAACACGTCCTGCCATGCGGTCATGTATTCGTCCCAACGTGCGCGCGCTTCAAGATCGCTCGGATCGAACTTCCAATATTTGGTCGAATCCTCAAGACGGCTCAAGAAGTGACGCTTCTGCTCCTCCTTGCTTACCACGAGGAAGATCTTGATGATGGCGCAGCCATCGGACGCCAGCTGCGATTCGAAACGATTGATCTCGTCGTACCGCGCCTGCCAGACCTCCTCCGGCTGGGTCTTGTAGATGCGTGGCATGACGATGTCCTCGTAATGCGACCTGTCGAAGATGGAGATCCACCCATTCGCCGGCAGTTCGCGCTTGACACGCCACAGATAGTCATGGTCCAATTCCTCGCCTTTCGGCGCGCCGAAACCATGGTAGTGCATGCCCATCGGATCGCCCTGACTGAACACGTGGCGCACGATGCCGCCCTTGCCTGACGCATCCATGCCCTGCAGCACTATCAGCAGACGATGATGCGAGCCTTTCACACCGTTGGCGTACATCAACCGCTGGTAGCGGGCGATTTCCGACGAACTGATGGCGATGAATCGTTCGGCATCCTCCTTGTTGCCGTCGAACCCCGGTGTGGCTCCACCGTCCACAGTGGCGACATTGACATCGTGATGGAATCGCAGCAATTGGCTCGGTGGCAGCGTCCATACCGAGCTCAGCAGTTCACTTGCCTTGGCCACGTTCGCCAGTCCTTCGGCGACGGAGCCGCAATTCGCTCCCTGCGCCAATCTGTTCTCGACCTTGTTCAGCGTCTTCGCAATCGGCGTCATCTTCGGATCCTTGCTCTTATCCGCCATTTCAAGCCTCCTTGCTTGAGATCAGACATGATGATAGTTCCATCCTAAGCATGACAATGGCCGGTGTTCCGGATTTCGCATGCGCGCGTCTCCAAAACACCGGCCATGTCACAAGCCATATGAGCCGTCAGGCTTTCCGACCAGTCTTTGGCTGGCCCTTCTCCTGGTGGTGCTCGGCCTCCTTTTTCTTAGCCTCCTTCATCAAGTCCTCCAATGGATTGTCCTTGATGGGTTTGCCGTTCTTGTCGAACTCGATCTGGCTTTCGGGATGCGTCTCGTCATATCCTTGGACGTAGCGTGTCTCACGCCAACGGTGAATCGACGCATTCGTGCCACGATGATGCACATGGTACAGCCGCTGGGCGCCGCCCAGCGGCACGCCCTCCTTTGCCACGGCGATCTGATTCACATTCGACGGATCCATGATGGCGATCGGCGCAACCGGCTCAGGTTCCGCCGGCGCGGCGGTATGCTGCTGCATACGCGACGGAAGCCATTCGGCGAGACGACTCAGCAGCCAGCAGACAATGAAGTATACGACCGCGGCCACCACCAGGGTCTGCAGGATGTTGAAGTACATCGAGCCAAGGCGACGCGATTCCTGCAGCAGATCCGTGTACATGATGATCGATCCGAGCGCGGTGTCCTTCAACACCACGACCAGCTGGGTCACGGCCGCCGGCAACATGGCGTAGATGGCCTGAGGCACTTCTACCTGAATCAACGACTGCGTACGGGTCAATCCCAAAGCCAGCGACGCCTCGCGCTGGCCATTCGGCAGGTTGCCCACGCCGGAACGCACCAGTTCGGCCACCACGGAACCGTTGTAGATCACCAAGGCGAGCACCACAGCCCAGTATGCCGGGCTGGGCAATCCCGCGAAAGCGAACCAACGCCAGAAGAAGATCATGAGCAGAAGCACGGGAACCGCACGCGCGAATTCGACGATCGCGCCGGAAACCGCACGGATAATCACGTTCGGCAACAGTCGTCCGATGCCGAAGAGCAGACCGAATGCCACGGCTCCGATGACGGCCAGCACCGAGGCCCGGATCGTCGCCCACAGGCCCGGAAGATAGAAGTCTGTCCATGCCTCGGCGTCAAGCGCCGGCTTCCACAGCTCCCAGCTCAGCTGGTTCTCGCCGTCCGGTGGATTATGCAGACGCATGAGAATCAGCACGAGCACCACCGCGAAGACGATGCCGGCTATCCAATTGACGATACGGATGGTCTTGCGGCCCTTCGGACCCGGCTGGTCGAACAACACCGCGCTTTCATTGCTTGCCATGGCGCGTCACCTCCTCACCGCGAGCTTGTTGGACAGGTATGTGGTCAGCATGCCGATCGGAATGATCAGAATCACGTAGCCGAATGCAAAGATCAGGAAGATCGGGATAATCACATCAGAACGGTATTCGATCATTTCGCTCATCAACGAGGACGTCTCCGTGGCCACGGACGCGGCCGCCGCGACGGTGGAGTTCTTCAGCAGCGCGATCAAGGTGTTACCCAAAGGCGCCACAGATCCACGGAAGGCCTGCGGCAGGATGATTTGGGTGGCGGACTGCATGAAGTTAAGTCCCAGCGCACGGGCGGCCTCCGCCTGTCCGAGCGGCACCGTGTTGATGCCAGAACGCAGCGATTCGCACACAAACGCCGCAGTGTACAGGCTTAGGCCAGTCACCGCCAGCCAGAAGAAGTTGGTGGCGAAGGTGTCGGAGAAGCTGAGCTTCAACTGGGCGTAGGCGCCAAGCACCATGAACACCATGATGATGGTCAATGGCATGTTCTTGAACAGCTCCACGTAGGCGCAGGAAACGGTGCGGAGCGAGGCGACCGGCGAGATGCGCATCATCACGAGGATGACGCCGAGAATCATGGAGAACAGGGCCGACCACAGGGTCAGCTCGATATTCACCAGGAAGGCGGCCGGCACATCGTATTGACTGAACAGCGAGATGAACGCTTGCATCACTTCTCCCCTTCCTTCGGTTTCGGCGGATTGTATTTGGCGTCCGGCGTGTAGTCGACACCCTTCGTGTTGTCGGCGATGGCGCGCTTCCAGGAACCGTCCTTGATCATCTCGGAAATGGCCTTGTTGATGTTCTTGGCGAGTTTCGTATCGCCTTTCTTGATGCCGACGCCATAGTATTCCTGGGTGAACGGCTTGCCCACCACGCGCAGACGTCCGCGCGACGCTGAAGCCAGACCGGCCAGAATGATGTCATCCGTGGTCACCGCGTCGACGATGCCGGAGAACAACGCGGTCGCGCATTCGGCGTAACCGGGCTGCTCCATGAGCTGCACCTCGTTGGCGAACTTCTCCTTGACCGTCACCGCGGAGGTGGATCCCGTCACCGAGCACAGACGCTTGCCATTGAGATCCTCCGGACCGTCGATGCCCTTCTCATCCTTGCGGACCAGCAGATCCTGTCCCGCCACGAAATACGGTCCTGCAAAGGACACGACCTTCTTGCGTTCGTCAGTAATGGAATAGGTCGCCACGATATAGTCGACATCGCCGTTCTGCAGCATAGCCTCACGCTGCTTGGACGGCGCCTCCTTCCATACGATCTGGTCCTCGGAATAGCCAAGCTTCTTGGCGATGTACTTGGCCACGTCCACATCGAAACCGACGTAGGTGCCGTTCTTTTTGAAGCCCAGACCCGGCTGGTCGAATTTTATGCCGATGCGGATTCTTCCATCCGCGTCATCCGCGCCGCACGCGGAGACGGCGAACACACATGCGAATGCACAGAGCGCCGCCACGCCTCTGCGGAGCATGCGTTTCGCCGCGATAGATAATGGTTTTTTCATTGGTTTCCTCTTCTGCCGGTATTTCACATCACTGTCAGTGGGTGAGAATCTTCGACAGGAAGTCCTTGGCACGATCGGTCTTCGGATGTTCGAAGAACTCCTCCGGCGTGCTCTGTTCAAGGATCTGGCCGTCGGCCATGAACACGATCTTGTCGGCCACCTTGCGCGCGAAGCCCATCTCGTGGGTCACGCACAGCATGGTCATGCCCTCATGGGCTAGCTCAACCATGACGTCAAGCACCTCATTGACCATTTCCGGATCAAGGGCGGAGGTCGGCTCGTCGAACAGCATGACCTTCGGCTGCATGGCAAGGGCGCGGGCGATGGCGACGCGCTGCTGCTGACCGCCGGAAAGCTGCGACGGCATCTTGTTGGCCTGGGAGGCCACACCCACGCGGCCCAACAGATCCATGGCGAGGTCCTCGGCCTCTTTCTTGTCCATGCGACGGACCTTGATCGGTGCCAGCGTCACATTCTCCAGAATGGTCTTGTTGGCGAAAAGGTTGAAGGACTGGAACACCATGCCCACTTCCGCGCGCAGACTGGCGAGTTCCTTGCCTTCCTGCGGCAGCGGCTTGCCGTCGATGCGGATATCTCCGGAGTCGATGGTCTCCAGACGATTGATGGTGCGGCACATCGTGGATTTGCCAGATCCGGACGGACCGACGATGACGAGCACCTCGCCTTTCCTTACGGTAAGATTGATGTCTTTGAGCACATGCAGGTCACCATAATGCTTTTCGACATGGGTCAGTTCGACGAGCGGCCTGTCGTCCGCTCCGGCGTCCGGCATGATGGAACGCTTCGCTTCGGTTTCTTTGATTTCAGACATACGGGCAGTATAGAAAACAAATGGGAAATTTATGTTTCCCAGCCGTCCGTTCGTCTCACTTTGCCCAGAATGTGAGACGGCACATATCGTTTTACGGATGAATCACGAACAAAAAAGCGTCCGCACGCCAATCGCGCACGGACGTTTTCATTCGTTTTCGGGCAGAAAGACTATCAGTCCTCATCCTCATCCGGATCGTAATCGACACCGGTCTCGGCACGCTGCTCGGCGGAGATCGGAGCCGGGGCGCCGGTCAGCGGATCACGGCCACCGCCAGCCTTCGGGAAGGCGATGACGTCGCGGATGGAGTCGGCACCTGCCAGAATGGCTGCGGTGCGGTCCCAACCGAGGGCGATGCCCGCGTGCGGCGGAGCGCCATACTTGAAGGCCTCGAGCAGGAAGCCGAACTTGTCCTTCGCCTCTTCCGGAGTGATGCCGAGCACGTCGAGCACACGGTCCTGAATGTCGTCACGATGGATACGCACGGAGCCGCCGCCCATCTCGTTGCCGTTGCACACGATGTCGTACGAATCGGACATGGCGTGCTCTGGATCCTTGTCGAACTTGTCGATCCAATCCTTGGACGGCATGGTGAACGGATGATGCATGGAGGTCCACTTGGAGTGGCCGACCGCCACATCGTCGTCATCCGGATCGTCGGTCGGCTTGAACAGCGGGAAGTCCACAACCCAAGTGAAGGCGAAATCGTCCGGCTTGAGCAGACCGGCGCGACGGGCGAGCTCGACGCGCACGGCACCCAGCAGCTCCTGGGAGGAGGTGCGACGGCCGGCCGCGAAGAACACCGCATCGCCGTCTTCGGCACCGACGGCTTCCTTCAGGCCATTGCGCTCCTCTTCGGAAAGGTTCTTGGCGACAGGTCCCTTGAGATCGCCGTTCTCGGCGAAGACCACATAGGCGAGACCCTTGGCGCCACGCTGCTTGGCCCAATCCTGCCATGCGTCAAACTGACGGCGAGGCGTGGCCGCGCCACCCTTGAAGAGCACGGCGCCGACGTACGGAGCCTGGAACACGCGGAACGGAGTGTTCTTGAAGTAATCGGTCAGCTCGATCAGCGGGTTGCCGAAGCGCAGATCCGGCTTGTCGGAACCGTACTTGTCCATGGCATCCTGCCAGGTGATGCGCTGAATCGGCAGCTTGATGTCGTATCCGGCGGACTTCCAGATGGCCGCGATAACCTTCTCGGCCATGGCCATCACGTCCTCCTGGTCCACGAACGCCATCTCCATATCGAGCTGGGTGAACTCGGGCTGACGGTCCGCACGGAAATCCTCGTCGCGGTAGCAGCGGGCCAGCTGGTAGTAGCGCTCGACACCGGAGACCATGAGCAACTGCTTCAGCAGCTGCGGGGACTGCGGCAGGGCATACCAAGATCCCGGCACCAGGCGAGCCGGCACCACGAAGTCGCGGGCGCCTTCCGGCGTGGACTTGATCATGGTCGGAGTCTCGATCTCCTCGAAGCCCATCTCCTCCAAAGCGTGGCGAGCCGCCTTCGACATCTGCGCGCGCAGCTTCAGATTGCGCTGCATGGACGGACGGCGCAGATCAAGGTAGCGGTACTTCAGACGGACGTCCTCACCCGGAAGCTTGTTCTCGGATTCATTCTCGAGCGCCGTGGAGACCTGGAACGGCAACGCGTCGGACTTGGCCAGCACCTTGATGCTTTCGGCCACGACCTCGATCTTGCCGGTGGCCAGATGCTCGTTCTCGTTGCCATCCGGACGCAGACGAACCTCGCCGACGACCTGGATCACGAACTCGGAACGCAGCGGACGGGCCATCTCCTCGTCGTAGATGACGACCTGCACCAGACCGGTGTTGTCGCGCAGGTCGATGAATGCCACGCCACCGTGGTCACGGCGACGATCCACCCAACCGGCGAGCGTCACCTTCTGGCCGACGAGATCTTCGGTCACTTCGGTTGCATGATGTGTTCTGTAAGCCGTCTGGCTCATGCTTCCCCTATTCCTTAATCCTCTTGATTTGCGAAGTCCTGCAATGTCAGGCTTCAACGGTAACGGTTTGCTGGGCATACACAGTATCCGGCTCCCAAGACCGTGCATCGGCCGGCTTCTGGTCGCCCGTAACGATGTTCTTGACCTCGTCCTGTGCGCCTTCCGCGGAAGCGTCCGCCGGGAACCAGACATACGGTATGCCGAGTTTGTCGGCATACTTGATCTGCTTGCCGAGCTTGGCAGCGGTCGGGGCCACATCCGCGGCGATGCCACGGGCGCGAAGCTGGTTGGCGATCAGGTTGGAGGCGGTACGATCGGACTCGTTCCACACGGCCACCAGCACGGACGCCGGGGACACGCGGTTGGCGTGGGCGCCTGCGGTGTGCAGCATATAGGAGACCAGACGGGACAGACCGATGGACAGGCCCACGCCCGGGTACTTCCTGTTGCCCTGCGAGGCGAGGTTGTCGTAACGGCCTCCGGAACAGATGGATCCCAAAGCCGCGGCGCCGTCGAGGAAGGTCTCATACACGGAACCGGTGTAATAATCCAGACCTCGGGCGATCTTCAGGTCCGCGATCACGGAGCCCGGACGAATGCGTGCCGCCTCATCCACGATCATCGCCAAAGTGTCAAGACCCTGACGGGCCAGCACGTAAGCGTCGGAATCGGCCGCGATGCCGTGCTTGGAGCACAGCGCATCGAATTTCTCGGACAGTTCCTTGCCGTCGGCCGCAGTCAGCTCTGCCAGCTCGAGGCATGCACGGGCCTGCCCCTCGTCGGCGCCGCAACCCTCGACCAGCAGCTTGGCCACCTCGTCGGCGCCGATCTTGTCAAGCTTGTCGATCTCACGCAGCACGCCTTCGATATCGGTAAGTCCCAGACCGCGGTAGAAGCCTTCGGAAAGCTTGCGGTTGTTCGCATGCACAGTGGCCTTCGGCAGACCGAACTCGCGCAGGCGCTCCAATGCCGATACCATGACCAGCGGGAGCTCGACCTCGTAATGGTCGGGCAGATCGCCGTTGCCGATCACATCAATATCGGCTTGAACGAACTCACGGAAACGACCTTCCTGCGGACGCTCGCCACGCCAGACCTTCTGAATCTGCCAACGCTTGAACGGGAACGCCAAATCGCCGGAATGCTCGACGACATAACGGCTCAGCGGAACAGTCAGATCGAAGTGCAGACCAAGACGGTCCTCAATCGGAGTGTCGGATTCATGTCCGACCTCCTGAAGACGGCTCAGCAGGTATATTTCCTTGCTGGTCTCGCCTTTCTTGAGCAGGCTGGAACCCTGCTCAACCGCACGGGTTTCAATGCCTATGAAACCATTCAGCTCGAATACATTACGGAGCGTGTCGATGACACGCTGCTCCACAACACGCTCAGAGGGGAGCCACTCTGGAAATCCTGAAATAGATGCACCTTTAGCCACGGTTCTCTATAATAAATGAGGTTACGGAAAATGCCGCGCGTTTTTCAAGGTTTGGAAGACGGCGTCATCGACCGTTGCCCCTGCACTACATGAAGCTTACGTAAGGAGCTGGCCATGGCCGACGAGAATGTCACCGCGTCCGAAAACACCACCGAAACCAACGAGCAGGCAGCGACGCCCGCGACCCAGGCCAGCAAACCGGCCGTCCCGAGCCCAGCGGCCATGAAACCGCATGCGCCGAGTCCTGCCGCCTTCGCCAAGAAGGCGCCGAAGCGCGCACCGGCGGCCACCGGATTCTCCGAAGAAGATGTCAAGGCGGCCGAGGCTTTCGGTCGTGTCGCCGATGACGGCACGGTGTTTGTGAAGGATGGAGAAGGGGAACGCGAGGTCGGACAGTTCCCAGATGCCTCCAAGGAAGAGGCCCTGGCACTGTACGCACGCCGCTATCTGGATCTGAAGGCCAAGCTCGACCTGTTCGCCAATAGGCTCAGGTCCAACAACGTGAAGAGCCACGAGATCGATGAGACCCTCAAGACCCTCTCCTCCGAGACCGAGCAGCCGGCCGTCGTCGGCGACCTCGAGGCGCTCAAGACCCAGTTCACCGCGCTGAAGGAGGCCGGAGAGGCCAAGAAGAACGAGCTGAGCGAAGCGCATAAGGCCGCTGTCGCCAAGGCGCTGGCGGAACGCACCGCAATTGTGGAAAAGGCCGAAGCCTTGGCCAATTCCTTGGGAGACAACACCAACTGGCGTTCCACCGCAGACAAGTTCCGTTCGCTGTTCCAGCAGTGGCAGGAGCATCAGCGCAACAGTGTCCGTCTCAACAAGTCCGATGCGGACGCGCTGTGGGCACGCTTCTCCTCCGCACGCACCACCTTCAACAGCGCCCGCCGCAAGTGGGCCCAAGGCCGCGATGAGGAGCGCAACGCCGCCAAGGCCGCGAAAGAGGCCATCATCGCCGAGGCCGAACAGATCCAGGACTCCACCGCCTGGGTCGAGACCTCCCGCAAGTTCAACGAGCTTATGGATCGTTGGAAGAAGGCTGGCCGTGCGGGCCGTCGTGACGATGACGCGCTGTGGGCACGCTTCCGTGCGGCGGCTGACACCTTCTTCAACGCCCGTCAGGCCGATCGCGAGCAGATCAGCTCCTCCAAGAAGGAGAATCTCGCCAAGAAGGAGGAGCTGCTGACCAAGGCCGAGGCTCTGGTGCCGGTCAAGGACGAGAAGGAAGCCAAGCAGGCCCGTCAGGCGTTGGCCGCCATCCAAGAGGAATGGGATCAGATCGGATACGTTCCGCGAGACGAGGTCCACCGCATCGAAAGCCGTCTTGATGCCGTAGACAAGCAGATCAAGGCCGTCGAGGATGCCGCTTGGAAGCAGTCCGATCCGGAAGCCGACGCCCGTAAGAACTCCTTCGAAGAGCAGCTGAACGCCCAGCTCGAGGAGCTTGACGCGAAGATCGCCGCCGAGTCCGATTCGAAGAAGAAGGCCAAGCTTGAGGCTGAGAAAGCCACCAAGGAACAGTGGCTGAACGCCATCAAGTAGTTTTCCAAGGCGGTACAGCGGAAACCAACGCAACGGAATAAGCGGGTCGTCGCTCATGATCATGAGCGACGACCCGCTTATTCATATCGGCGCTATCGACCGGACAGTGTGCATGGGCACCGCTGTGAAAGCAATAGTGCATGTAGACACGAGTGAGGGCCGTTGATCTCATGAATATAGGTCATCATAAGACCAACGGCCCTCACTGTTTGCCGGACACATCGTCCGGCAAACATGAAATCATTCCTGAGAAGACGTGGAATCAGTCGGTTCCGCGGATTCGACCGTCACTGGCGACGCTTCCTGCCGCACCGGCTCGGCGGATTCCTCCGAAGCCTTGGTCTGATCCGTGGATTCCGGTTCCTCGAACGCCTCGCCGGTGAAGGTGAACTCCCCTAGGATGCCTTCGCCTTCGGCATCGACCTTCACACGCTGGCCATCCTCAAGGTCACCCATGAGAATCTTCTCCGAAATGGCGTCCTCAATGTCGCGCTGAATCACACGACGCAGCGGACGGGCTCCGAGCAGTGGGTCGAATCCCTTCTGCGCGAGCAGATCCTTGGCCGCATCGGTGAGTTCGAGCGACATATGGCGGTCAAACAGGCGATCATTGAGCTGCTTGACGTCCAGATCAACGATCTGGCGAACCTGCGGCTCTGTGAGCTGCTTGAACACGATGATGTCATCCAGACGGTTCAGGAATTCCGGACGGAACTGCTGCTTGAGTTCCGCGGAGACCTGTTCCTTCATGCGCTGGTAGCTCGACTCGGTGTTCGTACCCAGGTTGAAACCAGTGTTGGCCGCCTTGGCGATGTCGCGCGTGCCGAGGTTGGTGGTCAGGATGATGATGGTGTTCTTGAAGTCCACCTTGCGTCCCTGTCCATCGGTCAGATGGCCATCGTCCAGCACCTGCAGCAGCGTGTTGAAGATATCCGGATGGGCTTTCTCAATCTCGTCGAACAGCACCACGGAGAACGGCTTGCGACGCACCTTCTCGGTGAGCTCGCCGCCCTCCTCATATCCGACGTATCCCGGAGGCGCGCCGAACAGACGCGAGGCCGCGTACTTCTCGGAGAATTCCGACATGTCCACACGGATCAACGCGTCCTCATCGTCGAACAGGAATTCGGCGAGCGCCTTGGCCAGCTCGGTCTTGCCGACGCCGGTCGGACCGGCAAAGATGAACGAACCAGCGGGACGCTTCGGATCCTTCAGACCGACACGAGCACGGCGGATGGAGCGGCTCAGCGCGGACACGGCCTCGTCCTGGCCGATGATGCGCTTGTGCAGTTCGCTTTCCATGCTCATGAGCTTCTTGGATTCGGCCTGGGTGAGCTTGAACACCGGAATGCCCGTGGTCTGGGAGATCACCTCAGCGATGACATCCTCATCCACCACCATCTTCACATCGGATTCGCCTTCACGCCAGGAGGATTCCTTCTCCTTGCGCTCAGCCTCGACCTTCTCCTGCTTGTCGCGCAGTTCGGCCGCCTTCTCGAAATCCTGGTCCTTGATGGCCTGGTCCTTTTCCTGGGCCAGTCTGGCCGCCTTGGCGTCCAGTTCCTTCAATTCCGGAGGCGCGGTAAGCCTGCGGATACGCAGACGCGCACCGGCCTCGTCGATCAGGTCGATGGCTTTGTCCGGCAGATGACGGTCCTGGATGTAACGGCTCGACAGTTCGGCCGCCGCCTGCAACGCGCCATCGGTGATCGTCACATGATGATGATTCTCGTACCGTTCGCGCAGACCCTTCAAAATCTCAATGGTCTCGGCGATGGTCGGCTCATGGACCTGGATCGGCTGGAAACGACGTTCCAGCGCGGCGTCCTTCTCGATGTACTTGCGGTACTCGTCGGTGGTGGTCGCGCCGATGGTCTGCAGTTCGCCGCGGGCCAGCATCGGCTTCAGCATGTCGGAAGCGCCCAATGCGCCGTCGGCAGAGCCGGCGCCCACGATGGTATGAATCTCATCGATGAACAGCACGATGTCGCCACGCGTCTTGATTTCCTTCAGAACCTTCTTCAGGCGTTCCTCGAAATCACCGCGGTATCGGGAACCGGCCACCATGGATCCGAGATCCAAGGAATAGACCTGCTTGCCTTTCAGCGTCTCCGGAACATCGCCCGCGTTGATTTTCTGCGCGAGCCCCTCGACGACGGCGGTCTTGCCGACGCCGGGTTCGCCGATCAGCACTGGGTTGTTCTTGGTGCGGCGGCTCAGCACCACCATCACACGCTCGATCTCGTTGGAGCGTCCGATCACAGGATCGAGTTTTCCGGCCGCAGCCTCGGCGGTCAGATTGCGTCCGAATTGATCGAGAATCGCGGAACCGGTCTGATTACGCCGATCCTGAACACCTCCGGCATTGGCGAGCTCGCCCTTGCCATCGTTCTTGCCATCGCTGGAATTGCCACGAATCAAATCGATGGTGGCGCTGCGCAGTTCGCCAAGATTGACATCCATCTTAATCAGCACCTGCGTGCCGACGCCTTCGCCCTCATGAATCAGACCGAGCAGGATATGCTCGGTGCCGATATAGCTGTGCCCCAGCTGCAACGCCTCGCGCAGCGACAGCTCCAACACCTGCCTGGCATGCGGAGTGAAGGGAATATGGCCGTTCGGCGACGCATTCCCCTTGCCGATCATCTCTTCGACCTGTTTGCGGGTGTCGTCCAGAGTCACACCCTTCGAGGCCAACGCCTTGGCTGCGACGCCTTCACCCTCGCGAATCAGGCCGAGCAGCAGATGCTCGGTGCCGATGTAGTTGTGCTGGAGGGTACGAGCTTCTTCCTGCGCCAGCACGATCACGCGCCGCGCACGGTCGGTAAACCGTTCGAACATGCTTGTCCTTCCACTCTTGTTAGTCCTTCAACACTCTACCGATTCACAGTGACGTTTATTCCAACGGCGCGTAAATTGCGCTGTGAACGCAAAGGAACGGATATGCTTGAGCTATGGCAACGACCAAGGAGGTCACCACAATGAGCGACACCACCCTACAATCGAATGATGCGACGGACACACGTCAAGGCGACATCGTCGTCGGCGTCGACGGCTCCGACGAATCCTTCGCGGCGCTGCGCTGGGCTCTCGGCGAGGCGTCGTTGACCGGCCAACGAGTGAATGCGGTCTACGCATGGTCCCATTCATGGGACACGGGTTCCCAACCGGAAGACGAGGAGCAATGGGCCGAGAAGCGTCACGACATCGCCCGACGTCTACGGGAGTGGGTCGTTCAAGCCTCGCAAGGCATGACGATTGACAAGGACCGCGTCACCCTCACTTCCGTCAAAGCCACCGGTACGTCCGCACTGTTGGAGATCGGCAAGGACGCCCAACAGATCGTCGTCGGACGCCGCTCGCTAGGCCGCGTGGCACGATGGTTCCTGGGTTCCCTTTCGGCATCCCTCGCCGAGGAGGCGAAAGTGCCAGTCACCGTGGTCCGCATCCTCGATGACGAGGAGGCTTCCGTACAGGACGCCATCGCCAATGCGCTCACACCCGCCGATGAGACGGTCTCCTATGAGATGCCCGGCTCTCCCCTGCCGCATAGCCAGCGTCCGGTGGTCGTCGGCGTCGATGGTTCGGAGATTTCCAAACATGCGCTGCGTTTCGCCATCGAATTCGCCGCGCTGCACCATGCTCCGCTGCAGGTCATGTTCTGCTGGCAGCTGAAGGACCTGGGCACCATCAAGGGGTACGAGAACGCCGTGGCTCCTATCGCCGTCGGTCAGGAGTACGCGGAACGCATGCTCGACGAGCTTCTCGATTCGGTGCAGGTTCCGGCACAGGACATTCCCGACGATTTCCGGATTGAATCGC
Organism: Bifidobacterium sp. LH_743; assembly: GCF_056355775.1. Lineage (NCBI taxonomy): Bacteria > Bacillati > Actinomycetota > Actinomycetes > Bifidobacteriales > Bifidobacteriaceae > Bifidobacterium > Bifidobacterium sp. LH_743. Next base: position 92,326 of record NZ_JBKESZ010000003.1, on the reverse strand, counting down.
ACGCATTCCATATCTCCGCCGCAAAGGGCCTTATCGAGGCCTCCCGTTACGCACGCCATCTGGTGGTGGGCTCGCGTGGATTGTCCGGATTGGATGCGCATTTCCTTGGATCAGTGTCCAAGCAGATCATCAATTTCGCCGATTGCACGGTCACCGTCGTACATTGATCCCATACCGACGAGATAAAGGAAGGCCGATATCCCTATTCCGGACATCGGCCTTCCTTATGAACGTGTCGACAGGACGCGTCGACGACTATTCCGTCTCCTCATCTTGCACGGTTTGTTGCTCCTCGACCGGAGTCTCATCTTCGGCGTCCGAGGTATCGAGAGCCGTTTCAGTCGAGTTTCCGCTTTCGGATTCAGGTTCAGTCAGCGGATTCGGAATCGGTGATTGCTCCGGCTCCGATTCAGAGGCTTCCTCCGCTTTCCCGATCGTGTCTTCAGGAGCGTTTTCGACGACAACGGGCTCATGTGCAGCGGCGTCTTCGGATTCGGACGCCGTATCAGTTCCGTCGTCCGTCTGCGTGGAATCCTTCGTCGAATCCGACCCGTTCCCGTCGATTTCGACGGTAGCCTCCACTTCGGGCTCATCATCGGACGACGTGTGCTCGATGACCTCCTCCTGGCTTGCGTCGTCGTCGATGGTATTGGCTTCGATATCGGCCTCAGAGCCTTCCTCATCCTCATTCGGATTATGTTCATCGTCCGAGGAAAGGCTTTCGATAAGTTCCACTGATCCACGCTCGTCTCGAGGCGCCTGCGCGATGATATCGATGTGCATGTCATCGAACGCGGGCTTCGACTGCACCCACAGATGCGAAGGCTCTGGCGGGGCGATTTCGGAATGCTCTCCGCAACCATGATCGACGGACACGACCCTGCCATCATCCGGACTCCATTTGTTGGCGCATACGCCGAACAGCAGATTCAACTCGCCTTTCAGGGGAATGAAGAATCCGCACGTGGAGCAGGGATTGCCGTCCGAGGTCTTGGTGGACAATGATTTCGGCCCATGGGGGCCCTCATACCAACGCTTCGCGGTCTGGGAACGACCAAGCGGAGTCATCACATGCCTGCGGGACAGATCGAATTCCTCGACGGCCTCATCGACATCCTCTTCGGATGTCATGGATTGGCCATCCGATTCCACGCTGTCCGCCGTTCCCGTCCCCTGAACGGTCCCGTCATCCTCTTTCACGTCCGGAGCCGTTTCCTGATCCGCGGCGCGACCGTCATCCGGTGCCCCATTCGACGTGTCATCGTCCGCATCGGAATTCTCCGACGCGTCTTGCCGCGTCTTGCGGAAGCCATCCTCCATCCGGGGATCGTCCGGATCGGTGCCGATCGAATCAGTCACCGCCAGATCACCCGGCTCGAGGCGATCCTTCCAAGGAATCCATTTCGGCGGACGCAACGCTTCATCGGTCGGCACCAAGGACGACTCATTGACGGTCCAATGGTCCAATTCGACGTCATGGTACATCGTCACGGACCATTGCCAACCCTCGTAGCCACGCACATGTGCTTCGAAGCGGAAATCGGTGACGCCGTCCTCCAGGTCAATGGCTTCCACGAAGTCGCCGACCTGTCCTTCCTCGTCAGCCACGGCGACGGCTACCGCCCGGGCGATCGACTTGGGTTCCATTGTGGTATCGGACATGAAATCAATCCTGTACGTCGAAGTTGTCGGCGACCGCGCGCATCAGCACGGCGAGCTTCTTGCTCTCGGACGGCGAAGGATAATGGTGGCGACGCAACTGGTTACCTGCGGAATCCAGCAGCTTGATGAGATCCTCCACGATGGCTGCCATGTCGTCCGGCTTCGGACGCGTGGCCTTGACCAAAGACGGAGCCGACGCCACCAACGTCACGCCCATAGCCTGAGGTCCACGACGACCGTCCACCACCGAGAACTCGACCTTCGCCCCCTTGCGTAGTGTCTTCACGCCTTCGGGAAGGGCGGCCGCGGGGAGGAACACATCATCCGCGCCCTCATCCGTCTGAATGAATCCATAGCCTTTGTTCGCATCGAACCAACGAACACGTCCGCTAGGCATTGTCACCTCACTACTCGCTAATCACATACCTTCATGCGAATGGTCAAACGCCATCCGCCAATAACAAACCAAAGATACAGTCTAGCGCAAGAGGTGGGCTATACGCCCATCCCCTGCGTTGTTCCCATCGGACAGCAAAGCAAGGAAAGCCTATTTCTTCGCTTTGCGATTCCACTTCTCATTCCTGTGGCCGTCTTCCGGCGGCGCCGGCTGAGGCTTCGGCTCGACCGGTGCGACAGGCAGCACCACGGTCAGGGTCAATCCGGTTCCGTCGCTACCCGACGCACAGATGAAACCATGATGCGCCTTGACCACGGATTGCGCAATCGCCATACCGAGACCGGTGCCTCCCTTCTGCCTCGCACGTGACGGATCGGCGGTGTAGAACCGCTCGAAGATCTTCGACCGAGCCTCCGGCGGCACACCGGGACCGTGGTCGCTGAACCGCACAATCGCGTAGTTCATGCCAACCTGCATCGACTGCCCCACTTCGATAGCCTCAATCAGATGGCGCAGCGATTGCTCGTTGGACGGCATACGGGACAGCGATTCGGGGCTGATCGATGCGGGAAGCACCCCCATGGAGATCTCCACCGGGGAATCCGTCGGCGTGTAACGATGGATGTTGCCCACGATGTTGGTGACCACCTGACGCAAGCGCGACGCATCACCTTTGAGGACAATCTGCGGCATGTCCCCCTTCCTGAACGCCAATCTCGTCGGATTGCCCAAATCCGTTCCGGACTGAAGGACCACCTGTCCGCATGAGATGCCACGTTCAGGGTCAAGGGCGTGCAAGTCGTCGGCGGCGTCCTTCACCACGGAGGTCAATTTCACCTGCTGCGTGATGTCGATGCCGCGGCCCTCATCCAGTCGAGCCAAGGACAGCAGATCCTCCACCAAAACCGTCATACGGGCGCTGGACGCCTCGATATGCGCGATGGACTCGTCTGCACGTTCCAACGCTCCCGGCATATCGCGCTGCATCTTGTACAATTCCGCGTATCCGTGGATAGCGGCAAGCGGAGTACGGAGCTCATGGCTGGCGTCCGAGACGAACCGCTTCATCTTCTCGGTGGTCTCCTCCTGCGCGTGGAAGCTTTCCTCGATGCGCGCCAGCATGGTGTTCAAGGACACGGAGAGCGAACCGACCTCGGTGTTCTCCGGCAGATCCGGCACACGTTGGCTCAAATCCCCCGCCGCAATCTTCGCCGCGGTTTTCTCGATGCGTTTCAATGGCGCGAGCGTTCCCTGCACCAGGATGGTTCCGAGTATCGCGCCGATCAGCACCACGGCGATACCGACCATCGCGCAGAACCTCGTCAGCGTATCGGCCGTGTCTATCTGGTCGCTCAATGACAATCCGATGAACACGATGCCCCTGTCCTTGACCTGTCCGGCCCGCGTCTTTTCACTCCACGGCAATGCTACGACACGCCAAGGCGATTGGGCCTCCTGCATAATGGCGTGGTCGGGATTGCGGCTTGTGGTGACATGCACCACCGCACGCGTCGTGAACGGTTGTCCAAGCGTGACGCCATCTATGCTGCCATCCGCCGGAAGACTCGGTTCGGAAACCACTCCATCACGGAGCATGGGCACCGACCCCACGCCCGTGCTCCGGTACTCACTATCCCTCACCTCCACGTAATACGTGTTCATGAGGCTTCGCCCGTCATCGCCGCTGTCGCTGCCAAGCGAATCCATGCTGTTGAAGATCAGCTGGGCTTGGTTGATCAGCTGAGTATCGGTCTTCTGCAACAGATAGTTGCCCACCAATGTCCGTATGGAAAAGGAGATACCGATGGTTCCGATGGTCAGCAGCACGATGATGCAGGTGACCAGTTTCGTGCTCAGTGGGATCGCCTGGACTCTGCGGGTGAAACGGCTCCACAGCTTTCCGTGCTTTGGCAGTGAACGAGGAGGCCGCGCGGGAGGAGGAGCCACCGAAGAGTTGGGGACGGTGCCGGCGGATGGAGGATTGGAATCCATAATCATGATGGAAGGTTAGTTCTTGGGAGCGCGGATCATATAGCCGATGCCACGCTTCGTCTCGATGAGCGGAGTCACTTTGTGCTTCTCGCCGTTCTCATCCTCCACGACGATGCCATCGACCTTCTTGCGCAGATAGGAGATGTACGATTCGACGATGGCCGCATCCCCGCCCCAGTCGTATTGCCACACATGGTCAAGTATCTGCGCCTTGGACAGCACGCGCCCCTCATTGTCCATGAGGTACCGAAGCAGCTTGTATTCCGTCGGGCTCAGCTCGATCGGCTGACCCGCGCGCGATACGTCATGCGAATCCTCATTGATTTCAAGGTCGCCCACGCGGATGATCGGATCGTCCTCGACCTGTTCCTGGGTGCGACGCAGAATAGCGCGGATACGAGCCACGACCTCCTCGAGGCTGAACGGCTTGGTCACATAGTCGTCGCCGCCCACAGTCAGCCCCATGATCTTGTCCTGAGTATCGTCACGGGCGGTTAGATACAGCACAGGCGTGGTGATGCCTTCCTGCCTGATACGACGGGTCACGGTGAAACCATCGATGTCAGGAAGCATCACATCCAAGACGATCAGATCGGGCTGGATCTTCTCGATGACTTCGATGGCCTCGGAACCTGACGCCGCGGTGTTCACTTCGAAGCCGGCAAAATGCAGGGACGCCACCAGCAGTTCGCGGATGGACGGCTCGTCATCGACAACGACAATGGATGCTTCAATAGGCTTGCTCATGACTTCAAGCATCACTCACTTCGCTGGATGTTTCCTGAACGGATTCTGAATCTTGTGTTGATGCTTCAGCATGGTTTCCGTCAGTCTTTTCCTCCGAATCGTCTCCCCACACCTTGACCGGCCGTTCCCTTTCGGAGACGGCGTCATGGCGGCTATGACGTCCCTTGCGTCGACGTGAGATTACGCCTTTCTTCCGCAATATGTGGAACACGACCAGAACGACCACCAGCAGTGCCAGCACGCCGATGAAGATCCCCACACTGAACCAGACTGTTTTGGAAGAGGTGGAGGTCTTCTTCTGCACTGCGATCTGGTCCATCATATCGGTGGCGGATTTCGCCCAATCGGGATCGCTTTCCATCAAAGGCTTCTGCGCGGCATCGGAAAGCGCGTCCACAGTGGATTTGCTTCTCAACCACTCCTCGGAATTCGAAGACACGGCCACCACCAGATTGCCATCACTCGAAGCAACGGCCAGCATCACGGTATTCGGTTTCGGATGGAGCGATTCCAACAGCGAACTCACCCATTTGTCAGGCTTTCCGTTGGCATTGAAACTGTCCAGATACACCAGACGGACGGTGACGCCGGTCTCCTTCTTCGTTCTGTTGATGGCATCCGTGATTTCGGAGACGTTCGATCCAAGCAGATTCTGCGTGTCGGTGATGTTCTCCGTGGCCGTGACGCCCGAATCGGCATCATCGTCATCCGCATATCCCATCGGAGTTATCCACAGCATCATGAACAGGACGAAGATGCCCACAATCAGTGCGCAAACCGCTTTTTTCCAACATTTCTCCGCACCATCGCGATTCCACGACACGCCGTTGGACCACGAATTCGCAGGTTCTCCGACCACAACCCCGGTTTTTCCGTCGTACACGTTCACTGAAGACATATCGTCCACTGTACCGTTCGGTTGCGCCAACCCAAGACCGCACGGTGGGAAACAATCAACCGACGACGAAAGGACCATCATGCCCCAGTATCAAGTCGACAGCGAGCAAATCCAATCCTCCAGCGCTGCCGTGAACGCTTCCATCCAGTCAATCAGACAGGCCGTGCAGGGGATGTACGGCAATCTCAACAACCTGCAGAGCGTCTGGCGTGGCGGTGCTGCGACGCAGTTCACCGCAGTGGCGGAGCAGTGGCGCGCGGCGCAACAGCAGATGGAGCAATCCCTCGAATCGATCCAACGCGCGCTGACGCAAGCGTCCGCATTGTATTCGGAAACCGAGATGCAGGCATCGCGTCTGTTCGCCCAATAATCCAGGACTTTTCCAAACCGACCCGTCGTCCTGTGTCCGCCACGGAACGTTCCGCCGCCAATACAGGACGTCGGGTCGGATGCCGTACCGCCAATAGCACCACCAATACAGAAAGACGCTACGATGAATCTTCGTCCACGTACCAGAATCCTGGCCTGCATCGTGGGACTGGCCACACTGGCCATGGCAATGAACGGCAACGCATATGCCGAACAACCGCACCGGGCCACAACCACCATACAGGAAACATCCCGTCCAGATTCGCAAGCCGTTCCATCATTCGGAGCCACCATCCAAAACGTCGCGGACTCCACTAGGAAGGCGACCAGGAAATCGAATCTCGAACAGCCGAACCAATCAGACGCCGAAGCAGGAGAATCCCCGTCGAGCAGTATGGACGGCATTCTCGCCGAAGGCCAGATCGTCAGCGGAGTGCATGACATCGAAGACCCGGCCACCAGCATCTACGTGGGAGGCGACATGACCTACCACAATAATGTCGAGACGGAAGGAAGCATCGTCGTCGACGGCGACCTATCCATCGAACGGCACATGCCGGAAAGCCTCCTCGCCGGCAAGGTTATGTGGGGCATGGGGTTCAATCCTCCGGCCGGCGCCGATATGGTCACCGTGGGCGGCGAATTCCGCAACCACACCGGGGAACATCCACAATGGGTCAGCGGATCGGCACGGTTCGGAGGCAAAATGGCGTGGGGCAACGGCAAAGAAATCAATTCCAACGGCCACAAGCCCCTGTATCTTGCCACGCACGGCAATATGACGGACCTAGGATGGGATGCCGATGCCTCCCAGGTCCGATCATGGACATACCCGGATTTGCCCTCGACCGCAAAAATCACGCACAGTCTCGGCAAAACCGAGGCATTGAAGGCTGATATCGACGGGAAAGGCGGCGTCGTCGACTATAACGATTACGTCGATACGACCCTCAGACCATTAAGCCGCCAGCTTGCGTCGCTTGCCACGAACGGCATGGTCTCATTCGAGAAGGCTCCCGACGAGGACGCGCATGTGTTCTTCGACGATTATGCCGTGTCGATCCGCAATGAGGGACGCATCGTGTTCCAAGGAACCGGTAATCCGGAAAAACAGGTGTTTTCTTTTGATCTGAATGCACTCAAGGCGGCGGAAACTGCCTACGGTGTCAACCAGTGGAGTCTTGATTTCAGAAATCTTCCCGACGGTCAGGCCATCGTCATCAACGTGTCCGGATCCGGGAAACGGACCTGGAGTCCCGGGTGGCGCGTCTGGATGAATGGCGAGAGCCATTCCACCACAATCAACACCCGTGGAGATTCCTGGTCGAGGTTCCGCGATGTCGCCAGCCGCATCATGTGGAACTACCCTGATGTCGCATATCTGAAACTCGATTATTCGCATGGAACGCTGAACAAAAACGGTTACGGAGTGACGGCCGGCAACGATGTGTACGGCACTATGCTGGGCAAGGGATCATTGTTTCCCGGCTCCATCCTTCTGCCGGACGGCAGCATGACCGATTACGCGGACACCAACGGGCGACTTCTGATCGGCGGAAACCTCGACTTCAACGTATGGGAGCATCATAATGCCCCATGGATCGGCTTCGACGAACCGCAACGTTTCATGTTGCACGGAACCACCCGCGCGGAAGCCTCACAGGCGTCATACGCCGGAGACGAAGCCGTCCACGACACATTGACACTGCGTTCCACAGGCCCCAACGGCCAAGGAACGACGATATTCGACCTGCAGGTGACGGGACTGTCCGTGACGTTGTCGTATCGCACCCCGTCCGGAAACATCTCGAGAAGCGGTCCGAAGACGTTCGCCGCGGCGACCGTGCCAAAATCAGGTTCGGCCATAACCTTGGAAAGTCCCGATTTCGTTCCCGGAGACCTTGGTCTCGGCTCATGGGAGGCGGGCGAATACTGGTTTGATGTATCAGGCGCCGGCATCAGTATCGACGACGCGTCCAAAGGCGTGAGATCATCGCTCAGCAGAACGGCTGTGCTGGATGGCTCGAACGATGATGCGGAACGATTCGTCATCTCGCCGGATGCGCTTCCGCTGGGACTTACGACGAAGGCGGATCCGAACGACGCGTCGACCGGCAACGCGAATGCGGTCACCGACGCCGTCTCCCTCATCAATAACGGAACAATCGAGATAATCGTCAGAACGATCCACGTCACACTGAATTATCCAGGTCCAGACGGAATCGCACGTTCGACGAAAACCGTTTCGAATACGCGCATACCCCCTCAAGACGCCGTGAAGGTCGATTCTCCCGAATTCGTTCCGACGGACCTTGGTTTCACCGGAAACTGGCATCAGAATCTGCGTGAGTCGGAGCATTATTGGTTCGACGTGTCCATCGACCCCGCGGATGTGACGGACACGTCCGGAACGGTGGTGCCGCTCGCCACCTCTGCGACCCATGATGGCAGAACGGATCCGGAGGAGCAATTCCAAGTGCTTGCCGAGACACGTCAGGCACGGACCAAGGCGGCGGACACATTCCGATACGCGGGAGATGCCGACGCCGTGTACGACAGCATCATCATGGAATTCGAAGCGGTATCTTCACTCCAGGTCGTCAGCACATTGAATTGGTGTTCCGACGCCAAGGGCTCCCAAGCGGAACGTTCCATCGCGAAAAACACCGTGGCACAAGCGCACGGCACCAGCAAAGGTCCCGAATTCATTCCCGAGGATTTCGGCTGGGAAGCGTGGAAGAGCGGCAGATACTGGTACGACCTGAGCATAGTCGATCAACAGGGGGCATTCGGGCTGGAACCGCTGCTCGGTATCGACATCGACGAGGAGCAGTGGAGCGCGATCGAACCGCCAACTCTGCCGATGACGGGATTCCCCTACGGCATGGGACGGCTCGTATTGATCTGCGGCGGCATATCGACTATAGCCGTGGCCGTCGGAGCGATGCTCGTGTCCCGGAGACGTCATTCCAGCGCATCTGCGATCAACGACCGACATGCTCAGAGAAGCGGCCATTGACGTCAATAAGGAAAGGGTCCGTTTCCCCAGCATCGAAGAAACGGACCCTATACACCTATCCGCGTAGGACAGGGGCTACCGGATATCGCCTATCAGTAGCCCATGTCGGCGCCGGCTGCCGGAGTGGCGGCTGCCGGCGGCTCCGGCTTGTTGGCCACCACAGCTTCGGTGGTCAGGAACAGGCCGGCGATGGAAGCAGCGTTCTGCAGGGCGGAACGGGTCACCTTGACCGGATCGGTGACGCCTGCCGCCAGCAGGTCCTCATACTCGTTGGTGGCGGCGTTCAGACCCTGGCCGTCAGGCAGGGAGCGAACCTTGTCGATCACCACGTCACCGGACAGTCCGGCGTTCTCGGCGATCTGCTTGATCGGAGCTTCGACGGCGCGGAACACAATCGCGGCACCGGTGGCCTCGTCGCCTTCGAGCTTGACATCGTCCTTGGCCTTGGCTGCGGCCTGAATCAGGGCCACGCCACCACCCGGCAGCAGACCTTCCTCGATGGCGGCCTTGGCGTTGCGCACGGCATCCTCGATGCGGTGCTTGCGTTCCTTGGCCTCGACCTCAGTGGCCGCGCCGACCTTGATGACCGCAACGCCGCCGGCCAGCTTGGCCAGGCGCTCCTGCAGCTTCTCACGATCGTAATCGGAATCGGTGTTCTCGATTTCGGCGCGAATCTGAGCCACGCGGGCAGCCACGTCCTCCTTGGAGCCGCCACCGGACACGATGGTGGTCTCGTCCTTGGAGACGATGACCTTCTTGGCGGTGCCGAGCACGGACATGTCGACAGAGTCGAGCTTCAGGCCCAGCTCGTCGGACACCACCTGGGCGCCGGTCAGGATGGCCATATCCTGCAGCATGGCCTTGCGACGGTCGCCGAAGCCCGGAGCCTTGACGGCGCAGGACTTGAAGGTGCCGCGGATGTTGTTCAGAATCAAGGTTGGCAACGCTTCGCCGTCGACATCCTCGGCGATGATCATCAGCGGCTTGCCGGTCTTCATGACCAGCTCGGCGATGTGGACCACGTCCTGCTGGGAGGACAGCTTGCCGGAAGTCAGCAGGATGTACGGATCTTCGAGCACTGCGGTCTGATCATCGGCATTGGTCACGAAGTACGGGGCGATGTAGCCCTTGTCGAAACGCATGCCCTCGGTGAAGTCCAGATCCAGGCCGAAGCGGTTGTTGTCCTCAACGGTCACGACGCCGTCCTGGCCAACCTTGTCCAGAGCCTCGGCGATCTTCTCGCCGACCTCGGGATCGGCGGCGGAGATCGTTGCGGTGGCAGCGATCTGGTCCTTGGTCTCGACATCCTTGGCGGCTGCGATAAGTTCCTTGACGATGGCGTCGGAAGCCTTCTCGATGCCACGACGCAGCGCGATCGGGTTGGAACCGGCGGTGACGTTCTTCAGACCCTCATGCACCAGGGACTGAGCCAGCACGGTCGCGGTAGTGGTGCCGTCGCCAGCGACGTCATCGGTCTTCTTGGCGACTTCCTTGACCAGTTCGGCGCCGATGCGCTCATACGGGTCATCCAGATCGATTTCCTTGGCGATGGAGACGCCATCATTGGTGATGGTCGGAGCGCCATAAGTCTTGTCAAGCACCACGTTGCGGCCCTTGGGACCAAGGGTGACCTTGACGGTGTCAGCGAGCTTGTCGAGACCCGCGAGCATTCCCTGACGAGCTTCGTCGTCATATGCAATCATCTTTGCCATTGTTCCTCCACATATGGCTACACGGTACTGTTTCCACCTTCGGAGCGACAATCAGAACCAGCCGTCAGCTGCCGGTTATCACTCTCACTCGTCGAGTGCTAATTCGCAGATTAGCACTCTCAGGTCGAGAGTGCCAAACTCTACGCCGATCTTTGCGCTGTGAGCAAGATGAGAGCACCGACCAAACAATCGACAATCCTTGGAAGACCAAGGAAAACAAAAGGAGCCCCGCCCCACCGGGGCGAGACTCCCACAAAATCACTACGGCGTTTTCAGTTCAGCAACACCACGACGATTGGAGTGGTCAAGGCGCTCGACTGCTCGACATTGGTGATGTTCAGGGTCTGCGCGACGTTCTCCGCGGTCGCCTTGTCGGCTTCGTTCTGATACCAGACCACGGTCTGGCTGGGGACGTTGCCCGTCGGATTGTCGGCGGTCACGCTGGTATATCCGGCCTGAGTCAGGGCATCCGCCTTGCTTTTGGCATAACCGGTGATATTGGTGGCGTTCACCACACGAATCTGCGTGCCCAGATTCACGCTCTGGCTCGATTCGGCATCCTGATCGGAGTTTTGATTGGCATTCTGGTCGGAATCCGTGGCATCATTCGACTGCTCATCGGACGAATCACCGGCCTGACCCTTGTTCTTGTCCGTATTCTTGTTCGTCGTCGCGGACTTGCTCTCAGACTTTTTGCCAGCGCTGGTAGAACTGGTGGAGGAGCTGGAAGAAGTGGAAGAGCTTTCCTTGGCTGTCCAAGGCATCTTCAGGTTGCCGGCCTCTCCCGAGTAGATTCCCCAGAACAACAGGCCCGCAAGCAGGGACGCGACAACGACAATCACATACGGCATGGCTCGGGACGCCGTGGAACGCGCGCCACGATGCACGCCCATCGGCCCGGCCGGAGGATTATCGAACATATCCTTGGCGTAGGATTCGTAGGTCTCCTTGCCCTGTTTAGCCATTTTCTGCAACCTCATTTCTTGCGCTTGTACCACCCAGTGTAACGACCCGTACAGTCAGTCCACAATCGATACGACCGATTCCACACCCCGCTCCCATACGTCGTTTCGCGAAAATCGACGCGGCCGGCCGCACCGCCCGTCGTACAGTAGAACAATATGACCCATATCAAACCATTGAAAGAACTCGTGGAGCCCGGATGGGCGCAAGCCCTTGCCGACGTGGAGCCCCAAGTACATCGCATGGGCGATTTCCTGCGATCGGAAATCGCGGCGGGACGGCGGTATCTTCCGGCAAGCAAGAACATTCTACGGGCATTCACCATCCCGTTCGACAGCATCAAGGTGCTGATTGTAGGACAGGACCCCTACCCTACACCGGGGCATCCGGTGGGATTGAGCTTCTGCGTCGCACCGGACGTCAAGCCCATTCCACGCAGCCTGGCGAACATCTATGCGGAACTGACCGACGACTTGGGCGTTCCCATGCCCGCCAACGGCGATCTGACACCTTGGACCCGGCAAGGCGTCATGCTGCTCAACAGATGCCTGACCGTCGAGCCCGGCAAACCAGGCAGCCACCAGGGCAAAGGCTGGGAAGAGGTCACCGACGCGGCCATCAGCGCGTTGAACAACCGCCGCGGCCCCGATGGCAACATCAAGCCTTTGGTCGCCATCCTGTGGGGACGCAAGGCCCAGACGCTGGAACCATTGCTGACCAACGCGTTCATCATCAAATCACCGCATCCCAGCCCGATGTCCGCACGATACGGATTCTTCGGTTCCAAACCTTTCTCCCGCGCCAACCAAGCGCTCATCGAAGCCGGAGAGACGCCTGTGGACTGGGCTCTCCCGTCAGCTTGACCCGGTAAGGTAGCACTCATGGCTTTATTCCCTCCTAAAAAACCGGCTCCGATTCCAACGCCCATCCCGATGCCGACGACCACAAAACCAAGCACTCTGTCGGCCGAAGACATCGCACGCGCCAAAAACATCGGATCGCAGATTCGCAGCCGTTTCGCACAGACCCTGGTCGGACAGGACGACCTTCGCGAATCCCTGATCACCACCTTGGTGGCAGGCGGCCATATTCTTATCGAATCAGTCCCCGGCCTGGCCAAGACCACCGCCGCCCAAACGCTGGCCACTTCCGTATCCGGCTCGTTCAAACGCGTGCAATGCACGCCCGACCTGATGCCTTCCGATCTGATCGGCACGCAGGTCTTCGATTTCGCCACGCAGAAGTTCTCCACGCAAATCGGACCGATCCACGCCAACTTCGTGCTGCTGGACGAAATCAACCGATCCAACGCGAAAACCCAGTCCGCCATGCTGGAAGCCATGGCGGAAGGCGCCACCACCATCGGCGGACAACGAATCGCACTGCCAAAGCCGTTCATGGTTATCGCCACGCAGAATCCAATCGAGGAGGAGGGCACCTTCAACCTTCCGGAAGCGCAGATGGACCGTTTCATGATGAAGACCGTGCTTACCTACCCGACGCCTCAAGAGGAACAGAGCATACTCGCCATGCTCACCCATCGCGGCTATGACACCGTAGACCAGAATACCCTGACCGGAACCCCCGTCTCCATCAGCGACGTCGAATTCCTGCGCTCCGCGGCCCGCCGCGTGCACGTGTCCGACGCGATCATGCAATACGTCGTCAATATCACGGCCACGTCCCGAGGCGCCGGCACCAAGCCCGTGCAGGGCCTGTCCTCCCTAGTCCGTCTCGGCGCCTCACCACGCGCGTCCATCGCGCTGGTCCGCATCGGACAGGCAAACGCCCTGCTGCAGGGACGCGATTACGTCATTCCGGAAGACGTAAAAGCCTTCGTCCACGAAGTGCTGCGCCATCGTGTACTGCTGACGTTCGAAGCGCTCGCCGATGGCGTCACCAGTGACCAGGTCGTGGATTCGATCGTCCAGGCGGTTCCCGTTCCATGATCGGCCAGATCCGTTCCGACAATCCGATCCGCAGGAAAATCGAAACGCTTGGAACCACGATGAGCCTGCCTACGGTGCGCAAGGCACTCGGCGTTCTGGAAGGAGCGCATGCGTCGAGCAAGCGTTTCGGATCGGACGACGTCATGGACATCCATGCCTACGAGCCCGGTGACGAGGCCAAGCGCATCGATTGGAAAACCAGCGCCCGCGTGGGCCGTCCGATGGTGGTACTACGCGAACGTCCATCGACGTCGAAGGCCTGGCTTCTACTCGACATCGGCCAGGAGATGACCGCCACATGTCCGTCTGGAGAGCAGGCGTATCAAGTGGCGGCGAACGCGTTGTGTATGTTCGCCGCGCTCAGTCTGCGTCGCAGCGATGAGGTGTCCATCGTGTTCGGCGACAGCTCGGCCATAACCCGCGTGCCATTCAACGGCGGATTGGCTCAATTCGAACGGACTCTGGATACCGCGCTACAACGTGACTGGAACAAACCTCGCAATATCGACGCGCTGTTGGAGTACGCGCGGAGCATCCGCGACAGAGACGCGCTAATCGTGCTCGCCACCGAGGAGCATGCACTGGAGGAGCGCCACCTGCACGATATCAAAGCCATCGCAAGAACCCACCCGATGGTGCTTATCGACGTGGCCACCATCAATCCCTTCGACACCGGTCACGCCGACTCGGTGGTCGACGGCCGAAGCGGACGACGCGTCCCCGCTTTCCTGCGCAACGCGCGGACGGCGGGCCAAGTACGCACGCACCGCGAATATCTGGCGGCAGCCATCAGACATGAGCTGAACCGCTACGGCTCGACGGTCATCCGTTCCGATTCCAGCGAACGCATGTTCCATGAATTCGTGCATATGGTTTCCATCTCCGTGGCACGGTCCACGCGTTACCAGCCGGGTATCCCATCCACGTCGAATCCGGGAGGCAAGGTATGACGTTTCTCCTTGCCGAAATGAATCTCTCCGTCAAAGGACAGATTCATTTCGAAAGCGGCCTGATCGCCACCATCGTGGCCTGTCTGCTGGGCGCCGTCATCCTGATCGCGCTTACGGCGTGGCTGTCCAAACCGAGTTCGAGACCGCCCAGAAACGACGATCACGGTCGTCACGCACCTGCCGAAAGATCCGTATGGCATCAGCGCATCGAGGATATAGTCTCACGTCACGCCGCCGGCAAGTTGGAGCGTGAGGAGGCCTTCGCACTGCTGGCGGCGACGGTCAGGGATTTCGTGTCCTCCGCGACTGGAACGGACATGCGCAGCCGGACGCTCACCGATATCGAAGCGATGCCTCGGACCACCGGCAACCAGCAGAATCTCACGTTGCTCAGGCAGACCATCGAGGCGTTTTATCCTCCGGAATTCGCGAACGCCGAGCATAACCGCATCGCCAAGGACGCCACTGTCGAGCAGGCCGGCGAATGGGTGGCCCATCTTGTGGAAAGGTGGCGGTAATGCAACTGACATGGCAATGGCCTTGGGCCGCTTTGGCCGGCATCATAATGTCAATCACCATCGTCGCAGTCATGCTGGTGTGCGCGTCACGCCGTAAAGACGACGATGAACACGCCCGTACTTTCAGCCTAGACGACGATCTCAATACCGAATCAGCATCGAGGCTTTTCCGGCAATGGCGGACTCTGTCCCGGCTGGCGGCGGCCATGCTGGCGATCGCGCTAATGCTCGCCATCGCGCTGACGGCACGCCCCGGCACCGTCGATGAAAGCGAGGAGAAGGCCGCGAGCCGCGACATCGTACTGTGTCTGGACGTTTCCGGCTCGACGCTTCCCTACGACCGCGAGGTCATCGACACCTATCGCAAGCTCGTGGACAATTTCAAAGGCGAACGCATCGGACTGAGCATCTTCAATTCGACGTCACGCACCGTCTTCCCGCTGACCGACGATTACGAGCTGGTATCCAAGCAGCTCGACAAGGCGAGCAACATCCTCAAAGGCGTCGAATCGCAAGACGATATCGACAAGATGAAGGAAAGCGACTATCAGGCACTCTCCGATTGGCTGGAGGGCACGCAGAACCGCAAGGAATCCACCTCGCTGATCGGCGACGGCGTGGTGAGCTGCGCAGCCATGCTTCCCGGATTCGCCTACGGAAACGCCACTGCCACGAACGCCGGCCGTCAACGCGCGGCATCGATCGTGCTCGCCACCGACAACGTCGTTTCCGGAAAGCCGACGTACACGCTCACCGAAGCACTGGATCTGACCCGTCAGGCAAAAATCTCCGTGGATGGATTGTTCTCCGGACCGAAACAAAGCGAATCCGACCAGACCACCAAGGATTTCAAATCCGCCATCGAGACACGCCACGGAGTGTTTCTCACCCAATCGGACGGCGCATCCGTCTCCTCGCTGGTCAAGGAGATCGAATCACGCAGAAACCATGAAAGCCAGGCAAAGAACAAGGCCGCGATAACGGACGCTCCGGGATGGTGGACGCTCGCATTGGCCATCGTTCTGGTGATTTGGCTGGCATTGACTTGGAGGTTGAGACGATGAACCATCTGACGCTCTCCCCTGCTTTGGGATGGCCGGTCGGCACCGTCATCGCCCTGGTCATGCTGGCATGCGCCGTCACACAGATCGTGCTGCACGTCCGGCGTCGCGCGGATAGCGACGAGACCGTCTGGTCATGCGTCCGCCGCGTGCTGCTATGCGTACTCGTCTCCATCATGGCGCTGACACCCAGCATGGTGGCCGAGACGAACAGCCGGGCGGTGAACGCCACCGATGTGGTGGTGGCCGTCGACGTGACCGGATCCATGGCGGTCAAGGACGCGCGATACGGATCCGACGAACAGATTAGCCGTCTTGACGCGGCCAAACAGGCGGTGAAAGACATCACCGGCCTTTACCCGAATTCCAGCTTCGCCGCCTTGCGGTTCGGGGCTTCCAGCACATTGGATGTGCCGCTGACCCCGGATTCGAACGCGATCGGCAACTGGGCGGATACGCTCGCCCCGGAGGCGACCTCCGTGTCCGCGGGCTCGACGCTGGATGTTCCGATCGACCGACTGCTGCTGACATGCAAGTCCATCCACGAGCAGCATCCGGATGACGCGATCGTGCTGTACCTGATTTCCGACGGCGAGCAGACCGCGGCGAAGGCGCGACGTACGTTCTCGTCGCTACGCCGATACCTGTCAGACGCGTTCACCGTGGCCGTCGGCAGCGAGCAGGGCGGCAATGTCCCATTGTCCGTGGACGGTGCCAGTGACGCTGACAACCAATGGGTGACCGACCCGGATACCGGCCAACCTGGCGTGTCGCGCATGAACACGGAGGAGATGAAAACCATCGCCGATGAGATGAGCGGCACCGCACTGGTACTGGACGACTCCCATACCATGCGGGATGGCGCGTCCAAGGAGGCGCCCGACAAGTGGCGAGTCACACGCACGAACAAACGGCGCACCAGAACGGTGGCCGTCGTGTGGCCTTTGGCCATTGCGGCCGGCCTGCTGCTTGCCTGCGAGCTGGGGGCATGGATGGCGCAATCAAGGAGGCTGCTGTGAACGGAACACCGAAAAGGTCACGCGCTCCACTGACCATACGCATCGGACTGGTCGTTCTGTCCGTGCTATTGGGCGCGGTCGCGTTGCTAGCCGTGGTCAACCTCGCCGCCAACGGCAATTACAACCATGCCACGCAGTCTTTGCAGGAGAACATCAAAACCAGCAGACAGGACAATGTCGATTGGGACAAGCTGCGCGTCCGGCAACAGCAGACGGACGCCCAATTCGATGATGCCGGCGAGATGCGGGCACTGCTGTTGCCCCAATTGCGTGAATCGATCGACCATAACAGCCGTGTCTCCGACCAACTCACCAAAGCCATCATCGAAAAGGCCAAATCGGACAAGAATAATCAATCCAACTCCGATACGAATGCCGACGCACAACGGACGGACGGCTCGGAGTCGAAGAAAGACACCAAGCTCACCGACGCGCAACGCGAAAAAGTGGAAGAGCTGTTGAAGCAAAACGCCCAATCCACACAATCCGACTCGGACGCGAATAACACCGGTTCCGCCGCGAAACAGAACACGGACAAGTCATCATCACAGGCCAAACCCTGGTGAGAGGGACGCCACAACCAAAGTTATCCACCATGCTGTCGGCATATATTCGTTGATTTTCCAACGACGACACGCCGACAGCATGCATTTCCGGCGTTCTCCGACCACAGGCAGCGCACACGTGGCGACAATGACGCGAAGCATGTTCCAATGGCGTCATGAACATTCCAGACACATCCTTATCAAACGCAATTCCGGGAAGCGGAATATCGCATGCCCCGGCATCGCAGCCGGGAGCTCCATGCCGATGCCGTATCGGAGTCCAGATGGCCCAAATGCTGATCAACGCCGGACTCACCGCCGCGTTGCGCCGTCTTGACGACATCGACGTCTCAGCGGCATCCGGCCGACTGCCCGATTGGACGGGAGAGGCAGCAGAAGAATACCGCGACCGCCTCAACCGCATCGCCAGGCAATCAGCGCTGTTGCGCGATGGCATACTTGCCACCTCGCGCCTCCTATGGTCGGAGGGCGTGGCATGAACCAGCGGGTAACAGCCAGAATCATCGGTGGGAAAAAGCTCTCCACCGCCGAATACAAGGAATATCTCAACACTGCGCAGAGCCTGAGCGATGGAGCGCGCAAACTCGGCATCTCCCAAAAGGAGTTCACCGCCATGAGCGTGGAGCTCAAAGCACATCCTTATATCGCACCGTTTCTGGGAACGTTATACGGAGGAGGACTGCTGTGCACGGCGCCGGACCATGTCAATCTGCCGTACCGGCATCTGCTCGAACGGTGCGAGGACCATGCCAGGGCGCTTCAGACCATGTCATCCCAACTCACCGAATTGTCGGACGCCATCATCCGGGCCCAATCGCTCTACGAACATGCCGAGGAAGCCAGCGGACGAGTAATGAACAGTGTGCTGCGCGCGTTTTTCATAAACACTCCCCAAATCGCCGGCCTCGCCCTTGGCCTCAGCGCGATGGATGGCGTGAGAACCAGTTTCGCCAAGGAAGGAAAACTCAACTGGTGCTATATCGTGGAATCCACCGCATGGATGCATGAACCACTCGTAAGTGCCATCGGGTTCTACGCGGCAAAGCTCAATATCCCCGAACAACCCAAGGATTTCAAATCCACCCTGGAGTTGATCACCAGCCGGATGTTCCCTCTCATCGGCATCAAAACCTTCGCACAGAACAATCACTCGGGAAAATCGGTCAACCTAGGCCTTGAAAAAATCGACAGACTGCTCATACCACATTTCGACGCGACCCACGGAGACAATCTTACGGTGACCCGCGTCTACCCGAAAACCGATGTGGTCAGAGGCGGCACAAGCATGCAGGATGCCATAGCCGACCAGCGTCGGCTTTCCGAAGGACCGCTGAACGGCGACCGTGAAAGCGGATTGGAATATGGGACCATCGCAGTAGGCAAATATCTCAAGGACAACGGAACATACGCATGGAGAATCACCATTCCCGGAACGGATGGCAACCATGACTCCCCCATGGACTGGTACACCAATTTCGAGTTGATGAGCGCGGACGAACAGCAGCGTGCATCCGCGGAGAGTCTCCGCTTCCTCCGTGAGGCCATGAGAGATGCCGGAATCCAGCCGGACGAGCCTGTGGAGCTTGTCGGCCATTCGCAGGGAGGCATCATCGCCGCCGCTGCCGCGGCCGATATGCAGGACGAATACGACATCCAGCACATCGTCACATTCGGGTCACCCATCGCGAAATTCGACATTCCCGAAAAGACCATGGTCACCGCCATCGAAATGGACAACGAAGGCATCGCGGCCCTTGACGGAGCGGCCAATCCCGATACCGAGAACTGGCTCACCATACGAGGCTCGGTCCGTGAGGATGATGGGACGCCGCAGGGCGTCTTTTCGGGAGCCGCGGTCGAGGATTCCTCCGGGGAGAGGGAATCGACGCATTATCTGAAATACCATGAAGCGGGGTATCAGTACGCCTATGACACGGGAAACAAGGCAGTCCGGGAGCATGCCCGGCATTTCGAGGACGTCGTGGACGGTGAGTTTCAGGAAACCCAGTATTATCAGGGACGGATAAGCAAGTGACGGCCCCAATGGTTCACGGCTAAACGTATGCTGTTGCCTATGAAGCTTACTGATATCTCCCCCGCAATCGCACTGACCCCTCTTGACGGCCGCTACCACAAGCAGACCGCTCCCCTTGTCGAATACATGAGCGAACCGGCGTTGAACCGCGAGCGCATACGCGTCGAAGTCGAATGGATGATTCTGCTCGCCAATGGCTTCGATGGAAACGGCAACCGGACCATCGTTCCGGGTGTCAAGCCGCTCACCGATGAAGAGCAGGCGTACCTGCGTTCCATTCCGGAGAATTTCGGAGCGGAAGGCATCGCGCGGCATGCCGAGTATGAGGCCACGACCCACCATGATGTGAAGGCCGTGGAATACTACATCGACGACCAGCTGGAGAAGGCCGCCGACGCGCTGGGACACGACACCCAGCTGACCGGCCTGAAGACCCTCGTGCATTTCGCCTGCACCTCGGAGGACATCAACAACCTGTCCATCGCCCGCTGCGTGAAGAACGGCGTGGAGAACGTGTGGCTGCCCGCGGCGCAGGCCATCGTCGACCATCTGGCTGAGAAGGCCGACGCGTACCGCGGCAAGGCCATGCTGTCGCTGACCCATGGCCAGCCCGCCACGCCGACCACGTTGGGCAAGGAGCTCGCGGTCTATGTATACCGTCTGAACCGCCAACTCAACAAGATCAAGGCACAGGAGTACCTCGGCAAGATCAATGGCGCCACCGGCACGTTCGGCGCGCACCTGGCCGCCTGCCCAGACGTCGATTGGGTGGCCGTCTCCCGCGAGTTCGTCACCAATCGCATGGGATTGACCTGGAATCCGCTGACCACACAGATCGAATCACATGACTGGCAGGCCGAGCTGTACGGCACCATCAGCCACACCAACCGTATTCTGCACAACCTGTGCGTGGACGTGTGGATGTATATCTCCCGTGGCGTATTCGCGCAGGTGCCGGTCAAGGGCGCGACCGGCTCCTCCACCATGCCGCACAAGGTCAACCCGATCCGTTTCGAGAACGCCGAGGCCAATTTCGAGATCTCCTGCTCGCTGCTGGACACCCTGTCGGCGACATTGGTGGAATCCCGTTGGCAGCGCGATCTGACCGACTCCACCACCCAGCGCAACATCGGCTCCGCGCTGGGCTATTCACTGCTGGCGCTGAACAACCTGATGGGAGGTCTGAATTCCATCCATCCGAACGACATCGCCATTCAGGCCGAGCTTGATTCCAATTGGGAGGTGCTTGGCGAGCCGATCCAGACAGCCATGCGCGCCTGCGAGCTGGCCGGCCTGCCGGGAATGGACAAACCGTATGAGAAGGTCAAAGAGCTTATGCGCGGCCATGAGATCTCCAAGGAGGACGTCGAACGGTTCATCGACCAGCAGTCCTTCGACGAGGCGACCGCGACTCGTCTCAAGGCGCTGACTCCGGCCACGTACACGGGAGCGGCCGATAAGTTGGTCGATTTCGACCGCTGAGCGACGGAAGTCGTCGCATGATACGCCATTGGACGCATATCGCCGATGGCGTATCATCGAAAGCGACGATGGACGGCACCACAAAACGCATCTCGTCCACGCCTCCACAAAGCCAGGTCAACAGTGTCCAACGTCTCCCCGAATAGCAAACACGAACCCCGTATCGATGACACCCCACCGAAACGGAACCGCGATTTCGCCGATCTGCTCCATGCGTTTCTCGCTCTGCTCATCGGCGTGGTGGTGATTCTGTTCTCCATCTATCTGCATGGCACCGCCTCAGGCGTGCAGTCCGACGTGCGTTCCGCCGGCCACGCCATTAGCTGGCTTATGGACGTGCCGACGTCGTTGCTGCAACAGCTCGCCATCGTCTTCATCACCGTCAGTGTGCTTGTCCAACTGCTTGTGGCCAGGGAATGGCTGCAGAGCGTGGTCTCCATACTCGCGCTGATTCTTGGTTTCGCCGCCATATGGGGAGTGTCGGCGCTCATCAGCGGTTCTGGAAACGTCACGCTGATCTGGGCGCTGCTGTCCAACGGCACGGCCGTAGGCATCGGACTGCTGCCCGACTTCTATGCCGCGATGGCGGCTTTCCTGACGGTCGCAGGCCCTCGCCGTACCCGCTCCGGCGCCAAGTGGGGATGGAACGTCCTGTACACGGTCGCGGTGCTGTTCGTCGTGCTGTCATGGAACTCGCTGTCCGGAGTATTGGTGTCCTTCGCCGTGGGACGCACATTGGGAATGCTGATTCGTTTCATGCTGGGTACCCAGACCAACGGCGCATGGGGCAATCAGGTGGTTCAGGCGCTGCGCGCCATTGGCATCGATGTCATCTCACTGTCCCGTCGTTACAGCAACGGCGTCGAATCGGGCGTGCTGAAGACGACACTCGATGACGATCTGACCGAGAATTCACGCATTTACGACGCAAGCGACTCCGCTGGAATCCAATACACCGTCTCCGTGTTGGACAATCAGGCGCATACGCCCGGTTATCTCAACCAGCTCTGGCAGTGGGTCAGGCTTACCGGGGTCTCGATGCGCCGCGATCGTTCCTCGTTCGACACCATCCACCATCATTACGCGATGATCCTCGGCTTGGCGAATGCCGGTCTGTCCACGCCGACCGTCTATGGCGTCAGCGACACCGCGGAATCGTCCATCCTTGTGTTCCATCGTGACAACATGCCGTTGGAATGCAATCCGAACACCATGTCCGACCATGACATGGAAAGGTTCATGACGTATCTTTCCAAGGCCCATCGCCACGGTTTCACCCATCGGCGCATCACTCCCGAGACGTTGTCCCGCATGGATGACGGACAGCCTGTGATCGCCGGATGGCAGAATGGCGATTACGGCAGTGCGCCTCCGAACTACGCGCTGGACAAGGTGCAGCTTCTGGTTCTGCTCAGCGCGCTGAACGGCATCGACCGCGCAATCGCCTGCGCACGCAGAACATGGGGGGACGACCAGCTGATCGATTTGGCCCCGTTCATACAGAAGGCCGCGATTCCCGCGGCGACACGGGCTTTACCTACCTGCGACAAGCACATGCTCAACAACCTTCGTTCCCGGATCGCGGCCCTCGCTCCGCAGGAGGTCGCCGACTCCATGGAGAAGGTCTCGCTTTCTCGATTCAGTCTCCGCTCCTTCGGTGCGATCGCGTTGCTGGTCATCGCCGTCTATGTGGTGTTCACGCAGATTCAGCCGGCCGAGATGATCAAGGCGGTCAGGGAGGCCAATATTCCCATGGCCGCGCTATGCGTGCTCTTCGGACTTGTGGCTTGGCTCGGATCCGCCATGACGCTGGGTGGTTTCATGGACCCCGACAAACGCAATCTGATCGGACTTTACTGTTCCCAAATGGCTTCGGGCTTCACCGCAGTCTCCATGCCGGCCGGCGTCGGACCCGCATTCGTCAATCTGCAGTTCCTGCGCAAGAGCGGTTACCGCAGCACCACCGCCACCGCCATCATGAGCGCCGTATGGGCGGTGCAGGGCGGCACCACCGTCATCTTGCTGTTGACGATCGGCATCTTCACCGGACGCAACACGTTGTCAGGAATGATTCCCACCAATACGCTGATTCTGGCGATCGCGATCGTCGCATTGGCGCTTTCCGCGGCCATGGCCATTCCGCCGATACGGCATATGGTCACGGAAAAATACCTGCCCCTCGTCAAGTCGTATGCGCGCAGCCTCATCAACATACTGTCCCGTCCGAAGGAACTGGCCTTCGGCATAGCGGGTGCGCTGGTGCTCAATATCGCTACGGGATTGGGGTTCTGGATGGCGCTGATGGCCTTCGGCTGCCATACCAACCCGGTGGAGACCACGTTCATCTTCCTGCTGGCCAACACGCTTGGTTCAGCGGTGCCGACACCAGGAGGCCTTGGCGCGGTCGAAGCGGCGCTTTCGGTGGCCTTCACCGCCGTGGGCATCCCCTCCACCATCGCCGTCTCCGCTACTCTCGTCTATCGAATCGCCTTCTACTGGCTGAGAATTCCGATGGGCGCGATAGCCATGAAATGGCTCGACAGACACAATTTGATCTGACCGACACCCCCGTCAACACGATTTTTACCCCTAGGACAAGATCAATGGGCCTAAAACCCTTGGGAAATGGCATTTTTGGCGCAACCGTGCGCTATTATTACAGTGAACGTGGATGTTCATAAGCGGAATATCCCCTGACTCAAGAAGGATGCTTTATGGCATACAACAAGTCTGATCTCGTCTCGAAGATCGCTCAGAAGTCCAACCTGACCAAGGCTCAGGCTGAAGCGGCAGTGAACGCTTTCCAGGACGTGTTCGTCGAGGCAATGCAGTCCGGCGAAGGCCTGAAGCTGACCGGTCTGTTCTCCGCTGAGCGCGTCAAGCGTGCGGCTCGTACCGGCCGCAACCCGCGCACCGGTGAGACCATCGAGATTCCGGCAACCTACGGTGTCCGCATTTCCGCCGGCTCCCTGCTGAAGAAGGCCGTCACCAAGTAGTCGCCGACCCCACATAGGTCCAATGAAAAACCCCAGCCGCGGATGGCTGGGGTTTTTCATTGTCCGTCAGAGTCTTCGCAATCCAATTCCCTTCATACCGTGCGCTATGATATTAGGCAGCATGACCAGATAGACAGGGGTTGCCATGGTCGACCAACGAAAGCGCATCATCGACGAAATCCACAAACTCAATATCCTGCTCCTTCATACCAAACTCAAAGCCACACGCGCCCAAACCGTATCAAGGGCGACCACGCGCGTACGGAACGTCGAAGCTGCCCGACGTGGAGCACCAATCCAGCAGATGCCAAAGGCACATGACGCCGATATCCATATGCTCGACTGTCTGAACGAGGACGAGCTTTCCACCCTCAGCGAACTGCTGCAGCGTATCATCGACAACACCGATACCAAAGTTCTGGATGAGGAAATCGCCGAACGTCGCAAGGCGATTCATGAGTTCCTCATGCTGAACCATACGGACACGGAGGTGCGGGAATGAGTGCCGAACAGAAAACCGATGCCAATGCGGACGATCCGGATCTCATCCGCCTCAACAAGCGTTCGCTGTTCACTCCCAGCTCGTCAATCGCGGTGGAACAGCATTCGTCCGTGCCACACGTGTCACGCAGCACCTACGGCACCGCACGAGTCGAAGGAAGGCTCACATCCCCCAACGCCAGGGTTCCGGAGATCATAACCCAACGTTGCGGCGGCATTACCGTCAAGGGACATACGCTCAAATCATTCGCCTACACCACCGATGCGGTCATCATCCGCAACACCAACGCCAACGCCATACTCGCGGTGTATCCGTTCACCGGAGAACCTGTGATCACGCAGGCGCTGCTCACGGTGGCGCAAATGCCGTTGTTTGTCGGCGTGGGCGGTGGCACGACAACGGGTCCTCGCGTGGCGGAACTGGCCATGGTGGCCGAAATGCAGGGCGCGGCCGGCGTGGTCATCAACGCCCCGGCTCCGGCGGAAACCATCGAGACGACCATGTCGATGGTGGACATTCCCGTCATCGCCACCGTCACCGAGGATGACGAGATCACCGAATGCAAGATCCTTGCCGGCGCGGCCATCATCAATGTGGCGGCGGGCGCGAGGACCGCACAGGTCGTGGCCAGCATCCGAGCCCATCATCCGGAGATTCCGATTCTGGCATCCGGCGGCGGGCGCGAGGACCGCATCCTCGCCACCATCGAAGCCGGTGCCGACGCCATCACCTGGACGCCGCCGAGCGCTCAGCAGCTGCAATCGCAGATGATGGCCAAGTACAGAGGCGAAGCCTGAAATCAAATCCAGGCACGCCGAACTTCCTACTCCATGGCCTCCAGCATCGCGCGGAACTGATCGGATGGACGAGAGTCGAACGGGTCAATCAACGTCATCTCCATCCGTTCCGGTGCAGTCAGCAACAGTCGTGTCCAATCGCAGGAATACCGTGCGTCCCGCGATTCGGCCAGCTGGATGAACCGTCCGCGTAACGAGGCCCTGGTATCAGTGGGAGGCGTCGTGCGAGCCACCCGCACGCGCGCTTCATCCACCAACTGCCGCATGGCGTCACGACGGCACAGCGAGACATACAGCTTTCCATTGGCGACATCATGGTAATCCATGTCCAGCTGCTCCAGCTTGTCGTGGGACAGCCCGTCGGCGTCGCGTCTGCGAAGCGCCTCGAACAGACGATGCTTGCAGATCCAATCGATTCGGTCGGCAAGCATCGTGCTCGTTCCGGAGCGGAACGCCTGCAAGACCTCCCTCCACTGCCGTATCACCTCGCGCACATCCGTATGGGGCAACGAGGACGCCACCTGCGGATGCTTTTCGATGAAACGTTCCACGGCTTCAAGATAACGCTCCTGGACCGCCACGGCGCCACCATGCAATACGGTGCCATCGGCCATATCGAAAGAGGCCTCAACGCCCGACAGGTCACGGCTAACCGCATGGTTGGCCACGCTGGCGTCGGCGAAGGCGAAACATCCGAACCCGGATTCACGATTTTCCCGACCGGCCTGCTCGATGACGCACAGCACCAGATGCGTGGTGGCGAGTTTCATCATCGTGGCCCATTGGGAGCGATTCGAATCGCCGATGATCACGTGCAGGCGCCGGAACGCATCCGGATCGGCATGCGGTTCGTCACGGGTATTGACCATCGGACGCGACCGGGTGGTTGCGGAGGAAACGGCCTCGTCGAGGAAATCGGCGCGCTGTGTGATCTGGAATCCGTCCTCTCCCATACGACCGGCGCCGGTGAACAGCTGACGGGTGATCAGGAACGGCAAAAGCTCATGCTCTATCGTCTGCAACGGCACAAACCGGCGCACCAGATAGTTCTCATGGCATCCGAAGGAATGCCCGGCGGAATCCACGTTGTTCTTGAACACGTGGACCGTGGATCCGGCTCCGAACATGACACGGAGCCTGCGCTGCGCATCCATGGCAAGGTCGCGCATCACCCGTTCGCCGGCAACATCCAGTGCCAAGGCGTCCATGGGGTCCCGGGCCTCCGCGGTCGCGTATTCGGGATGCGAACCGACATCAAGATACAGTCGTGAGCCGTTCTCAATATATGTGTTGGTCGATCTCGCCTTGGCCACGATGGGCTGAAACATCATCATCGCCGTCTGACTGGCGTCGCACGCTCGGTCCGCACCAGTCACGCTGACGCCATATTCGGTTTCGACACCGAAGATACGGGCGAAGGAATGAACCTCGTCCAAGGTCCGTCCACTCAACGGAGTCGTGGAATGATTGCCGCTGTCCCGCAGTTGCGGCATCACTCGCCGCCTTTCTGCACAAAGCTGCCCACGTACTCCTCCGCATTGGATTCAAGCACCGATTCGATGTCGTCCAGCACCGCATCCAACGCATCGACCGTCCCATCGACCTGGGTGCCGGTCCGCATGGCGGTCTCGTCCTCATCCTGATTTTGTTCGACGGATTGCTGCTGCTTGAACTCCTGGGGCATGACTCTTCCTTCCTCTGAGGGAATCCCCGCGGGATCCCCATAGCGGATATGATACCGCCCCACACCTTATCCCGGATGCGGGGCGAACAACCATTCCTATGCCAAATACCGGCGTAGGTCCTCTGTGATCAGACCGTTGGTGGCGAGCACATCGTTTTCCTGACGCCAATGGACCAGATCGCCGTTCCACCGACTCAAATGCCCTTGCGCCTCCCAGACCACGACAGCGCCAGCGGAGACCGCGGGAACATCCCATTTGTGCAGGTGCGGTTCGAAATACGCATCATACGTGCCATCCGCCACCTTGCACAGATCCAGTGAGGCCGGACCGACGCGCTTGATGTCGGCAGGACGGCCGGCTATGCGCGCCACCACATCTAGCGCACGTTTGGATTCCTCCGGCACATGGGACATGCCGAAGCTCACCACCGCGTAATCGAGCGACTTGGTGGTGGACGGCATGATCTTCTCGCGCTTGTCACCAAGCTGCGTTCTACGGATGCGGATGGCGCCCGCCCCGCGAACCGCCAGATACGTCAAACCCAGGGCCGGCGCATGCACCACCGAAAGGATGGGCTGGGCGGAACATTGGTCATTGAATTCAAACAGCGAAACGGTGATGGTCCATTCCGGCATGCTGCGCACGAAATTGATCGCACCATCGATGCCGCCTACGCACCAGTACCGTTCGCCCGGATGGCACTCATCGGGGCGGAACTGCCAGAATCCATCGAACACATCCACGTAGGTGATGCGGTTGCTGATGAACTGCGACAGCCGCTTGTCGATGTCGGACGTGAAATGCAGATGGTCGTCCGTCATTTCAAAGCTTTTCAGATCGCGCGGATTCATCTGATCATTCAGCGCGTGCTTGCCTGCATCCTGCAGGATACGGGCCACTTCGAGGGCCACTTGCCTCAGTTCCATGTACTATGCCTTTTCGTTTCCTCATAACCGACGCCGACGCACCTATCCCTCACGCGCCCCGCCGTTTTGCTTCATTCATACGCGGACATGGCCGTAGCCTCTGCCCTTGTCGGCAATGGTACCCGCACAACATGAGATTCAACGCAACGATTCCACGATCCCGTTCGCGTCGTGGACACGCTCACATATACCGGAACATTGGGCTTCCGTGTATTTCAACGGATCGGACATGTCCAACGAGGCCATCGAATTCTCCACGGTTTCATCACCGGAGGACACGCCGCGCACCGTGATATGGGACCATGACGCGGCCACGACCTGTTCCGGAAAGCGGCGCACGATTTCCGCACGCAGCCATGCCCGGGTGTCCTTCGGCGATTCGACGGCAGCCGATTTAACCTGATCGTCCGTCATCAGCCGCTCCGTCTGTCCGACAAGCCGGGAGAAAACCGAATCCGACGGGTCAAGCGCGGCCCATTTCAGGTCGATGGCCGTCAAACGCCTGTCTGACCAATCCGCACCGGTTTTGCGACGTAGTTTCTCCAGCAATTGCCATTTGAGCAGCCACTCGAGACGCGACGCCTGCTCACGCATCGCCAATCGTTCGTCGTCATCGGCGTGACGGACCGCCGCGACATCGGCGAGCGCCTGTCCCCACATCGCCATGATGTTGCGGGTGGAACGGTCGGGCCACGCTGGTTCGCCGGAGACGTCGGTGCCATACACCACCGATGCAGCCGCGTATACCAGGCCACGCAAGGTGACCTGCATCTGCCATGCGGTGGTGTCTCCGCCATCCTGCAAAGGCAGCCCGGCGGACAGCGTCAGATCATGGGAGACCGTATGCATGGCCTCCACCGGGTCGGAAAGCGTGAGCGCCTGCAAGGCACCGTCCAGGTCGATTCCTGCCTCGTCGGCATGTTCGAGCAGCCATAGCAGCATGCTGGTGGTGCCGAGTTTGAGCGCCTGCGGCACATCCATGCGATTGGCGTCGCCAACGATCACATGCAGTCTGCGGTATTTCTCGGTGCTATGCGATTCGTCCCTCGTGTTGATGATCGGACGGTCGAACGTGGTCTGCAGGCCGACCTTCATATGGAAATAGTCGGCGCGCTGGCTCAGCTGATATCCCGCTTCCTCGCTGCGTTCGCCAATGCCGACGCGCCCCGAGCCGGTGAAGATCTGACGGGAGACGAAATGGGCCGTCATGAGCCGGGTCACCAGATCGAACGGCACGGAACGCAGCATCATGTAGTTTTCGTGCGTGCCCCAGCTTGCGCCTTTTCCATCGACGTTGTTGCGATGCAACACGATTCTTTGTCCCGTCTTCTCGCTCGCCTTATCGGCGGCGGCTCGCATGATGACGTCTCCCGCATGGTCGTACCGCACCGCTTCGAAGGGGTCCGTGTTTTCCGGCGCGGAGTATTCGGGATGCGCGTGGTCGACGTAGACACGGCCGCCGTTGGGCGCGATCACATTGGTGATGTTGAGTTGCGGGGCGTCGGTAAGCAGATCGGGATGGGCCGCGGCACGGCTCAGTCTGGTGCCGCGCGCATCGTTGACGGGGTCCTCCTGCCGGTAATCCCAACGGATATGGCTACGTTTCTTGTCCGCGGCGGCGCCGACCACATCGAATGAGAGCCGTACCGGATTGTAATGCCCTTGCCCCGGCGTTGAGACCGCGTACTCCGTTTCCGTGCCCATGACTCTGCGAACGCTCATCGCGTGTCGTTCCTTTCCTTATTCGGATCCTCGTCCCGCGTCGGCATCATTCGTGCTCATGCCACCGGCCTGATGCCGGTCACCCGTCCGGCGTCCAGTCCATTGATGCGGCTCCACTGTTCCGGATCGGCATCCAGAAGCGCGTCACGGGTCTCGCAGTATTCCTCGTCCACAGCCTTGGCCAGCAGGTTGATGCCGATGGCCGCAGCCTGGCCGGTGGTGATGGACAGTTTCACCGCATAGGTCTTGGCGCGGTCCACGATGTTCTTGAGCACCGCTCCGGACACCACATCGGCAAGATACACGGGACGCCACTGCCCATGGTCGTCGCAGATGTCACACAGGTGCCGATGCTCGTCCTGCGCGTAGATGTCGTTGACCAGCACGCCGATCAGCGCCTTCGCATCCACGTTCGCAGACAACGGCAGCTTGTCCGTCAGATAGTGGCGGATGATCTGGGTCGCCTGCTGGGCACCCGGACGATCCACCCTGATTTTCACATCAAGCCGTCCCGGACGCAGCACCGCCGGATCGATCATGTCGATGCGGTTGGAGGCACCGATCACCATGACGTTGTCCAACGACTCCACACCATCCAATTCGGTCAGGAACTGCGGGACGATGGTGGTCTCCACATCGGATGAGACGCCCGTCCCCCTGGTGCGCAGCAGCGAATCCATCTCATCGATGAACACGATGACCGGCCTGCCGTCCGCGGCGCGTTCGCGCGCGCGTTTGAAGATCATGCGGATGAGACGTTCCGACTCGCCCACGAATTTGTTGAGCAGCTCCGGCCCCTTGACCGACAGGAACACCCCACGTCCGGCTTCGGTGCCTTCGGCGAGCGCGTTCGCCACGGCTTTGGCGATCAGCGTCTTGCCGTTTCCCGGAGGACCGTACAGCAACACGCCTTTCGGCGGTTTCAGATCGTAACGTTCGAACAGCTCCCTATGCTGGAACGGCATCTGCACCGCGTCGCGGATACGTTCGATCTGCTCGTCCAAGCCACCGATGTCGGCGAAGGTGACGTCCGGCACCTCCTCCAGTACCAGATCGCCGTCGTTTTCGGGAGGCACCAGTGAAAGCGCGAATCGCATGGAGGGATCGACGTTCACCCGATCGCCCACATTCACGTTTTCCCCACTGAGCGCTCCGGCGGCGCGGACCAGCATCGCGTTGCCGCCGCCGTCCGTGACCAGCAGACGGCCGTCGTCGAACGTCTGCCGCACCGTGCGTACCGCACCCAACGTATCGGTGTCAAGCTGGGACACCACGACCATGTTCTCGTTGAGCAGCACCGTACGTCCCGGCTCGAGTCTGGAAGCCTGCAGATTCGCCGCGATCGGCACAATCAATCGACGTGTGCCGGCGGCTATTTCGGCGCTGGCATGTTGAACGCCTTGCTCGTCGGTTTTGGCCGAATGCACCCGGACCATGGTTGCGAAGGTCATGGGAGGTCCGGCCAGCTGGTTCAACTGGGCCTTCGCCTTCGCCAGCTCCTGCGTGGCCCGGCTCAACGCCTTGGCCAGGGCATGGTTCTTGGCCATGAGCTGGTCGTTGTCCCGTCCCAAAGACGCGAGCGTCTCCTCGTCATAATCGTTCATGTCGACCTCGCTTTCCAACACGTTCACCCCTCAAGAATACCCATTGTCCTAATGATTTCCGACAATCGAAACCATGCTTGAACAAGAAACGCCGAACATCGCATCCATGCCCACACTGTCAGCTCCGGGGCTGTTGGTGATGGACGTGGATTCCACTCTGATCGACGAGGAGGTCATTGACGAACTCGGCGCGGCCGCGGGTGTCGGAGAGCAGATCGCGTCCGTCACCGCGCGTGCCATGAACGGCGAACTTGATTTCCGTGAGGCGTTGCGCGCGCGGGTGGCGCTTCTGGAGGGGCTTCCGACCTCGATTTTCGATGAAGTGTACCGCCGTGTGCACTTCACACATGGCGCGCTCGACCTGATCGACACGTTGCACGGGCATGGTTGGAAGGTCGGCGTGGTCTCCGGCGGATTCCATGAGGTGGTGGACCGTCTCGCCGCCGATGCGAAGCTGGATTACTGGATAGCCAACCGTCTGGAGACCGTCGACGGCAAGCTCACCGGAAAGGTGCAGGGCGACATCGTCACAAAGGACGCGAAGTTGGAATCGTTGCGGGCATGGGCCACACGGATGGGTATCGGCATGGAGCAGACCGTCGCAGTGGGCGATGGCGCGAACGATCTTCCGATGATTCATGCGGCCGGTCTTGGCGTGGCGTTCTGCGCGAAGCCGAAGGTCCAGGCGGAGGCGCCGAACCGGCTCGATGAACGTGATCTGACGAAGATTCTCGATTTTCTCAGGTGACGGCAACTTCCATGAACGTGCCGCCGCACGTCGGATGACGCGGCTCGGCGCCATCCGACGTTTCCGGCTTCACTTGCAGAAGGCGTTGTCGAGATGCGCTCCACGGGCCCAGTCGGCGGCGCGCATGGCTTTCTTGCCCTGCGCTTTGACCTCCAGCAGTTCGAGCGGCTCGGTCGATGTGCCGACCCACACGTTCCTCTTGCCCGCCGCCACGCGCCCGGGCTCAAGCGATTCCGGCACGTTGCGATCGGACACATCGGCTATGCGGGCGCGCAGCACATGCAGCGTGGATGGTTCGGCGTCCGCGTTGGCGTGAAGCTCACACCATGCCCCCGGATTCGGCGTGCACGCCCTAATCTGACGATCGGCTGCGAAGGCCGGCGTGTCGAATCTGATATGCGCGTCGTCCACGGTGATCTTCCTTGCGACCTCATACGCACCGGCAGGCTGCTCCACCGGCACAATCTGATCGTCGGCCAGCGCCTGCAACGAGGCGGCCAGCAAATGCGAACCATCTTCGGCCAGACGCCCCAGAAGTTCGCCTGCGGTCTCGTGCGCGCCGATCTCCACGGTGGATTGCGACAGAATGGGACCGGCATCCATGGCCCGGACGATGCGGAACACCGTGGCCCCAGTCACCTTCTCCCCCGCCCAGATGGAGCGTTGCACCGGCGCCGCGCCACGCCATTGCGGCAGCAGGGAGAAATGCAGGTTGTACCATCCCATCGGCAGGGCGTCGAGCACATCCTGCTTCAGAATCCGGCCATAGGCCACCACGGCCGCGGCCTGCGCGCCTGTGGCCGCGAGTTCGGAGACGAATGTCTCCTCACCCGGATCGGATTCGATGACCGGAAGGCTAAGCTCGAGGGCGGCGCGCTTGACCGGATTGGCCACCAGTTTGCGGCCGCGCCCCGTCGGCGCGTCCGGACGGGTAAGCACGGCGACCACTTCGAAATGCTCGGTATCCTGAGCCAGCAACCTCAACGACGGCACCGCCACATCCGGCGTACCGGCAAACAGCACTTTCAACACGGAACGAACCTCCTAATCCTCATATGCCCGCGATCTCAGGCCTTCCGTACCGCGGGGATGTCCACGCCGGCATCAATCAGCAGCGCGCGCAACGCACGCGAATCCTTGAATCGCACTCCTCGTATCCCGGCCTCGTTCGCGCCGACGATGTTCATCGCCTTGTCGTCCACGAACAGCGCGCCCGAAGCGTCGATGCCGAACTGCCTCAACGCGTAATCGTAGATGTCCCGGTGCGGTTTGCGCAGGCCCACGTATCCCGACACCACACGATCCTCGAGGCTGCTCAGGATATCGTAGCGCTCCAGCGCCACCGGAAACAGATCCTTCTGCCAGTTGCTCAGGCCCCATACATGGATGCCCGCGGATTGCAGATCATTGATGAGCACGCGCGCGCCAGGCACCACGCCGGTCAGCGAATCGACGAAATTGTCAAGATAGTATCGCATCATGTCGGCCCACTTGTCCCCGTGACGTTCCCGCATCAATGCGACACCCTCATCATTGGACATGCCCGCATCCAACTCGTCATTGATGTCGTAGAAACCGGAGACGTCGTTGTCGAGGAACTGATCGATCAACTCGTCCGAATACCGGGGAGTCATAACCGCCCTCGGATCCCAGTAGACGAGCACATTGCCGAAATCGAAAATCACATCGGTGATCGGTTTGCCCGCATTCCGCGCGGCGTCGCCATCGGCCACCAGCACATCGTATTCCATTTCCGGTTCGCCGGGCCAGCCTTTCATGCGTTCCTCCATCCCTGCCATCGGCCTTATTGGACCGTTCCAGTGTTCCATGCCGAGGGGACGTGTCAGATGCGTTCCTTCGGATCCATCTGGAATCGGAGCTCCCCCGGTTCGCGCGACGCCATATGCCGGGCGCTTGCGGAGCGGAGTCTCGACGCCAGTTCCCCGCGCCTGCCCTGCGGCACGCGAACGATGGCCTTGACCCTGTCCGCGGTCACCTCCAGCTCACGCATGTCGATGGTGCGCGGCTGGGGAATCGGCACAGGACCCAATACGGATGGTATCGTACCGGCGACAGTGTCGATGGAGGCCATATCGCCATTCTCCAATGCCCCGATTCTTCGCAATGTCGTCGTGACCGCATCGCGCCGCCCCCATACGCAGGCGGCCGCGAATATCGGGGGCAAGCCGGTTTGGGTACGGTCCTCCAATTCGGCTTGGGCCAGCATCGGCGAATTCCACAGTGTCAGCGATTGCGCGAGCACCGAATCACTCTCGCCGATCAGCAAAGCCTGTCCCCCACGGGTCCGTGGTGCGCACAACGACACCGCGCGCATCCAACTGGTCAGCGTATCCACGTCGGCGTCGATGCCGGACGCGTACAGACTCGTCCACGCGTCGAGAATGGCCACCGCACGGTATTCGCATTGCGCGGGCGTGGCTCCGCGCACACGTGGCTCAGCACCGGGTGTGGCAATGACCAGTTGCGGGGCGAATCCCACATCGGGCACGATGCCTCTTGGCTGGTTCGGTGTGGACAGCACCATGGGAACGCTGCGGAACAGTCCGGCCAGCTCCGCAGCCGTGCCGGCGGCCCCGACCCTGACCACACGCATACGCTCGTTATGGCATGCGGGACATGACCAGCGCACGGTGGCCATGCCGCACCACCGGCAACGAATCGTCCCGTCGTTCAATCGTTCCAAAGGACCCGTGCAACGCGCGCACCGTACCTGACGATGGCATTTTGAGCAGCTCAACGCCTCCGAAATGCCATCCTGCGGTATGGACAGCAGCACCGGTCCGGTCTGCAGGGCCTTGGACAGTATCCGGACCGCGGTGTGCGGCACGCGGGCTCCAATGGTCGGGTCGGCGATCCTCGCCAACTCGTCACGGTTGAGCCAGCGGATCCATGGCGACATCTCCTTGGTCGCGGCCGGCAATGCATGTATGGGCGTGCTGAAACCGCTCACCTGTGTGTCGCCGACGTGCGCCGAATCGGTCTCCCACTGGCTTTGCGCGCTGCGGGCATTGGCCATCGCCACGAACACGCCGTCATGCGATTTCGCACGCAGACGAAGCACGCCACGCGCATTGGCGTACGGCATCATGCCGTCCGCGCCCTGATAGCACACGTCGTCCAGAATGAAGAACAACGCGTTGCCTTCCACCGGCGCGTACATGGCGGCACGCGTGCCGAGCACGCAACGCACCTGTCCTCCGCCGATTGCAAGATACGCACGATATCGTTCCGCGGGCGCCATCTGCGCGTTGAGCACGGCGAAATCGCCATCGTACCGTCCATTCGACGCCTGTGTCGGAGCGAATGGACGCAGACCGACCGACCGCAGCGTCTCCGCCATATCGGCGATTTCCCGCATGGTCGGCAGAACCAGTACCGCCGGCCTGTCTTGGGCGAGCGCCGCGACCACCATCCATGCCGCGCAACGCCGCCAATGGTCGGCGCCGGGCAGAGGATCGAAGACGAATGCTTGGAAACGTCTTCCCTGCAATGCGTCACGCAGCATATTGATGTTGCCGTACTGCCGTTGCAGCTGGCCGTATGCCTCCTCTTCCACAGCGGCGAGACGTTCCGTTTCCGCAGCGGATTTCCTGCGATTCCCCGTACGCACCTCCGCTTCGACCTTCGCTATGCGCGGAGGCACGGCCAAGCGCAGAATGTTGGCCCTCGTGCCACCGAACGCGTCTGCGATGCGCGTTATGTCATCGCGCATCGACCGGGGAACGATCACGCGGTCGGACAGCACACGTTCGATGTATCGCATCGACGATTCCGGCGTCGCGCTGGCATCGACGCGATTCCAGACGATGCCGTTGACGCGCTGCCCGCCGAAGCGCACACGCACCATCGCTCCGGGTCGCGCGGCCTCGGAGTGCTTCTCCTCGACGAAATAGTCGAAGGTCTGTCCCAGATGCGTGGCCTGGATGTCCAAAACCACTTGGGCGATAGGATGCTCGGCCGCCGGCTTTTTGGCAACGGGCTTGCGTTTGCGTCGCTTGCGCGGGGCAAGTCCGTCCAACGCCAGCTGCTCGGCATCCTCATATGTCATGGTTCCAAGATTAACGCATCACGCCACTCGTCGCGCCGACATCAGTGCAGAGGCCACCACGGGCGCAGCGGATAGCTGTCGGTGCCGTCGCGGTTCGGCTTGACGCACAGATACTGGTGGATCTGGATGTTGTTCATCTCGAAGTTGTAGGCGCATCCGGCCATATACAGGCCCCACAGGCGCGCCTTGGGCTCGCCGACCATCTTCACGGCCTCATCCCAGTGCGCCACCAGGTTCTCGTTCCAGTGGTGCAGGGTGAGCGCATAATGCTGGCGCAGGTTCTCCTCATGGATGACCTCGAAGCCGGCGTCGTGCACCTTCAGCTCGATCTCGCCCGGAGATGCGAGCTGGCCGTCCGGGAAGATGTACCGGTCGATGAACGGTCCGGCGGACTTGCCGGCATACGAGCAAGTGCGGGTGATCTGGTGGTTGAGCAGCATGGCGCCCGGCTTGAGTTTGTCGTAGATCTCCTTGAAGTAGGCCGGGTAATGCTTGACGCCGACGTGCTCCATCATGCCGAGCGAGCAGATGCCATCAAAGTCGCCTTCGGGAACATCGCGGTAATCCATCAGACGAATCTCGGCCAGATCCTCCAGCCCTTCGCGTCTGATCCACTCCTGGCCCCACTTGACCTGCTCTTCGGCCAAGGTGACGCCTAGCACGTGGATGCCGCGCTTGGCGGCCTCGATCTCCATGGAGCCCCAGCCGCAGCCGATGTCGAGCAGCCGATCGCCGGGCTTGAGGTTGAGCTTGTCGAGCACAAGGTCGAGCTTGGCCTTCTGCGCGTCCTCCAACGTAGTCTCCGGTGTGTCGAACACCGCGCAGGTGTAAGTCATAGACGGACCGAGGAACATCGCGTAAAAGTCGTTCGACTGGTCGTAGTGGTAGCTGACGGTGGCGGCGTCTCCGGCTTTGGAATGTGGCAACAGACCTTCGCTGATGCGCTTGAGCTTGCTTGGGCCTTCGATGCTCGGCGGTTCGGGATGGCGGATGCCATGGCTGGCGACCGTGCCCAGCGCTTCAGCCAGCTTGACCGGATTGGGCTTGCGCACGTATGGCTTGAGCCGTGAAAGCTGCTTGAACACCCCGTACGGGTTGCCTGGAATCAGCTGCGGCGAGTCGATGTCGCCCTGCAGGTAGGCGCGGGCCAGGCCGAGTTCGCCGGGATTGTCGACCATGTAGTACACGGCACGGGAGTTTTTGACCTGGATGCACAGCGGGGCGTCCTCCGGCCCCATCGAAGATCCATCAAATGCCTCGACCCTCAATGGGGCTCCGGGCTTGATGAACAGCTGCACCATATCGGCGACTTTCATTCGCATATTGCCTCCTTAACGGTCACAATGCGCCTAATCAACTGGTATTGTACGCGCGGCGGAATCATACGAAGCCCATATGGAACGGATATTCGTCCATCGCACAAACAAAAAAGGGAACCACCCCTGCGTGAGCGATGGTTCCCATGATGGACGACCGGCTGTCAATCGCATCCTCCGGCAACGTCCTTCCGATGACGTATTCAGCCGGCGATGGCGGCCTTGAGCTCATCGACCTTGTCGGTGCGTTCCCAAGTGAAATCGGCATCATTGCGGCCGAAATGACCGTATGCGGCGGTTTTGGAGTAAATCGGACGAAGCAGGTCGAGCTCATCGATGATCGCGGCGGGACGCAGGTCGAACACCTTGCGCACGGCCTGCTGGATCTGCTCGCGGGTCACGCCGATTTCGGTGCCGTAGGTCTCCACGTTGATGGACACCGGATCGGCTACGCCGATGGCGTAAGCGACCTGGACCTCGACCTTGTGGGCCAGTCCCGCGGCCACGATGTTCTTGGCCACCCAGCGGGCGGCATAGGCCGCGGAACGATCCACCTTGCTCGGATCCTTGCCGGAGAACGCACCGCCGCCATGATGGGCCGCGCCTCCATAGGTGTCGACGATGATCTTGCGACCGGTCAGACCGGCATCGGCGGCCGGTCCTCCGAGAATGAACGAACCGGTCGGATTCACCAGCACTCGGTATTCGTCGTGGGCCACCTTGTCGCCAAGCACATCATCGAGCACTGGCTTGATCACACGCTCCACAAGATGCTCCTTCAGCCACGCCTGATCCACTTCCGGATCATGCTGGGTGGAGATCAGCACGGTATCCAGGCGTACCGGCCTGTCATGCTCGTCGTATTCGATGGTGACCTGGGTTTTGCCGTCCGGACGCAAGTGGGCGACTTCGCCACTCTTACGCACCTCGGCAAGACGATAGGCAAGACGATGGGCAAGATGAATCGGCAGCGGCATCAGCACATCGGTCTCGTCGCACGCATAACCGAACATCACGCCCTGGTCACCAGCGCCCTGGGCCTCGTACCGCTCCTCACGGCTGGCCTCCGACTCCTGCTCCTGGCTCAAACGGGCCACGCCCTGGTTGATTTCGGCGCTCTGACCGGTCAGCGACACCACCACGCCGCAGGAATCCGCGTCAAGGCCGACGCGGGAGCTGGTGTAACCGATGTTACGGACCACGGAACGCACGATGTTCTGGATGTCGCAATAGCCTTCGCTGGTCACCTCGCCGAACACGAAGAACTGCCCCGTGGTGGCGCAGGTCTCCACCGCCACATGGGAATGCGGATCCTGCGCGAGCATATCGTCAAGAATCGCATCGGAAATCTGGTCGCAGACCTTATCCGGATGACCTTCCGTCACCGATTCGGCGGAAATCAACTTCAATTCAGCCATACGGCTGCTCCTTTCGCGAACGCCCAACCGTTCGCCTCTGGTGATTGCCTACGAAAAACGCCCCGTCCCTCGCAGACGCAATCAATAGCTTATTAACCAACTATTCAAAGCGCACCGCTCAGGTATCGGAGCGTATGAAATCCATGTGGAGTCCCTTGCGGGAGCCTCTCGAATCAGTTGCCTTCGGTCAGATCGTCCTCGCCGAGGGTCTCCTCAAGCAGACCGTTGTTGATCTCGCGGAATGCGATGGACAGCGGCTTCTCCTGATTCTGGTATTCCACCAGCGGTCCGACGTTCTGCAGCAGACCTTCGTTGAGCTGGGTGAAATAGGAATTGATCTGACGGGCACGCTTGGCCGCGAAAATGGCCAGAGCGTACTTGGAGTCCGCATGTTCCATCAAATCATCGATGGGCGGATCCGCAAGACCGGTCGGGGTTGGCTCAGTGCCGAATGCCATAGTGATTATCTCCAAATCATCAGATAAGCCAAAAGCTTCTTTTCCAAAGTCTTTAGTATAGGGAGTCCACTGGACCGGATCGATTCCTTTTCACAGAACCTCCTTGCACGTCCGCACTGGACGTCTCAACATCCCTCGGAAATGGAATCCGCAACAATTCCACATAGTGACTCTTGACAAATCGCGTGTCCCGTTAAACCAGCACAATAGAAGACATGGAAATGCGATCTGCAAAACTAATGAATGGACGTGTATTCGCGGGCGCTCGCGCCCTCTACCGCGCCGCCGGCGTGGACGGCAAGGACTTCGGCAAGCCGATCATCGCCATCGCCAACTCCTTCGACGAGTTCCTGCCGGGCCATGTGCACCTGAACAAGGTCGGTCGTCTCATCTCCGAGGCCATCAAGGAAGCCGGAGGCATCCCCCGTGAGTTCAACACGATGGCCGTGGACGACGGCATCGCCATGGGGCATACCGGCATGCTGTATTCGCTGCCGAGCCGCGACATCATCGCCGACACCGTGGAATACCAGGTGAACGCGCACTGCGCCGATGCCTTGATCTGCATCCCGAACTGCGACAAGGTCGTCCCGGGCATGCTCATGGCGGCGCTGCGCCTCAACATCCCGACCGTGTTCGTCTCCGGCGGTCCGATGGAGGCCGGCACCACCGTGCTGCCCGACGGCACCGTGAAGAAGAACACCGATCTGATTGACGTGATGTACGCCTCCGCCGACGACAACCTGGACGAAGAGGATCTGCTCGCCTACGAGAAGACCGTCTGCCCGACCTGCGGTTCCTGCGCCGGCATGTTCACCGCCAACTCGATGAACTGCCTGACCGAGGCCATCGGCCTGGCCCTGCCGGGCAACGGCACCATCCTGGCCTCCCACTCCTACCGTAAGGATCTGTTCAAGCGTGCCGCCCAGCAGGTTGTCAAGATCGCCAAGCAGTATTACGACAATGACGATGATTCCGTGCTGCCACGTTCCATCGCCACCAAGAAGGCCTTCGAGAACGCCATGACCATGGATGTGGCCATGGGCGGCTCCACCAACACCGTGCTGCACATCCTCGCCATGGCACAGTCCGCCGATGTGGACTTCACGCTGGACGACATCGAACGCATCTCCCACACCGTGCCGTGCATCTGCAAGGCTTCGCCGTCCGGCGAATGGGAGATTTCCGACGTGCACCGCGCAGGCGGCATCACCGGCATCCTCGGCGAGCTCGACCGTGCGGGCAAGCTGCACCGCGACGTGCATTCCATCGACTACAAGTCCTTGGAGGACAAGCTCAACGATTGGGACATCATGCGCGACACCTGCACCGAGCAGGCCAAGCAGATGTATCTTGCGGCTCCGGGCCATATCGTCTCCCCCGAACCGTGGACGCACACCACCCTGTTCGATTCGCTCGACCGCGACCGTGTGAACGGCGCCATCCACGACATCGACCATCCGGCCGTCACCGAAGGCGGTCTGGCCGTGCTGCGCGGCAACCTCGCGCCTGACGGCTGCGTGGTGAAGACCGCCGGCGTGCCGAAGGAGATCTGGACGTTCCGCGGTCCGGCGCTGGTCGTCGAATCCCAGGAACAGGCCATCGAGGTCATCCTCAACGACACGTTGAAGCCCGGCATGGCGCTGGTGATCCGCTACGAGGGCCCGAAGGGCGGCCCGGGCATGCAGGAGATGCTGTACCCGACCTCCTTCGTCAAGGGCAAGGGCATCGGCAAACAGGTGGCCATGCTCACCGACGGCCGTTACTCCGGCGGTTCCTCCGGTCTGGCCATCGGCCACATCGCGCCTGAGGCTGCGAACAAGGGCCCGATCGCGCTCATCAAGAACGGCGACATCATCAACATCGACATCCCGAACCGTACCGTGAACGTCGAGCTTTCCGATGAGGAGCTGGCCCAGCGCCGCGCAGAACTCGAAGCCGGCGACGGCTACGTGGCACACCGCGACCGCAAGGTGTCCCAGGCACTGAAGGCCTACGCAGCCTTCGCACGTTCCGCCGATAAGGGCGCCACCCGCGACCCGGAGCTGATCGATAAGCTCTCTGGTCTCGCCTGATCGATAATCCACGCATCGCGTGGACATAAGAGGATGGCCCCCACGAAATATTTCGTGGAGGCCATCCTTTTATTTCTTTTCCGCCAGACACACACCGTTTCGTGCGTCACTAGATGTTGCCCGTTCGCAGGCGCATGACCGAACATGGACGCAATGATTCCAATGAGAAAGGCCGTGACCGCGATTCATACACGTGGTCACGGCCTTTCTTCCCGGCATGACAGTGGTGCCGCCAAGTCAGAGATTGAATTCCTCGGCTATGATCTTCCATAATTCGTCAGCCGCCTCATCGACCACATTGTTGACGATACGCCTATCGAATTCAGGCGCCGCCGCCAGCTCGGTCTTGGCGGTCTCAAGCCTTTTGGCCTGCTGCTGCGGAGTTTCCGTGCCACGTCCAATCAAACGACGCTTCAGCTCCTCGAAGGACGGCGGTTCGATGAACACCGTAAGCACTTCAAGGCCAAGCTCCTTCGCACGGCGTTTGACACTCCGAGCGCCTTGAAGATCGATTTCCAGTACTACGGGAATATTGCGTTCCAAATGTTCCACGACTGGTTTCACGGGCGTTCCATAGTGGGCAAGCCCGAACACATCGGCGGTTTCGAGGAACTCCCCCGCCGCTTCCTTGTCCAGGAACTCCTGTTCACTCATGAAGAAGTAGTTCACTCCGTCCACTTCGCCCGGACGAGGCTTGCGCGTCGTGGCCGACACCGACAGCCAGATTTCGGGATGTTGTTCCCGCACCCGTCCCAAAACCGTGCCTTTACCCACGCCGGCAGGTCCGCAAAGCACAATCAGACGTCCATGACGCATATCAGTCATTCCACATCCCCCATTTTCATAAATGTCATGCTTCAAAAACTATTCGCCGGTGTTACCGGATTCTTCGCCGGAGCTTTCGTTCTGGGCTTCCGTCAACGCCTGACGGATGTCCCTTGCCACCGACGCGGTCGCCTCGGTCAGTTTGGCGATGTCCGGACCATGAGTGGCGATGGAGCGTGAAACGGTGACCAACACATTGCCTTTGGTCCCCTTGAACACGGTTTTCAGATCCTCCATCTCCGCGCCCTGCCATCCATAGCCGGGAGAAAGAATCGGGCCGGTGAATCTGGCTGGGTCGACGCCCGAATCATTAATCCATTGGCCGATGGTGGCACCGATGATGAGCCCTACCGACCCCATGCCGTCGATGCCCTTGTTGAATTTCTGCGCGGTGCCGGCGATGCCGTACGCCACGGTCTTGCCTTTGTATTCGCCGGCCTGGCGAATGGCGGTCTGCAGACTGGCACCTTCCTGATTGGACGTCAGCGACGCCAC
The DNA here is from genome assembly GCF_056355775.1 of Bifidobacterium sp. LH_743. NCBI lineage: Bacteria > Bacillati > Actinomycetota > Actinomycetes > Bifidobacteriales > Bifidobacteriaceae > Bifidobacterium > Bifidobacterium sp. LH_743. Next base: position 49,351 of record NZ_JBKESZ010000003.1, on the reverse strand, counting down.
GAACACGCCTCTGCCGTTGTTGAGCGCGTCATTGATGACGCCTCCCAGAGACCGCGCGCCATAATACGGCAACAATGTGATGGCATCCGCCAGCAAAGGCGAGCCGGGTTTGAAATACGCGTCCGCGATCGCGGAAATCGTGGTGGGAAGTCCGCCGTGAAGGCAATCCACAATCGTGATGACACCCATTTGCCGTGCCGCGTACAGCACACGTTCGAGCGCCGCGAAACCTTTGGAACCGTAACGCTCGAACATGGACGATTGGAATTTGACGGCCGCGGCACGGCCATTGGCCGCCTGAAGCATGCGCATGGCGTACAGTTCGGCACCCAGCGCATCGACGTTGTAGCCCCAATCGGTAAGAAGTTTTCGATGGGGATCGATGCCCACGCATAGCGGGCCATACTTCGCCATCGAATTGCTCAATCTCAGACCGAAATCCGAGCGTTGGGCACTCACTTCCTTGCTGCTGGGGCTACTCATCACTACTCACGGCTTTCCAAATCGAATAGCTGCTTGGAATGATCCTGAATACTCATGATCTGATAATCATTATTGCGTACAGCCTCGATAGCCATCAGCACGGCGGAGAATTCCGTCATCGTGGTGAATTGCGGCAAATCGGCCGCAATGGCCGCGGAACGGATGGCATATCCGTCGGAACGCGAACCACGGGAATTGGGCGTGTTGAGAATCAGATCAATCGCACCCTCTTCGATCAGCTGGACGACGTTCTTGCCGACGCTGCCCGCCGCATGGTACGTGGTGATCGGCTCTTCCGGATCGGAATCCATACGGACGCTGATCTTGTCGACGATCTTGGAATCGATGCCATAGCGGCGCAACACGGAGGCGGTGCCTTCGGTGGCCCAGATCTTGAAGCCAAGCTCAACGAGCCTTGCCGCGAACAGCGGCAGCTGACGCTTGTCGGTGTCGTTCACGGAGATGAACACGTTGCCGCTGGTCGGCAGACCACCCTCATAGGCGGCGAGCTGACTCTTGGCGAACGCATGCGGGAAGTCACGGTCGAAGCCCATGACCTCACCGGTGGAACGCATCTCCGGTCCAAGCAGCACGTCGACGGTCTTGCCGAGCGGCGTACGGAAACGCTTGAACGGCAGCACGGATTCCTTGACGGCAACCTGCTGGCCACGGTGGATGTCACCGCCATCTCCATGAGGCAGAAGCAGACCATTGTCACGCTGCTGCTGGATGGTCTCACCAACCATGATGCGCGCGGCGGCCTTGGCCAGCGCCACACCGGTGGCCTTGGAGGCGAACGGCACGGTACGGGAGGCACGTGGATTGGCTTCGATGACGTACAGCGTGTTGGCCATGAAGGCATACTGCACGTTGATCAGTCCCTGGACTCCGCAGCCCTTGGCAATGGCATAGGTGCCCTCGCGCAGACGACGAATCTGATCGTCGGACAGCGTGCTTGGCGGCAAAGTGCATGCGGCATCGCCGGAATGCACGCCGGCCTCCTCGACATGCTCCATGATGCCACCGATATACAGTTCCTTGCCATCAAACAAGGCATCGACGTCGATTTCCACGGCATCCTGCAGGAATTTGTCGATGAGCAGCGGGGAAGGCAGACGACCGGAGACGACGGTATCGGCCTGGGCTTCCTTCAACGCACGATCAACGTACTTGCGCAACTGGGCATCGTCATAGACGATTTCCATGCCACGGCCGCCAAGCACGTAGCTCGGACGTACCAGCACCGGGTATCCGATGGCGTGGGCTGCCTCACGGGCCTCGTCCAGGCTCAATGCGGTGCCGTAACGCGGCGCGTTCATATCGGCCTTCTTCAGCACCTCGCCGAAGAGCTCGCGGTTTTCGGCCAGATCGATCGATTCCGGGGTGGTACCGAGAATCGGCACTCCCGCAGCCTTCAGTCGAGCGGCCAAGGACAGCGGGGTCTGTCCACCGAGCTGGACGATGACGCCCTTGATCGGTCCCATCTTCTTTTCGGCTTCGTAAATCTCAAGCACATCCTCGAAGGTGAGCGGCTCGAAATACAGGCGATCGGACATGTCGTAATCGGTCGACACGGTTTCCGGATTGCAGTTGACCATGATCGTGTCATAGTCCTTGCCGAGCTCCTGCACGGCATGCACGCAAGTGTAATCGAACTCAATGCCCTGGCCGATGCGGTTCGGACCGGAACCGAGGATGATCACGGCCTCGCGGTCGCGTGGACGCAGCTCGGTCTCATCCGCATAGCAGGAATAGTAGTACGGCGTGGCCGCATCGAATTCGGCGGCGCAGGTATCGACGGTCTTGTATACCGGACGAAGATCATACGACCAGCGCAGCTCGCGGATGGTGTTCTCACCTTCGTCTCCCAGACGGCGCAGATGCGCTATTTGCAGATCGGACAGACCAGCGAGCTTCGCCTTTTTGAGAAGCTTCCTGGAGAGCTTCTCCGCGTTCTTGACCTCCAACGCGGTCTCGTTGATGAGCTCGAACTGGCGGATGAACCACGGATCGATCTTGGTAGCTGCGAAGATCTGTTCCTCGGTGGCGCCGCCCCACAGGGCACGCTGGATCTGCAGATAACGGTGTTCGGTCGGCACCTTGATGGCGTCGAGCAGCTGGCTGACTTCCTCCTGGGAAGGCTTGTCGCCATCCCAGTTGAATCCCATGTGCCTCTTGTCGATGGACCGCATGGCCTTGCCCAAGGACTCCTGGAAGTTGCCCGCAAGCGCCATGGCTTCGCCGACCGACTTCATGGAAGTGGTCAGGGTCGGATCGGCGCCTGGGAACTTCTCGAACGCGAAGCGCGGCACCTTGGTGACCACATAATCGATGGTCGGCTCGAAGCTGGCCGGAGTGGACTGCGTGATGTCGTTCTGGATCTCGTCCAGCGTATAGCCGAGAGCCAGTTTCGTGGCGATTTTGGCGATCGGGAAGCCCGTGGCCTTGGATGCCAGGGCGGAGGAACGGGAGACACGCGGGTTCATTTCGATGACGATGATGCGTCCGGTGTCCGGATTGACGGCGAACTGGATGTTACAGCCGCCGGTGTCGACGCCCACACCGCGGATGATGGCGATGCCGATGTCACGAAGCTTCTGGTATTCGCGGTCGGTCAGGGTGAAGACCGGCGCCACGGTGATGGAATCACCGGTGTGCACGCCGACCGGATCGACGTTCTCGATCGGGCAGACCACGACGACATTGTCCTTCTTGTCGCGCATCAGCTCGAGCTCGTATTCCTTCCAGCCTTCGATGCCCTCTTCGATCAGGACCTCGTCGGTCGGGGAATAATGGATTCCCGCGCCCGCGATGCGGTGCAGCTCGTCCTCGTCATGCGCGATGCCGGATCCGAGGCCGCCCATGGTGAAGCTCGGACGGACCACCAGCGGATAGCCGAATTTCTCGGCGATCCTGTCCACTTCCTCAAGGGAGTGCGCGATGTCGGAACGCGCGGATTCGGCGCCGGCCTCCTCCACGACCTTCTTGAAGAGCTCGCGGTCCTCGCCGCGGTCGATGGCGTCAAGGGAGGCGCCGATCAGTTCGACGTTGTATTTCTTGAGCACGCCGGCCTCGCCCAGCGCCATGGCGGCGTTCAGAGCGGTCTGGCCGCCCAAGGTCGGCAGCAACGCGTCAGGACGTTCCTTGGCGATGATCTGCTCGAGGATCGGAGTGGAAATCGGCTCGATATAGGTGGCATCGGCCATTTCCGGATCGGTCATGATGGTGGCCGGGTTGGAGTTGACCAGAACGACCCGGATGCCCTCTTCGCGAAGCACGCGACAGGCCTGGGTGCCCGAATAATCGAATTCCGCGGCCTGTCCGATCACAATCGGACCGGAGCCGATGACCATCACGGACTTGATGTCTGTGCGCTTAGGCATTGCGGGTTCCCTCCTTGGTGGAACGCATAAGATCGACGAAACGATCGAACAGGTAGGCGGCGTCGTGCGGACCGGCGGCGGCTTCCGGATGATACTGCACGGAGAATGCCGGAATATCGACGCATTGCAGGCCTTCGACCACGTTGTCGTTCAAATCGACATGGCTGACGAACACCTTGCCGTACTTGCCGTCTTCGAACGGAGCGTCCACGGTTTCGCCGATGGGCGCGTCCACGGCGAAGCCATGGTTATGGGCGGTGATTTCGATTTTGCCGGTGGTCATGTCCTTGACCGGCTGGTTGATGCCGCGGTGGCCAAATTTGAGCTTGTATGTGCCGAAACCAAGCGCGCGTCCCAGCAGCTGGTTGCCGAAGCAAATGCCGAAGAACGGGTATCCCGCATCCAGAACCTGACGCAGCAGGTTTACTTCCGGATCGGCTTGTTCCGGATCTCCCGGGCCATTGGAGAAGAAAACGCCATCCGGATTGAGCGCCTCAAGCTCGTCAAAGGTGATGGTGGACGGAACCACATGCACACGGCAGCCGCGTTCCGCCATACGGTGCGGGGTCATGGCCTTGATGCCCAAATCGACCGCCGCGACGGTGAACAACGGATCCTTGCCTTCGAATTCGCCGCATGGCTCGATGGTATAGGCTTCCTTGGTGCTGACCTCGTCGTAGAGGCTCATGCCCTTCATCTGCGGAGTGGCCTTGACCTCGTCGAGCATGGACTCAATGGAACGCGGCTTGCCGTTGTCATCGAGCAGTGCGTCACCGGAGAAGATGGCGGCACGCATGACACCTGCGGAACGCAGGTGGCGAACCAGCTTACGGGTGTCGATATGGCTGATGCCGACGATGTGGTTGGATTCCAAGTCATCGTCAAGGCTGCCGGTGGCGCGCCAATTGCTCACGTTCGGGCTGGGATCGCGCACCACATAACCGGCGACCCAAATCTTGGATGATTCCGGATCCTCCCCGTTGATTCCCGTGTCCCCGATATGCGGGAACGTCTGTACCACGATCTGCCGATCGTAGCTGGGATCGGTAAGCGTTTCCTGATAGCCGGTCATGCCGGTCGCAAAAACGATCTCCCCGCTGGTCGTGCCGATCGCACCGTATGGCTCACCCACATACACCTGTCCGTCTTCAAGAACGAGAACGGCATCCTGAGGGTCAAACATCACGGCTTCGGAATCATACTGGTTCACCAAAACCCCCTTATAGTCAAGGTATTCGTACCAAGGATAGCGGCCGGTTAGGACTCGCGACCCGGCCGAATCGCTTAACTTCCAGCTTTATTCAGCCGAAGGTTCGGTCGGTTGCCCATCCACTGGAGAAGCCTGCGCATCCGCGCTCACGGCGCTGAGCAGACCGTGGATGAACGCCGGCGAATCATCATCGCACAGCGTCTTGGCAAGGCCCAAAGCCTCATCGATGGCCACCATGTTGGGGACATCGTCATTGAACATGATCTCCCACGTGGCGATGCGCAATATATTGCGGTCCACAACACCCATACGCTTGACCTTCCAACCGGTGGAATGCTCGTCAAGCATGGCGTCGATGGCGGCGATATGCTCCGCCACGCCACGTACGATTTCGATGGCGTATTCAGGCAGCGGTGTCTGAGCGCCGGGCTGCTCGATGCGCTCAGCAAGAAGGGACAGGATGTCCTGTCCCTTCTCATCCGCTTCATACAACGTGTTCAGAGCCCTCTTACGAGCGGTGGAACGTGCCATGAAACTTCGCTGTCCTTACTCTCAGTTCTCGCGGCCGAGGTAGGAGCCATCGGTGGTGTTCACCTTGACCTTCTCGCCCTCGCCGATGAACAGCGGCACCTGGATCTCGGCGCCGGTCTCGACGGTGGCCGGCTTGGTGCCGGCGTTGGAACGGTTGCCCTGCAGGCCCGGTTCGGTGTGGGTGACGGTCAGGACCACGGAAGCCGGCAGTTCGACGGACAGCGGGGTGCCGTCGTGGAAGGAGACGACGCAGTCGGTGCCTTCGAGCAGGAACTTGGCCTGGTCTCCGACCAGGGTCTTCGGAATGAAGATCTGATCGTAGGTGGTCATATCCATGAACACGAAATTGTCGCCGTCCTCATAGGAGTACTGGAGGTTGCGGTTGTCGACGGTCTCGAAATCCATCTTCATGCCCGCGTTGAAGGTCTTGTCGACGATCTTGCCGGAAAGCACGTTCTTGATGGTGGTACGCACGAAGGCGGGACCCTTGCCCGGCTTCACGTGCTGGAACTTGATGACGGTCCACAGCTGTCCGTCAAGATTCAGGACGGAACCGTTCTTGATGTCGTTGGTAGTCTGTGCCAAATTAACTCACCTATTTCTTCATCTAACGGGAAAGCTTACAAAAAGCCTTACTCATTATGCCATGACGAGTTGACCATCACGTATATGCGACGTGCCGTGGACTTCGTCCCCCGTCTTCGATGGAATCCGGGATGCACGAAAAGTCTCCGGCACGTTGCGTTCTTGGTTTCGTCCTTGGATGATTACGACTCAGAACCCAACCCCATAGGATGCGATGGCCGCAGGACCCTGCCCTTCCACGAGGAGCGATTCATCGATGTCGGCGATGCGCGACACTCCAGCCGAATTCATGGTATGGGCGAGCTCATCGGTGATCTTACCCACCATGTCGACGATGCCGTCCTCGCCACCGGCCGCCGCGGCCCACTGAATCGGCCTGCCAAGACCGACCGCGTTGGCACCCAAAGCCAAAGCGCGGAAGACGTCTCCACCAGTGCGGATACCGGTATCGGCGAAGATCTCTGCATCACGCCCCAAGGCCTTTCTGATGCGGGGCAGAGCGTAGGCAACCGGGACCACGCCGTCCACCTGGCGTCGTCCATGGTTCGACACCATGACTCCCGCGGCGCCGGCGTTCATAGCGGTCACGGCGTCCTCGGGACGCATGACGCCCTTGACGTAGACCGGCAGACCGGAAAGATCCTTAAGCCACTGGATGTCCTTGGGCGTGATCGACGTCGCCAAATTCAAAGTCCAGTCGGTCATATGCATGTTCGGGAAGTTCCCGCTCGAACCCTCCCAGGTGCCATCAATGCCATTGCGGAATCCAAAATCGCGGCGATATCCGGGGCAGTCCAAGGTAAGCATCAGAGCCTTCGCCCCCGCTTCGACGGAGCGTTCCACAAAGCCTGCGGAAACCTTGCGGTCATCGAACAGATAGACCTGTTGCCACCATTCGCCCTGGACCTCCTGAGCGAAATGCTCCACCGGTTCCGAAGCGTTCGTCGGGTAGACGATGAACGATCCTGCACGGTGCATGCCGTTCTGCGAACTGATCTCGCCCTTCTTGCTGGCAAGACGGTGATATGCGGTGGGCGCGCCGAAAATCGGGGTGTCGATGTGCACACCGCCCACGGTGACGGAGGTGTCGATATCGCCCACGTTGTGGAACGTTCGGGGCAGGATGCCATACCTTCTCCATGCCAAGGTATCGATATCGTTGGTTCCGCTGTCGATGTCGGCGTTGCCATCCTCATACAGAAGACCGGCCGTGGTCATGTTCTCAACGGCTTTGTCATGAATCGTACGCCAATCCATTGTGTCCCTTCCTTTGCTATCCGAATTCTCGAACGTCAGGGGCGGAAGCAATCGCAGGTTTTCCGCTCCGGTCACTCTCGAACACTACGGAAACGATATGGAGCTCCGGCGGTTACGTCCGTTATTCGGCACGAATGGTTATCGCTTTTACCAATAGCGCGTATTCAGCCGCGGATGGATGACGGTTTGACGCGGGAAACGTTCCGGAACGGTCCTTTGATCAAAACCGATGCCTTGTTCCTGATTCAAGGAAGCAAAGGGGGTGCAAGAATTGGCGGAAAACAAAATATGCCCTTGGAGGCGTAAACCTCCAAGGGCATATTCACGCTAGTTCAAAGCGTGTCTTCCGATATCGGGTAAGACTACTCGATGATCTTGGTGACACGGCCCGAGCCGACGGTGTGGCCGCCTTCACGCACTGCGAAGGTCAGGCCCTCTTCCATAGCGATCGGCTGAATCAGCTCAACGCCGAAGGTGGCGTGATCGCCCGGCTGAACCATCTCGACGCCTTCCGGCAGGGTGATGACGCCGGTGACATCGGTGGTACGGAAGTAGAACTGCGGACGGTAGTTGGAGAAGAACGGCGAGTGACGGCCGCCTTCGTCCTTGGTCAGCACGTAGACTTCGCCCTCGAACTTGGTGTGCGGGGTCACGGAGCCCGGAGCAGCCAGAACCTGGCCACGCTCGACCTGGTCACGGTTGATGCCACGGAGCAGCAGACCGGTGTTGTCGCCAGCCTCGCACTCGTCCATCTGCTTGTGGAAGGTCTCGATGGAGGTGACGGTGGTGGTCTGGGTCGGACGAATGCCGACGATCTCGACGTTGGAGTTGACCGGGAGCTTACCACGCTCGACACGGCCGGTCACCACGGTGCCACGGCCGGAGATGGTGAAGACATCCTCGATCGGCATCAGGAACGGCTTGTCCAGATCGTGGACCGGGGTCGGGATATACTCGTCGACGGCGTCCATGAGCTTCTTGATCTGCTCAACCCACTTCTCGTGGTCCGGAGCGTCATCGTGCAGTGCGCCGTAAGCGGACACGTGGATGACCGGGCAGTCGCGATCGAAGCCGTTTTCGTCGAGGAGGTCACGGACCTCTTCCTCAACGAGCTCGATGAGCTCTTCGTCATCGACCATATCGCACTTGTTCAGAGCGACGAGGATCTTCGGAACGCCAACCTGACGAGCGAGCAGGACGTGCTCGCGGGTCTGGGCCATCGGGCCGTCGGTGGCGGCCACAACGAGGATGGCGCCATCCATCTGAGCGGCGCCGGTGATCATGTTCTTCACGAAGTCGGCGTGGCCCGGGCAGTCGACGTGAGCGTAGTGACGCTTCTCGGTCTGGTACTCGATGTGGGCGATGTTGATGGTGATACCGCGGGCGGCCTCTTCCGGAGCGGAATCGATCTGGTTGAAGTCATACTCCGGGTTCACATCCGGGTACTCCTCGTGCAGCACCTTGGAGATAGCTGCGGTCAGAGTGGTCTTGCCGTGATCGACGTGGCCGATGGTACCAATGTTAACGTGCGGCTTAGTACGCTCGTACTTTTCCTTTGCCATGTGTTGTCCTCCTGGACGTCTCGTAGTAAGCCTTGAACTCATTTCAAGGCACTCGCTACATTTTACTGGGTTTGACGGGTTTGTGCCACTTTGGAGCCCGAACCCAGTCAGCGCTACAAAATACTAGCGCTGACTGGAGACAGTTTCCACTTCAGTGGCGGCGCGTGTCACTCGCCGCGCTGGGCCTTGATGATCTCCTCGGAGACGTTCTTCGGAACCTCTGCGTAGGAGTCCATCTGCATGGTGAACATTGCGCGGCCCTGGGTCTTGGAACGAAGATCGCCGATGTAGCCGAACATCTCGGACAGCGGGACCTTGGCGTCGATGACCTTGACACCGGTGGAGTCGGTCATGGACTGGATGGAACCACGACGTGCGTTGATGTCGCCCATCACATCGCCCATGTACTCTTCCGGAGTACGCACTTCCACGGCCATGATCGGCTCGAGGATGACCGGCTTGGCCTTCGGGGCAGCTTCCTTGAAGCACATGGAACCTGCGATCTTGAAGGCCATTTCGGAGGAATCGACATCATGGACCTGACCGTCGGTGACGGTAGCCTTGACGCCAACCACCGGGAAGCCAGCGAGGATGCCGGATTCCATGGCTTCCTGCACGCCAGCATCGATGGAAGGAATGAATTCCTTGGTGATGTGGCCGCCGGTGACCTCGTTGACGAACTCGTAGGTCTCGCCGTTCTCGGTGTCGAGCGGCTCGAAGTTCATCAGGACCTTTGCGAACTGGCCGGAACCACCAGTCTGCTTCTTGTGCGTGTATTCCTGGTTCATGACGGCCTTGCGGATCGTCTCGCGGTATGCAACCTGCGGGTTACCGACGTTGCACTCCACCTTGAACTCACGACGCATACGGTCGACGATGATGTCGAGCTGCAGCTCGCCCATGCCGGAGATCAGGGTCTGACCGGACTCTTCGTCGGTCTTCACCTGGAAGGTCGGATCCTCGTCGGAGAGCTTCGCCAGAGCGATGCTCATCTTCTCCTGGTCGGCCTTGGTCTTCGGTTCCACGGCCACCTCGATCACCGGATCAGGGAAGGTCATGGATTCGAGGGAGATCGGAGCCTTCTCGTCGCACAGGGTATCACCGGTGGTGACGTTCTTCAGGCCCACGAAGGTGTAGATGTTGCCGGCTTCGGCGGCATCCACCGGGTTCTCCTTGTCGGCGTGCATCTGGAAGATCTTGCCGACGCGTTCCTTCTTCTCCTTGGTGGAGTCGAGGACGGTGTCGCCCGGCTTGACGGAGCCGGAGTACACACGCACGAACACGAGCTTGCCGTAGAACGGGTGGGTGGAGATCTTGAAGACCAGTGCGGAGAACGGATCGTCGGTGGTCGGCTTGCGGTCGATCTCGACGGACTCGTCCTGCGGGTCGAAACCGACGATGGACGGCACGTCCTCCGGGCTCGGCAGGTAGTCGACAACGGCATCCAGCATCGGCTGCACGCCCTTGTCCTTGAAGGCGGAGCCGCAGAGCACCGGGTAGGCCTCACGGTTGATGGTGAGCTTGCGGATGCCCGCGCGGATCTCGTCCTCGGTCAGTTCGCCGGACTCGAGGTACTTCTCGAGCAGCTCCTCGTCGGATTCCGCGACCTGGTCCAGCAGCTCGGAACGATACTGCTCGGCCTTGTCCTGCAGATCGGCCGGGATGTCGACGGTGTCGTAGTGAGCACCCATATCATCCTTGACGTCGTTCCAGACGTAGGCCTTCATGCGGATCAGGTCGACGACGCCTGCGAAGTCGTTCTCAGCACCGATAGGCAGCTGCACGACGAGCGGGGTCGCACCCAGCTTCTTCTTGATGGTGTCGACGGAGTAGTAGAAGTCGGCGCCGAGCTTATCCATCTTGTTGATGAAGCAGATACGCGGGACACCGTACTTGTCGGCCTGACGCCACACGGTCTCGGACTGCGGCTCCACGCCTTCCTTGCCATCGAACACGGCGACAGCACCGTCGAGCACTCGCAGGGAGCGCTCCACCTCGGCCGTGAAGTCCACGTGGCCAGGGGTATCGATGATGTTGATCTGGAACTTGTCCTTCACGTCGTGGGTCTGACGATTCCAGAAGCAGGTGGTGGCTGCGGACTGGATGGTGATGCCGCGCTCCTGCTCCTGAGCCATGAAGTCCATCGTCGAGGCGCCATCATGGGTCTCGCCGATCTTGTAGTTCTTGCCGGTGTAGTACAGGATACGTTCGGTGGTGGTGGTCTTACCAGCATCGATATGAGCCATGATGCCGATGTTACGGATCTGGTTCAGATTAGTAAGCACGTCTAGTGCCATGAGTGTTCCTTAACTCTCGTTCTTGACTAATTACCAGCGGTAATGAGCGAAGGCCTTGTTGGCCTCTGCCATCTTGTGAGTATCCTCGCGGCGCTTGACAGAAGCACCGAGGCCGTTGGAGGCGTCGAGGATTTCGTTGGCCAGACGCTCGGCCATGGTCTTCTCGCGACGGGCGCGGGAGAAGTCGGTGAGCCAGCGCAGGGACAGGGTGTTGGCGCGGGCCGGCTTCACCTCGACCGGGACCTGATAGGTAGCGCCACCGACGCGGCGGGAGCGAACCTCGAGGGACGGACGAATGTTGTCCAGAGCGCGCTTGAGAACGGCGACCGGCTCCTGGTCGGTCTTCTCCTTGACCATATCGAGGGCGCTGTAGACGATGTCCTCAGCGATCGACTTCTTGCCGTCAAGCAGAATCTTGTTGATGAGCTGTGCCACAACGGTGGAACCGTAGATCGGATCCGGCAGCAGCTGATGCTTCTTGGAAGGTCCTTTACGTGACATATCTCTTACTTCGCCTTCTTTGCTCCGTACAGGGAACGACCCTGCTTGCGATCCTTCACACCCTGGGTATCGAGTGCGCCACGAACGATGTGGTAACGAACACCCGGCAGATCCTTGACACGGCCGCCGCGCACGAGCACGATGGAGTGCTCCTGCAGGTTGTGGCCCTCGCCCGGGATGTAAGCGGTGACTTCGACACCGGAGCTCAGGCGCACACGGGCAACCTTACGCAGTGCCGAGTTCGGCTTCTTCGGGGTGGTGGTGTAAACACGGGTGCACACGCCGCGACGCAGCGGGCTTCCCTTCAGTGCCAAAGTCTTGGACTTCTTCGGCTTTGCCTGGCGTCCCTTACGGACGAGCTGTTCAATAGTAGGCAACTTGAATTCTCCGATTCAGTGGTTTCTTTTGGTTTCGTGTGACCGCCGCACTGCACCCACACTCCAACGACATGAATCGTAGAGATAGCCACAGTCCACCGGCCCGATGGCCCATCACTCTCCCACCGCCGCATTGCTGCGCGTGATTCAATCGAGTTCCGGGATATCCCAACCCACACGCCTGTCACATAAGGCATGCCGTTGGCACACACGAATTACCAGTATACGGATTAGTCGGACAACGAAATGCCATTCGTGTCGCGGTCGACATCGTTCGATAAATCACATCCCAAAAAGGAGTGGCTCCGACGCCATCCCGGCGTCGGAGCCACCAAATCCTCGCGCGCCACCTTGCGCGCACCGTTTTCGTTACGTTGCATTCCGTCATAAATCATGCGGCCCGGCATCCTTGCCGTACAACCTATGCCGCCCTCTCGAATCGCTATCTTCAATTATCTTGAAGGCGTTGCGCATGGGCCTCACGGCCATCGGCGCTTCGTTGCGACCTGACGAATCCTCGACCGATCCGCAACTCCGGCCTTCACTTTCAGTATACATCAAAACGCACATTTGGCAAGTTTAAAATAGCCAGCAAACCTAATATTTCCAATGCCTAAGTCCAGTTCTGTAGAAAATAACAAAAGCTCACAATCCCGTTTTGACATAGATCAGAAACAAACAATGAATGTCTCTTCTTGCGCGTTTGGAAGAGAAACGCCGACGCATTCACATACCCACCAAAAACACCAAACACCGCAGCGCAACACGCCGATGCGCACGAATTCAAAAAACCGTGTATAGTGTTCATCTGTTGCGCTTCCGCATGGAAGTGAAAACATGGTGGCTATAGCTCAGTTGGTAGAGCATCTGATTGTGGTTCAGAAGGTCGCGCGTTCGAGCCGCGTTAGCCACCCAGCTGGAAAACCTCGGATTCGCTCCGAGGTTTTTTGCTATCTGTTGCGTTCCATCTACCGACATGTTTTCAATCGCACGAAAACAGGAGGCTGCACATGCTGTCTTTCGAAAACGATTATTCCTGCGCGGCGGCTCCGGAAATCATCGCCCGTCTTACCGAAACCGCGCACAACCAGTATCCCGGCTACGGCAACGACGATATCTGCGCAAGCGCGAAGACCAAGATACGGCAGGCATGCGATTGTCCCGATGCCGAAATCTTCTTCCTGGTCGGTGGAACGCAGACCAATCAGGTCGTCATCGATTCCATCACCCCTCAGTACGCCGGCGTGGTGGCTGCGACCACCGGCCATGTGAACGTGCATGAGGCCGGAGCCATCGAGGCCACCGGGCATAAGGTGATCACCCTCCCCCATCACGACGGCAAAATCGATGCGAAGGAGCTTGACGCGTATTGCACGACGTTCTATGCGGACGGCAATTACACGCATATGGTGTTTCCCGGTTGCGTATACATCTCACAATCGACCGAATACGGCACGTTGTACTCGTTGGCCGAACTCGAGGCGATCCGCGAGGTCTGCACGAAATACGAGATGCCGCTGTTCATCGACGGCGCACGACTTGGCTACGCGCTCACCGCGACCGGCAACGACGTCACGCTTGCTGACGTGGCGAGGCTCGCCGATGTCTTCTACATAGGCGGCACCAAGGTGGGCGCGATGTTCGGAGAGGCCGTGGTGTTCACGCACGGCAACATGCCGAAGCATTTCGTGACGCTTGTCAAACGCCATGGCGCCCTGCTGGCCAAGGGATGGCTGCTGGGACTGCAATTCGACACGCTTTTCACCGATGACCTGTACAGCCGCATCGCCCGTCATGCCAATGATGCGGCGGACCGTATCCGCAACGTGCTGACGGAACGCGGATACACGCTGACGTTCGACGCGCCCACCAATCAGATCTTCATCACTCTTGACAACGGAACCGCCGAACGACTGCAACGCCACGTGCGTCTCGGCTTCATGGAGAAGGCCGACGACACGCATACCGTGATGCGCATCTGCACCAGCTGGGCGACCACCGACGAACAGGTGGAGCAGCTGATAGCGCTGTTGTAGACGACCTGCGCCGGTCAGCGCTGGTTGTCGGCGATCGCCTCACGTTCCATTTCGACGAACTTGCGAACGGACGATTCGACCGAATAGTTGGTTTTCGTATGTTCGGCATAGGTGGCGCCCCATTGCGAAAGCTGCGCCGGATGGTCGATCCACCAATCGATGCGTCGGGCGAGCGCGTCGATGTCCCCTACGGGGAACAACGATTCGTCCAGCAAAGCGAACTGGCTGGCAGCGCTCAATGTCGACGAGGCGATCACCGGCACCAGACCGGCCGCCATGCCTTCGATGACGCTCACCGATTCGAGATCGGCTATCGACGGATGCACCAGCAGATCGCCGGAACGCAAAAGCGCCGGCATATCCGCGTTCTTATGGAAGCCAATCGAGGCGGGACGGGCCAGCAGACGGTCGGCCATGCGCTGCAGCTTCTTTTTGAGCGGACCGGTGCCGGCGATCGTCAGTTCGATGTCCTGCGCGTGCCGGCAGCGGGCGATCGCCCGAATCAACGCGACATGGTTCTTCTCATTCGTAAGTCTTCCCGACGCGACGATGCGGAACGGCACCGGTGCCGCCTCGTCGGCCTCGCGCTGACGTTTCGCGGTGAACCGTGATTCATAGCCATTGGAGATGACGTGCAGCTTCGACTTGTAGCCGTGCGAGCGCAACAGGCTCGCTCCCAGCTCCGTCGGCACATGCACGTGCCCGATTTTGTGGTACAGCCACATGTCGAACAGCCAGTAGATAAACGAATCGATGCCCGGAATGTATTTCAATGGCCCTGCGGAATACGTGATGTTCTCCGGCTGCACATGGTATCCGGCGGTAACGGCTATGCCCATCTGCCTGGCGATTTTGCAGGCATGTTGTCCGAATCGGAACGGCGTGTAGATATGCACCACATCCACGCCGTCGAACGCCTTGCGGAACAGCGTGTCGCTCGGCTCGGCGAACTGCATCTGCTGTTTCTTGGCCACCCAGCTGACCAGCGGCACATGGTTGACACGCGCCGGATACTCGGGCGCTCCGATGCCCACGAGACGGACATGATGGCCTTGGCGTTCCAACTCCTGGGCCCATTGCAGCGCAGAATTCGAGGTTCCATTGCCCCGGTTTCCCGACGTGTCGACCACCATGGCGATGGTCAGGGGGCATCGCGTTTCGTTCTTCTCAATCTCGGACATGCGTTCCATCCTACGCCGATGGCACAATAGGAGCCATGAACGAAGAGAATCGTGCCCTTGGCACTCCGCTTGGCAAGCATCCGACCCGTGTTCTGTTCCTTGGCTCCGGCGAGCTCGGCAAGGAGGTCACCATTGAATTGATGAGGCTGGGCGCATGGGTGTGCGCGGCCGATTCGTACGCTGGCGCTCCGGCCCAGCAGGTGGCGCATGAATGCCGCGTGCTCGACATGGCCAACGCAACCGAACTGCGCGCGCTGTTCGACGAGATCAAACCGGACATCATCGTGCCGGAAGTCGAGGCAATCGCCACTTCGGAACTCGCCGCCGCGGCGGAACATGGCGCGCAGGTGGTGCCGAGCGCCGAGATCGCGGCGATCTGCATGGATCGCGAACGTCTGCGCGTGCTCGCGCATGAGGAACTTGGTCTGCCGACCACCCCGTACCGTTTCGCCGGTTCCCTGGAGGAACTGCGCGCGGGCGCCGAAATCGTCGGCTATCCATGCGTGGTCAAGCCGATTATGAGCTCTTCTGGCCATGGACAGTCCGTGGTGCGTTCCGCGGACGCGATTGACGCGGCCTGGACGGAAGCGCAGGAAGGCCGGCGCGCACACGACGAGGGCGACGTCTCCCGCGTGATCGTGGAAGCGTTGGCACCGCTTGATTACGAGCTGACGGTGTTGACTGTCAGCTCCAGCGCCGGCATCGTGACATGCTCGCCGATCGGGCAGCGTCAGGAAAGCGGCGACTATCGCGAATCATGGCAGCCGGCGTCCTTCACCCAGGACGTGCTCGAGCAGGCGCAACATATCGCCCGCACCGCTGTGGAGGGACTGGTCGCGAAGGCCCGCAATTCCGGAGAAAAGGGCTGGGGCGTGTTCGGCGTGGAGCTGTTCGTGTTGACCGACGGTTCCGTGCTGTTCAACGAGGTCTCCCCCCGTCCTCATGACACCGGCATGGTCACGATGATGTCCCAGCGGTTGAGCGAGTTCGCACTGCATGCGCGCGCGATTCTCGGACTGCCGATCACGCAGGAGCATGTCGCGCTGTCGATTCCGGAAGGCACCGTCGCGGCAAGCCATGCAATCGTCGTCCAAGGCGATGGCGAGGCGGAATTCCGCAACGTCGCCACAGCTTTGTCGGAGCCCGGCACCGACCTGCGCGTCTTCGCGAAGCCGGAAGTGCACGGGCACCGCCGCATGGCCGTGGCCCTGGCCATCGGAAAAGACGCGGCCGACGCGCGCGCCAAAGCCGGGAACGTGGCCGAATCGCTCGAAATCGACATTGCCTGACGGACGATTGGCGGATGCCGGCGCAAGCCCTGACGGAACGCGCCCGAAAACCGCGTCAATGTAGCCTCCCGTTGGTATCTTGTAACCGTCAAGTTCACCAAACTATCTACCTCCCAAACACCAGGAAAGGCGAGTAATGGAGAAGTTGGAAAAGCTCTACGAGGGCAAAGCCAAGCAACTGTACGCAACTGACGATCCGGAGGTCCTCTGGGTCGAATACAAGAACTCCGCTACCGCAGGTGACGGCGAGAAGAAGGAAGATTTCGCCGGCAAGGGCAGGCTGAACAACCTCATCACCACGCTGATCTTCGATCTGCTGAAGAAGCGCGGCATCGACAGCCATCTGGTGGCCCGCGTGGGCGAGACCTCCCAGCTGGTCAAGAAGGTCACCATGTTCCCGCTCGAAATCGTGCTGCGCAACACCGCGGCCGGACACTTCTGCTCCCGCCTGGGCGTCGAAGAGGGCATCGAGCTCAAGGAACCGGTGCTCGAATACTTCCTGAAGAACGACGAACTGCACGATCCGTTCGTGAACGACGACGATCTGGTGGCGTTCGGCGTGTGCACCCGTGAGGATCTGGCCGAGATCGCTCCGCTCGCCCGCCGCATCAACGAGGCCCTGATCGAGATCTTCGCCAAGATCGACGTCAAGCTCGTGGACTTCAAGATCGAGATGGGCCGCACCTCTGACGGCACGCTGCTGCTCGCCGACGAGATCACCCCGGATTCCTGCCGTCTGTGGGATCAGCGCGATCACTCCGGCAAGGTCGAGCACCTCGACAAGGACCTGTTCCGCCGCGATCTGGGCGACATCATCCCCGCCTACGAGGAGATCGAAAGCCGTCTGGCCGGACTCGCCAAGTCCGAAGGTATCGAAGTCGCCGAATGACGCACGTACAGCCCGCATCTGCAGTATCAGCTCGGATGCGGGCTTCGTTGTTTCGCATCCGTTTTCAGCATTCCATCGTTTCAACGTTTTCAAACGTTTTCCTATCAACCCGCTAATTTTCTAAGCCCCTTTCAAGGAGTTGACCCATGGTTTTTCGCGTATACGTGGAAAAGAAACCGGGCTTCGACGTCGAGGCGCAGCAGCTCGCCAATGAGCTCAAGACCATCCTCGGCATCACTGCCCTGAAGAACGTTCGTCTCGTCAACCGCTACGACGTGGAAGGCATCAGCGAGGAGCTGTTCGCCAAGGCCACGCCGACCGTGTTCAGCGAGCCGCAGGTGGACAACGTGTCCGCCGACCTGCCCGATTTCGGCGGCGCGACCGTGTTCGCCGTGGAATACCTGCCTGGCCAGTTCGACCAGCGCGCGGATTCCGCCAGCGAGTGCATCCAGCTGATCTCCCAGGGCGAGCGCCCGACCGTGCGCTCCGCCAAGGTGTACGCGCTGGAAGGCGAGCTGTCCGAAGCCGACGTCGAGGCCATCAAGCATTACGTGATCAACCCGGTGGAGGCGCGTGAGGCCTCGCTGGACGTGAAGACCACGCTCAAGACCCAGGTGCCGGTGCCCGGCAAGGTGGAGGTCATCGACGGCTTCCGCACGATGAGCGACGCCGAGCTCGAGCAGTTCATCGAGGATCGCGGTCTGGCCATGGATCTGGCCGATCTGCAGTTCTGCCGCGAGCATTTCACCGAGGAGCAGCGCGACCCGACGATCACCGAGATCAAGGTGATCGATACGTATTGGTCCGATCATTGCCGTCACACCACGTTCGGCACGCAGCTCGACGATGTCCAGATCGATGACGCCACCGTCAAGGCCGCGTTCGACAAGTATCTTGAGATGCGTCACGAGCTGGGTCGCGACGCCAAGCCGGTGTGTCTGATGGATATGGGCACGATCGGCGCGAAGTGGCTCAAAAAGAACGGCATTCTGAAGAACCTCGACGAATCCGAGGAGATCAACGCCTGCACCGTCAAGGTGAAGGTGGACGTGAACGGCCACGACGAGGATTGGCTGTTCCTGTTCAAGAACGAGACCCACAACCACCCCACCGAGATCGAACCGTTCGGCGGCGCGGCCACCTGCATCGGCGGCTGCATCCGCGACCCGCTGTCCGGCCGTTCCTACGTGTATCAGGCCATGCGCGTGACCGGTGCCGCCGACCCGACCGTGCCGGTGTCCGAGACGCTTGAGGGCAAGCTCCCCCAGCGCAAGCTCGTCACCACCGCCGCAGCCGGCTATTCCTCCTACGGCAACCAGATCGGTCTGGCCACCGGTCAGGTGGATGAGATCTACCACCCCGGCTATGTGGCCAAGCGCATGGAGGTGGGCGCGGTCGTGGCCGCAACTCCGGCCGATCACGTGCGCCGCGAAACCCCGGCTCCGGGAGACAAGGTCATCCTGCTCGGCGGCCGTACCGGCCGTGACGGCATCGGTGGCGCCACCGGCGCTTCCAAGGCGCACAATGTCGAATCGCTGGAACTCGACGGTGCCGAGGTGCAGAAGGGCAATGCCCCCGTCGAACGCAAGCTGCAGCGTCTGTTCCGCCGTGGCGATGCATGCCGTCTGATCAAGCGTTGCAACGATTTCGGCGCCGGCGGCGTGTCCGTGGCGGTCGGCGAGCTGGCCGACGGCCTGTACGTGGACCTCAACAAGGTGTCGAAGAAGTACGAGGGCCTGGACGGTACCGAGCTGGCGATTTCCGAATCGCAGGAACGTATGGCCGTCGACGTGGCCGCGGAGGATGTGGACGAGTTCCTGGGCTACGCCAAGGAGGAGAACCTCGAGGCCGAGGTCATCGCGACCGTGACCGAGGAGCCGCGCATGACGATGGTATGGAACGGCGACACGATCGTGGACCTGTCCCGCGAATTCCTCGCTTCCAACGGCGCTCCGAAGCATCAGGTGGTGCATGTCGAGGCGCAGCACGACTACGCCACCCCGTGGAAGACCGGCACCCTTGCCGAACGCATGCACACCATGCTCACCGATCTGAACGTGGCTTCCAACAAGGGTCTTTCCGAGCGTTTCGACTCCACCATTGGCGCGGGTACCGTGCTTATGCCGTTCGGCGGCAGGAAGCAGCTGACCCCGAACATGGCCATGGTCGCCAAGCTGCCGGTGTTCGGCGAGACCACCACCGCCTCCGCGATGGCATGGGGCTTCAATCCGTACATTATGGAGAAGAACCAGTTCACGGGCGCGTATCTGTCCGTGGTCGAATCGCTCTCCAAGCTGGTTGCGGCCGGCTTCGAGCATGAGAAGGCGTACCTGAGCTTCCAGGAGTACTTCGAGAAGCTGCGCGACGAGCCGGAACGCTGGGGCAAGCCGACGGCGGCCGTGCTGGGCGCGTTGATGGCCCAGGTGGATCTGGGTGCCGGCGCGATCGGCGGCAAGGACTCCATGTCCGGCACGTTCGAACAGCTTGACGTTCCGCCGACCCTGATCTCCTTCGCCGTGGCGGTGGGCAATATGAAGCGCGCCACCTCCCCTGAATTCAAGGGCGCAGGCCACCGCGTGATCCGCATCGCACCGCGATACAAGGCCGATGGCCTCACCCCGGACAAGGACGGTCTGCTGGAGGCGTTCTCCGCGGTCGAGGAGCTCACCGATTTCGGCGATGCGCTGGCCGTGTCCACGCCGGGCTACGGCGCGAGCGCCGAGGCGATCTTCAAGATGACGGTCGGCAACCAGATCGGCGTGAAGCTGGCCGACGGCATCACCGTGGACGACCTGTTCGCCCCGGCCTACGGCTCCTTCATCATCGAGCTCGCGGACAATGCGAAGGTTCCGGCCGTGTCCAACCTGGTCGAGGTCAACGAAGTCGGCGAGACCACCGAGGACTACCAGTTCGTGGCCGCCGGCGAGACGCTGGATCTTGCTGAGCTGCAGGACGCCTGGGAGGGCGGCATCGAATCCGTGTTCCCGTACCGTTCCAAGGGCGAGGAGAAGGGCAAGACCGTCGAGACCGTGTCCTTCGAGGCTCCGAAGAAGACCGTGTACACCGGCACCGGCGTCGCCAAGCCGCACGTGATCATCCCCGTGTTCCCGGGCAACAACTGCGAATACGATTCCGCCGCCGCGTTCGAGCGTGCGGGCGCCGACGTGAGCACGCTCATCGTGAACAACCTCACCCCCGCCGCCGTGGCCGAATCCACCAATGCGCTGGTTGAGGAGATCAAGAAGAGCCAGATCATCATGATCCCCGGCGGCTTCTCCGGTGGCGACGAGCCGGACGGCTCCGCCAAGTTCATCACCGCATTCTTCCGCGCCCCGGCGGTGACCGAGGCCGTGCGCGACCTGCTGAACAATCGCGATGGTCTGATGCTCGGCATCTGCAACGGCTTCCAGGCGCTCATCAAGCTTGGTCTGGTGCCGTACGGCGACATCGTGCCGATGACCGCCGAATGCCCGACGCTGACGTTCAACACCATCGGCCGCCACCAGAGCCGTCTGGTGCGCACCCGCGTGGCGTCGAACCTCTCCCCGTGGCTGGCGAAGACCGAGGTGGGCGACATGCACACCATCGCCATCTCCCATGGTGAGGGCCGCTTCGTGGCTTCCGACGACGTGCTCGCCCAGCTCAAGGCCAACGGCCAGATCGCCACGCAGTACGTGGATGAGAACGGTGTGCCGGGCATGGACCTGGATGTGAACCCGAATGGTTCGCTGCTGGCCATCGAAGGCATCACCAGCCCGGACGGCCGCGTGTTCGGCAAGATGGGCCACTCCGAGCGCTACAGCAACGGCACGTTCGTGAACGTGCCCGGCGAGAAGGACCAGCCGCTGTTCGCAGCCGGCGTGGAGTACTTCGCCGCCTGACGTGTTGGGCTGGCTGAATCATGTAGGAACGCCCCGGACGATTCGGACGGATTCCAAATGAAAAGCCGAGGGGATGTGCTTCAAGATAAACCCTTGAAGCACATCCCCTCGGCTTTTCATTTGTCCTGTCATCTCCGGTTTTATTGCGTTACCGGAATATCCACGGAAACACGAAGTCCTCCCCCATCCCTAGCCTGGAGCCGTATCGAACCATCATGCAGTACGACGATCTCTTTGGCAATGGACAGGCCCAAACCGTGATTCGCCACTGACTGAGACGAGTCATCATGTTCCATGATTCTGCTGTTTTGTCCCTTGTTGAACGGGGTGAACAGGTCGTCAAGATCCATCTCGCGTAAATCCGTTCCTGTATTTTCGATATTCAGCGATGCCGTCTTTGGCCCGTCCACATCGGAGCACTCCTCTAAGGACACCCATATCTGCCCATCCGCTATATTGTGTTGTACCGCATTGAGCGTCAGATTCTTCACAAGCTGCGTAAGCAGAAGCCCATCTCCCATTACGGATACGTTCTTCTCTATCCGTTTATGCAGCGTCAATCCTTCAAAGGCGGCATCATCGGAGAAAGAAGTGAGCACGTCATCGACAAGGGCTCCCATATCCACCGATGCCAGTTGGGCACGTTCAAGCTGCTGGACATGAGCAAGATCAAGTAAATGCCGGGTCAGCGCAATGCATGACGCATTGGATGCTCTAGCCTTTTCGATGAATGGAAGCGCCCTCCCATCAATCAAACCGTTATGCATCGGTATTTCCAAAGCGGTAGCCGTAGCCGCAAGTGGATTCTTGAGCTCATGGGAAGCGTCGGCGATGAACCGTTTCTCCCTCGCAATGGAGGCGGCAACGTCACCGATTGCATCGTTATAGGCATCGGCTATTACCGTTGCCGCATCATTCTCCCGAGTAATATGAATGACTTGTTTCGTTAGTTCCCCGTTTGAAGCCCGTATCTGTCTCGCCACCTCATCTATCCTGTGTTGGGAACGCGTGCATATGCTCCATGTCGCAATGGCCGAAAGCACTCCGAATATCAGAATCGGCACCACACTGGTAAGGAGCAACAGATTGCGCGCTTCCTCGTTACCGCGGGAAGCGGTAACAGCAAACCCTTCCGATGATCCGTCCTTCCCCGCTTCGAAATATGACCCGTCCGGAGAGGATCTGACGGAATCTCGTTGCTCATATAGTTCATCCGAAGGTTGGTCTGCCGCTAAGCGTCCTATGGTTACCGTGTCGACCTGCTGGTCAACGATGATGAGAGTCGTCACGGAGATAATTGCCGTTAATGAGACGAACACGGCCAAGATAACTGCGATGAGTCGTTTTCTTGTGGACCATTGAATATGTCGGTTATTCGTCCTCCGTCTCATCATGGAATCCGATACCCCTGCCCTGGAATCGTCTCGATGAAGTCGGGGATGCCTATTTTCGTTCTCAGCGCGTATATGGTGGTCTTGACGATGCCACGTGTATGCGCATGGTCATCATGCCATATCCTTTGATACAGCTCCTCCGTGCTCACCACGCCGCCATTTGCCTCGATCAGCGTCTGCAACACAGCAAGTTCTCTGGCACCGAATCTCAAACGACGTCCTGAAACAGTGACAATGCCAGTATGGAAATCCGCTTCAAAGTTCCCCCTATGGAATGTGCTGACGCGATTTCGCTCTTTTCTACGCCGAACCGCATTGACCCGTGCCAGAAGAACCGCATATTCGAACGGTTTGGTCAGATAATCATCCGCGCCAAGGTTCAAGCCCTGAACGATATCCTCGGTCTGGGAAGCCGCAGTGAGCATGAGCACATAGGTGGAGGCATGCCGTTCACTGAGCATACGGGCTATGTCGTCTCCATGCACCCCTGGGAGATCACGATCCAGAATGACCATGTCGTACTCGCCATTGTCCAATTCCTCGACGGCATCCCGGCCATCGTACACGGCTTTGGCCTGCATGCCTTCCATATTCAGTCCCATGCCAATTACATCGGCCAGATTCGTGTTGTCTTCCACGATCAGAACTTTCACCGCCACCATCCTTGTCGTTCCGTCTCACACCTTAGCAGCCATGATTGCGGAGGTCAGGAATAGGTCAAGTCAGGTCAGTTCCCAGGCAGAAACGCATTCCGGCAGACCATGGATTCTTACGATTGCAACCGATATCGCGCCATCGGAAAACAAATAATGAAGGAAGAAAATCTGATGTCCAAATCATTCCGAATGTTGCTGGCCACTGGTCTTGCGGTCTCGTTACTGACGCTGAATGCCTGCTCACCAAACCTGAGCAGCAGCCATTTAAACACACAATCCTCGTCAGACGCCAGCACCTCACAATCAACCGAATCTTATGAGACGCAATTGCGTCAGGCGCTGCAATCCGCCACCAGCGATTTCGAGAAGCAGGTGCTCACCAAAGCGATCAAAGCCGGGAAAATCAGCGAAGCCGATTACCGTGAGGCCAACGAAAAATACCAGCAATGCATGATTTCCAAAGGAGACCAGATAGCGTTCAGCACGGATCAATCCACAGGCCTGATGCAGGAAAGCATGGATGTTGACGGTCAGGATTACGACTCCGATAAGGTGAATTCCGACAGCATCGCATGCGCGAAGGGAACGAATCTGCTTATTCGTGATCTATACGAGCGCATGACCACCAATCCTTCGAATGCCGACGACATCGAACTGATTGTAAGCTGCCTGAAACATAAAAAACTGGTTCCGAACTCGTTTACCAAACAGGATTATCTGAATGAATCCTCCAAAACGGATGGCAGCTCGAAGCTGGACACCAATTCCGAATCGTTCTCCCAATGTCTGGCAAATCCGAATAAGTGAGGATTACTATCATCATGTTCTTGCCACCAACATTTCATGGCAGAATCCACGGCTTCGGATTCATAATCTTGTGCATGGTCGCCTGTCTGTGCTCCGGCGCCGGTCTTGCCATTGGCCTTACCCAATCCAAGACGCCATCCTCGCTCAGACCATCATCGGATAGTGGAAATCTGCCTCTGCAAACCGAGCAATTCGATGACACCCGCACCATATCATTGAATGTCACGGCATCGCATGCGCAGAATATATCTTTCGGCAGAACAGGACAGGTCACTTACGCTTCCTGCCCAGACAATGGCGTAATAGTCTCGGGATCCCATGAATACGATATGGATGGCGAACCGCTGGTGACTCTATATGCTCAAACACCGTTATATCGCGACCTTTCCTACGGAGATAAAGGAACCGATGTCAAGGCGCTGCAGGCCGAATTGACACGTTTGGGATATTCCTCATCGCAGTCAGGCACTTTTGATTGGAGTACGTGGAATGCCTGGAGACAGCTTTATGCTGCTTACGGCGGAACAGCCCAGAATGGGACATTCGATAAGACACTGGTGATCTGGATTCCTGCCGAGAGCCTGATTACCACCGGTTGCGCCACCGAGTTGGGATCGTCCGTATCCGATGACGATTCCGCAGCCGCATTCACGACGGCCGAGGGAATACAATCGATCAAGGCCACGAATCTGCCGACAGACAGGGTAGCCGGAGAACGCACCGTCGAACTCAACGGCCAGACATATTCCATTGGCGATGACGGCACAGTGAACAATCCACAGGCCTTCACCGCAATGTCCTCTTGGGAAGGGTATACGGGGAACCGTAAGGATAGCGAGCAAACCACCGACGTTTCCGTAAGCTACCGCCTGAAACAACCGATTGACGTCTATTCGATTCCAGCGGAAGCACTTGTCGATCTCAATAAGTCGGATGGTTGCGTCGTCAGTACCAGTGGAACCGCTCTGAAAGCCCATGTCGTCGGCAGTTCATTAGGACGAACCCTTGTCACGCTGGGAGGCAAAGCACCTGGCAGCATCCAGACGAATCCCGGAAAGTCAACATGTGATGCGCATTGAACTGAGCAACATAGGACACCAATATGCTGGCGGGCCGCTACTGTTCCATGGCTTGAACGCGGCGCTTCTCCCCAACCACGTCTATGCGCTTACCGGTCCAAGCGGCTCCGGGAAATCCACGCTGCTCGGCATTATCGCGGGTTGGATACAGCCGTCAAATGGCGAAGTGTTGAAGCAGAACGTGGATTCCATGCGTTGGGTGTTTCAGAATCCCCATGGCATCGCGCAAAGAACGGTACTCGATCATGTCTCCCTTCCTTTGCTCGCCAAAGGGCTGACACGGAAACAGGCCGAACATGAGGCTGTTCCCGCTTTGAAGCGGTTCGGCTTGAATCATGTGGCCGATCACCGGTTCTCCGATCTTTCCGGAGGAGAGGCGCAACGGCTCATGCTCGCACGTGCGTTTGTGGCACATCCCTCGCTCATGTTGGTCGACGAGCCCACCGCCCAGCTTGACATGCATACCGCGGCCACAATCAGTGACGCACTGACGCGAATCGCACAATCCGACACCATCGTCGTCGTCTCCACCCATGATTCCCGAACACGCGACGCATGCACCGATGTCATTGACCTGAAGGATTTCCAATGAGACTATTCTCCATCTGCTCCGAAGCCTGGCGCAGTATATCCAGCGGGTCATCCCGCTGCGTTCTCGCGATACTATCCATCACCATTCTTGTTACCGGCTCTTCGCTCTTTGAGATATCGACATCTTCAAGCATTCTTCGACAAGCCCGACAATACCGTAACGCCGGCGGCAACATCATGGTGCTCAATGCCACTGGCGGAGTGGATGGACAGGCTTGTGAACGGCTGTCCAAACTCAATGATGTGCAGGCCTCCGGAGCGATCAGAGAGAGCGATCAGTTGACGGCATCGGCGTTGCCCGACACCAAAATCCCAAGCTATGCCATCACCCCAGGCTTCGCCCACGTATTACATGCAACGCAGAACGACAAAGTCCAAGGAGTATTCGTTTCCAAGGAACTGGCCAAAACCTTCGGATTGCATGAGGGAGACAATCTCGCATTACGCGATGGTAGCCAGACCCGCATCCGAGGAATCTATAGATACCCCGATGACGGAAGAACCCCCGGATACTCGTATGCGGTTCTTTCCCCCACGCCTTCAGCCGGAACTTTTGATGCTTGCTGGGTCAGTATCTGGCCACAGACAAGCCAAACGGAAGATATAATCTGGTCTGCACTCACCCCAGCGGCCAAATCAGACAAAGACAGCTCAATCACTTTGGGACAGCTCAACTCATCACTCGGAAGCTCCTTCGATGGACAGGCCATGTATCGGCATCGTTCCACGGCTCTTCTTCCCATTGTGGCCGCATGCGCTGGAGCGATCCTAGGATACGCATTAGTTCATGTCAGACGTTTGGAAATCGCATCCGCGTTGCACTGCGGAGTATCGAAACCGGCATTGATGCTGCAAATATGCATCGAATCGCTGATCGTTATTGCTGTTTCTTCGACGATTTCCGCGCCTCTGTCCTATCTGGCGGCCGTGGGATACATCAACAAAACCGACAGACTGCAAGTATTATTCAATGCTTCGCTCCCAATACTCACCGCATATTCGGCCTATGTGTTAGGCACCCTAGGATGCGTTCTCGCAATAAAGGAAAAACATCTGTTCGCTTATTTCAAAGAGCGATAGCAATGTTCTAAGCGGAACGTTCCCTTCTTGTATCTCTCTACTATTTGATGAGGCATAATCCCATATTATGCTTACGAGTATTATACTTATAAGTATAATACTCGTAAGCATAAAACAGCAGAGAAGGCAGCCATGTTTGTCGGACGACTCAAGGAACTCGAAGCGCTCAACACCATGTGGGAACAGACCACGTTTCAGATGATGGTACTGCTCGGCCGCAGACGCGTGGGCAAAACCGCCTTGCTGGACGAATTCTCAAAAGACAAGAACACGCTGTACTTCACCGCACGCCAGCAAACCACACAGAACAACCTGCGCGATTTCTCACATGCAGTCCAGCGCTTCTTCCACCTGCCCGAAGGCATGTTCATCTTCAGCACATGGCAGGATGCGTTCGATTTCATCATCGAACAGACCAAGAACCAGACGAAACGTTTCCTCCTAGTATTCGACGAATTCCCCTACGCGGCCATGGCCGACCCCTCACTGCCATCCGTGTTGCAGGTCGCCATAGATCACGGCTTCGCGGACACGAACACCATGATGGTGCTGTGCGGCAGCAACGAAGGATTCATGGAAAGCGAAGTGCTGGGATACAAAAGCCCCTTATACGGACGCAGAACCGGGCAGCTGCGACTCAAGCCCTTCGATGTGTTCGACACCGCAAAAATGCTCAACTTCGCAGGCGTGGAGGATGTCATCAAGTACTACGCCACGTTCGGTGGCACCCCATACTACTTGCAGCAGATACGGCCAGACCTGTCTTACGAACAGAATGTGACCAATCTGCTGTTCTCCCCCAACGGACTGCTCTACGAAGAGCCGCTTATGCTGCTGCGGCAGGAATTGCGCGATCCAACGGTCTACAACTCGGTGATGGACGCGATCGGCAGCGGCACGACAAGGCAGAACAAAATCGCTGACCAGGCCGGCATACAACCGGTCACAAACCTCAGCAAGTACCTTCGCGTGCTTGAGGACCTGGGATTGATCGAGCGCGAAGTCCCCTTCGGAGAGGACCCCGCCCGTTCCCGAAAAGGTCTATGGAAACCCGCCGACCCGTTCTTCGCGTTCTGGTACCGTTTCGTCAGCCCCAACATCGTGAACGTAGAAAACGGCCAAGGTGAGCTGACCGCCCAGCACATGGTATTCGGCCCGACACTCGACACATACGTCGGGCAACAGTTCGAAAGCGTCTGCATGCAATGGCTCTGGCGCGTCAACGGCAGCGACCGGCTTCCTTTCGTCGCCTTGCGATTCGGGAAATGGTGGGGCGGGAACCCTATAACCAAGCAACAGACCGATATCGACGTAATCGCGGCGAACGAAACCGAAAAACGTATCCTGCTTGGCGAATGCAAATGGAAAAACGATTTGAACGTTGCAGACACCATCGCAACACTTCGTTCCCGCGCCGACCTCATACCCGGATATTCCGAACGACATTATGCATTGTTCGTCAAGACGGATGAACTAGCATCAGCCGCGCGCGAGCGCCATGAGCCCGATCTGACCGTCGTCTGCGCGAACGACATGTTCGACGATGTGCGGTGATCGGATATTTCTGCCAGATGTTCCCGCGGACATACCTTGACGCCAACCATCTCGCTTACGTGTGGCATCTCTTCCGATATTCAAAAACAGAACGCCGCAATTCCGCGGTTTGTTTCCGCCATATCGCGCTTCGGATGCCGCACGTAAGCGAGATTACGCGACAGTCGCCGGAACGAAATTACGAATGAACCGCACCGGATCGCCAATCTGAATACCGGACGAGCCATACGCGAGAATCTCAAGATCCGCCCCACAGAACAAAACGTACAAATCGTTGCACATGAGCGGACCATATGTGCCGAACTTGATGTCACGGATCTCACACAGATTCACAAACGCGATCTTCTTGTAATCGGACGTGATGCCACCATAGCCGACGCATCCACCGATCTGCTTGAAAATCGATTTCTTTACTTCGCCGCCGAAGATGCCGTCTTGCCCGTCATAGCATTCGTAGCCGCCCGGCGGGGAGACGATGTTCTCAATGCCGGACTGATTGAAAATGAATGTCACCATGTTCTCCGGCACATAAATCTTCGAGCCGTTGATGATGCTTTCCGAGCCGCGCCCATTGGAGCCGTGACCTCACCGAAAGGAGATCCAGTTGGCACCGGACTTTTCGGCTCTTTTATTGGCAAGAGGGACGCGATCGCCCATCAGGCGGGAAGGTAGCCGTCGGCAAGGTCGACGGGCGTGTTGGCACGTTCCACGGCCTCGCTGCTGGCCTGCTCGGTCTGTTTGATGATGTCGTCGTAGCCGGTCAGTGCGGCGAATGGCATGAACTGTGCCGCACGGTTGTGCATGCTCATATGCGCATGTGTTTTCGACCGGTGGTGTGGCAATTCGATGATGTCGTCATAGCGATGCGTTTCGGTGAGACTCATGCGGCATGCCCTCCAATCTGATGGTTGCGCTGCTGTCCGGTCGCGTCATCGAACATGTCCATGGCTTTGATGACGGAGTTTCTGCCGAACTTGCGTTTGATGTCGAGCAGCGTCCGTTGCATGTGGAGTTCGGCCTCCCCGTCTTTCGGACTCCCCGACCGCTCCGTCTCCGACATAGCTCCGCCGTTGGAAGCAACGTTTTCGGACGAATCGTCCAGAGTTTCGAACAAATCAGGCTGGACATATTCGAAATCGCCAGGTTGACGTCCTTCCGGCCGATCGACCGTCAGCAGTTCCGCGGCGACCACGTTCAGACGGCGAACCAGCAGCCGCCTATCGACAATCGAACGGAACAGACCATCCACGGCTTCGCAGATGCGCGATGTCGCCGAAGTCGGTTCAGGCAACGCGATCGACCCCGAAGCCGGCTTGGGCACACGCCGGCCATATCTGTCAAGAGAGACCGGGCCGTCATATACCGCTACGGCGTGTTCGGCGACCGTCTTCCATCTGGCTCCGTCCTTGCCGAGCTTCTTCGGATCGAGGCTTGCCGTATCATAGCCGACCATCAATCCCACACGGCCCGCCTTCACGCCCTTCGCCACCAGATCCAGCGACAGCGTATCCGCCATTTCACGCACGATCAGACGAGCTGCGCCGAAATCGACGGGCTTCGTCAGCACCTGTCCTGAACTCATGCTGTGTCCGGCCGGCTTGTACGCCTTGATATCCGCGATGGTGCATGACTCCCATCCCCACGCGTGGTCGATGAGCAGTTCGGCATTTATGCCAAACATCCGGTACAGCAGATCCTCGTTGTAGTATTCGTCGGCTCTGCCGATGGAGCAGCGCGCGATATCCCCCATGGTCAGCAGACCTTGGGCCTCGAGCCTCCGCGCATACCCCCGACCCACACGCCAAAAATCAGTCAGCGGCCGGTGACCCCACAACAGCCTCCGATACGACATCTCATCAAGCCTCGCGATGCGAATGCCGTCCTCCCCCGCGCGGATGTGCTTGGCCACGATATCCATGGCCACCTTGGCCAGGTACATGTTCGTGCCGATGCCCGCGGTGGCGGTGATGCCCGTCTGGGAGTGGATGTCACGGATGATGTCGCGCGCCATCTCCTCCACGCCCTTGCCGTAGGCGCGAAGATACCCGGTGACGTCCATGAACACCTCGTCCACCGAATACACATGGATGTCCTCGGCCGATACATACCGCAGATAAATGCTATATATCTTCGCGCTTATCGCCAGATAATGCGACATGCGCGGTTTGGCGATGAACACTCCCGCCGCCAGATTCGGATTGGCAGCAAGCGCCTTCGCGTCGTACGACTCCCCCGTCAGGACTCCGCCCGGGGCGACGGCCCTGCGGGCCACATTGACCTCCTTCAGCTTGGCCTTGACCTCGAACAGACGAGCACGCCCCGGCAAACCATATTCCTTCAACGACGGCGAGACCGCAAGACAGATGGTTTTGTCGGTGCGCGATTGGTCCGCCACCACCAGATTCGTGGATAGAGGAGGAAATCCGTGCTCGACGCATTCCGAAGACGCATAGAAGGATTTCAGGTCGATTGCCACATATGTCCGTTCGACCATGACGCTCCTTCCACGCGACGGTCCGCACCGACGTGTTCCACACGTCAAAAACCATGATTTGCGATTCGACTTATCCATCATATCAGAATATTCGAACAGCCGTTCGAATATGTGTCTGTTTCCGCTCGTGGAGACATGAACGAGAGACGCCCCGGGAAGCTTCGCTTGTAGCCTCCCGTTGGTAGGGTTGGACGGTAGCGAACCCCTTGTCTCCATGGTTTTGGAAGGAGCTTTGGCTTGTCAGCTGAACTCGAAGACATCCACGAGGAATGCGGTATTTTCGGCGTTTGGGGCCACTCGGACGCCGCCCGACTCACCTACTTCGGTCTACACGCGTTGCAGCATCGCGGTCAGGAGGGTGCCGGCATTGTCTCCAACGATAATGGTCATCTCATCGGTCATCGCGGAACGGGTCTACTGACCCAGGTGTTCAGCGACGAACGGGAAATCGAACGCCTGAAAGGAGACAAGGCGATCGGCCATGTGCGCTACGCCACCGCCGGTTCCGGCGGCACCGACAACATCCAGCCGTTCATCTTCCGCTTCCACGACGGCGACATGGCCCTGTGCCACAACGGCAATCTGACCAACTGCCCCTCCCTGCGCCGCAAGCTCGAAGACGAGGGCGCGATCTTCCATTCGAATTCCGACACCGAAGTGCTGATGCACCTCATCCGCCGCTCCAACAAGCCCATGTTCATGGACAAGCTCAAGGAAGCACTCAACACCGTGCACGGCGGCTTCGCCTATCTGATCATGACCGAACATGCCATGATCGGTGCACTTGATCCGAACGGTTTCCGCCCGCTGTCCCTTGGCAAGATGACCAACGGCGCCTACGTGCTCGCCTCCGAGACCTGCGCGCTCGACACCGTCGGTGCCGAACTGGTGCGCGACATCCGCCCGGGCGAGATCGTGGTCGTGGACGACAGCGGCTACCACATCGACCGCTACACCGACCAGACCCAGCTGGCCATCTGCTCGATGGAATTCATCTACTTCGCACGCCCCGACTCCAACATCTATGGCGTGAACGTGCATTCGGCCCGCAAGCGCATGGGCGCGCGTCTGGCCCAGGAATCCCCCGTCGACGCCGATATGGTCATCGCCGTGCCGAATTCCTCCCTGTCTGCGGCATCCGGTTATTCAGAAGAGGCCGGTCTGCCGAACGAAATGGGTCTGATCAAGAACCAGTACGTGGCGCGCACCTTCATCCAGCCGACGCAGGAGCTACGCGAGCAGGGCGTGCGCATGAAGCTGTCCGCCGTGCGCGGCGTGGTCAAGGGCAAGCGTGTGGTCGTCATCGACGATTCCATCGTGCGTGGCACCACCTCGAAGCGCATCGTGCAGATGCTCAAGGAGGCCGGAGCGGCCGAAGTCCATATGCGCATCAGCTCCCCGCCGCTGAAGTACCCGTGCTTCTACGGCATTGACATCTCCACCACCAAGGAACTCATCGCGGCCAAGATGTCCGTCGACGAGATCCGCGACTACATCGGGGCCGATTCACTGGCGTTCCTGTCGCTCGACGGTTTGGTCGAATCCATCGGCCTGGGAGCGGACGCGCCGTATGGCGGCCTGTGCGTAGCTTATTTCAACGGCGATTACCCGACCGCTCTGGATGATTACGAAGCCGACTTCCTGAAGTCGCTGACTCCGGAGGATCGCGTCCGGCTGCCTGAATTTGCCCTGTACAAGAGCAAGTACGAAGGTAACGAATACACCACCACTTCATCCCAAGAAGAACACTGAGACCCAAGAAAGGTTTGATATGCCAAAAGCATATGAAGAAGCCGGCGTAAGCGTCGAAGCCGGTTACGAAGTCGTCAAGCGCATCAAGTCGCATGTAGCGCGCACCAACCGTCCGGGCGTGGTCGGCGGCATCGGCGGTTTCGGCGGCCTGTTCGACCTCGCCTCCCTGGGTTACAAGGAGCCGGTGCTGATTTCCGGCACCGATGGCGTGGGCACCAAGCTGGTCGTCGCCAAGATGGCAGGCAAGCACAACACCATCGGCATCGACTGCGTGGCCATGTGCGTCAACGACATCGCGGCCCAGGGCGCGGAACCGCTGTTCTTCCTGGATTACATCGCCTGTGGTAAGAACGATCCGGCGCTGCTGGAGCAGGTCGTGTCCGGCGTGGCGGACGGCTGCGTGCAGGCCGATTGCGGCCTGATCGGCGGCGAGACCGCCGAGATGCCGGGCATGTACGACGAGGACGAGTACGATTTGGCCGGTTTCGCCGTGGGCGTGGCCGAAAAGTCCGCCATCGTCGACGGCTCCTCGATCGTCGACGGCGATGTGCTGATCGGCCTTCCCTCCACCGGCGTGCATTCCAATGGCTTCTCCTTGGTGCGCAAGGCCCTGTTCGAGCAGGCCGGCTACACCGTCGACACCCAGCTGGATGAGCTCGGCGGCAAGAAGCTCGGCGATGTGCTGCTCACCCCCACCAAGATCTATGTCAAGACGCTGTCCCCGCTGTTCAAGGCCGGCGTAGTCAAGGGTGTCGCGCACATCACCGGCGGCGGCTTCATCGAGAACATCCCACGTATGATTCCCGACGGCCTGGCCGCGCGCATCAACCTCGGCTCCTGGCCGGTTCTGCCGATCTTCGACGTGCTGGAAAAGGCCGGAGAGATCGATCATATGGAAATGTTCAACATCTTCAACATGGGCATCGGCATGGTGCTGGCAGTCAGCGCCGAGGACGCCGACAAGACCATGGAACTGCTCAAGGCCAATGGTGAGGCCGGCTACGTGCTGGGCGGCATCGTCAAGAAGACCAGCGAGGACGTCGAACTGCGATAGACAAACATACGGGGGTGACCGGAACGGCCACCCCCGATTATTTCTTTGGCTTTTCAAGGCTTTCCCACAAGGGACGTTACAGGAGGAAAAATGAAGGTTCTGGTCATTGGTTCCGGCGCACGCGAACACGCCATCGCCCACGCGCTCATGCGTGGCGGCAGCGTCAGCGAAGTCACCGTGGCCCCGGGCAATCCAGGCATGGAGCTTGACGGCATCCGCACCACACAGCTCAACCCGTCCAACCATGCCGCGCTCATTGATTTCGTGAAGAACAATGGATATGATTGGGTGTTCGTCGGCCCCGAGGTGCCGCTCATCGAAGGCATCGTCGACGATTTCGCTGCCGCCGGCATCAAGGCTTTCGGCCCGAACAAGGCCGCCGCGCAGATCGAGGGTTCCAAGGACTTCGCCAAGCAGCTCATGGAGCGTCACGGCATCCCGACCGCGAAATACCAGACGTTCGACGATTTGGAACGTTCCACCGCCTATGTGCGTGAGCATGGCGCGCCGATCGTCATCAAGGCCGACGGACTGGCCGCAGGCAAGGGCGTGACCGTGGCGATGGACGAGAAGACCGCCATCGAGGCCCTTGAAGACATTTTCGTGGATCACCGCTTCGGCAACGCGGGTGCGAAAGTGGTCATCGAGGATTTCCTTGAGGGACAGGAATTCTCCCTGATGAGCTTCGTGAACGGCACCGATTTCTGGCCGATGCCGATTTCCCAGGACCACAAGTGCGCCTACGATGGCGACAAGGGCCCGAACACTGGCGGCATGGGCGCCTACAGCCCCGTCCCCCAGATTGGTCAGGACGTCATCGACACCGCCATCGAGACCATCGTGAAGCCGACGGTGCAGGCCATGGCCGACGAGGGCACGCCGTTCACCGGCATCCTGTATGCCGGTCTCATCGCCACCGCGGACGGCCCGAAGGTCATCGAATTCAACGCGCGTTTCGGCGACCCGGAGACCGAGGTGGTGCTGCCGAAGCTCACTTCCGACCTCGGCGCCGGCATCAACGCCATTCTGAACGATGAGACCCCGGAATTCACTTGGGATGAGGACAACGCCACCCTCGGCGTGGTGCTCGCATCCGACGGCTATCCGACCAATGTGGTCAAGGGCGCCGCAATTCCCGAAATCAAGGTCGATGACGATTCCCACGTCTACTATGCCGGCGTGGCCCGCGACGAGCATGGTCTGGTGGCGAATTCCGGCCGCGTGCTTTTCGTGGAGACCTCCGCGGCCGACATCAAAACCGCGCAGGACAAGGTCTACGGCATCATCGACAAGCTCGATACGAAGGGAATGTTCTACCGTCACGACATCGGCTT
This sequence comes from Bifidobacterium sp. LH_743, assembly GCF_056355775.1. Classification (NCBI taxonomy): domain Bacteria; kingdom Bacillati; phylum Actinomycetota; class Actinomycetes; order Bifidobacteriales; family Bifidobacteriaceae; genus Bifidobacterium; species Bifidobacterium sp. LH_743. The sequence continues at coordinate 14,094 of NZ_JBKESZ010000003.1, read as the reverse complement.
CAAGGCTTTGAATGCATGATGACGGCTCATCATCACAGCTGACGGACACAATAGGCAGGGGCTTGTTCCATATCGATGGAGCAAGCCCCTGCCTTTTATTGCGTGTGGTGTGCCTGCTGCGAAAAGACACCCCATACCCCTGCCGTAACGAGGACGCGCGCGAATTCCACGCGGCACGACACGAAGGCGTACAAAGGTACGTCGAGTGTCGTGCCGTGCGGAAGGCGCGCCGTCCTCATTACGGCAGGGTCATGAACGAGGTGTTTTTCAAGTAATTTTTCCCCGTGGTGATGTCGTATTGGATAAGTCGGTAATCGGCCAGCAGTTGCTTGGTTTCGGTGTCGAAATCACCTTCGGCCATGGGTTCGCCCTTGGAGTTCAGATAGATGTTCTGGCCTTCCGGAATGCGGTCCCAGCCTTGGATGTTGTTCACGACCGGCGGCTCCATGGCGGAGATCTTGGAATGCATTTCGGTGAGGAATGCCAGATACGGGGAGACTTTGGCGTCCATATGCTCGGCCGCCTGAGCCACGAAGAAGTTCGGCGACGAGTATTCGGCGTTGTCGATCTTGTTGCCTTGCGTGCCGGAGACCTTGTTGGACCAGATGAAGTAGTCCGTCTGATGCAGGGCCAGCGAATTGTCGTCGTCCGCGGACGCCGAGGAGTAGATGCCGGGCAGATGGTCGCCGTAGAAGACCACGGTGACCGGTTTGTCGAGCTTGTCGAGTTCGCTGAGGAATCCGGCGGTCGCCTCATCCGTCAGGGACGCGCCCTTCTGATAGGTTTCGATGGATTCCTTCTCGTCGTCCTTCAAAGGCTTTCCCGTGGTGGAGGAGGCTTTGAAGTCGTTGTGCTTGTACCAGTCATGGTAGGGCATGTGGTTCTGCATGGTGATGACCTGCAGGAACTGATTGGATTTGGTTTTCCTGACTTCCTCCAGCGTGCTTTGGTAGGTGGCCTCGTCGGAGACGTACGGCGAATCGTCGATCTTGTCCTGATGCGAGATGACGTCCGGTCCGGTCAGCGTGTAGAAGTGCGAGAAGCCGAATTTCTTGTAGTTGGTGGCGCGCGAGTACATGGACGACTCGTACGGGTGCAGTCCGATGGAGTTCTTGGACGCGCCCCACATCTGGTTGATGGTCGGCGTCCAATGCTCGCTCGGCACCAGCTGCTGGTACGGGCTGGTCAGGGAGGAATCGAAATTCGCCATGCTCAGGCCGGACAATCCCATGTATTCCAGATTGGCGGTGCCGCCGCCGTATCCGGAAGACAGCATCAAGCCGGACGTGGTGTTCTGCTTGATCTTGCGGATGTTCGGCATGGAATCCTTGTTGACTTTGAGTCCCGGCACGCGGGACGGGTCGGAGAAGGATTCGGACAGCACGTAGATGACGGTGCTGTCGGTCATGTTCGTAGAACGTTTCGCGTTAATCTTCTTCGCGGCCTTCTCATAGCGGGCCGCCACCTGTTTCATGGTCTCTTCGGAATAGTTGTCCGGCTTGACCATGACTTTCGGATTGAGCTGACGTGTGAACGCCACCAGCGGCCCGTTGCGCTGGGCGTCATACACGGAATCCCACATGGAGGGCTTGTCCCCCATGACGGTGGCGAAGCCCTTGGCCCATGAACCGACGGTGCTCACCTGCATCGAATACAGCGTGAAGAACAGGCCGGGAAGCAGGATCAGCAGCAGTCTTGCGATTGCATTCACGGAACGGGATTGCTTGTCGGAGCCGCGGAACAGTCTGCCATGGCGCGCGTCGAGACGGTTCAGGAAAACGAACAGCGCCACGAACGCAGCGAACGCCGCCACCGCGATCAGAATGGTCCATTGCGCGCCCGCGGGCATGAAACTCATCAGATTGCCGGCGTCGGCCTTCAGAAAGTTCAAATCGCTCGGCAGAATCGCCTCGTATCGTATCGAGACCTTGAAATGCTCAATCACGGCGACGATGAACGTCACCGCCAGAAAAACCGGCGTGGCCACCCAGAAACGGTTGGTGAGCATCAGCAGAATGATATACAGGACACCCCATAGGATGAGGTTCAATACCGCCACGAAATTGGCGCTGGTGAACATCTTGCCGACGAATCCCCAACCGGTGAGCCACATGTTGTTCGACAACTGGACTCGCGTTGCGGACTCGCTGACGCCGATCTGCAATGCGGCGACGCCCACCGCGTCGAACAGGACGAACAGCACGCCGTAAAGCCAGCCCGGGAATTCCTTGCCCGTCTTTCTGGCCGCCGGATCCACGGTAGCGATGCTGAGCTCCTCAATCGGCTCGTTTCTCGTTGTTGCTTTGGTCACGCATAACCCCACTTAGCTTGTTTGCAATGCCCTATTGTCATATATGCGTCTGGAAAAGACAACGCCGGCCTGATTTTCTTTACGATTTATACGATTGCGTTGTGCCGACAGTGATGAGAATCATCCGCGGAATACGGCATGCGACCGTCACTTGTCCGTTTTCCGGCAATCCGCGCACAATCCGAACACTTCCAGCGTATGCCGTTCAATGGTGAAGCCGTATTTGTCGGAAATGCCTTTCAGCCAGCTTTCCGAAGGCGATTCGATCTCCACGGTCTTGCCGCAACCGGTGCAGACGAGGTGATGGTGGTGCCCATCGTCACCGCACAGGCGGAATAGCTGCTGGCCATCGAGGCGGACCGTGTCGGCGCGGCCCGCCTCGGCCAAGGCGTTGAGCTGCCGGTACACCGTGGCGAGGCCGATATGCTCGCCACGGTCCTCCAACTTGCGGTGCAGCTCCTGTGCGGAGATGAATTCGTCACAGCCGTTCAGCGCGTCGCGGATGGCGTCCTTCTGTCGGGTCTGCCGCACGATATGTTCACTCATTGCTTGCGATGTCAGGCTTTCTTCAAGTCATCCCAGCAACCGGTGGCTTCAAGGTCGGCCACGGTTCGGGCAGTGTCGTCGGTCAGCACGGTGATGTGGCCCATCTTGCGGTCATGGCGCACTTCGGCCTTGCAATAATCGTGCACGTTCCATTCGGGATGGTCGGCGATGAGAGCGCGCGTCGGCGCGACATGCTGTCCGAGCACGTTGACCATGACAGCGGGCTTGAGCAACTGCGGCTGTTCGAGCGGCCAGCCGGCAATGCCCCGGATATGCGCATCGAACTGGTCAAACGAGCATGCCTCGATGGTGTAATGGCCGGAATTATGCGGTCGCGGAGCCAATTCGTTGACAATCACCTTGTTGTCCTTGGTGATGAACAGTTCGATGGCCAGAATGCCGGACAGCTCGAAGCCCTTGGCCAACCGCAACGCCAGTTCGTGCGCCTCCTTGGCGACGGTCTCATCCACTTCCGCCGGCGCGATGGTCATGTGCAGGATGTTGTTGCGATGCTCGTTGCGCACAATCGGGAAGGTCACATAGTCCTTGCCGTTGCCAGCGACGAGGATGCTCGCCTCGAACGCGAAATCGACGAATCCTTCCAGAATGCTCGGTGGGAAGCCGCCACCACGGTCGGCACGGGCGCGCACCTTCTCCAGATCGGCGTCGGACCTGAGCACGGTCTGACCGTGGCCGTCATAGCCGCCGGAACGGGTTTTGAGCACCGCCGGGTAATGGATCTCGTCGAGGGCAGCGTCAAGCTCTTCGACGCTGTTGACCGCCTTCCATGGTGCAGTGGGCGTGCCATGATCGTTGATGAATTGCTTCTCGTTGACGCGGTCCTGGGTGACGCGCAGCAGATCGGTGCCCTGCGGGGCCGCCGCGAGGGAACGTACCTGGTCGATGGCGTCCGCGTCCACGTTCTCGAATTCGTAGGTGAGCACATCGGATTTCTCAGCCAATTCGCGGATTGCGGTGATGTCGTCGTATTCGGCGGTCACCTGGAAATCCGCCACCTGCGCGGTCGGACAGTCGGGAGTGGGGTCGAGCACGCCGATGCGGAATCCCATGTAGCGGGCCGACAGGGCCATCATGCGGCCCAACTGGCCACCGCCGATGATGCCGATGGTGGCTCCGGGCATCAGACGTTCGATACGGCCGTTGGTTTCCTCAGACAAGCTGGGCATTGGATTCAGCCACCTTTTCCTTCAGGGAGTCACGATAATCCTGCAGCGCCTTGGCCAGACGCTCGTCGGTAGTGCTCAGGATGCTCACCGCGAGCAGGCCGGCGTTGGTCGCTCCCGAGTTGCCCACAGCGGTGGTGGCCACCGGAATGCCGCCCGGCATCTGCACGATGGACAGCAGCGAATCCCAGCCGGACAGGGCGTGGGAACGCACCGGCACGCCGATGACCGGCAGTGTGGTCTGCGCCGCCACCATGCCCGGCAGGTGGGCCGCGCCACCTGCGCCGGCGATGATGACCTTCAGACCGTTGGCGCGGGCGTTGTGCGCGAACTCGCCCATCAGTTCCGGCGTGCGGTGCGCGGAGATCACCTGCTTCATGTATGGCACCTCGAACTGGTCGAGCATCTCGCATGCGTGCTTCATGGTCTCCCAATCGCTCGCCGATCCCATGATCACCGCAACTTCAGGCTTGTTATCTGCCATCAAGAACCTCCGAAGATATACGTAGACAACGTGTTCCAGAACACCGCTTACTTTACTTACTTGGCTCGATGTGCAGCACGACCTTTCCGAAAACGTCCCCTTCGGCCACTCTCCTGAACGCCTTCGGAGCGTCGGCGAGCGCGTATGCGGAGTCGATGACGGGATGCAGGTCCGCGTGTTCCACGAATCTGAGCAGTCGTGCGAAATCCTCGCGGGAGCCCATGGTGTTGCCCTGCACTCGGATGTCCTGGAAGAATATGCGGGTCAGTTCGGCTCCGGGCTGGTCTCCCGTGGTCGCTCCGCAGATGGCGATGGTGCCGCCGGGACGCACGGATTTGACGGAATGGCTCCACGTGGCCGCGCCAACGGATTCGATGACTGCGTCGACCTTGCGGGGCAGCCTCGCACCGGTTTCGAAGGCCGCGTCGGCTCCGATGGAGACGACAAGGTCGCGTTTTCTTTCGCTTCGGGAGGTGACGAACACTTCCAATCCAGCGGCGTGGGCAAGCTGGATGGCCGCGGTGGACACGCCGCCGCCGGCGCCTTGGATGAGCACCGTGTCGCCCGGCTTCACGTTGGCGGATGTGAACAGGAGCGAGTAGGCGGTGAGCCAGCTGGTGCCGAGCGTCGCCGCCTCGTCGAGACTCAGGTTGGCCGGTTTGGCGAACACGTTGGCGCTGGGCACCTGGGTGATCTCGGCCATGGTGCCCGCGTATTTTTCGGACAGGATCGTGCGGCGCTCCCCCGGCATGACGCCCGCGCCATCGGTGCCGACGAAGGTGTAGAGCACCACTTCGGAGCCGGCTTTCAGCCCTTTGCGAACAGGAATGTCCTCTTCGAGCACACCAGCGGCGTCGGTGCCGAGGATCATCGGCGTCTGGTCGGCGGCGAGTCCCACGCCCTGCAGACTCCAGATGTCGTGATGGTTCACACTCGCCGAGGCAACGCGTATATTGCTCCAGAACGGCTTGCTTTGGGGCTCCTCAAGCTCCCCCACCCTGAGTTTCGACAACGGATCAGCATAATCGGTCCCTGCTGCGTATACGGCTTTCATGATTGCGCTCCTTTGCGGTTTTCAGCGATTCACGATGTCGGATGACTTCTCCCATTGTGCCGTAGTTGGGTAGACTTTGCGGTCATTTGCCCGCAAACACCCCGCAAGGGCATACGGTGGGATACGATTTTCCGCGGTAAGAAGATAAAGGTTCAGGGAAGGACAGTTGCGCATAATGACCGCTGGCATACTGGGTTCGATTCATACTCCGGCGGATGTGCATGCTCTTCCCCCGCAGCGACTGCGCGACCTATGTGCGGAGATTCGCTCCACGCTGCTGGAATACGGCAGGAGGCATGGCGGCCACATCGGCTCCAATCTTGGCGTGGTGGAGCTCACCGTGGCGTTGCATCGCGTATTCAATTCGCCGCGCGACCGTTTCATCTTCGACGTCTCCCATCAAAGCTATGTGCACAAGATGCTTACCGGCCGTGCCGAAGCGTATTTGGATGAATCGCGTTTCGGCGAGGTGACCGGTTTCACCAATCCCGAGGAAAGCGAGCATGACTCCTTCGTCCTGGGACATACCGGCACGTCCATCTCCCTCGCCTGTGGTCTCGCCAAGACCCGTGACATGCAGCGGGCTGCGACGGGGACGAGCCCCATCGGCAATGTGGTCGCCATCATCGGCGACGGTTCGCTGAGCTCGGCCATCGCATTCGAAGGGCTGAACAACGCGGCCGAGCAGGGCGGAAACCTCATCATCGTCGTCAACGACAACGAAATGTCGATCGCCGAGGATTTCGGCGGCATGTACGGCAATCTCGCGCGTCTGCGGGCTTCGAATGGCACCGCGGAACTGAACCTGTTCAAGGCTTTCGGCCTGGACTACCGGTATGTGGAGCAGGGCAACGACGTGGATGCGCTCGTCGACGCGCTTGAGGATTTGAAGGACATCGATCATCCCGTCGTGCTGCACATCCACACCACCAAGGGATTGGGCTTCGACGACGGAGCCGCAACGGAGAATGGCTCGGACGGCTGCAATCAGACGAATCCGCAGCCTCATGCCGGCCAGTGCGAGGCGAACCATTGGCAGGATCCGGACAGCGCTCTGGGCAAACCGCTCGACGCACGCAAATACTATGGCCAGATGGCCATGGCCTCCCTTGAACCGCGTTTTGCGCAAGAGCCTGGACTGGTGGTCGTATCCCCCGCCACGCCTGGTTCGAATGGCATCACCCGCGATTTTCGCGAGCGCGCGGGCGCTCATTATGTGGACACCGGCATCACCGAGGAGCATGCGGCCGCCTTCGCGGCGGGTATCGCGAAGGCCGGCGGGCGACCGGTTCTGGCCACTTCCGCCACGTTCTTCCAGCGCATTTACGACCAGCTGCAGCAGGAGCTTTCGCTCAACCATGTTCCGGCGACGCTGCTGATTTTCGGAGCCGGCATTTCCGGCGCGGACAACACGCATTCCGGCACGTTCGATATGACGATGTTCGCCAATACGCCCGGTGTGACCTGTCTGGCGCCGACCGGCGGAGAGCAGATGCTGGACATGCTGGCATGGGCCACCGGCCCGTCCGACCATGGCGTGGTGGCCATCAGAATGCCCGGCGAACAGATACTCGCCATGGAGCGTTCCGCCGATATGGCGTTCGACCCGTCCGAACGGGCCGACGCGCATGAGACGGCCGTCGACATTGCAGGCGATTGCCCCTTCATGCGGTACCAGATCGTACGTCCGGGACGTGAAGTGGCGGTTATGGGCTTGGGCAACACAATGCCGCTGGCCGCCGAAGTGGCCGGCAGGCTGACGGATGACGATGGCATCGACGCGACGCTCATCGACGCGTTGCAGTATTCCACGATGGATGGCGAGTTGCTGGATGTGCTCGCCGACGGCCATCGTGTGGTGGTCACTTTGGAGGATGGCCAGCTGGAAGGTGGCTGGGGTGAGAAAGTGACCGCCTATTATGCGAATTCTGCCAATCCGAAGGCGGCCGACGTTCATGTGCTGAATTTCGGCGCAACAAAGGAATTCACCGATCGTGTGCCGTTAGACGAGCTTGACGAACGGTACGGGTTGACCGCGGATGCGGTGGTCGACCGCATCCGTCGGACGCTCTCGCGCTGAGCGGAGGCATGGACGCCGGTACGGAACGTGCCGTTCGTTTCATGCCAGAATCCCTTGTTTCGTGCCAAATGGCAGTGAACCGCAAAACGACGAAAATACAATGAAGGCATCGCAACGAATCGAAAACGAAGCCGAACGGTTCCATACCATGAGGGGGAACATCATGAAACGTCGTTTCACACAAGCGGAGGTCTACTACCTCAACACCCTGCCCGCGGTGGAGCGGGCGTCGATGGACCGCATCACCTATTCCCGGGATTTCCAGGTGCGTTGCATGGCGCAGTATCTGCGGGGCAACGGACCGACCAGCATCTTCGCCAGTGCGGGACTCAATCCGAAAATCGTGGGCAGCAAGCGCATCGAACGCGCCATCGCACGCTGGAAGGCCGATCCGCAGATCATGCTGGAGGCGCAGTCGTTCGCCAATGAAGCCGCGGCCGATCAACGCGACCTGCTCGTCATCTCCCAATCCATGACCATCGCATGGTTGGAGAAGAAGGTCATGGATCTGCAGAGGCAGATCCAATCAACGGAACAGCATGAGGCGGAACGCCCGACCATGCCGATCCGCGGGGCGCTCGTCGGCTTGGAATAGCAGCCACGTCGCCCCCATAACAGATGTGCGTCGTGGTACGGCGACGCACCCATACGCGATCCCTCTTTCCATCGTTTCCGCATTCTCCGTCACATTCACGCGGCTCCCCGATGGAAGGAGGGATTCGTTCGTCTTCGGCCGCATGCCCCACAATCGGCGCATGCGGCCGAAGACGTCATTCGATCAACATTCTTCAGATCCGCGGCACCGATGGGGTCGCATGGGACGGTTTCGGCGCGTACGTGCTCCGTTCTGCGGTCTCGTTGGCCGTCATCATGGCCTGGGTGATCTGGTTGTACATGTCCTGATATCCGCCGGGAGTGGATGCGGGCAGCACCACGGTCTTGGCGTTGTCGGATTCGCTCAGCGAGCGCAGCACGTCGAGATACTGGTTGAACAGCACCACGTTGTTCACGTCGCCGATGTTCATGCCGACGGCCTGCAGGCTCTTGATCTGGTCGACGATGCCGCTGGCAATCTCACGACGGTAATTAGCCTGGCCCTCGCCCTGCAGACGGGTCTTCTCGGCTTCCGCGGCAGCCTGGGTCTCAATCTGGATACGCTGGGCCTCGGCGCGCTGGCGGGTGGCTTCCTTCTCGCGCTGGGCGGCGTTGATGGAATCCATGGCGTTCTTGACCTGCGGGCTTGGATCGATGGCGGTGATCAGGGTCTTGACCACGGTGAAGCCGAAACGGGACATCTCATTGCCGACGGTCTTCTGCACATCGAAGGCCACATCGTCCTTGCGGGCGAAGGCGTCATCAAGGCTCAGCGCCGGAATGGCGGAACGCAGCGCGTCCTCCATATAGGAACGCAGCTGACCGGCCGGATCGCGCAGCTCATAGTAGGCGGTGGCCACGTTCTCCGGGTTCACGCGGAACTGGGTGGAAGCCACGACGGTGACGAACACGTTGTCGAGCGTCTTGGTCTCCAGCTGCACATTGAGCTGGTTGACGCGCATGTTGGTCTTCATTGCGATGCGGTCCACGAACGGAATGCGGATGTGGATGCCCGCGAACTGGACTTTGTTGAATTTGCCGAATCGTTCGATGATGTAGGCCTGCTGCTGCGGCACGATGAACAACGTGGACAGGAACAGGAACGCGATGATCAGTGCAATGACAAGGAGCGCTACAAGGAACGGCATGACATTACTCCCTTTCTTTGTTTTCTCTTCAAAGGCTTCGCATACGGCCTTTCGTAGGTTCTGCAACCATTGCCGGACCCAAGTAAAAATTTACCAACGCATCGCACTTTTCCGCATATTTTGTCCGGGAGCCGGGCAGGGAGCGTCCGGGAGCTGGACAACATGCATCTCACGAGCCGAAACGGGATTGGCGCTGCTCGTTCCCTTCATCAATGAACAGCAGCGCCAATCCCATATTCAACCAAGCGGACTCGCCCCTTATTATGAGAGCCATCACGCAGATAGAATCTGGGAGGATAGATCGACCCGATTCAGGAACTGTTTCGTACGTTCCTGCTGAGCATGTTCGAAAATCTGCTCAGGAGTTCCCTCTTCCACGATCACGCCGTTTTCCATAAAGACGACTTTATTGGCGACATTGCGGGCAAAACGCATTTCATGAGTCACGACAATCATGGTGGTGCCGTTATCCGCCAATTGACGCATGACCGACAGCACTTCCTCAATCAGCTCCGGATCCAGTGCCGACGTCGGCTCATCGAAAAGAATGACCTCGGGATTGACCGCTATGGCCCTGGCAATGCTCACACGTTGCTGCTGCCCTCCCGAAAGCTGGGACGGATAATAATCGAGACGATCGGCAAGACCGACTTTGGCCAGAGCATCCTCCGCTATTCTTCTCGCCTGCTCCTTCGGCACCTTGCGTGCGGTGACCAACGGTTCCATGACATTGCGTAGCGCCGTCATGTTGTTGAACAGATTGTAGTGCTGGAACACGAATGCGGTTTTCAGCCGCACATCCCGAATCTGCTTTTTCGTGGCATTGTGCAGATCATAGGTTTCGCCGCCTATCCGCAAGGTACCACCATCGGCCTTCTCCAGAAAATTCAAAGACCGGAGGAAAGTGGTTTTTCCGGAGCCGCTTGGCCCCAATATGGAGACGACATCCCCTTTTTCCAAGGACAGGCTTACGTCTTTGAGCACTTCCAGTTTTCCGAAGTTTTTACGCACGTGACTGATTTCAATCATATTTCCACCTCAGCTTGCCTGAATTGATTTGAAACGGCCGGTATAAAGTTCAATACGGCGCATCGCCTTTTCGATGAGGAAGCAAAGTCCCCAATACACCAGAGCGGCGGCGATATACCCCTCCAGCAGATCGTATCGTTGGTTTGCAGCCCTGATGGAGGCGCTCAGCACTTCGGGAACGCCTATAAGCGAGCACAATGCCGATGCTTTCACCATCGATACCAGGTTATTGGTAAGCAGAGGGACCGCTTCCGGAATCATCTGGGGAATGACGACTCTTCGGGTGATCTGCCAGCGGCTTAATCCAGCGGCATAACCTGCCTCATATTGGCTTTGGGGAACCGACAACGCCGCACCGCGCAGAGCTTCGGACATCATAGGTATGGAGGCGATGGAAATCACTATTACTCCCAACGTGATTCCATTGATGTTCCGGGCGCGAACAGTCCATCCCAGCTTTTCCGCGATACCGTTGAAATACAGTGTGACCAGCAGACTGGCCGTGACCAGCAGAAGATAGACCGGCACGCCTTTCATGATTGTCACAATCGCCTTCAGCAGCGGAGCGATCACCGGCACTTTCCAAATCCTGATGAGGCATACCAGCAATCCGAGCAGGAGCGAGAAGACAAAAGGGGCAAATGCCAGGATGAGCGTCTGTGGAACGAACTGAATTCCTCGCGAGATGCTGATCCACAATTGCGCCCAGTTGAAGGCTCTGGTCATAATGCGGTCTCCTTTCCGAAGGAAAGCTTTTTGTCCGCGACATGGAAGATGAACTCCAGAAGTATGCTCACGACAATGAAGATGATTGCCGCATCCGCATAGGGTTCGATGCTATGGGACGTCGCATTCCCCAGGGCAATGGCCCGACCCAACACATCCATAACGCCCATGGCGGAGGCGAGTACGGTCGTTTGGAACAGACCAACAGTCATTACGCCCAAGCCTGGAATGACCAACCGTACAGCTTGCGGTACGATGACGCGCCTGAACGTTTGCCACCAGGTCAATCCGGATGCGTATCCCGCCTCGTACTGTCCCGACGGAATGGATTCCAAAGCCCCGCGGAACAATTCCGCGAGGAAGGCCGACTGGTTAAGCCCCAACGCGATTACAGCGAAGTAGAACGCATCCACTGAATCCAGATCGATGTTGGAACAAGCCTTCACCAAAATCGGCAGTCCGTAATAGACGATGAACAGCTGTACGATCTCCGGCGTCCCTCGGACAAAGGAGATATAAACCGCGAAAATCTGGTTGAGCACTGGAATTCGGAATACGCGGACATAGGCGATAACAAGTCCCAGGATGATGCCGATGGCCAGCGCATATCCCACCATCATCAGTGTGTCCGGAAGATAATCCAATATCTTCGGGAATGCGCTGACCATCCGCGAAAACGAGAAGTAGTCTCCCATCAGAAGCTCAACCTCTTAGGTTTGACCGGCTCCGAGAAATCACCGCCATAATACTTTTCCGACAGCTTCTTCAACGTCCCATTCTTACGCAGCTTAGCGATGGCCCCATCGATGTCCTTGCGCAGCTGCGTGTCCTGTTTCCCAAGCAGGAACTGAGTATTCTGCTGGTCCAAAACCTCACCCACCGGCTTGAACTTGGTCTTGTATTGCTTATTATCGGACGCAATGCCGGTTTCCGTATACGGCACAGCCGCGGCTTCGCCGCTCGAGACTGCCGCATGCGCCTGCTCGATGGTCCAATCCCCATATTTAAGATTGATCTGCTTGTTCGGATTCGCCTTGTTGTACTGCTCCAGTATGTCCGCCGTGGCCTCGCCATTCCACGCATACACCGTCTTGCCGGCAAGATCAGAGATCTTATGAACCGTATTGTCGCTCTCCGGCACAGCCAGACGTGCCACGTAGCTGCCCACTCCCTGCCTCGTATATTCATACTTGGCTTTGCGCTCCTTGTTCAGCTGCAGCGTACTTGCCGCAACATCGATTTTCCCGGTGTCGAGGGAAACAAGAAGATTCGGCCAGTCAAGCGATTTGTATTCGAACTTGTATTGCGGCAGCAGATCGTCCACCTTACGGAGGACCTGCGCCTCATACCCGTCGATGTCGCCGTCTTCGTTGATATAGTTTGCGGGCTTGTTCGTCTTGGTGTTCTCGCCGATCACAATGGTTTTAGCATCGGAATCGTTATTCCCCGAAGCCTCAGCATCCTGGCCCACATGGCCGCATGCCGCCGTCAACGGCAAAATCAACACGGCCGAAAGCAGCGATGCGACATACTTGATGTTTTTCCTCATGGTGTGGAATCCCCTTAAAGCTTGATTTTCAAAATAGAACGAAAGAAGAACCGGCAATTAATTTTTCGTCTGCCGTTCCGGGAAAGGATCGTCCGCCAAACGAAGCCAGTGGTATTCACCGGTTTCAAGCGTATAAAGTTCGAGAAGGGAAGCTGCGATGCCCGCGGAGCCTGTGTAGTATCCAATCGGTCTTGAATACACATCCGGTTCAATGCGGGTGAAGGCCAGAGGCCAATCGGATGAACCGTTGGGTAGAATCTCCTCCTGCCCAAGCACCACCGCCGCACTCCGACGCGCAAGATCAAGCCAACGATCATCACCGTCAGCCGCATACAATCCAATAAAGAAATGAATCAATCCGGCATGCCCGCAGCATAGGTTCACGGAATTCCATAGACCATTGGTCTGCCGATCCGGAGCTCCCAAGGATTCCAATCCATCGACAAGCTCGGTGATCTTCCCAAGATAGGTCTTGTCTCCGGTAGCCTGGGCGAGTTCATAATAGAACTTCGAAGTTCCCGCGGGACCATGGCAATTCCCCAGATAATAGACGATCTGGTTCTCTTCGACCAACGGCTGACCGGTTTCTCGATTGAACCGATAAGGCAGCAATGCTCCCCTCTCCTGCTTCACGAGCAAGGTGTCCAGATGCTTGTCGACCTTCTTCGCACCGTTCAGATACGTGTCGTCGTGCGTGTGTTCATACAGCTTGACCAGCAGATAGCCGACGCCCGCCGACCCGAGTTCGAAACCAGGCTCGATGAAATCCTCGATACCTTTGAAGATGTCAAAGCGAACGCCTCCATCCGGCGTCTCATCAGCCGTGCGCAGAATCCGTTTGCCAGCTTTCAGTATGGTCTCTTCCAATCGGGGATCGTGCAGAACATCCTGTGCATCAAGAAGGAACAACACCACTCCCGAGTCCAACAAAACAGATGTGAGGTGGTGACGTTTTCTTGGACTCCCTGACCGGGAGGAGAACCCCCTTATGGCGAAGTACAGCAGGGAGCAGCGAGACAGGGCCGTGGACCTGTACATCAAATACGAACGCTGCGCCGCCGACGTGATCCGCGAGCTCGGCTATCCCAGCAGGGGCTCGCTGTGGATGTGGCACAAAGACCGGCTCGAGGAGGAGCGCACCGGCGTCCCCTCCAGGCGCGGCGAACGCTACAGGCGCTACAGCGACAAGCAGAAGCGGGCCGCGGTGGACCACTACCTCGAATACGGCAGACGGCTCAGCCGCACCATGCGGATGCTCGGCTATCCGAAAAGCAAGGAGCTGCTCATGGCGTGGATCGACGAGCTCGCGCCCGGCCAACGCAAGCTGAGGCACGGGCCGGTGCCCGAGGAACTGAAGCGGAAGGCGGTGGTCGCGGTCGCGTCCGGACG